>NZ_OZ040189.1:0-608000 GCF_964048965.1 Tenacibaculum sp. 190130A14a | reverse complement strand
TTCCTAAAATAGGAATGATAAACTGTGCTCCTGCAGCAATTTCAATTTCTCTTACCGTTACTGTAAATCCTTCTGGTCTTCCGATTAACTTATCATTATCTGAAAAAGATTTTTGTGTTTTCGCCATACAAACCGCAAAATCATTAAATCCTAATCGGTCTATTCTACGTAAGTTTAATTGTGCTTTTTTACTGTATTCTACGTTTAATGCTCCGTAAATTTCTTTGGCAATAGTTTCAATCTTTTCTTTTACTGGGCTCTCCCATGCATACAACGGCTTAAACTGCGTCGCTTTGTTTTCAACTACATCTACCACCGCATTTGCCAATTCTTTGGTTCCTTCACCTCCTTTTGCCCATCCACGAGATACTACTGCTTTTACTCCTAGGTTTGCACAAGCATCAATTACAAAGTTTACTTCTTCTTCAGAATCAGAAATAAATGAATTGATCGCTACTACAGGCTCAATAGCATACTTTCGAATGTTCTCAATGTGCTTTTCTAGGTTTTTAAATCCTTCTTGCACACGTGCTAAACTTGGTGTATTGTATTCCTCTTTTGGAGATCCTCCATGATGACGTAGAGCTCTAATCGTTGCAACTAATACCACAGCCTTCGGATTCAATCCTGCATATTGTGATTTGATATTTAAAAACTTCTCTGCACCTAAATCGGCTCCAAATCCAGCTTCTGTAACAACATAATTAGATAAAGACAATCCCATTTTTGTAGCAATAATCGTATTGGTTCCTTGTGCAATGTTTGCAAAAGGTCCTCCATGAATAATCGCAGGGTTCTCTTCTAAGGTTTGTACTAAGTTTGGTTTGATAGCGTCTTTTAATAAAATAGCCATGGCATCTTGTGCTTTTAAATCACGTGCAAAAACTGGTTTCTTATCAAAAGTAAATCCGATAAAGATATTTCCTAAACGTTCTTTTAAATTATCAAAAGAAGTCGCCATACATAAAATCGCCATTACCTCAGAGGCAGGTGTAATATTGAATCCATCTTCACGCGGAATTCCATTGGCTGTACCTCCTAATCCGATGGTTATTTGACGCAACGAACGATCGTTCATGTCAATTACACGCTTCCATAATATGGTACGTGGATCAATATTCAAATTATTCTCTTTGCTCTGTAGGTTGTTATCTATCAAAGCAGACAGTAAATTATTGGCCTTTTCAACTGCATTAAAATCTCCTGTAAAGTGCAAATTGATATCCTCCATTGGTACTACCTGCGAATATCCTCCACCAGCAGCTCCACCTTTGATACCAAAAACAGGTCCTAAAGAAGGTTCACGCAATACTACTGTAGCTTGCTTACCTACTTTATTCAATCCTTCTGTTAATCCGATAGAAACTGTTGTTTTTCCTTCTCCAGCTGGTGTTGGTGTTAACGCAGTTACCAAAACTAGATTGTTTTCTTTAACTTTATCTTCATCAATTAAATCTAAAGGTAATTTTGCTTTGTACTTACCATACATTTCAAGATCATCTTCAGCAATACTTAATTTTTGAGCAACGTATTTTATATGTTTTAATTCTTTCGCTTGGGCAATTTCTATATCTGTTAAATGTGCCATGAATATCCTTTTTAAATTGTTTGTTTTATTGTAAAAAAAAGCAGGTAAATATACGCAATATAATTGCCATGATTTTGACCATTTGTTATTAAAAATTGCATAATTCTGTAGGAAAGAGATAAATATGTTAAAAGAATTCGCTTTTCTTTAGCTGAAACCCTATATTTGCACGTTTTTTAAAAATAAAGTCGATTTAAATTATTTACAATGCAAAACAAAGGATTAATTAAATTATTTGCTATTCTATTCGGTTTAGTAAGTATTTATCAGTTGTCTTTCACGTTTTTCGCCAACAAGGTAGAAGACAGTGCCAAGGCATACGCAAAAAAGAATGTACCAGACAATGATGGTAGAACATTAGCTAGATTTGAAAGAAAATATTTAGACAGTGTTGCCAACAAAGAGGTAGTAAACTTAGGATTTGCACAGTACTCTTACAACGACATCAGGGAGAAAGAAATGAACCTTGGTCTTGATTTAAAAGGGGGTATTAATGCAATTTTACAGGTTTCTGTAAAAGACATCTTAATAGGATTGTCTAACGATTCTCAAAACACTGTGTTTAAAGAAGCTTTAGCGAAAGCTGATGAAGCACAAAAAGACAGTCAAGAGAATTACTTAGATTTATTCTACAGTGAGTTCGAAAAAGCAAGCAAAGGAAGTATTAAATTAAGTGACCCTAGCATTTTCGGAACAAAAGCTTTACGTGAAAAAATAGACTTCAACAAAACAAATGAGCAGGTTAAATCGACTTTACAAGAAGAAATCAACTCTTCTATCAACACTGCTTTTGAAGTATTACGTAGCCGTATTGATAAATTCGGGGTAGTTCAACCAAACATTCAAAGAATTGGAACTTCAGGTAGAATTCAAGTAGAATTACCAGGAGCAAAAGATATTGATCGTGTAGAGAACTTATTACAAAGTACTGCAGAATTACAGTTCTGGGAAGTATTTACAAATGCTGACTTAGTACAGTTCTTCCAAGTAGCAAATGCAAAGTCTATTGAATTATTAAAGGATGACGCTGCTGAAGAAGCTACAGAAGCAAAAGACTCTACAAAGGCAGATAGTATTGACGATTTATTAGGTGAATCTGATGAATCTAAAGATGCAGCAGAGCAAAAAATGTTATTTACATATTTACAACCAAATCTTCAACAAGTAAGTTCTACAGTTGGATATGCTAGGGTTGCAGATACTGCAAAAGTAAACAGCTTATTAAAAAATAAAGACATTAGAGCTTTATTACCAAACAACTTACGTTATGCGAAGTTCTTATGGGATTACAAGCCTTTTACTCCAGAAAGAAATGCGCAAAACCAAGATGTTGAGTTATTTGAAATGCTTAAGTTATATGCTATCAAATCTAACAGAAAAGATAAAGCACCTATTGATGGTGATGTAATTGCTGATGCGCGTCAAGATTTCCACCCAACAAGACCATCTGAGCCAGTAGTTTCTATGTTAATGAACAGTAACGGAACAAAGAAGTGGGCTAAAATGAGTACTGAAAATGCTGGAAAATTCGTAGCAGTTGTATTAGATGATTATGTTTATACTGCTCCATCTGTAAACGAACCTATTTTAAATGGTAGTACTCAGATTTCTGGAGGGTTAATGACTGTTAACGAAGCTAAAGATATTGCAACAGTATTAAAAGCAGGTAAATTACCAGCTCCAGCTCGTATGATTCAAGCAGAGGTTGTTGGACCTTCTTTAGGACAAGAGTCTATCAACGCAAGTTTATGGTCGTTCGGATTAGCTATCATCTTAGTATTAGTATGGATGTTCTTATACTACGGTAAAGCAGGTTTATATGCAAACGTTGCTTTAGTGGTAAACATCTTATTTATTTTCGGAATTTTAGCATCATTCAACTCGGTATTAACATTACCAGGTATTGCAGGTATTATCTTAACAATTGGTATGTCTGTAGATGCAAACGTAATTATCTTCGAAAGAATTAAAGAAGCATTAGGCGGAGGAAAAAGCTTAGGAGAAGCAGTTGATGAAGGATTTAGTATCAAAGGAGCATTATCTGCAATTATTGATGCAAACATTACTACCTTATTAACAGGGGTTATCTTATATGTATTTGGAACAGGGCCTATTAAAGGTTTCGCTTTAACATTAATGATTGGTATTGCTACTTCATTATTTACAGCTGTTTTTATTACACGTTTATTTATTGACGGTGCTGTAGAAAAAGGTTCTGCTTTACCATTCAATACAAACTTCTCTAAAAACTGGTTTAAGAATATTAACATCGAGTTCTTAAAGAAACGTAAGTTAGCTTATATCGTATCTGGATTCTTTATCGCAGTAGGATTAGTTTCTATGTTAACGTTAGGATTAAAGCAAGGAGTTGACTTTAAAGGAGGTCGTTCTTATGTAGTTCGTTTTGATCAACCAATGAAAGCGAATGAAGTTGCTGCTAACTTAAAAGCTGCTTTTGGAAACAATGCTCCTGAGGTTAAAACTTTTGGTTCAGATAACCAATTAAAAATTACCACTGCGTTTAGAATTGACGAAGAAAGTAAAGAAGTTGATAATGAAGTACAAACTGCATTATATAACGGATTAAAGCAATATTTAGGAGATACTACTTATGAAAACTTTAAGCCAGGTTTTGAAAAAGCTGGAAATGGAATTATGAGTTATATGAAAGTAGAACCTACTATTGCAGATGATATTAAACAAGCCGCTATTTGGGCAGTATTAGGATCGTTAATCGTAGTATTCTTATACATCTTATTAAGATTTAGAAAAATGTCTTTCTCTATTGGTGCAGTAGCAGCAGTATTCCACGATGTATTAGTGGTATTAGGAGTATTCTCTTTATTATACAAAGTAATGCCTTTCGATATGGAAATTGGACAATCATTTATCGCAGCCATCTTAACGGTAGTTGGATACTCGCTGAATGATACCGTGGTAATTTTCGATAGAATTCGTGAGTACGCTGGTAACAGCAAATCGTTTAGTGCTAGTTTAGTAGACAAAGCATTAAGCAGTACTTTAGGTAGAACAATCAACACCTCTTTAACAACATTATTAGTAATGTTAGCTATTTTCTTCTTCGGAGGAGATAGTATTAAAGGATTTATGTTCGCATTAATCGTAGGGGTTGCAGTAGGTACATATTCATCTTTATTTGTAGCTACTCCAGTTATGTTTGATACTACGAAGAAAGAAGATAAAGAATAAACCTTATTTATAGGTATTTAAACCGTTTTGAATATAATTCAAAACGGTTTTTTCATTTCATAACAACAAGTTATCTTTGCATTTTGAAAATCAGATGAAAATTACAAAACTCCACGACCTGTACTTTAAAGAGTTCCTTTCTGAAAGTGAAATCTCTACCATAGTAAAATCCCTAGCACAACAAGTTCAAAACGATTTACCTAAAGATGAAATACCTTTTTTTGTGGGTATTTTAAATGGTTGTTTTGTATTTGCTGCAGACTTTTTACGAGAGTACAAAGGTGCCTGTGAAATGAGCTTTGTAAAGTTAGCTTCTTATGAAGGAACGAGTTCTTCTGATAAAGTAAAGAAACTAATTGGTATTAATGAAGATTTAGCAGGACGTACAGTAATTATCTTAGAAGACATCATAGATACTGGTACGACATTGCAAGAAATCTACGAAATTTTTAAAAGTCAAAACGTAAAAGAACTTAAAATAGTGAGTTTGTTCTTTAAACCAGATGTGTATAAAAAAGAGCTGAACATTAACTATGTTGGAAAGAGTATTGAAGACAAGTTTATTGTAGGTTATGGTTTAGACTATGACGGTTACGGAAGAAATTTACCCGCTATTTATCAATTAACATCACAACCCAAAATGAAGAATATTGTATTATTTGGCCCTCCTGGTGCCGGAAAAGGAACCCAAGCTGAAATTTTAAAAGATAAGTACAACTTAGTACATATTTCAACTGGAGATGTATTCCGTTATAATATAAAAAATGAAACTGAATTAGGACTTTTAGCAAAGACATACATCGATGCTGGAGATTTAGTACCAGACGAAGTAACTATTAACATGCTAAAAGCTGAAGTAAACAAAAACGAAGGAGTAGCTGGGTTTATCTTTGACGGTTTTCCTCGTACAGAATCTCAAGCGGCAGCTTTAGATACTTTCTTAGCTGAAAAAGGAGAGCGTATTAATGGAATGGTAGCTTTAGAAGTGCCAGAAGATTTATTAGTAGCTCGTATTTTAGAAAGAGGAAAAACTAGTGGACGTTCTGACGATACTGATGAAGAAAAAATTAGAAACCGTTTTAACGAATACAATACTAAAACAGCAATTTTAAAAGATTTCTACCAAGCTCAAAACAATTACTTTGGAGTTGACGGAGTAGGTAGTATTGAAGATATCACCAATCGTTTATCAGACGTATTTGATGAATTATAAATTATAAACTCCCATTAACACGAGAGTTTTACCATAACAACTAAGCTTATTTTTATGAGCTTTAAATTAAAAGAAAATGACTGAAGGAAATTTTGTCGATTATATTAAAATCCATGCGGCTTCTGGTAAAGGAGGTAGAGGTTCTGCTCACTTACACCGTGAAAAGTTTGTAGCAAAAGGAGGTCCTGATGGTGGAGATGGTGGCCGTGGAGGACATGTAGTAGTACGTGGAGATAAAAGTATGTGGACTCTTTTCCATTTAAAATTCAAACGTCATTTTAAAGCAGAGCATGGTGGTGATGGAGGATCTAGTAGAAGTACTGGTAGTGATGGTGCAGATATTGTAATTCCTGTACCTTTAGGAACTATCTTTAGAGATGCAGACACAGATGAAATTCTCTTTGAAGTAACAGAACACGATGAAGATGTTATTTTACTAGAAGGAGGAAAAGGAGGAAAAGGAAACTGGCACTTCAAATCTCCAACCAATCAAACACCACGTTATGCACAACCAGGTATTGAAGGAAAAGAAGGATGGTATCGTATTGAATTAAAAATCTTAGCAGATGTTGGTTTGGTAGGATTCCCAAATGCAGGAAAATCAACTTTATTATCTGTTTTAACTGCTGCAAAACCTAAGATTGCCGATTATGCTTTTACTACGTTAAAACCTAATTTAGGAATTGTAGAATATCGTAATCATCAAAGTTTTGTAATGGCAGATATTCCTGGAATTATCGAAGGAGCTTCTGAAGGAAAAGGATTAGGACATTACTTTTTACGTCATATTGAACGTAATTCGTTGTTACTATTCTTGGTTCCTGCAGATAGTGATGATATTAAGAAAGAATACGAAATTCTATTAAACGAACTTCGTAAACACAATCCAGAATTATTAGATAAAGAGCGTTTATTAGCTATTTCTAAATCGGACATGTTAGACGATGAATTAAAAGAAGAAATCAAACAAGATTTACCTGAAGGCATCCAAGC
This sequence comes from Tenacibaculum sp. 190130A14a, assembly GCF_964048965.1. Classification (NCBI taxonomy): domain Bacteria; kingdom Pseudomonadati; phylum Bacteroidota; class Flavobacteriia; order Flavobacteriales; family Flavobacteriaceae; genus Tenacibaculum; species Tenacibaculum polynesiense. Next base: position 600,996 of record NZ_OZ040189.1, on the reverse strand, counting down.
TTTATTTATCTCTTCTGTAGCACAACAAGGTTTAATGGAATTAAAAGACAAACTGTGGGGGATGTTAAACTAAGTACCCTCCAATTCAAAATACTTTAAAAGCAATCTCTACAGAGGTTGCTTTTTTATTTCTTTTTATACCATGATTAAAAACAAAAAGAAGATATAATTTTAAACACTCCAATTCTTTAACCTGATCTTTCTGCTTTACAACAAAAGATTCTACAACCTCCCTCATACCATCCAATTCATATAAAACAGAACTATTGTTTTAACTCATCATTTTTTAATTGTTTACTTATATTTGTCCTAAATTTTATGAAAAAGTAAATGGGAAACAATCGCATTAAAAATTGCCTATTCTTCCTACTAACATTGTGCAATCTTACCACTGTTTTCTCTCAAAGCATTGTATGGCAAAACACAATAGGAGGATCTAATTATGAATACCTTTCTTCAATTGAACTCACCAATGATGGCAATTACATTTTAGGGGGTTATTCTCAATCCAATATTTCAGGAGACAAAACAGAAAACTCAAGAGGTATAAATGATTTTTGGATTACCAAAATTGACAATAGTACTGGAACTATATTATGGCAAAAAACTATTGGAGGTAATTCAAGCGACACAGCAACTAAAACAAAACAAACCAAAGATGGAGGTTACATTATTGGTGGTTATAGCAGCTCGAATATATCAGGAGAAAAATCTGAAAACTCAAGAGGAAGTTTTGACTACTGGGTGGTTCGTCTCGATTCAAATAGAAACATAATTTGGGACCGAACTTACGGAGGTAATGGAATTGACAGGCTTTGGTCTATCATAGAAACAGATGATGGTGGCTTTTTAATGGGTGGAGAATCTTATTCTGATATTTCAGGAGATAAAACAGAAAATTCAAGAGGAAAAAATGACGTTTGGATTATTAAAACAGATGCCAATGGAGATATTGAATGGCAAAAAACGTTTGGAGGTAATGATATTGACTATTTAAAATCCCTTACAAAAGCCAACAACGGTGGTTATATATTAGCCGCTTCCTCTATGTCAAACATATCTGGAGAAAAATCTGAAAATTCTAGAGGTTTCGGAGGAGACTATTGGATTATAAAAATTGATGATTCAGGAAATATTATTTGGGACAAAACAATTGGAGGTGATAATGGAGATTATGCGCAATCCATCATACCAACTTCTGATGGAAACTACATTATTGGAGGTGATGCTGCTTCGAACATTTCTGGAGAGAAAACTGAAAATTCTATATGTATTTCCACTGACGTTTGGCTAGTAAAAATTAATGATGACGGAAATATTATTTGGGACAAAACCATTGGAGGAGAGAGTACTGAATGGGTTGGTAATATTCAAGAAACTAAAGACAAAGGTATTATTATAGGAAGTATGTCATCCTCTGACATATCTGCTTACAAAACCGAAAAATCTGTTGGTGATAGAGATTACTGGTTGGTTAAACTTAATAAAGATGGTATAATTGAATGGGAAAAAACCTTAGGAGGAACAGATACTGATCAATTAATGGCTGTTATTCAAGCTCCAGATGAATCTTATGTTTTAGGAGGGTGGTCAACATCAAATGTTTCAGGAGATAAAACTGAAAACTCAAATGGAAAATGGGATTATTGGTTTTTAAAATTTAAGAATACATCTTCCTCTACTTATAATCCTCCAAACTTAGAGAGAATTACCGTTTGCGAAGGTCAAGATTTAAAACTCACCGCACCTTCTGGTCATTCATTTAAATGGTCAGGGCCAGAAAATTTTACCAGTACTCTGCAAAATCCAACACTTTCAAACATAACCAACCTAAATGCCGGAATTTATACCTGTACGTTAACCAACAACGCTAATTGCACCGAAGTAAAAATAATTCATCTAACCGTTACGAACGCTTCCATAGCAATTACTCCTTTAACCGACGTTATAGCATGTGATGATAACAACGATAATAAAGCTAGTTTTAATTTATTAGAAAAAGCAAATGAGTTATTAAATCAAAACAGTGAGTTTGTTTTAGATTTTCTTGATGGGAACGGTACATCTATTCCGCAGCCGCTTCCTGAAGCATATATTAATATAATTCCTAATGAAGAAATCATAACTGTAAAGGTTTCTACTAAAGATGCTCCGAGCTGTTATAACACTACATCCTTTAAATTAATTGTTTCTTCAGTTCCAAATGTAACCATTGATAACATTCAAAATTGCGATGATAATAATGACGGGTTTACTGAATTCAATCTTTTAAAGTATCAAGAAAATATTTTAAACACTACAAGTAATTTAGTGGTAGATTTTTATGATCACAACAATAATCAAATTCCAATAACCACCAACTATACCAACTCCATTCCTAATGAAGAAGTTATTACGGTTAAACTTATTAATAAGGCAAACCCTAATTGCTTTAAAACAACTACTTTTCGATTAATCGCTTCGAATTGCTCAGAACCAGAACCTGTTGACCAAACCGAATTCCCTAATTATTTTACTCCAAATAATGATGCACTCAATGACTATTGGCCAAATAATACCAATAATAAATTTGGAATAAAAAGAATAACCATATACAACAGATTCGGAACAAAACTTGTAGAATTAAATCAATTGGATCTTGGTTGGGATGGAACTTATAATGGACAACCAATGCCTTCTAATGATTATTGGTACAAAGCTGAAATGTTAAATGGAAATGTTTTAAAAGGCAATTTTTCTTTAATCCGAAAATAAAGTTAGTTAAGAACTCTTTTTGCTTTTACAAACGCCTCTTTCCAATAAGGTTCGTTAATAGAAGTAGTGATCACTCCTCTGGAGGTTGTAGAATGAATAAATAAGATATTTCCTTTTTCTATGGAAGTTACCAATCCTACATGGTTAATATTTCCTTTTAAACGGGCAATGTCAAAAAACAGCAAATCTCCTTCTCTAACCTCCTCTAATGAGATCTCCTCTCCTTCTCTGCTCATCAAAGCAGAAGAGCGAGGCAGTTGCATATCAAAAGCTCTAAAAACGGTAGTAACCAATCCAGAACAATCCATTCCTCTTTTGGTAGTACCTCCTGCTCTATAAGCAACTCCTTTGTATGAATTGGCCAAGGAAATAATCTGAGTTACTTTAGTATGCTCTTCTTTTACTTCTTCCTCTCCTTGGTTTATAAAACGAAATACGATAAACCCAACAATAAGTATCAGTAAAAGAAGTCTTTTATTCATACTATAAAACCCGTTTAGCTTTGATAAAAGCCTTTCTCCAATACTTTTGCCAAAGTGAAGTAACAATTACACCTCTTGAACTAGTAGAATGAATAAAATGAATATCTCCATTTTTAACTGAAGTTACCAAACCAACATGATTTACCTTTCCTTTTTTCCTTGCGGTCTTAAAAAACAATAAGTCTCCTCGTTGTACTTTCTTTAAAGGAATATCATACCCTTTCGCATACATTTCACGAGAAGTTCTTGGCAAATTCACATTACGTTGTTTAAAAGAAGTATGAATTAATCCTGAGCAATCCATTCCTCTTTTTGTCATTCCTCCAAACTTGTAAGGAACACCTTTGTAAGAAACCGCTGTCCAAACAATTTTATCGGCAATAGTTACCTTTTTTTTAGTTTTTGCTTTGGACGGTTTTGAAGATGCTACATTTTTTGATGATCCACAAGAAATCATTATAAAAGAGCATAAAAATATAAAGAGTAGTTTTTTTATCATAAGCTATTTAATTCCTTCAACAATCAGTTTTGCAGTTTTTTCAGAAGCTCCTTTTCCTCCTAACTTTTGTTCTAATTCAAAATAGGCTAAAAATAAATCTTCCCTATGTTCTTCTTCAAGTATTTTAGTTAATTCTAACTTTAAACTTTGTGTATTAAAATCATTCTGAATTAATTCAGTTACCACAGGTTTATCCATGATCAAATTCACCAATGAAATATATTCTAACGTAATAATTCGTTTTGCTATTTGATAGGAAATATTACTTCCTTTATAACAAACTACTTGGGGTACTTTAAACAAAGCTGTTTCTAGCGTTGCTGTTCCCGAACCTACTAAAGCAGCATAAGAAATACTCAGTAAATCGTACGTTTTATTACTAATAAGTTTTACATTTTTACCCTTGATAAACTCTTTATAAAAAGCTTCTGACTGACTAGGTGCTCCACCAACAACAAATTGATACTCTGGAAAATCATCTACTAAAGACAACATTACTGAAAGCATTTTTGTTATTTCTTGCTTTCTACTTCCTGGCAATAAGGCTATGATATCTTTATCTCCTAAATCATACTCCTTTCGAAAAACTTCTTCATCTATTTGTGCTCTACCTGCAATTCCATCAATTAACGGATGCCCAACAAAATGAACATCATAATTATACTTTTGGTAGAACTCTTTTTCAAAAGGAAGAATAACAAACATTTCATCAACGTCTCTTTTGATACTCTTAACCCTTCCTGCTCTACTTGCCCATACTTGCGGTGAAATATAGTAATTGGTACGGATACCATTTTCTTTAGCCCATTTAGCAATACGAAGATTAAATCCAGAATTATCAATTAGAATTAATACATCTGGCTTAAACTCAGCGATGTCTTTTTTGCAAAAAGAAATCATCCCTAAGATTTTACGAAGATTCATCAACACCTCAACAAACCCCATAAAAGCACGTTCTTTATAGTGTTTCACCAAAGTACCTCCAACAGACTCCATCAAGTCTCCTCCCCAAAAACGTATATCTGCTTTTGGATCTTCTTTATACATAGCCTTCATTAAGTTTGACCCATGCAAATCTCCCGATGCTTCTCCTGCTAAAATGTAATATTTCATTGAACTATCCTACTAAAAAAACTTAACTAACAAGGTTATCAAGGCTATAAAAATAGTTCCTAATAACACTCCTCTTGCTCTATAATCTTGATTCTTCTTTAGAAAAATAAAGAATACAAATAAATTAGGAATCGCAGACAGTGCGATGACAGTTCCTAAAACGCCTCCTTCTTTTATTTTTCTAAGAGTTTCAGAAAGACTATTAGTATCTGAAATATATTCTAAGTAAATAAACATTCCACATACCGTAGCAAAAAGTGACACCAAAAAACCTATGGCTATTTCTTTTCTTATAATTCCCATGAATTTAATTTTTGAATTGCATGATGTGCCGTCATATCAAACTGAACTGGCACCACCGAAATATACCCATTTTCCAAAGCCCAAATATCGGTATCTTGACCTTTATCTCTATTTACAAACTCTCCAGAAAGCCAGTAATACTCCTTTCCAAAAGGACTCTTACGTTTATCAAAATCCTCTTTCCAATATCCATTTGCTTGTCTACAAACACGTATTCCTTTAATGTCATTTTCCTTTAACTTTGGAATGTTCACATTTAAAACAACGCCTTCTGGTAAACCATTCAATAATACGTTCAATGTAATTTTTTCTATAAACTTTTTAGCTGCTCTAAAATCAGCATGCCAATCGAAATCTAGTAATGAAAAACCAATTGCAGGAATCCCTTCAATACCTGCTTCAACGGCAGCACTCATGGTTCCTGAATAAATAACATTTATAGATGAATTTGCCCCGTGATTAATTCCAGAAACACATAAATCTGGTACACGATTCAAAATTTCATTTTTTGCCATTTTTACACAATCTGCTGGAGTTCCCGAACAGCTGTATTCTAATTGCGGACCTTCATCAATTGTAATAGGATTACAATGCAATACATTGTTCACTGTAATTGCATGTCCCATTCCACTTTGCGGACTGTCTGGAGCAACTACTACTACATCTCCTATTTTATTCATTATTTCAATTAACATTCGAATTCCTGGAGCAGTGATTCCATCATCGTTCGTAACCAATATCAATGGTCTTTCTTGCATAGTATCTTAGTTTTCTAACAAATGTAACACAAAAAACGGAGATTTTTTTTAACATTTCATAAAGATAGATTCAATCTAATAATCCGTAATCTTGTATGTATCAAACTTTAAGGTCATGGCACGTATTATCATATACATTAGCATTTTTATTCTGTCGACTTTTTTCTCGATAGTAAATGCTCAAAACAGTACAAAAGCCCCTTGTTCAGACAAAGAATATTCGCAATTTGACTTTTGGGTCGGAAATTGGAATGTATATAACACCAATGGAAAGCTCATTGGAACAAATAATATTGTAAGAGTTCCCAATGCTTGCGCCATTCAAGAAAATTGGAGTTCTAAAACTTCTCAAAGTCAGGGAACCAGTTATAATTATTATAACAAAACAGACAATTCTTGGAATCAGTTATGGATAGACAACACTGGATTTTCCCTAGAATTAAAAGGTGCTTACAGCAACCAACAAATGACCTTAAAAAGTAAGCTTGTAAATTCTCCTAAAGGGAAATATTACAACCAAATTACTTGGACTCTAAACAAAGATGGTTCGGTAACTCAAGTATGGGATTATATTGCCGAAAATGATCAAAAATTAAAAGAAGTTTTTAGAGGGATTTATAAAAAAGACGAAAACTAAAAAAATTGGCATTATTTTAGTAGATTAGCTAGGCATAATGCTACAACTTTAAAACACGACTAGAAGGTATATGAAGACGAAATTTATAATCACACTTTTAGCTATTGGGATGTTCTCTAATAGCACTTTTGCTAACAATACTACCACCGCAAAAGACCCTGATAAGGACAGAGTAATTATTTACGTTTTAAAAAATATTTTAGGAAGATTTCATTATGTTCAAAAGGACTTAAATGATGATTTTTCTGAACATGTTTACAATAGTTTTATTGATGGATTAGATCCGAGCAAACGTTATTTTACGCAAAAAGATTTAAAAGAATTTTCTCAATACAAATACTTAATAGACGACCAATTACGTCAATCGAATATTGACTTTTATAAATTGGTCTATGGTCGTTTCTTAGAAAAAATTAAAGGAGCTAAAGACACCTATCGTTCTATTTTAGCAAAACCTTTTGATTACAACAAAAAAGAATTTATTGATGTTGACTATGATAAAGTTCCTTATGCAAAAGACCCAGTTGCCCTAAGAGACCACTGGCGCAAACAATTAAAACTTTCTGTATTAGGAAGAATAGAAGATGCTGAGAACCAACAAAAAGAAAAACTTAAAAAAGATAGGACCGCTAAAACCAAATCTTTTAAAGAGTTAGAAAAAGAAGCTAGGTCTGAAGTTTTAAAAAATATGGACGATTTATACATCCGTATCGAAGAACTTGAAAATTCAGATTGGTATTCTACATTTTTAAATAGTGTGGTAAGTGGTTTTGACCCACATACTTCATATATGTCACCAAGAATCAAATCTCGTTTTGATCAAGACATGTCAGGAAAACTAGAAGGTATTGGAGCTCGTTTACAAAAGAAAGGTATTTACACCCACATTGTAGAGTTAATTTCTGGTGGACCAGCATGGAAACAAGGAGAGTTGGAAGCAGGTGATATTATCTTAAAAGTAGCACAAGGAAATGGAGAGCCTTTAGATATTGTTGGAATGCGTTTAGACGATGCCATTACTTTTATAAAAGGAAAAAAAGGAACGGAAGTACGTTTAACGGTAAAGAAAAAATTAGACGGTTCTGTAAAAGTAATTCCTATTACAAGAGATATAGTTGAATTAGAAGAAACTTTTGTTAAATCAAGTACCGTAGAAAAAGATGGCAAGAAATACGGAATTATAAACCTACCTAAATTCTATATTGATTTTAACGATGCTAACAGAAGAGATGCTGCTAAAGATATGGAGCAAGAAATTGCTCGTCTTAAAAAAGAAGGTGTAGAAGGATTAATTGTTGATTTAAGAGATAATGGAGGTGGTTCTTTAAAAACGGCTATTGAAATTGGAGGATTATTCATTGATAAAGGACCTATTGTACAAGTAAAATACAGAGGTGAAGCTCCATTAGTAAAAAATGATTCTGACCCTAAAATTCAATGGAACGGACCTTTAGTGGTGATGGTAAATGAATTATCTGCTTCTGCCTCAGAAATTTTTGCAGCAGCAATGCAAGATTATAAACGTGGAGTAATCATAGGGGGTAAACAAACCTATGGAAAAGGAACTGTACAAAACATACTACCTATTAATCGTTTTTATGCAGATTATCCAGATGATTTAGGAGTTATTAAAATGACCATCCAGAAATTTTATAGAATCAATGGTGGTTCTACTCAAATAGAAGGTGTATATTCTGATGTTTCTTTACCAAGTAGATATAGCTATATGGATTTTGGAGAACGTGATTTAGAAGGAGCTTTGGCTTGGGATAAAGTGCCACAGGCTAAATACAGTACTACAAACTCATACAGTAACTTTGGTGATGTTGTATACAATAGCAAACAACGCGTTATGAACGATGTTAAGTTTCAAAAAATCAATGAGTATGCTAAATGGTTAAGAAAAAAACAAGATGAAAGTAAGTATGCTTTGAGCTATGATATGTTTAAAAAGGAAAGTGAGCAACGCATTGAAGAAGGTAAAAAATTTAAAGACGTATTTAAATTTGAATCTAACCTAACGTTTGAATCTCCTAAATATGAATTAGACCTATTCAAGAAGGATACAATTCTGGAAGAAAAGCGTGTTGCATGGCATAAAAACTTAAAGAAAGACATTTACATGAACGAAGCATTAAATGTGCTGAGTGAACTTAAAATGAACAACAACCATATAGCGGTTAAGCATTAATAAAAAAGCGGATTCAAATTGAATCCGCTTTTTTATTTCAGTATAAAATTATGTTTCCCTTTAAAAAAAACCTATATTTACTAAGGACTATATACAATTCGAGGGATTATAGCTGACTCATTAAAACAAACAAAAGAGACATGCTGGTAATCCGAAAACTTAATAATTTACTTTACAGTAAACAGTACTATAATAGTTATTTCAATCGCTGCTCTAACAAATACAAAAAAGTAGAGAGCTACATCATGTTATACAATCGCTTGTTTGAAAGTAGGGCAATTGTTAAAACTACCAAAACAATAACACATACTTCCAAGATAACTTTTGGTACCAGCCTCAATAAAGCAAAAAGATTGATTATTGAACCCTATAGATTTGTAAGAAATTCAGAAACCTGTGATATTATATTCTACACAAAAAAAATAGGAAAACATAAAATTATTATCGAGCTACATTTCTTTAAAAGTAAACTAGTTTTCTTTAAGCAAACGTTTCCAACAACCATTGATCCGGTTACAATTAATCATAATATCAAGAACAAGTATTTTCCTTCTGAAAACACCTTATTCAATTTAAAAAGTAATTTAATTATGGATGCTAAAAAGTCCTTTTTGAAAGTAGAAAATGATGTTTCGTTATCGGTTTATTACTTTAACTTAAACCAATCTTTTTATCCTTTTCTACTTGAGAAACAGAAGTTACAAAAACAAAAATCTATTCAACAAAAACAACTTGAGTTAGATAAATTGTTTCATCAATTATAACTAGACCAAAACAATTTTTACAACCAATCCCTCATTAGCTCGAACATTAAAGACAGTTTCATCTTCAAAGATTAGGTATTGCCCCTTAACTCCTACTAATTTTCCTGTATAAGATTCTTGCTTTACAAGATTTAAACTTTTAGGTTTTGTTGGGTATTTTTCTACTGGAAACGAGAGTGCCGTCTCATTATTATTCTCAATATAATATTCTTTGACTTCTTGAGGTATAAAAGCTTGTAATCGTTCTCTCCATTCAACTAAATTTTCATCTTCAATATCATTCTTAAGCATTTTACGCCAATTTGTTTTATCGGCAACATGTTCTTTCAAGGCAACTTCTGTAATTCCCGCTAAGTAACGATTTGGCACTTCTACAATTTCAATAGCTTCATGAGCTCCTTGATCTATCCATCGCGTTGGAACTTGACTTTTACGAGTTACTCCTACCTTTACATTACTTGAATTAGCCAAATACACAATATGAGGTTGCAATTGGGCTTTCTTTTCGTATTCTAAGTCACGGTCTTCAATTCCTAAATGTGCCTTACTTAATTCAGGTCGCATGATCCAATCTCCAGCATTAGGAGTTTCAAAAAAACAACTTTTACAAAAACCCTGACGATATATCTGTTTTTCTTTATGGCAATTTAAACACTCATAAGTAACAAAATGCATTTCTAACTGCCTACCAATTAACTGATTCATATTTAAAAAATCAGTTTTCATATCTAAATAGTACTGCACCGAATCTAAATTTTCGGTGGTCATTTTTTTTAAGACTCCTTGGTATTGCATTCTCTAAATTTTATTACTTTTAGCTTTTAACAAACTTACAGTAAAAAATCTGAATTTAGCGTTAAACTATGCCATTTACATTTATAAATTCAATAATTTCTTGGTTTTTAAAAAAGCGAAAACATCAAGTAGAGTTATTTTTAAAGTATCCTATTGATGTACAAGAAGAATTGCTTTTTAAATTAGTTCAAACGGCAAAAAACACTGAATTTGGAAAACAATTTGATTTCTCTACCATTCAAAGCTATTCAGATTTTGCCTCAAAAGTACCCATTCAAAAATACGAAACCATTGAACCTTTAATAGAGCGTTGTAGAAAAGGTGAGCAACATCTTTTTTGGCCAACAAAAATTAAATGGTTTGCTAAAAGTAGTGGTACTACCAACGCCAAAAGTAAATTTATTCCTGTAAGTGATGAAGCCATAGAATATTGCCATTTCAAAGCAGGAAAAGACATGCTTTGTATGTATATAAACAATAATGAAGAAGCACAACTTTTTACTGGTAAGAGTCTTCGACTAGGAGGTAGCTCTGCGATTTATGAAGACAGTGAATCTTATTTTGGAGACTTATCAGCTATTATTATTGAAAACATGCCATTTTGGGCTGATTTCAGCTCTGCTCCTAAACAAGAGGTGGCTCTTATGGGCGAATGGGAAACCAAAATGGAGGCCATTATTGATGAAACCATTCATGAAAATATTACCAGCTTAGCAGGAGTTCCTTCTTGGATGTTAGTTTTATTAAATCGTGTGTTAGAAAAAACTGGTAAAGACAATATTCTTGAAGTATGGCCTAACCTAGAAGTGTATTTTCACGGAGGAGTAAATTTCAACCCTTACCGAGAGCAATACAAAAAACTCATTCCGAAAAAGGATTTTAAATATTACGAAACCTACAATGCCTCAGAAGGTTTTTTTGCCATACAAGACAGAAACAATTCTGATGAGTTATTATTGATGTTAGACTACGGTATTTTCTATGAATTTATTCCTATGAGGGAATATGATGGAGAAAACTCTGTAGCTATTCCTCTTTCCCAAGTTAAAAAAGACGTTAATTATGCAATGGTTATTACCACTAACAGCGGTTTGTGGCGCTATTTAATTGGAGATACCATCAAATTTACCTCAACAACTCCATACCGTATCAAAATTACTGGTAGAACTAAACATCATATCAATGTTTTTGGAGAAGAACTCATTATAGAAAATGCGGAAGAGGCTTTACAAGCTGCTTGTGAAAAAACAAATAGTGAGATTAAGGATTATACCGTAGGTCCCATTTTTATGAATGAAGATAGTACAGGAGGAGCACATGAATGGATTATAGAATTTAAAAAGGCTCCAGAGAATATCAACTTCTTTACTGAATTACTTGATAATGCTTTAAAAAATTGTAATTCAGATTATGAAGCAAAACGCTATAACAACATGACTTTGTCTATGCCTAAAATTCATTCCGCAAGGGAAGGATTGTTTTATGATTGGCTTAAGGCAAAAGGTAAACTTGGTGGACAACATAAAATACCACGATTATCCAATACACGTTGGTTTTTAGAGGAACTTTTAAGTTTATAAAATGAATGATGATACTTCAAATAATGCTGCTCTCTTATTAGAAAACCCAGAGTTTGCAAATGCTCTTCAAGGAATAATGGTGTATCAAAAATTTCCGAAGCATCATTTGTTACACGAAGCTGGCTCTATTTGCAATCATTTTCATATTATAATTTCAGGTATTGCACGTGTATTTTACTTCAAAGAAGACAAGGATATTACCGTTCATTTTTCAGCAGAAAAGGAAAGTATTACCACCATTGATAGTTTAATTCAACGAAAAAAGAGTAAATACAATATTGAAGCCTTAGAAGATTTAGAAGTTTTTTCTGTTCATATCAATGATATGGAAAAACTCTTCGAAAACAATCCAAAATATGAACGCTATGGTAGGTTGTTTATGCAACAAATTTATATTGAACTGGTTGAACGTATAGATGATTTACAATTACATACAGCACAAGAGCGCTACCAAACATTACTTCTTAAAAAACCGTATTTATTTCAACGAGTATCTTCAAAACACATCGCCTCTTTTTTAAGTATTACTCCAGAAACTTTAAGTAGAATTCGAGGAAAGTAAATTCTTGACAATTGTCAAGAATTTTACACTTTTGAGCTTGTAATTTTGTTGGAACAAACACCACAACAATGATTTTACAAGAAGCTCTTACAAACTTTTATAATGAAAATAAACTTGAACAGGAAGGAGGTTCAAATAACAATTGGTTCTATTTACATTTTAAACTATTTTCTATAAAAGTACCAAATTCAGAATTCAGAAAAAAAGTAATCCACATACATGATATTCAACACGTATTATACAATTGCGATACCACTTGGAAAGGTGAAGCCTTTATTGCTGGTTGGGAAGTTGCTACAGGTATGTGGAAACATCTTCCAATTGGACTAATGAGTGTTTGGGCAATGGGATTTTCTCTGTTAAACTATCCATCTGAAGTTATGCGAGGTTATAAAGAAGGTTTAAAAGTGATTGGAATTATTGACTTAAACATGGATAAAAATCAGCTTCTTCAACTTACTATTTCTGAAATACAAGATAAAATTAAAAGGAAACACCCTTTAGAAATGAACATATTTCAAAAGGGTATTTTTCTTTTTTGGACAGGTATAAGTGTCGTTTCGGTTCTATTCCCTGCGTTTCTTTTGATTATTTTATATTTAATCTTCTAACATCTAAGTATCCTAAAATACATGTTACTACAAAACAGAAAACACTGTATACTAGTACCGAAGAATACCCAAAGGTTAGCGGTCCGTTATCTCCTAAATTGATAGATAACAAATTATAGGCATAAGGAAAATAAATAGATTCTGGTGCTTGAGATGCTATAAGACCAACAATTACTAAAATCATCCCTACAGCCAATGGAATAATAAAATTCTTTAATCTAAAGCTCAACCAAAACTGAATACCTACAATACCTAAGGATGCGATAAACGATAGAAACAACATCTTAATGTATTTAAAATATTCTGGTTGAAAATCTAAAAATCCAAGATCCGGATAAAACACTCCTAACAAAGCACCAAAGATTAAAATAGCGATATAAAAGTATACATAGGTTACTACAATAGATACTAGCACAATGGTAAGTTTCCCATAGTAAACACTCCATTTTGGTATAGGTAATGTAAAAATATGTTTTATTCCAGATGCTTTATGCTCTACTTGAATGATTAGACTAGTGATTAAAACAATAAACATTGGCACAAAAAAGGGAATTGAATTTTTAACTTGGTTCATCATAAATTTCTCCCAAGGATTCACCCCGTCTCCAGGTACTAAAGAATTATGTTTTACGGCATATACAATAAAAAACAATAAAGGAATACTTAATGCACTTATTATGGTTAACCAAAATGCAAAGGTTCTTTTAAGTTTTATGAGTTCATTTTTTGTGTTTGATATATAAAAAGTTAATGCTGACATGGTATTAGTTTTCTGTTAGTGATAAAAAAAGTTCTTCTAAATTATTTTTAATATTCACCTGAAAAACCTGAATATTATTCTTTCTCAAAGCATCAATAACTGTTGTTATTTCTTCTTTATTAATCACTTCAATTTGCAGAAAATCTTTAGAAACCGAGGTGTTCTCTTTTTCTAAACCTCCTAATACACTTAGCGCTTCGATAAACTTATCTACTTCAATCTCTATAACAATACTTTTATCTTTAGATTCTTTTAAGGCAGCTACAGTATCTTGATACAACATTTTACCTTTTCTAATAATCCCTACATGGGTACAAGTTTTCTCTATTTCACTTAATAAATGACTTGATATAAACACTGTGGTTCCATGCTTTTCATTTAACTCCTTTATCAATTCTCTCATTTCAATAATACCTTTCGGATCTAAACCATTAGTAGGTTCATCTAAAATGACAAATTCTGGATTACTCAACAAAGAAATTGCTAACCCTAATCGTTGCTTCATACCCAAAGAGTATGCTTTAACCTTTTTCTTCTTTGCATGTGAAAGCTTCACAATTTCCAAAACTTCATTTATTCTTTCTAACGAAATATTCTCACGATAATTAGCCGCAATTCTTAAATTATCAACTGCATTCAAATGCTCATACAAAGAAGGATTTTCAATCAAAGCTCCTATTTTATCTAAACTAGCAACTCTAGTTTTAGTAGTAAAAGGTTCTCCAAACAACGATACTTCTCCCGATTGCTTTTTAAGCAACCCTAAGATTAAACGAATTGTGGTACTTTTTCCTGATCCGTTTGGACCTAGGAATCCGTAAATACTTCCTTTCGGAATTTTGAGATCTAAATTCTCAATATCCTTTTTGGATTTTGAGTACGAAAAATTCAAATTTTTCGTCTCTACAATAAATTGATTCATACTATGGTTTTATTTGTTTAGTTATTTCTAAAACGAGCGAATCAATAAATTGTAACAATATACTGTTTATGTTAAATGTAATTTAAAAGCCTCTTCTATCAACCATTAGCAATCCTAATAGGTAATGTATATTCGGTAATTACTGGAAAACCTTTCTTAGTAGCGGGAGTAATAATTGGAAGTTTTTCTATAGATTTTTTTAGTATACTATCTAGGTTTGGGAACTTTGATTTGATATTATTTGACGACTGTATTTCCTCTAACTTAACTTTCCCTTTTTTATTGATTTGTATAATCAATAAGACAGTTTCATCAATATCTTCTTTTACAGAAAACGCATGTTTAATAAGCTCTTCATGTACCTTTTCTTGAAGTTCATTTTCAAAACATTTAGCTTTTGCATTTCCTTCTAAATGATCGCAATTAACAAAGGCAGGGGAAACATCTACTTTTGTATAATCGATAATAGTATCTAATTGCAATTTATGTTTCCCAGAAGAAGAAAACTTATTGCAAGAATAAGTCAAAAGAATAAGCAACCATAAAAAAAAACGTATTCTCATCTTACTGATTTTGAGATGAAAATACGAAAAATTAGTTTGAAACTGTAAAAATAATTGGAATAGAATAACCTACTATTACAGGCTCCCCTTCTATCTTTCCAGGTTTTAACTCGGGCACCTTTGATGCTAGTCTTTTCAATTCTTTTTTTAACTTTTTGGTAGGAGCTTCCGTCTTAATATCTTTTAAATGACCTTCTTTATCAATTTTAAAACTCAAAATCATACGCACTCTTCCTGGTGGTAAATTTGAATTTAAAGCTTTTCTAGTTCTAAAATACTTAAACACCAACTTTGTCATTTCTGCATTGAAACATTTTGTTCGTTTCTCTTTTCCTTGTTCTGATTCACATCCTGGAAAAATTGGAACTTCTTGTACTTTTTCAAACTCTTTTTTCCTATCTATCTCCTCTTCTTGACTAAACCCTAAAGAGCTTAGCATAACTAGCACTGCAAAAATTACATGTTTCATTTTCAAAATTGATCTTTAAATACCAAATATACCTATTCTAATATTTCACCTTTTAGGAAATATTCTTTTTTTATTTCTTTTATCCTTCTTTCTGCATTCACCGTAAATACAGAGTCTTTACTTTCAAATCTATCTACATATCTTTGATAATGCTTATACGCTACTTTTTTGTCTTTGTAATAATTATCTGAAAAATTTGCCAATAAATACAATGCTTTGTAGTTATTTCTATTTTCTGCAATTGCTTTTTTGTATTGCTCTATAACTCTTTTGGGTTTCTTTTGTTCAAAAAACACATTTGCCATACCTAAATGAGCTTCATCTCTAGGTTCTTTTCCTACAATAGTTGCCATTAAATAATTAATCATTGCTCCTTGATAATCTTTCGCTTCAAAAGATATGCTTCCTAAAAAAATATAACTTTTAAAGTCTGATCTGTCAATTTTAACCGCCCTTGCAAAATGTATCTTAGCACTATCAGATTGTTCTAATTCGTAATACGATTTTGCTAGCATCTTATGGGTATAGTGTTCATTAGGTTTTACCGAATCAATTCTTTTTAACAACCGAATAGCCTCCTTGTAATTTTCACTTCTAAAAGACTCATTAATTTTTAATCTATTCAAATTGATATGATAAGGAGCTACTTGCAATCCTTTTTCTACAAACAAACTAGAAGAATCTTTATCTCTTAACATTCTATAGGCTATTGCCAGTTTTTCAATAGCTTTTATATGTTCATTATCCTTTTTGTAAGCGTCTAAATAACTATCTATACGCTTATTATTTTTCTTTAACTTTTCATAAGCAACTCCTAAATAATAGGAATAATTAGCATTGAACTTATCGGCTTTTACCAGTGTTTCAAAAACATCTTTTGCCTTTAGTTTTTGTTTTCTCTTTAGGTAAAGTTTTCCTAGTTGATACCTTGCTAAAAGATTTTCAGGATCCTTTTCGATAATATCTTCAAAAAGTGAAATTGCCTTCGTTGTTTGCCCGAGCTTAACATAGGCCTTTCCTAATTTTAATTTTATAATATAGTTTTCTTGTTGGCTCAATGCTTTTTCATAAAATTTAGATGCAGTTTTGTAATTGTCTAAGGTTTCATATACCTGTGCTATTTTTTTATTCTTTATATAATCTTCAGGTAAGGATGTCAATAATTCTAATGCTTGTTGATACCTTCCAATAGTAGTTAAACTATCAATCGTTTTAAATGTAGAAACCTGTGCTTCTACTTTTAACCCAATAATTATACATACTACATAAAACAATTTCTTTTTCATAATTTATTAATCTTTATTTGTTAACCAAGTTATAAGGTTTACGAGTAACTTGTAATTTTCTTCTGCTCCGGTTGCGTTCATTCCTACTTTGAACTGATTTCTTCCTGCCAATTGAGCGGTGAACATAGCAGCTTCACCAAAAACAGCAATCTTTCCTTTGTGATATTTCATGATAGCTCCTTGTGATAAATTTGCTGCTTGAAATCTCTTTGTTTTCTCTGAGAAACGCCACATGGTATCAGGTAAGTGTACAACCATTTCCTCATTAGTTTTCAATATTGAAATTGCTGTATTCGGAATTTTAAACGCTTGTCCAGTAAACGTTCTAATGCTATTTACCCTTTCATATTGCTTATTTCCAGAAGTAATTTTATGATTTCCTAGAAGTAAATTTTCTTTTGAAAAATCTAAGATTCCCCGTTGATTCTTGTCTAATAAAAAGCTATCATAGAAAGTAAATCCGAAAGATTTTGCTAGCATCTCACTTGCTCCTGCAAATGGCATATGGTCGGCTATTAAAAATAACGCTCCTCCATCTTGCACCCATTTTTTTATACTTGTTACTTCCTTCTTTGTAAAAGCACTAGGTGTTGGTATAACAAATGGACCTCTAGCCCCTTCTACCAAAGCATTTGCTATAACCAAAACCTTGACATCTTTCAAACTTTCTTTGGAAAACTTATGTGAAAAGCTTTTTACCTTATAACCAGCACCTATTAACACATTTGCAAATGGTTTGTACCTATTATTTTTTGTATGAAAATTGTTATGCCCTTCATCAATATAAATTTCAAAAGACCGTTCTTTTTTTATTAAACTAGGCAAGTACATGGTGTCTGGCACTTGTTGAGCTATACCAGACACTTGTATAAAAAATAAGATTACTAAAAGGCATCTCATATTACGCTTACTCTACATTAAACGTGATTGGTAAAGTATACCCAGTAATTACCTTTTTACCATCTTTTTCTCCTGGTAACATCTTAGGTAATTTACGAACTATTTCCATTGCATGTTCTTTTAAAGCAGGATGCGGTGCTCTTGCTTTTACATCTTTAATCTCACCGTTCTGTCCAATTTTAAACTGCACATAGATTCTCTTTTTCCCTTTTGGTAAACCCAGTTTATTTGCCAATTTAGCATCGAAATTTTGAACAACAAACTTCATCATCTTCTTATTGAAACACTCCTTATTTGCGTCAGCACATCCTGGAAAAGTTGGGTACTTATCTAATAAGGCAAAGGGAACATTCTCTCCTATTTCATTCGTATCAGTAGATTTAGTTTTCACTTTAGAAAAGTCTATAAAATGCCCAATTACCTTTCTACCGTTTGGCTTTTTATAAATTTTTAACTCAATTGTGTTTAAATAAATATCTTTTTTACTTTTCAAGCTATTCAAATCTGCGTCATATTCATTTTTCTCTTCTGGCAATAGATCAGCATATGATATCTCCTCCCATCCCGGATCTTCTGTTCCTTGATAAAAATCTAAATAAGTCTCTTTCTTACCCTTCATTTCTTTATCATAGCGATCTCCTATTTTCAAATGAATGGTTATCAACTCTTTTTTTGCAACTTCTCCTTGCTGTAGATCTTCACTGCATGAAGTATATATTAGCATACTTGCAAGCACTGGTACTAGTAATAAGTACTTGAGTTGTTTAATTTCTTTGGATTTGTTTTTTGTCATCATACGTATTCGTTTTTTGATTAATGAATGTTTATAAAATTGATTAATGAATGAAATGCTCTCAACTTGAAAAATATCTGAGAGTAAATTGTTTATATAATTTTCCTTTTGAGTAGTTTTACTTACTACTTCATCTGAAATATATTCATGAACTAATGCAACCCTATTTTGATAGACATATACCATTGGATTGAACCACATAATAATTTTTAGTCCTTCAAAAAGCAATAGATCTAAAGAGTGTTTTTGTTGGCTATGAACCAATTCATGCTGAATGATTTTTTCTTGCTTATCTTTTGAAATTCCTTGTCCTAAAAAAATGTAGTTAAAAAACGAAAATGCTTTCGAATTTTTTGGAAGTAAAACCAATTTGTAGTTTTGTCTTTTCTCAGCTCCGTATATAAAAATTAGTCTTACTATTTGATAAAGTTTGTATACAAAAACCAATAAAAACAATATACACCCAGCATAAAACAACACATCTAAATAGTTAACAGATTGATACCATGTCGATTTTTCAATAACCTTTTGTGGTGACAGCACAACCTCAGGTAATAAAATGGTATATTCTTGCGGAACAGCTCGTTGAATTGTAGGTACTTTAATGAGTGGTAGTATAAATGAGCCTAGTGCAGTAATTAATAAATACCATCTATTCTTTGTAAAAAATGTCTCCTTACTTAAAAAGAAATCATATACCGCTACAAACAACACTTGAAATAATATAACTTGTATAATATAATTAATCATAACGTTTCATATTAGTTATTAGGCAAAGAGATTTTTCCACACTGAGCAAAAGCGTTTTCTCTTTTAATTTTTATCTTAACTTCTTGAGCAAAGTCTTTTATTAATTTTTTAAATTCATCTGCCTTTTCTTTAGATATTGAATCATAAACTCTAAAAGCATATGTTTTTATGCGACCTTCTTTATTGAAATAAATTTTATTGAATAATTTTATTTGCGTCTTTTCTAACCCCCAATTAAATTTTTTTTCACCTAAAAACACGTTTAAATCTGTATGAAGCTTTACCCAAGATTGATATACACTCTTTAAACTATCTTTACTAACAGCGGGATTCAATAAATTTTGATGATTTTTATCTAAATCTAGTTTCAAAAAGACTTCTTTTTCTTTACTCGTTTCTTCTTTTAAATTTACGACCAAAACATCTTCATGACTTACTTTTTTAACCTTCTCACAAGCAAGAAATATGATTAAAAAAACCAGCAAAACACTTATAGCACTAGTTTTCATTTTTTTTATTTTTATCTACTTCCTTTAAAATACTTTCTAATTCAGTAATGTCCATTTTATTTTCCTTCATAAAAAACGAGACCATACTTTTAAAAGACCCTCCAAAATAACCATTCATCAATTTGTGTAAACTCTGATTACTATAATCATCTTTCGCTATCAAAGGAAAATACACATATCCCCTTCCTTTAGGCTCATGCCCTACAAATTCCTTCGTTTCTAATATTCTTACAATAGTAGAAACCGTATTGTATGCAGGCTTTGGCTCTGGTAACTCCTCTATTACTTCTTTTACAGAAGCTTTTTTTAATTGCCACAAAACTTGCATTATTTGCTCTTCTGCTTTTGTTAATTGTTTGCTCATTTAAACTAATTTATACTGATTCTTTAAATTTAACTGCTCTGTTTTCTTTATTCACAACAACAAATATATACGTCCCTTTTTGAGGCAATAACAACTTTAACTCAGACTTTTTCCCCTTTAATTCTGTAACGAGTATCGGAACCGCCTTATGAATATCATCTCCTTCTTTAAAACCTAACACCATTAACGGATATTCCAAATCGATTTTATCAAAATTCAATACATGCTCAATTGAGTTTTTCTCTACTACTTGTCCTTCTTCCTCTTCTATTGTAGGGTGTAGCACGGCAATGTCTGTCCAAGAGTTTCGTCTAGTGTATCCTACAATACTATCATGTTTATTTTTTAACACCGATGATTCTTTAACTTGCAAAGCTTTCAACATTGGGTGATTATATCTTTCCTCTCCTCTTTCACTAAACTGAGTTTGATTAACTGTTAAAGGATCAACCCCTGTAAATTCCTTTATTCTTCCTGCCATAGCCTTTTCCCACCCCCTTTTACTACCTTCCAATACATGATCAAAACCGCAATGAATCAAAATCTTACCCTTAGAGGTTTTTAGTATTTCCTGTATATTTTTTGCTTGTTCAATTTCTCTTTCTTTACCATTAACTCCAGAGGTTTGTTCATAAGAAAATACTTGATAACCTATTGCAGTTGCTTCTCGAATTAACTTTGAAAAATTAGGGTCATTAGTGTAATAACCACTCTTCTTAATTGGGTATTTTCTTGTATTTAGAAAAGCGTCTTTTTCATCGCCATTCATTAAAGCCTCTAATCCCAAATAACGATAACCAGTTTCGTACAAATCTTTTAACAACGATTTTGTAAACAGTCGATGGAAAGTATTATGATGTGCTTCATTAATAATCACAATACTTGTTTCTTTCGATTGCGCTACAATTTCCTGTTTAGCATTTACCAACGTAAAGTTTGCTTTCAAGGAGTCTATTTCTTTTTCAGAATAATACAGTTCTCTCCCTCTCATAACTTTCCCCCATTCTTTTAGAGCTTTCTTATAACTTCCTTTTAAAGCATATTCTCCAGCAGACAATTGATGTTTCCATGGCACCGTATCTTTTTGCACCTTTTCTTCAATCTCAAAATCGAATTTATATTCCCGCTCAAAATTGGTTACTTCTTCATAAGTTCTACCATTATTACACCCAATAAAAATCATTGATATGAAAGTTATTATGATACTCTTTCTCATACTTTACATGAATTATCTCTCACAAATATAACTAAAAAATTAGTTTAAACTAATTTTTTAGTTCATTTAATTATGTAACAAACAGTTTTTATATTCGTCATATCAATAAAAATTTCAATGGATTTACTCTTATTAATCTTAGGATTTCTATTTATTTGTCTAGGCTTAATTGGTTCTTTTTTACCTATTTTACCTGGCCCATTAACTAGTTGGGTTGGATTACTCCTTCTATATTCTACTAGCGTTATACCTCAAAATTGGACTTTCCTAGGAATTACACTTGGTATTGCCATTTTTATATTTATCATAGATTATTTTATACCCGCCTTAGGAACAAAACGTTTTGGAGGCACCAAATATGGAGTTTATGGAACTACTATTGGATTAATTGTAGGATTACTTTCTCCTATTCCTTTTGGAATGTTGATTGGTGCTTTCGTAGGAGCTTTTATTGGTGAGTTAATTTATGATAGTAAAGACACTTCCAGAGCAATCAAAGCATCATTTGGAGCATTCATAGGGTTTTTAGCTTCTGCTACTATAAAATTCTCGATCTCTATAATCTATTTAATTCTCTTTATGATGGACTTCTGGAGCTACAAAGGAGCTTTTTTCAGTTAAATTAAGAGCAAAAAAAAAGCAACCCATCTCAGGGAAGCTTTCCATCGGTTAACAAAACCTAGGTGATTTAACACCTTAACAACACAACTAAATGCTGCTTTTAAAAAAAGACAGCCTGCAAATATACACACTTTTTTAATTCTACCAAATAAAAAAATAATTTTTTACAAAAATCTCCTATTTGTTAACGTTGTTTAGTTTTGTAATTGATTGTATCTTTGCCCCTTTAAATTTAAACAACAAAAAGTTAATCATGCAATTATCAGAACAAGAAGTTGTACGTAGAGAAAAACTTACGAAGTTACGTGAGTTAGGTATCAATCCATACCCAGCAGATTTATTTCCATTAGATTCAAATTCAAAAGCGATTAAACAGGACTTTGAAGAAGGCAAAAAGGTGGTAATAGCTGGTAGATTAATGTCTCGTCGTATCCAAGGAAAAGCTTCTTTCGCAGAATTGCAAGATAGTGAAGGAAGAGTACAGGTATATTTTAATCGCGATGAAATTTGTACTGAAGAAGACAAGACTTTATACAACGAAGTTTATAAGAAACTATTAGATATTGGTGATTTTGTAGGTATCGAAGGAGAGTTGTTTAAAACTCAAGTTGGAGAAATCACGGTAATGGTTAAAGATTTTAAGTTATTAAGTAAATCTTTAAAGCCATTACCATTACCAAAAGTTGATGCTGAAGGAAATACATTCGACGGATTTACTGATCCTGAAATGCGTTACCGTCAGCGTTACGCAGATTTAGTTGTAAATCCAAATGTAAAAGAGGTTTTCGTTAAGCGTACTAAGTTATTCAACGCAATGCGTCAGTTTTTTAATGATGCTGGATATTTTGAAGTTGAAACACCAATTTTACAGCCAATACCAGGAGGTGCTGCTGCTAGACCATTTATTACACATCACAATGCATTAGACATTCCATTATATATGCGTATTGCTAATGAGTTATACTTAAAACGTTTAATTGTTGGTGGTTTTGATGGAGTATATGAGTTTTCTAAGAATTTCCGTAACGAAGGAATGGACAGAACTCACAATCCAGAGTTTACAGCCATGGAAATTTACGTGGCTTACAAAGACTACAACTGGATGATGGAGTTTACTGAAAAGCTTTTAGAGCACTGTGCTATTGCAGTAAACGGGACTTCAAAAGCTACTTTTGGTGAATACGAGGTAGACTTTAAAGCTCCATATGCTCGTGTAACTATGGCAGACTCTATTAAGCATTTTACAGGATTTGATATTACTGGTAAAACAGAAGATGAGATTCGTAAAGCGGCTCAAGATATGGGTATCGAGGTAGATGATACTATGGGTAAAGGAAAGTTAATCGATGAAATTTTTGGTGAGAAATGTGAAGGAAACTACATTCAACCAACTTTTATTACCGATTACCCAAAAGAAATGTCTCCTTTATGTAAAGAACATAGAGACAATCCGGAATTAACAGAACGTTTTGAGTTAATGGTTTGTGGTAAAGAAATTGCAAACGCATATTCTGAGTTAAATGACCCAATTGACCAACGTGAACGTTTTGAGGCTCAATTAAAATTAGCTGAAAGAGGAGATGATGAAGCTGGTGAGTTTATTGATCAAGATTTCTTACGTGCTTTAGAATATGGAATGCCTCCAACCTCTGGATTAGGAATTGGAATGGATCGTTTAATTATGTATTTAACAAACAATCCATCTATCCAAGAAGTACTATTCTTCCCTCAGATGAAACCAGAGAAAAAAGCTCCTGCTGTTGAATTAAACGATGATGAAAAAGCTGTTTTTGCTATACTTCAAAAAGCTGAAAAAATTGGTTTGAATGATTTAAAAGCTGAAAGCGGATTATCGAACAAAAAATGGGATAAAACCATCAAAGGATTAACAAAAAATAAGATAGCTAAGGTTGAAAAAACTGAAGAAGGTTTATTCGTAGAAGTATTATAATTTTACTTATATAAAACAAAAAAGAGGAACTATAAGAATATAGTTCCTCTTTTTTATTACTTACAATTTTCTATCCTCACTGAGGTTAAAAACACTCTACAAAAGAAATTACATTTTTTTACTTATTTGTTTGAAATCAATTATATTCGATTCCTTTAAGTCAACTTATTATTTGTTATGCCAAACTCAAAAAAAATTGGTCTCATTCTAGGACCACTGATTTTTTTTATCACCATAAACCTACCTTTTGAAATGATATCTGATATTGGAGATGCTGTTATTGGAGTAGCTCTATGGATGATTACTTGGTGGATAACAGAAGCAGTATCAATTTCCGTTACTGCGTTATTGCCTTTAATTTTGTTTCCCTTATTAAAAATTATGCCCATTGCTGAAGTAGGTGCTAACTATGGGAGTCCTATCATTTTTCTTTTCTTTGGTGGCTTTGTATTGGCGTTAGCATTAGAGAAAGTAAACTTGCATAAACGTATTGCACTTACTATTATAAAAATTACAGGAACTACTCCTAATAAGGTTATTTTAGGGTTTATGATTGCTACAGGTTTGTTGAGTATGTGGATAAGTAATACAGCGAGTACCGTAGTAATGCTTCCTATAGCTTTATCAGTCATTCAACTATTGATAAACGATGAAGATGGCTTTACTAAAGACGACAAGAACTTTGCTTTAGCTACCATGCTAGGAATTGCATTCTCGGCAAATGCTGGCGGAATAGCTACTATCATTGGCACACCTCCAAACTCCGTTTTAATAGGGTTACTTGAAAATGAATATCAAATAGAGATTTCCTTTTTACAATGGATGGCCATTGGATTACCATTTTCTATAGTCATGATTACTATTGTTTATTTCGTTTTAGTAAAATGGATGTATCCAAACAAAAACCTCCAATTTAAAGCTTCTAGACAGGTAATTGATTCAGAATTAAACAAACTAGGAAAATTATCGGCCAAAGAAAAGCAAGTATTACTTGTTTTTGCAATTACTGTTTTCTTATGGATTTTTAGAACTTTAATCAATAAGTTGTTTCCTGGATTAAAGTTATCAGATACTATTATTAGTATGATTGCAGCGGTTTCTCTTTTTGCTATTCCCTTTAATTTTAAAAAAGGAGAATTTATCTTACAATGGAAAGACACAGAAAAACTAGCATGGGGAATTTTAATACTTTTTGGAGGTGGATTAGCACTTGCAAAAGGAATGTCTAGTAGTGGTATTGTTGATTTAGTTTCGACTGCCATTGCCTCTAGTAATATCAGTGTTTTACTGACAGCTTCTTTATTAATATTCCTGATGCTTTTTATGACAGAATTGATGAGTAATGTAGCACTAGTAGCCGTATTAGCTCCAGTAGTAGCGGGTATAGCTATTGGCCTACAAATACCTATACTTAATTTACTAATTCCTGTAACCATTGCGAGTAGCTGTGCATTTATGCTTCCTATGGCCACTCCACCAAATGCTATAGTTTTTGCGAGTGGATACATAAAAGTACATCAAATGGCAAAGGTTGGTATTGTACTAAATCTTATTGCTATTGGACTTCTTGTTTTGCTTTTTCAATATATCATTCCATTTTTATTTTAATGAACACACCAAATCTTTAAAACTAGCTACTACAGCTACACATTTATTTTTGTAAAACATAGATTAACCTACACTTTTTAATAGCTTATATTTAGAAAAGGTACAGCCATCTTTTCTTCTCCTTGTTTTTTCTATAGCTTTAACGTGCTATGAAAAAATTGGTTCGTTACACACCTACCTCATTTCTACTCTTTTTAATCATTGGAATCATTTTACAGTTTCAATGGAATATTTGGTGTTTTGGAATAAACAATCTTTACATCTTTACTTCAATTTTATTCGTTATTCTTTTCCTTTTAAAATGGAAAAACATCAAAATCTCATTTTCTATTTTAAGCAGTTGTCTCTTTGTTCTAATTGGTATTAGCATCTTACTAATTCAGAACCCTCGAAATCGTAAAGATTATTATCTCAAACATTATAAAAAAGATTGCTCAGGAATTCTAACCATTCAAAAAATTCTAAAACCAAGTCAATTCAATTACAAATTCGTAGCAAAAGTATCTCAAATTAACAGTAAGAAGACATCTGGTCATATACTGTTAAACATTTCTATTGACACTATCCAAAAGCCTCCTACAATAGGAGATCAACTTTATTTATATCTTATATTTCAAGAATTACCTTCACCCTTAAACCCATATCAGTTTGATTATAAAAGTTATTTAGCCAAACAACACATTTATCATCAGGTTTTTACAAAACATGAAAGCTTTAAAACTTTAAAAACGAGCTCTCCATCCTTTTATAGAATAGCCTCCAATATTAGAGATAAAATTAAGTGTACATTAAAAAAATACCATTTTTCAAAAGAAACGTTAACGATTATAAACGCATTACTTCTTGGAGAACGGCAACAGATCTCCAAGGAACTACTTGATAGTTATACAAAAGCAGGTGCAATTCATATTCTAGCAATTTCCGGACTACATATAGGTGTCATTTTATGGTTCTTATCGCTTCTTTTTTCTTTTTTAGAAAGGTATAAACAAGGTCGTTTTATAAAAACTGCACTTCTTATTGGTTGCTTATGGTCTTTTGCCTTTATAGCAGGCTTATCTGCTTCTGTAGTAAGAGCTACAACCATGTTTTCATTTGTTTCGATTAGTCTTATATTCAAAAGGAAACAACTCATAGAGCATTCATTAATTAGCTCTATGCTTTTGTTACTACTAATTAACCCTCTATTCTTATTCGATGTTGGATTTCAATTAAGCTACTTAGCTGTTTTCGGAATTGTTTGGATACAACCACTATTGTATGCTTTATGGAAACCCAAATATGCGCTGATTGATAAATTCTGGCAACTTTTTACCGTTTCTATTGCTGCACAAACTGCAATACTACCTCTGAGTCTATATTATTTTAATCAGTTCCCTATGTTGTTTATTCTTTCTAATCTTCTCATCATTCCTTTTCTTGCCACCATTCTTATTAGTGGAATTATTATAATTCTCTTAGCTTTAACCGACCTTCTTCCTACAATTATTGTTACAATTTATGAGTTCATAATTTCTTCAATGAACTCTCTCATCAATTGGATTGGACATCAAGAGGCTTTCTTACTTAAAGAAATTAGTCTATCACTACCCGAAGTATTTGTTTGGTATTTATGTATTATTCTCTTCTTTCAAATGATAATTCAGAAAAAACGAAAACTCCTTTTAGTTTCATTACTTCTTTCAATCATTGGTGTACAATTCATATTGTTAGCTAAGCACTATAAAACCACCACCACAAAAGAACTTATTGTCTTTCATAAAACCAAGAGTTCTCTTATAGGAGTACGAAATGGGAGAAAATTTTTGCTTTACTACAATGACAGCATTACTCCATATATTTATAATGTTGTAGCCCCTTACAAAACACATAAGAAAACTACCATACAGTTCCGAAATAACATTCCTAATGTTCTTTCATTAAGAAATGACACAATTCTTTTAGTAGATAGTTTAGGAATTTATAACATCACTCTAAGAAAGCCAATCGTAATACTACAATACTCTCCGAAAATAAACTTAACAAGACTCATTACTCGTTTAAATCCTAAAATAATTGTTGTTGACGGGAGTAACTATAAAAGTTATATCAATCGATGGGAAGCAACTTGCGAGAAAGAAAAAACGCCATTTTACAATACTCGTAAAAATGGCGCATATATTTTGAAGTACTAAAACTACCTTGCTAAATTGAACTTTTAAAGTTCTTTTCAAAATCTTTCCAAGCAGTTTTTTTATAATTGTCATTGTTAAAATAAGCCAATACCTTTTCAAATCTTTCTTTGGCTAAATAACCTGGTACAGTTTGTATTAACTTTAAATCTTTATCGAAAAAAGCTGTAGAAGGGTAACTCATTTTACCTCTCATAATAGCTGCCGCTAATTGATGAAATTTACTTCTTCCTTGCTGAACATATTTAAATGTTTTCCCCTGAAAAGTGATATCATCCTTTCCTTCTCCATCCATTTTAACTGCGTAATAGTTATCATTAATGTATTTGATAATGATTCCATTTTTATATGTAGTTGCATCCATTTTCTTGCACCAACCGCACCAGTCTGTATATAAATCAACTAAAATTGGCTTTGGATTCTCTTTACTCTTCTCAATAGCCTCTTCAAAAGACAACCAGTTTATTTCGTTTTGCGCAGTCATTTGTATAGTGCCTACAAATATAAATGCTAGTAATATTAATTTCTTCATACCCTATAAGTCTCAATAAGTATTCCAAATTTACAAAAAAACCTATCAAGTTTTTACACTCAATAGGTTTTTAGTTTATTTTAACGTTTGTAAAATCTTATTTTACTCCGTGCATTAACCTTTTAAGTAATGGATGAAGCGCAAACGACAACAATCCTAATGCTATTGGAACTATCGTGAAAATCAAGAAGAAAAATGACAATCCACTTTCTTCAGTAATTTTTTCTATATCACCACCAATATAATGTGCCAATTTATTCCCTATAGCAATTGCTAAATAGTATACCCCAAACATGAAGGCAACCATTCTTGCAGGAACTAACTTACTCAAATACGAAAGTCCCATTGGTGATAAACATAATTCTCCAAGCGTATGAAACAAATAAGCTAACACTAACCAAACCATACTTAACTTAGCTGTTTTAGCTCCTAAAGGGATATCACTAGCTGCGAATGCTAATAACCCAAATCCTATAGCCATAATAATTAAACCTAATCCATATTTAACCGATGCTGGTGGATTATATTTACTATCCCACCATTTAGTAAATAATGGCGCAAAAGCAATAATGAATAAAGAGTTTAAAATAGCAAACCAAGTAATTGGCACTTCCGCTTTTGGATCACTAAACTCAATATATAACTTGTATAAAATAATTGCCCAAACGATCAAGAAACTAACCCCTAAAATTATGTTTGATAAACTTATTTTATTAAAGGTTTTTTTGAAAAGACTATATAATACGTAAGTAATTATTCCCATTGGAACAACTGTCACTAATAAATCAACTATTTTAAAAACACTTCCAGCTGTTCCTTCTAATACCCTATCAGTAAAATCTCTTGTATAAATTGGTAATGAACCTGCAGCTTGCTCAAATGCTGCCCAAAAGAAAATTGTAAATAAACAGAAAATTGTAAATGCAATCATTCTATCTCGTTCAATTCTCGTATACCTAGGTATTCTAACAATTAACAACAAAATAAAACTTATAGCCGCGACCAATGCAAAAAATAAAGAATCTCCCATTCCAGCAACTGTAAAGTTCAATGCTTGAATATCACCAATTTTACTTAGCGGATCATTTATAATAAATATTAAAGCAGAAACTATAAAAACACCTATTAAAGAATAATCAAGAACAGAAAACTTGTTTAGCTTCACTCCTCCATTATCAGGATTCTCTACTAAAGTATCTATCATGTCTTTTTCTTCATTTTTAGGCTTATCACCTAAGCTTCCAAAAATAGGTTGAGCATAATAAAACTGAAGCATTCCTAACAACATGAAAATACCTGCTAGTCCAAATCCGTAGCTCCATCCTACTTTTTCTCCTACCCATCCACAAAGCATAATTCCAATAAATGCTCCTGCATTTACTCCCATATAGAAAATGTTATACGCTCCATCTTTCTTATCATCCTTACCAGCATACATTTTAGAAATAATAGAAGTCATGTTAGGTTTAAAGAAACCATTTCCTACAATTAACAACGCAATACCAATATATAAAAAGGTAGGTGTTTCTACAGCCATAGCAGCATGTCCTAAGGTCATTAATAACGCCCCTATAACAACAGCCATTCTATAACCAATTTTATTATCGGCTAACCAACCTCCAACTATAGGTGTTAAGTACACAAAAAGTGCATATGTTCCCAATAGTGATAATGCAGCCGAAGTATCCCAACCCCATCCTGGATTGTTACCAGTAACAGCACCAGTTAAAAATATTACTAAAATAGCACGCATTCCGTAGTAAGAAAAACGCTCCCACATTTCTGTAAAGAACAACACAAACAATCCTGCTGGGTGTCCTAAAACCTTGTCTTTAAATAGATTTTCTATATCTGAACTCATATTATAAATGTATATAATTTAACATAACAAGCCTCGTAATATTCCTATTACGAGGCTTGTTTTTATTTTAATTAGTTTCTATCTGCTAATTCAAATCCTTCTGCTTCCTCATGTATTGTTCCTTCTTTATCTTCAACACCATGAGTTAACTTTTCTAGTTTTTTCCTGAATAACAACATCAATGCACCAAATGCGACACAAAAAACAGCAATTCCTGTAAATATGGTTAACTCTCCGAAACTTTCTGCTGACTCTCCTAACAATCCAGCCACCTTATTTCCTAATCCGGTCATTGCAAAATAAACTCCCATCATTAAAGATGCGTATTTTACAGGAGCTAGTTTGGTTATATATGATAATGCCACTGGCGAAATACATAATTCTCCTATTGTATGGAATAAATAAGCTAGAACTAGCCAATACATTGCCGAAGCTCCATCTGCTTCATACTGTGCTGCAGCTCCAGTCATAAAAAAGAAACCTGTTCCCATAATTATTAGTCCTAATATCATTTTAAACAAAGAAGATGATACTTTACCTTTTAACTTTCTATGAGCCCAATAACCAGCAACAGATGTTCCTAAGAAAATAATAAACATTGCATTTAAAGATTGAAACCAAGATGCTGGAACTTCCCATCCCATTAACATTCTATTAGTTTTCTCTTTCGCATAAATATTCATTAAACCACCAGCTTGCTCAAACGCTCCCCAGAAAATTATTACTAATAAAAAAGAAATTAACAATACAACCACTCTATCCTTCTCTACAGAAGTAAGTGGTTTATTCATTGCTTCTTTATCTTCTAAATTTTCCGATGCTCCAAGGAAATCACCTACTCCTCTTAAGTGCTTTTGACCTAAAACGTACTGCAATAATCCTAAAGCCATTCCTATTCCTGCAAGACCAAATCCATAATGCCACCCATATTTCTCTCCAACATAACCTACAATTAAGGCTGATAAAAATGCACCTACATTAATCCCTATATAGAAAATAGTAAATCCTTTATCTCTACGAATATCTCCCTGCTTATACAAACCTCCTACCATTGTTGAGATATTTGGTTTTAACATTCCAACACCAGCAATAATTAACCCTAATCCTGTGTAGAAGGCCCACATTTGTTCTATCGCTAATACACTATGACCAGCTACTAACAATATACCTCCATACAACACAGATTTCTTTTGTCCTAAAAATTTATCTGCTATCCAACCTCCAGGAATAGACATAAGATATACTAACATTGTATAAGTTCCATACAATGATAACGCATCTCCATTGGTCCAACCTAACCCGGCATTTGAATCCGTAGTTTTTGCAACTAAATACAATACTAGAATTGCTCTCATACCATAATAAGAAAAGCGTTCCCACATTTCTGTAAAAAATAGCACATATAGTCCTACTGGATGCCCAAATAATTCCTTTTGTTTAATAGAAGTTGAATTTGCCATAGTTTTATAAGTTGTTTTTAATAAAGTTTGTCATTTTTGTATACAAGTGTAAACGTGTATTTCCACCGTAAATTCCGTGATTCTTATCTGGGTACATTCCCCATTCGAATTGCTTATTTGCTTGAATTAAAGCTTCTGCCATTCGATATGCATTTTGTACGTGCACATTATCATCTCCTGTACCATGAATTAAAAGGTACTTTCCTTTTAATAATTCTGGGTAATTTAATGGTGAATTTTCATCGTATCCAGAAGGATTTTCTTCTGGTGTACGCATATAACGCTCTGTATAAATAGTGTCATAAAATCTCCATGTAGTTACAGGAGCTACTGCGATTGCAGTAGAAAACACATCATTTCCTTTTAACAAACAATTGGTACTCATATGACCACCAAAAGACCAACCCCAAATTCCAATTCTTTTAGCATCTACATATGGTAATTCTGCCAACTTCTTTGCTACTGCAATTTGATCTTCTGTCTCGTGCTTTACCAAGTTCATGTACGTTACTTTTTTAAAGTCACGTCCTTTATATCCTGTTCCTCTTCCATCTACACAAACAATGATATATCCATCTTGTGCTAACATTTGGTGCCAATAATCATTAGACCCATTCCATCTGTTTGCTACTTGCTGAGATCCTGGCCCTGAATATTGATACATTAATACTGGGTATTTTTTTGATGAATCAAAATTAGCAGGCTTAATCGTATACATGTTTAACTCTTCTCCATTGACAGTAATGGTAGAAAATTCTTTTTTACTCAAATTAAACCCTGCAATAGCTTCCTTTAAAGCTGCATTATCTTTGATTGTCTTCAACACTTTACCATCTGCATTTCTTAATGTATACACTGGTGGTGTATTTGCATCAGAAAATGTATTGATAAAGAAATTTTTATTGTTACTAAAAGAAGCTCCGTTAGTACCTGATGCTTCACTTAATAATTTTTTATTTTCCCCTTTTAAAGAAATACTATATACTCCTCTATTAATAGAACCGTTTTCTACTGATTGGTAATAAATAGTATTCTTCGAGGCATTATAACCATAATAAGAAGTAACATCCCAGTTTCCTTTGGTAACTTGATTAATTAATGTTCCTTTATTATCATAGTGATAAATATGATTATATCCGTCTTTTTCACTTGTCCAAATAAAACTATTGTCATCTAAGAACGTTAAATCATCGGTAACGTCTACATAAGCCTTATCAGTTTCATTTAACACTAGAGTACTTCTGTATGTTTTCGCATCAACAAAGTACATTTTTAAATCATTCTGATGACGATTCAATGTACGAACTGCCAACACATTTGCGTCTTTTGTCCAGTTAATTCTAGGAATGTATTCATACTCTCCAAAAACGATTCTTGCGGTATTATTCGATTCTAATGAATACATATATAAGGTAACCTTTGCGTTATCTTCTCCTGCTTTTGGATATTTAAAAACATGTTGTGATGGGTATTTCCCTTTTCCAAAAACATCCATTGAAAATGTCTTCACTTTACTCTCATCAAATCGTAAAAATGCTAAATTCTTACTATCTGCACTCCATTCAAATGCTCTTACAAATCCAAATTCTTCTTCATACACCCAATCAGTAATACCGTTGATAATTTTATTCTTTTCACCATCGGTAGTTACCTTTACTAGAGTATTATCAGAAAAATCTCTAATAAATAAGTTGTTATCCTTAGCATACGCTACTTTTTTACTATCTGGTGAAAACGTAGGACGCTGAATATCTTCTCCAATCAGTTTTAATGATTTTGTTTCGATATCATACAAATAATACGTTCCTAAAAACGAACGACGAAAGATTGGTTTAAACTTGGTTCCTAAGATTAATTTACTTTCATCATTATTAAAATCATAAGATTCAAAGTATGCTAAGCCATTTAAATCTTCGCTATTTACAATTGTTGCTACTTTTTCTAAAGTTTCATAATTGTATTTATCTACGGTAGAACCCGTATTGCTATAATTTAAAAGTGAGTAGAAATTTCCATTCATTGAATTCAATGAATTCATATAATCGGCTCTAAATGTGCCCTTTTTCCAAATATCCTGTAGAGTAATGTCTTTTTTTTGTGCTTGTAATAGTGAAGTCAGTCCTAAAAAAAAGATGATTAATTTCTTCATTTATAGTTGTTGTTTACGTAAAAAGTTTGCCAAGTTTACGGAAAAATCATCAAAAATCAGTCCTAAAAAGTTATAAATCGTGAATATAAAAGAGATTTTAACAGGATTCATTTATCTTTGACGCACCAAAAATGAAGATAGAATGTCGAAAATTATTTCAGGATTTTCAAAACTTACCAAAGAAGAAAAAATTGATTGGTTAGCTAAAACCTACTTTGATAATCAACCAGAAATTATACAAACGTTAAAACAATATTGGAATGTAGATGCTTCTTTACAGCAATTACATGATGATTTTATCGAAAATACCATTACTAATTTTTATATGCCTTATGGTATTGCACCAAACTTTGTAATTAATGGTCGAGATTATGTAATTCCAATGGTTGTTGAAGAAAGTTCTGTGGTTGCGGCTGCTTCATTAGTTGCTAAATACTGGAGTACTCGTGGTGGTTTTAAAACTGAAGTGATTGCTACGACAAAGATTGGTCAAGTACATTTTATGTACTCTGGAGATAAAGAAGATTTAATTACTTATTTCAATCAACAAAAAACAGAATTATACGCAGCAACGGCTTCCATTACTAAAAACATGGAAAAACGTGGTGGTGGAATTTTAGATATTGAATTAATAGATAAAACAGATAAACTTGCTAACTACTATCAGTTACACGTTACTTTTGAAACTAAAGATTCTATGGGTGCGAATTTTATCAATTCGTGTTTAGAAGCAATGGCTAAACAATTTCAAAAAGAAGACATTGAAATTGTTATGAGTATTTTATCAAACTATGTTCCTGAATGTTTAGTAAGAGCTGAAGTAAGTTGTAAAATTGAAGAATTGGGTGGTGAAAACCCAGAAAAGTTTGCTCAAAAATTCGCTCAAGCTGTTCAAATTGCAGAAATAGAACCTTACCGAGCAGTTACTCATAATAAAGGTATTATGAACGGTATCGATGCAGTAGTATTAGCTACCGGAAACGATTTTAGAGCCATTGAAGCTGGAGCACATGCTTATGCTTCAAAAGATGGACATTATAAAAGTTTAACGCATTGCGAGGTCAAAGATGGAATTTTTAGATTCTGGATTGAAATTCCATTGGCTTTAGGAACTGTTGGTGGATTAACTGCTTTACATCCTATGGCTAAATTATCATTAGATATGATGGGCCGCCCGTCTGCAAGAACCTTAATGCAAATTATGGCTGCCGCAGGATTGGCTCAAAACTTTGCTGCTTTACGTGCCTTAACAACAAAAGGAATTCAGCATGGACATATGAAAATGCACTTGCAAAATATATTAAATCAATACAACGCTACTTCAGAAGAAAAAGAACTTATTACAAAGTACTTTGAAAACAGAACTGTTTCGCATAGCGCAGTAGTTGAAAAAATAAAATCTTTACGAAAACCCGAAGTAAATTGGGTTAACTTTTTAAATAAAGAAGAGCTTTCAAAAAAACTAATGAGTTTACAAGCAGATGAGCATCCATTATTTGGAAAAATGAATGGACAGCAAATGATTGAACACTTAGGTTTCTTGTTAAAAATATCTAATGGAAAGGTTGTTCTTGAAGAGTTTGTTAGTGAAGAAAAATCAACCAGAAGAAAGCCTTTTTTAGATACTGAAAATGAAATTCAAGTTGGTTTTAAGGCTCCTATGTTATCTGAAGAACCTTACCCTGTTAAATTTGATACAATTCAGGAGTCTATCAATGATTTATTTTCGCAAATAGATAGGTTTGAAAGCTTCTTTAAAGAAAACCCTAATAAAGCTATTGTACATCCTTTCTTTGGAGAGTTAGATTATGAATACTGGAAGAAATTTCATGTAAAACATTTTACACATCATTTTAAACAATTCGGATTAGTATAAAATAGGTGTTACCTCGAGCGCAGTCGAGAGTTCACTTAGATATAACCATAAATAGCAATGGTCTCAACTGCGTTCGACCTGACAAATAGTTTTGAAAAAGCTTTACAGTAACGGAAAATTATTATTAACTGGAGAATATGTAGTTTTAGATGGTGCAACATCTTTAGCACTACCTACTAAGTTTGGTCAAGACTTAACCATCGAACCAATTAAAGAACCTCAGCTTATTTGGGGTAGTTTTACACATACCGGTGAATGTTGGTTTGAAGCTAGTTTTGATTTACCTAAACTTCGTTTAACCTCTGCTACTTTTAACTCAAACATTGAAGGAAGCACTGAATTTATAGCAGAAACATTACAATGTTTATTACAAGAAGCTAGACTATTAAACACATCATTTTTAAATGAGCGTCAGGGTTATATTGTAAAAACTAATTTAGATTTCCCTAGAGATTGGGGATTGGGTAGTTCTTCTACTTTAATCAATAATATTGCTACATGGGCAGAAGTGAATCCGTTTACACTTTTATGGAATGCTTTTTCTGGAAGTGGATATGATATTGCCTGTGCAAAATACAATACTCCTATTTTTTATCAATTAAACGATAAAAAACCAATTATTGAAGAAATATCTTTTTTACCGAACTTTACTCAGGAATTGTTTTTTGTTCACTTAAACCAAAAACAAAACAGTAGAGAAGGCATTGCTCAGTATAGACAAAACAAAAAAGACATTACTCAAGAAATCAACGATATTTCTGTTTTATCAAAGGAGTTCATTCAATCTTCTTCTATAAATGATTTCAATAAATTAATTATTGAACACGAAAGAATTATTAGTTCTATTATTAAATTGACTCCAGTAAAAAAGGAATTGTTCGCAGATTATTTTGGAGAAGTTAAAAGTTTAGGAGCTTGGGGTGGTGACTTCGTTCTAGTTACTGGAAATGAAGACACTCCTGATTATTTCAAACAAAAAGGATTTGAGACTATCATTCCGTATTCAAAAATGATTTTATAAAATTACAGCTTATGATTAGGGCTTTTACCAAAGAAGACAAAGAATCTTTGTTGAAGTTATTAGACTTAAACACTCCTCAATATTTCGACTCTTCTGAAAAAGAAGATTTTATCGACTATTTAGAAAATCAAACCGAAGATTATTTTGTTGTTATCGAGCAAAATCAAATTATAGGCTGCGGTGGTATTAATTATTTTAATAACCAGAAAGAAGCTCGAATTTCTTGGGACATGATTCACCCTGAGTTTCATGGAAAAGGAGTAGGTAAAAAATTAATGAATCATAGACTTCATGTAATTAACAACCATAAAAACATTGACCATATTGTTGTAAGAACTTCCCAATTTGTTCATCTTTTTTATGAAAAAATGGGATTTAAACTTCAACGTATTGAAAAAGATTTTTGGGCAAAGGGAATCGACATGTATTTTATGACTAAAGAAAATAGCATCTAATGAATAGGGTAATCATTATTGGTGGAGGAGCGGCTGGTTTTTTTACAGCAATCAATGCAAAAGAGTTCAATTCTAATTTGGACATAACCATTCTTGAAAAAGGGAAAGAGGTATTGCAAAAAGTAAAAATATCTGGTGGAGGTCGTTGTAATGTTACGCATGCTTGTTTTGAGCCTAAAGAACTCACAAAGTTCTACCCTCGAGGTCAAAAAGAATTATTAGGTCCCTTTCATCAATTTATGACTGGAGATACTTTTGAGTGGTTTGAAAATAGAGGGGTTCCTTTAAAAATAGAGGAAGATAATCGTGTATTTCCAGAAGCCAATACGTCTCAAGCTATTATTAACTGTTTTCAATCATTAGTTGAAGATTTAAATATCAAGGTTTTAAAAAACCATGGAGTAACTTCTATTGAGCAACAAGAAAATGAATGGTTCGTTCATACAAAAGACCGAACATTTACAGCTGATTATTTAGTTGTTGCAGCAGGAAGTAGCAAAAAAGTTTGGGACCTAGCTAAAAGCCTTAACCATTCCATTATTCAACCAGTACCTTCTTTATTTACTTTTAATATTAAAGATGATAGAATTTCAGATTTAGGGGGAATATCCGTTCCAAATGCTACGGTTAAAATTTTAGACACAAAACTTGAAAACTACGGTCCATTATTGATTACACATTGGGGATTAAGTGGCCCTGCAGTATTAAAATTATCAGCGTTTGGAGCTAGAATATTAGCCGAAAAAAGCTATCAATATAAAGTAGAAGTAAATTGGTTAGGAAGTAACCCTGCTTCAATTCTTCAGGAGTTACAAAGACTTAAGAAACAACAAGCTAAAAAACAAGCTTCTTTAAAATCTCCTTTTAGCGAAGTACCTAGAAGATTATGGGAACGATTTGTAAAAGCTGCTGAAATAAAACCAAGTCAAAATTGGGGAGATTTAAACAATAATCAACTTCAAAATTTAGCCAATCAATTAACAAAATCTGTTTTTAATGCGAACGGCAAATCTACTTTTAAAGAAGAATTTGTTACCGCTGGTGGTGTTGATTTAAAAGAAATTAATTTTAAACGCTTTGAAAGTAAACTACACAAAAACTTATTTTTTGTTGGTGAAGTCTTGAATATTGATGCAGTAACTGGAGGATTCAACTTTCAAAATGCTTGGACTGGAGGATTTATTTGTGCAAAAACTATTGCGGAAGGTTAATAACTCATTACGGTTCCGTAGTATAGTAATTGAAAAGTTTTTACATCTAACAGTAAATAATTCATTGCCATCATCATTCCGTAGTTCGATTTATCGTAGAACAAATGATTGAAATAATCTATTTTATTTTGATCAAAGTCGAAATACTCTTTATGGGTATTAAATCTTCCTTCATAAAAATTTTCCAGTTGTGAGAGCTTATGAACATTAATCTTTAACGAACAGTCATACAAACTATCTATTTTTCTTTTAAGCTTTGTTCCTTTATACGTTAAACGACCATTTGATTTAAAAATGGAGTTTTTATAAGCTTCTTTTCCAAGCAAATCATACAAAATACTTTCTGTACCTACTTCTTTTTGTATTCTCTCAATATATTTAGACAAGTTGTTTGATAATCGATTCAGCTCTCCTACTCTTACCTTTGTTTTCTGAAACATTAATGGTTTTTGAGCTGCTTGTTTTTCAAAGAAAGAAGTTCTTCCTTCAATTAGTTCAGATTGCACTCTAATTGCATCAACAATAGAAACATGCGCATTGTATGCCGTATAATTATGTTGAGCAAAGCTTTCAAAAAAACAAAATAGAACACTTATTATGACTCCTATTTTCTTCATATGATATTTTTTACGTAAGATACTTTTTTTAAAACAAACCTTGACCTAAATATTTTTGTTAGCTTTAACAACCAATTTTAGATCATGATTTTAGACAATAGTTTTATTCATTTTTGGTTTCGAAGTGCTTCAACTGTATTAGTTCGTTATCTACTTTTTGCAAGCATTACTTTTCTATTGTTTTATATTCTTTTTAAAAAGCAACTATGGTTTCGAAAGATTCAAAAGAAACTACCTAAATTTAAAGATTATAAAAGAGATTTTGGTTACTCTATTGTATCGGTAACCATTTTTGCTACAGTATCGTTGATTGTTTTTTATTACCTAAAACCTTACACCAACATCTATTATAATTTCAACGAATACTCTAATCTATATTACGCCTTAAGTTGGATATGGATTTTCTTTTTACACGACACTTATTTTTATTGGATACACAGATGGATGCATCGACCTAAGTGGTATAGAAAAGTACATTTAATTCATCATAAATCCACCAATCCTTCTCCTTGGACAGCATACGCTTTTCATCCTTTTGAAGCATTTTTAGAAGCTTTAATAGCACCATTAATTGCGTTTACGCTTCCTGTACACATTTCATCAATTGGATTGTTTTTCCTATTTCAAATTGGATACAATGTATATGGTCATTTAGGATTTGAACTATATCCTAAAGGGTTTCACAAAACATGGATTGGAAAATGGGTAAACACCTCGGTAGCCCACAATTTACATCATAAAAAATTTCATGGAAATTATGGATTGTATTTTCTTTTTTGGGATAGAATAATGGGCACTTTACGTGAAGATTATGATATTTCTTTTGAAGAAACTACTAGTCGTAATTCTAAACCATAGATTTATTACAATACCCTATTTTTTCAAAATCTCTAATATTCATAGATACAATTGGAGAATTTGGAAAAAGGTCTTTTAATACTTTTACAATACTTGAAGAGAGTTTATTCTTTTGTTCTGTTGTTCTTCCTTCCATAATATTTCCAAATACATGAATAAAATCGTCCTTCTTACCTCCAACAATATAATCTTCATATACTTTTATTCGAACTTTGATATCTCCTTTTGCAAAAAGTTCTGATGCTTCTGCAGCTTCATAAACCAACTGCATTACTTCTTGCTTAGAGGTGTTTTTGATAAGATTATCAGAACATTCAATAATAAAATGTGGCATCGTAGTTTGATTTAAGCTAATTCTCCTCGGTGAGGTTTTAAAGCATCTCTAAAAGTTTTCATATGCTCCTCATCTACGATTACAAAAGCAATGGTATGCATTTCATTAAGTTCTTTATAATTTACCTCGTGATAAGGTAAATTATCAATCTGAGCAAATTCAGTTAAGTGAATGCAGTGATGCTTTGCAGTTTCTAATCCATCTGGACCTTTAAAATCCCAGATTAATTTTATTCTTCTATTCATACTACAAAAATACCCAATTCTACTGAGAGAATTGAGTATTTCTACTAATTAACCAAAAACACCATCTCTATTTTTGTTTAACATTCCAAGTGTAATTTATCTTTCTTTTCAAGTATTCTTTTAACGGCCCTAAACCTATTTCTTTTCTTCTTTGATCCACATATGCCGGATCCTCTATTGGAAAGGGTTCTAATTTTCTCATGGCATTATATCGAAACTGCATTCCAAAAAGTTGTGGTTTGTTAGCATTAACTAAAATTCTATCTTGAATTTTGGCATATTCCATACAACTTCCCTGTTTATTTAAACAGGCCTCCTTAATTCTAGGCAAGTACTTTACTCGAATAGCATCTTCTTTATGATGATTAATAACCAACAAAGGTCCATCAGCTGCCAACTTCCCTACCATTTCATATGTAGGCCATCCTTTTTCTTTAATCAAACGTTCCATTTCAACAAAATTCCCTTCCCCAATTTTCTCCTTCATTTTAGCCAATGGATAATACCAATGTGGAGCTTTTCCTTGTTTCATATAATGCCTCTTTGCCATATCTAATTGATAATCTAAAGCTTGATCTTTCATGATAATTCTTAGAAGTTGTTTTGCATACAAAGGATTTTTAAGTTTTCCTTTTTCTTTC
The DNA here is from genome assembly GCF_964048965.1 of Tenacibaculum sp. 190130A14a. Taxonomy (NCBI): domain Bacteria; kingdom Pseudomonadati; phylum Bacteroidota; class Flavobacteriia; order Flavobacteriales; family Flavobacteriaceae; genus Tenacibaculum; species Tenacibaculum polynesiense. The sequence goes on along the minus strand of NZ_OZ040189.1, from coordinate 559,804 downwards.
TGATATTTCTCAAGCTGCTGTTTTTCAATAGCCGGCCATCTTTCATCTTCTGTCAACGATAACAAATCATTGTCTGCTAAAGCCCATAAAGAGTTATCATTTTTCAACGCTTTATTTAAATAATGAAAAGCACTGTCTTTTTGATACATGATTGCATAGGCACAGGCTAAATTGTAGGTATTTCCATAATTTGAAGCATCCCTTTTAAACACTTCTTTATACGCAACAATAGCTTTCTCTAAATCCCCTTCTTTTCTAAAAGCATCTCCTTTGTTTTCTTTTTGTCCGAACAAACCAACTGAAAACAACAGAAAACATAGTACTAATTTTCTCATATCTTTATTTTTTTGCTCCAGCAGAAAGATAGGTTTGTAGTATTTGAATGGCAGTTTGCGTTGCTGGAATGGTAGCTGCATTAAATGTAAAAGCAATAGATGTCTTTAACCCTGGTAAATACACTGCTAATGATTGATATCCATCAATTCCTCCATCATGTCCATAAATGGTCATCCCTTGAAAATCTAACACAGATATACCTAATCCCCATTCATTTACTGGTGTAGTCATTATTTCAATAAGTTCATTTGAAATTATTTTCCCAGTAAAAAGTGCATTAAAAAAAGTATTCACTTCTTTTGCTGTAGACGCTATCCCTCCAGCTCCTTTAATAGATTTTAAATCAGTTTCTTGATAAATAGGCGTCCAACTATTCTCCTTCAAAAAATATGAATATGCTTGGTTCTTTTTAGGCTTCAACTTCTTTCCAAAAGTTGTTCTTTTTAAATTAAGTGGTTCAAAAATTCGATCTTGTAAAACTCTTGCAAATGGTTTGTTTTCTATATTTTCTATGATAAATGATAAAAGAATATAGTTAGAATTTGAATAAGCGGTTTGTGTCCCTGCCTCAAAAACAGTTCCTCCTTTTATAATTTTACCAAGCATCTCTTTTCTATTCCTTGGTTTACGTATCCAAGTATGAAACCCTTCTTCATCAGTTATATTATACAAACCACTTTGGTGACTTAACAAATGTTTTATCGTTATTTTATTTGCATTGGGCACCTTTGAAAAGTACATACTTAGTGATGTGCTTAGCTTAAGTTTCTTTTCTTCTACTAACTTTAAAATCACACTAGCAGTAAAAACTTTCGATATTGACCCTATCTTATACTTGGTATTCTCATTTGCTATTTTGTCTAGAGCCAAGTTTGCTTTACCAAAAGATTTATTATAAACCTCCATTCCATTTTGAAAAATAGAAACTGTTCCCATAGCCTTTTGTTCTGATTCAAAAGACGTCAAAAGTTGATCTAATTCTGCTTGCTGTGCATAGGTAAAAAAAGAGCATAGCAATCCCATAAAAACAATTATTTGTTTCTTCATAATTATAATTTTAAAAAGTATTTGAATCTTTTTACGCTTCTCCTTTTTTAAGAGTCAACCCAATAATTCCTAATCTAGCAATTAAGAAAACAACCATTCCAAAAGTTGGACATAAAAGCGCCACTTTTAAACCACCAGCTAACACTTGCGGAGTTATTCCTGTAGCAACAGATATTGCATCAAAAGCACCTATTAAACCAATCATTTGTCCTAAAAACCCCCAAACTATCGCAAACAAACTAATATGATGTACTGTTTTTTTAAGGACTCCTTTTTCATCTCCTCTAAGAAAAGAAAAAGCAATCAAGCCAATACAAGCCAACATCATAAAAAATAATGGGTACATAAAAACTGGTCCTCCTTCGTTTAACCTATCGAAAAACTGTCCAAAAATTAAAAATCTCATTGTATTAAATTTTAAAGTTATTATGCTCCAAACTTACTGGAGTTATTGACTCCTATTTTTTAATTTCGATATGATGCGAAATTAAAAACTAAAACTACACTTTTTGCAGGATAACCTGCAATTTTGTTATTCACCTCTTTTTTTTCGTTTTTTATCGCAAAAAACATCTCTTTTTCAAAAAAAGAAAGATATTGCACTAATGAAAAAAACTTCGTCAATACTTAAATGGTTAGCTACAGCAGCAATTCATGTTTTATTTTGGATTGGAGTTTACTTTTTTTACACCTATTTCTTAGGGTATGGTACCAAAAACACCGCTTATGTAAATAAATTTTCGTTGTTTTTAATGCCCATTACTGTTTGTACCGGCTATTTCTTTTTATTTTTTCTTATTCCTAAGTATTTATTACAAAAAAAACAAGGATTATTCATACTCTACACGGTTTACACATTTATTGTAAGCTCTTTTTTTATTATTCTGTCTATTCTTTATGGTTTAGTATTCTCATATAATCTCACAGTAAATGAAGCTTCTCCTTTAACCAAAACACTCCCCTTCATTGTATTTGGAGTTTACTTTGTAGTTTTAGTAGTGATTATGTTAGGCTTGGTTATGCATAATTATAAATCTGCTTTAAAAAGTGAAGATTTAAAAAATAAATTCTTGGAAACACAACTACAATTAAAGGAACAAGAATTGAAGTTTTTAAAAATGCAAATACATCCGCATTTTCTATTCAACACTTTGAACACTTTATATGGTTTTGCTTTAAAAAAATCTGACAATGCTCCAGACATGATCTTGAAGCTATCCAACTTATTAGATTACATCTTATATCAAGTAGAAAAACCAAGTGTGTTATTAAGTAATGAAATTCAACATATTGAAGATTATATAGCACTAGAAAAAATGAGGTTTCAAGAAAATTTACACGTTAAATTTGACAAGGAAATTCATACTAGTATAATTCAAATTGCTCCTATGATTTTACTACCTTTTGTTGAAAATGCTTTTAAACATGGTAAACATATAGATGGTAAACTAAGCATTCAAATTAGCTTAAAAACATCGAAGGATTTTTTGTTTTTCTATATTAAAAACTCTGCTACAAAAACATCTCTCCTTAAAAAAGGAATTGGTTTAGAAAATATTAAAAAAAGATTGCACATGTTATTTGATGCTAACTTCAATTTAAACATTCATCAAACAGTGACAGCCTATGTTGTAGATTTAAAAATTCCATTAAAAAATGAGTAGTATATTAAATTGTATTATAGTAGATGATGAACCGGTGGCTAGAGAAATACTTGCTACATATGTTGAAAAAACACCTAATTTACACCTTATAGCTAGTTATCAAAATGCTCTAGAAGTTATTCAAACTACTCACGATGAAAATATAGATATTTATTTCCTTGATATTAATATGCCTGAAATTACAGGTTTAAGCTTAGCTAAAATATTAGGAAATGCTTCTCATATTATTTTTACTACTGCATACAGAGAGTATGCCGTTGATGGTTTCGATCTTCAAGCAACTGATTATTTGTTAAAACCAATTTCTTTTGACCGTTTCTTGCAAGCCATTCAAAAAATAACCATCCAGCAAAAAAGCTCCACTACTACTCATCAAGAAACTAACACTTCTAACTTTATGTTTGTAAGAGCGGATAGAAAAATGATTAAAGTTGACTTTAAGGATATCTTTTACGTTGAGAGCTTAGGAGATTATGTGAAAATTGTTACTCAAAAAGAAACCATTACCTCTAGAGATACAATTTCTAATTTGGAAGAAAAGCTTAATTCTGATTTCTTCTTAAGAACACATCGTTCCTTTATTGTAAATATGCATCAGATTCACTCATATACAAATGAGTTCATTGAAATTGAAAATAAAGCAATTCCAATAAGTAGAACCTACAAAGATGTTGTTTTACAAAAATTAGCACAAGTGTAGGTGATGTTCTATCTTTACAACAAAATTTAGAGCATTGAATACTTCGGAATTTATTTTTAAATCTTCAGAAAAAAACGTAGAAAACTTAATTACTACTTGGCAAACACCAAGTAACATTGCCTTGGTTAAATATTGGGGAAAAAGCGAACCTCAAATACCTAAAAACGCGTCAATAAGTTTTACTTTGAACAATTGCAATACGACAACAAAAGTTGAATTTACAAAGAAAGAAAAAAGTAATTCGGCTGAGTTTGAACTTTATTTTGAAGGCAAAAAGAAAGATGATTTTAAACCTAAAATTGCAAAATTCTTTGAGCGAATTGCAACATACTGTCCGTATATCTTAGAATATAAAATGATCATACATTCAGAGAACTCTTTTCCACATAGTAGTGGAATTGCCTCTTCTGCAAGTGGAATGTCTGCCATTGCCATGTGTTTGATGAATTTAGAGAAGGAATTAAGTCCTTCTACAACAGAAATTTTTATTAAACAGAAAGCCTCATTCTTAGCAAGGTTAGGTTCTGGTAGTGCAAGTAGAAGTATTGAAGGACCTTTAGTTGTTTGGGGTGAACATCCTGAAATTGAAGGAAGCTCTGATTTGTACGGAATAAAATTCCCACACAAAGTACATCCTATATTTGAAAATTATTGTGATACTATTTTATTAGTAGATAAAGGAGAGAAGCAGGTCTCTTCAACCGTTGGACACAATCTAATGCATAATCATCCTTATGCAGAAAATAGATTTAAACAGGCCAATGATAATCTCACAAAATTAGCCATTATACTTCAAAACGGAGACATCAAAAGCTTTATAGAGTTGGTAGAAAGTGAAGCATTAACATTGCACGCAATGATGCTTACGAGTACTCCTTATTTTATATTAATGAAGCCGAACACTTTAGAAATTATTAATAAAATTTGGGAATACCGACAAGAAACCAATAGCAATATTTGTTTTACTTTAGATGCAGGAGCAAATGTTCATTTATTATACCCTCAAAACGAGCAAGACGCCGTTGAAAAATTCGTTAAGGAAACTTTAAGCAATTACTGCCAAAAAAATCATTATATTTGTGATAATGTGGGCTTTGGCGCTCAGATTGTATAACTTAATTCCCTTTAATTATGAAGACTTCAACATTTTACCTGCTCATGTTGGTTAGTTTTTTAACCTTATCAGCAAACGCGCAAGAAACAATATGGTTTGATGCTAATTGGCAAGAAACCTCAAAAGACAATGCGTCATATTATCGTCCTGCTCCACAGAAAAAAGGAAATGGATTTTGGATTATTGACTATTTTAAAAATGGTCAAATACAAATGGAAGGATTCAGCACCTCTGTAGAACCACACAAAGAGGAATTTGAAGGATTAGTTACCTATTACCATCAAAATGGTAAACCATACCACGAAGCTAATTACAAAAAAGGACAGCTTCATGGAGTTAGGAAAGTATATTTTGAAAGTGGTGAACTAAAAGAACAGGGAAAATACAAAGACGGACAAAGAGATGGTATTTGGAAAACGTTTTATAAAAGCGGAAAGATTGAAACCAAAGGAAAGTACCATAACGGAGAAAAGGTTGGTGTTTGGAAAACCTTTTACAAAAACATTCAATAACAAGTATTTAAAAAATACTTTATTTATATTTGCGGTTAAAACCTATACCTATGAAAGGACCTTTATTTTATGCTAAAATATTGTTGTTTGGAGAGTATGGAATTATTAAAGATTCCAAAGGATTAGCAATTCCTTTCAATACTTACAAAGGAGCATTAAAAACGGTACGTAACTTAAATGGTGAAGCTTTAAAGTCAAATGAAAGTTTGCAGAACTTCTACAATTATTTATCTAATTTAGATTCTGACATTGTTTCTTTTGATTTGGCACATTTAAAAGAAGATATTGATGCAGGAATGTATTTTGACTCTTCTATCCCACAAGGATATGGTGTAGGAAGCTCTGGAGCTTTGGTTGCTTCTATTTATGACAAATATGCCAACGATAAAATTACGGTTTTAGAAAACCTTACACGCGATAAACTTTTACAATTAAAGCAAATCTTTTCTTTGATGGAATCATTTTTCCACGGAAAAAGTTCTGGTTTAGATCCGTTAAATTCTTATTTAAGCTTACCAATATTAATCAATTCGAAAGAACATATTGAACCAGCTGGCATTCCTTCTCAAAAAGAAGGTAAAGGAGCAGTGTTCTTATTAGACTCTGAACAAATCGGAGAAACCGAACCTATGGTTAACATTTTTATGAATAAAATGAAAAACGAAGGTTTTAGAAAAATGATAAGTGAAGAGTTTGCTACATATACAGATGCTTGTATTGATGATTTCTTAAAAGGAAATGTAACATCGTTATTTGGTAATGTTAAAAAATTATCTAAAGTAGTTTTAGCAAACTTTAAACCAATGATTCCAGATGCATTTCATAAAGTTTGGGAAAAAGGTATTCAAACCAATGATTACTATTTGAAACTTTGTGGTTCTGGTGGTGGTGGATATATCTTAGGGTTTACCGAAGATTTTGACAAAGCAAAGAGCATTTTAAAAGAATACAAATTAGAGGTAGTTTACAGATTTTAAATTACTTATGAGTACCAACAACAGAAGTTTAACCTACAAACTATTTAGCCTTTTATCTGTTGTTAGAGGATATAATATACTAGTATTAATAGCAGCACAATATTTGGCTGCTATTTTTATTTTTTCTGATGCACATTCGATTAAAAAAGTAATTTTTGACTGGCATCTACTTTATCTTGTATTAGCCACCGTATGTGTTATCGCTGCGGGGTATATCATTAATAATTTCTACGACCTAAAAGCAGACAAAATTAACAGACCTGTTAAATCTAATTTAGATGCATATGTAAAACAAGAAACCAAACTAAGTTTATATTTTTTTCTAAATTTTGTTGGATTTTGCTTTGGCTGGTTAGTATCCTGGAGAGCTGCTTTATTTTTTGCAATATATATTTTCGCAATTTGGTTTTATTCTCATAAACTAAAAAAATATCCAATTTCAGGACTCATTGCAGCCACAGTGCTTACCATTTTACCTTTTTTTGTGGTATTTATTCATTATAAAAACTTTTCTAAAGTAATTTTTATTCATGCATTCTTTCTATTTCTAGTTATAATGGTTAGAGAATTAATTAAATACTTAGAAAATATCAAAGGAGCTGTAGCGAATAACTATAATACCTTTCCTGTTCAGTACGGAGAGAAAAACACCAAAAAAGCTATTGTATTTTTATTACTTCTAACACTAATTCCTGTTGGCATTTTATTTAACTACCCTGCAATAGAATATATGAAATACTATTTCTATTTAGCAGCTGTTATTCTTGTTTTTATCGGCTTTTATATCTGGAAAGCAACCGATAAAAACCAGTATCGCTTACTACATAATGTTTTAAAAATATTGTTGCTAATAGGTGTTTTTAGTTTATTATTTATTGATAAGACTTTACTTTTAGATAAAGTTGTACAAGTTTTAGATTAAAAATCAAATAATTAGCGTACATTTGCGCGCTTAAAATTTTCAAGAAATGCAAAGAAAAAACTCGTCGAGAGGACGACAAGCTGGTAAAAACAGCAATCCTCAAGGAAAAGGTCAGTTTAAAAAAGACTTCAGAAGACCAAAATCATCTGCTCCAAAACAAGCACAAAAAAAGGATGATGGAGTACGTTTAAATAAATACATTGCCAATTCAGGAATTTGTTCTCGTAGAGAAGCAGACACTTATATTGAACATGGTAGTGTTACTGTAAACGACAAGTTGATTACCGAAATGGGATATAAAGTTCAACCAGGAGACCAAGTAAAGTTTGATGGAACATTAATCTCTATGGAGCAAAAGCGTTATGTGCTTTTGAACAAACCAAAAAACTATATTACTACAATGGAAGACGACCGTGGTAGAAAGACAGTAATGGAGTTAATTTCAAATGCCACTAAAGAACGTATTTATCCTGTAGGACGCTTAGATAGAAACACCACCGGGTTATTACTTTTTACCAATGATGGGGAGTTAGCTAAGAAACTTACTCATCCTAAACATAATGTACGCAAATTATATCACGCTTCATTAGACAAGAAATTAACGTTAGCGGATTTAGAAAAATTACGTGGAGATGTAATTATTGAAGGAAAGAAAGTATTTATTGATGCTGTTTCTTATGTAGAAGGTGAACGAAAAACAGAAGTTGGAATAGAAATTCACTCTGGAAGAAATAGAATTGTACGTAAAATATTTGAACACTTCGGATATCACGTAGTTAAATTAGACCGTGTTATTTTTGCTGGATTAACTAAAAAGAATTTACCTCGTGGTAGATGGAGAGAGTTAACCAATCAAGAGTTAAATAACTTACAAATGTTATAATAAAAAAAGCCGAGTTTAATACTCGGCTTTTTTTATTAGCTTTTTTCCTTTTGATGATCTTTTTTTATTTCTTCATCTCTGTACTTACAACATGGATGTAAATTATTATACGCCTCATCTGTAGCCTTGATTTCTTTTGTATCATGACCAACATCTGCCATTTTCTGCTTAACAGCTTTAATATTTGTTTTACGCTCATCCATAATAACCATAAGTTGATGCGTTTTAACATTCCAATTAGCAAACTTTACACCTTTAATATTTAGAGCAGCCTTTTCTATTCTGTTTTTACACATCATACAAACTCCATCTACCTCTAACGTAACTTTTGCGTTTTTCTTTTGAGCAAATCCTGTGAAGCTAAAAAACAACACTACTATTAATAATACTACTTTTTTCATTTTTAATTAGTTTAAAAGTTAATTTAGTCTATATCGTAAACCGGCATAAAAATTCCCTCCAAAAATTGGTGCATATACAATTGTTGTATCAAAATCTGCACCAAAAGGATTTTCACTTCCTAATACTGGATTACTTTGTTTATAATTTGTAATATTTTCTCCTCCTGCATATACTTCAAATGAATTTGAAAACACTCTTGTTATCTGAGCATTCATCAAATTATACGGTTCGGTATATTCAGAAGACCCTGGTAAACGTTGCTCCCCTATCCAGTTATAAGTTACATCAAACTTCCAATTAGATTGCTGGAGTGTTTTGGTCGTTTCGTAAGAAACATTCGCAAAAAAACGATGTTTTGCTAGTAATGATTTTGATAAATTCCCAGAAACAAAATCAGTATTTACATCATAAAACTTATACGAGAACCTCGTATTGAAATATGGAATGATATTTTGATTCAACTCTATTTGAAAGCTATTTGCTACACTACTTCCATTTAAATTATAAAAAGATATTCCTTGAGGATCCTCCCAATCTACAACCACTTGATTTTTAAAATCAGTCATATAATAATCAAATGTAATATCCCCTTTTTTACCAAATAACTTATACCCTTGCAAAAATGAGATTCCATAATTCCATGCTACTTCTGGATCTAAACCATAAATATTTCCGCCAGCATTAACAATATTTATAGCTCTTGAAGACGCAAATAACTTTTGATTCTCAGCAAAAATATTGGCACTTCTCTTTCCCCTTCCTACAGATACTCTTAACACTCCTTTTTCCCATGGAGTATATCTTACGTGCAAACGAGGAGTAACAAAAGTTCCTAATAAATTATGCGTATCTATTCTAATTCCGGCAGTAATGCTTATATCTTCTGAATTATCATACCCATATTCAAAGAAAGCCCCAAAAGAAGTTTCATCTCTATTAAAATTAACAGCTCCAGTTGAAGTAGTATTAATAAACTCATCATAATTATCATGGGTAAAATTAACTCCTGTTTTAAACTTATGGCGTGTGTCTCCAATAATAGAGTTAAATATCAGATTACTATAAAAACTCTCATGGTGAATATCATAGTCTCTTAACCCAAAATAAGAATCTTGTTTATGATTACTATAGGCTGCTTGAAATCCTGCATTTTGAAATGGTAAATCAGGAAAAACATACCCTACTTTAACCGAACTCTCAAACCTATTGGTCTTAATCTCACTTCCCCAAATAGTATTTGATCCTTTATGAATACCTGGATCAAAACCTAATTGACCCGCTTGCTTATTATCATTTACAAAATGAACATTAAAAAAACTCACCCAACCTTTTTCGGCATCGGTATATTGCCATCTATTTAGCACATTAACTTGATCGGCTAGTGGGTTATCTAAAAACCCATCTTTATTTCGATCAAACTTTTGTCCTCTGTAGTTTCCATGTAAATACAATCCTGTATCCCATTTATCACTTAGCTTTTTGTTTATATGAGTATTTAACTCAAATCTACCACCGAGAGAACCATAGGCATTTACAAACAAGCTATTATCTGTAGATGGCTTTACTAACTCTGTATTAATTTGTCCAGAAATACTCTCAAAACCATTCACTACACTCCCAGCTCCTTTAGTAATTTGAATACTTTCTACCCAAGTACCAGGAGTAAAACTTAGTCCAAACACTTGAGACGCTCCTCTTATTGACGGAATATTCTCCTGAGTAATTAACAAATACGGACTTGTTAAACCCAACATTTTAATTTGCTTTGTTCCAGTTAATGCGTCCGAAAAATTCACATCAATAGATGGATTCGTTTCAAAGCTTTCAGACAAATTACAACAAGCTGCTTTTAACAGCTCTTCACTATTAATGGTAACTAAATTTTGTGCTTGCAAATATGAACGTTGTGTAGCTTCTTTTTTCGCATCTATTTCAACCTCCTCTAAAACACTTTCTTCAGTTAAATAATGATGAATTGGTTTTAAACTTTCAACATAAATTGTATCGGTTTTATACCCAATAAAACTAACTACCAATTTCTTGTACTCCTCTTTATAAGGTAATGTAAACCATCCTTTTTCATTTGTTGTAGTTCCAATTTCAGTGTTCAACCACCAAACATTGGCTCCCATAACTCCCAAATTATCTTTAGAGTTATTTTTATCCATAATCATTCCCTTAAATTCTTCTTGAGAAAATGCTACAGATGATATTAGCATTAATATGCTAACTATATATGTTTTCATTTTTTATCATATAATTGTATTACACCTTTATTATTTTATTTCTAAAAAAATAGTGTGTAAAATCATATGGTAAAAACCTCATGTAAAACGTTTAGATCAAAAAAGAGTTTGGGTGGTAAATAGTTTTTATGTGGAACAAATTGTTTTTCCAAGCCTTGAAATAACAATTTATACGAAACTGCATAAGAAAGTATGAATGCTTTTTGTTGAAAAGATATTTTATCTATTGACATTTTTTGAAGTTCATCTTGACCTTCAATTTGTTCAACTTCATCCTTGCAACATTTCTTTATAACTTTCTTAACTCCACAATCGGTTCCTGCTGCTTCTCCAGCACAACCATCTGACTCTCCAAAATAAGAAGTATTTACTAAAAAATCACCACAATAATGTTTCTCTACAGTAAAAGAAAATGTAGAAAACAACACTAAAAGTGCAAGTAATACAGATGATATTTTAGTAAAATATTGTTTCATTAACAGGACAAATTTACAAAAATTGATTTTTAACTTTAATAAGACAATTGTTAAAAGTATTTTTGTAAGCTTTTATAAGCTATTACGAATAAGCTACTAAAACATATAAAATGAACATAGAGCAATTAAAAGATAAAGTAGATGGTATTATTTCTTCAACAAACTCAAGAGAAGAAAAATTACAACAGATATGTGATTATTTAGCTGGTGAAATATCTTATTATGATTGGGTTGGTTTCTATTTTAAAAACGGAGACAAAGAAGAATTAAAGTTAGCTCAATATAATGGAGAACCAACAGATCACACTATTATTCCTTTTGGTAAAGGTATTTGTGGACAAGTTGCTGTAAGCAATGAGAACTTTGTAGTACAAGATGTTAGTGAACAAGACAACTATATTTCTTGTGGGTGGAAAGTAAAATCTGAAATTGTAATACCAATCTTTATAAACGGAGAAAACATTGGTCAAATAGATATTGATTCTCATACAGTTAACCCTTTCACACCTCAAGATGAAGAACTTTTAGAACATGTTTGTAAAAAAGTAGCGACTATTTTATAATTTATTCCCTAAATATTTGATTATTAGCATTTTTTTATTTAATTTGGTGCTCAAAGCAAATTTTTAACTTTTTTTAATCCCCTTAAGATGAGTAACAAAGAATTCCCTTCTTATGCCGCATTAGGAAATGCGCATTCGAAAACAAGATTGTCTCTTTACGAAAAATTTGCAATGTGGTTCCGTAATTTTTTAGAAAACGCTGAATAACATTAAAATTTTCGTTTTGTTATAACAAAACACCATCAAGAAAGTATTTTTTTGATGGTGTTTTGTTTTTTTAGCACTCCCCATAACTTGTAAATATACTGTTGTATAAGCGCCCTTGTTTTAGTAATTTTGCACGCTTAACAACACAACAACAAATGAACACGACAAAAACGATTAAATCTGCATTAATTTCAGTTTTTCACAAAGATGGTTTAGCTCCAATAGTTAAAAAATTAAACGAGCTTAACGTTACTATTTATTCTACAGGAGGTACAGAGAAATTTATAAAAGAACTAGGTATTGATGTTGTACCGGTAGAAGACGTTACATCATATCCTTCAATTTTAGGAGGACGAGTAAAAACTTTACATCCAAAAGTTTTTGGAGGTATTTTAAACCGTCAAGAACATGAGGGAGATGTTGCTGAATTGGCTGAATATGATATTCCACAAATAGATTTAGTAATTGTAGATTTATATCCATTTGAAAAAACGGTAGCATCTGGAGCTCCTGAACAAGACATTATTGAGAAAATAGATATCGGTGGTATTTCTTTAATTAGGGCAGCAGCTAAAAATTTTAAAGACACTGTGATTGTTTCTTCAATGGAACAATATGATGATTTTTTAAATATTATTTCAGAAAACAACGGAACTACTTCACTAATTGAGAGAAAACAATTTGCTGCAAAAGCTTTTAATATTTCATCTCATTACGACACTGCTATTTTTAACTACTTCAATGCAAACCATGAAGAAGCAGCTTTAAAAATTAGTGAAACAAATGGAAAAGTATTGCGTTACGGTGAGAATCCACATCAAAAAGGTTTTTTCTTTGGTGATTTAGATGCTATGTTTAATAAACTACATGGAAAAGAATTAAGCTATAATAACTTATTAGATGTTGATGCTGCTGTTAACTTGATGAATGAGTTTAAAGGAGAAGCTCCAACATTTGCTATTTTAAAACACAATAACGCTTGTGGTTTTGCACAAAGAGATACGATTTATCAAGCTTACGTAGACGCTTTAGCTGGAGACCCAGTATCTGCTTTTGGTGGAATTTTGATTTCAAATTCAAATATTGACAAAGCAACAGCAGAAGAAATTCACAAACTATTTTGTGAAGTAGTAATTGCTCCTTCATTTGACGAAGATGCTTTAGATATTTTAAAAGGAAAAAAGAACAGAGTTTTATTAGTTCAAAAGGAAGTAGCATTACCAGAAACAACAGTTAGAACTTGCCTAAATGGAGCCTTAGTTCAAGAAAAGGATAATAAAACAGATAAGTTAGAGGATTTATCGTATGTAACCAACAATAAACCATCTGAAAGTGAGTTAGAAGACTTACTATTTGCAGCTAAAATATGTAAGCATACCAAATCAAATACTATTGTTTTAACAAAGAACAAACAGTTATGTGCAAGTGGTACAGGACAAACAAGTAGAGTTGATGCTCTAAGACAAGCTATCGATAAAGCAAATAGTTTTAATTTCGATTTAAACGGAGCTGTTATGGCGAGTGATGCATTTTTTCCGTTCCCAGACTGTGTTGAAATAGCAGATAAAGCTGGAGTAAAAAGTGTAATTCAACCAGGAGGATCTATTAAAGATCAATTGAGTATTGACTATTGTAATGACCACAATTTAGCCATGGTTTTTACAGGGACAAGACATTTTAAACATTAAGAACAAACGTCGTGAAATCAAGCATATTTTTATTAGATTTGTAAGATTCACCTTAAATTATAGAAATACCGAATAGCATATGGGTTTTTTCGACTTTATGACAGAAGATATTGCAGTTGATTTAGGAACTGCAAATACACTTATTATCCATAACGGCAAAGTAGTTATTGATAGCCCCTCCATAGTAGCTAGAAATAGAATGACTGGTAAAATTATTGCAACTGGTCATGAAGCTAACAAAATGCAAGGAAAAACTCATGAGAATATAAAAACTATTCGCCCCTTAAAAGATGGAGTAATTGCAGATTTCCAAGCTTCAGAAGAAATGATTAAAGAGTTTGTTAAACAAATTCCAGCAATTAAAAAGAAGCTTTTTCCACCATCTTTGCGAATGGTTGTATGTATTCCTTCTGGAATTACAGAAGTTGAAAAAAGAGCAGTAATTGATTCTGCTCGTCATATGAATGCTAAAGAGATTTATTTAATCTACGAACCAATGGCAGCGGCTATTGGTGTTGGTATTGACATCATGGAGCCTAAAGGCAATATGATTATTGATATAGGTGGAGGTACAACCGAAATTGCTGTTATTGCTTTAGCTGGTATTGTATGTGATCAATCTGTAAAAGTAGCTGGTGATTTATTTACAAGTGATATTATGTACTACATGCGTACACAACACAACCTTTATGTTGGAGAGAGTACTGCTGAAAAAATAAAAATACAAATTGGTTCTGCTACAGAAGATTTAGATACGCCACCAGAAGACATGATGGTGCAAGGTCGAGATTTATTAAGTGGTAAACCAAAACAAGTACAAGTATCTTATCGTGAAATTGCAAAAGCTTTAGATAAGTCTATTTTACGAATTGAAGACGCAGTTATGGAAACCTTATCAAAAACTCCTCCTGAATTAGCAGCAGATATTTATAATACAGGTATTTATTTAGCTGGAGGTGGTTCTATGTTAAGAGGACTAGACAAACGTTTATCTAGAAAAACAGACCTACCAGTTTATGTTGCTGAAGACCCATTAAGAGCAGTAGTTAGAGGTACTGGAATTGCATTAAAAAACATAGAAAAATATAAAACGGTTTTAATTAAATAAAACCCAATGATTATTTATGCAACAGCTTTTTTATTTCTTACGAAAGTTTAAATACTTCCTATTTTTTATTTTTTTAGAAATAATTGCTGTTGCATTAATCATTAATAATCATTCTTTTCATAGAAGTAAGTTTATTAGCTCTACCAACTCATTTACAGGTAATATTTCAGAAAAAAGCGCCAATATTAGTGAGTATTTCAATTTAAAAAATGAAAACAAACTTTTAGCTGAGGAAAACAACCGCTTGAAAAACTTGCTTGAAACGTATACAAAAGACAAGGACTCCATTGATTTTTCAGCAATTATTGATAGTATCTACAATCAAAACTACAGATATACTGTAGGAAAAATCATTATCAACGATTATCTAAGCCCAAATAACTTTATTACTATAAATAAAGGACTCAAAAATGGAGTTCAAAAAGAAATGGCTGTTGTAAACAGTAAAGGTGTTATTGGTATTATAGACAATGTATCAAACAGTTATGCCCGAGTACAGTCTATTTTAAATTCAAAAAGTAGAATCAATGCAGGATTCAAAGGAAACAAGCACTACGGAACTTTAAAATGGGATGGAAAAGACTACACAACTGTTCAACTTACCGACATTCCAAGACAAGCCCAATATAAAATTGGAGATACCATTGTTACCGGAGGTAAATCAACCATTTTCCCTGAAGGTATTCTAATTGGTACTGTCGCTAATTTACCTGAAAAGGTTACCGCTTCAAATACAATTAATGTAACACTATTCAATGATATGACGAATTTAGGTTATGTTAATATTATTGCAAATCTCAACAAACAAGAAATAAAAACGTTAAACTCAACGAATGAATAAACCTTTACAAATAGCAATTTTATTCGTTTCACTATTGTTACTCCAAGTTTTAATATTGAACAATATTGAGCTTATGGGATATATTAATCCCTATTTATATATTGCTTTTGTATTTGCATATCCAATTAGAATTAATCGATTTCCTTTTTTAATTTTCGCTTTTCTTCTAGGATTACTGGTTGATACTTTTACAAATTCTGGAGGAATACATGCGTTTGCTACACTTTTTATTGCATACATACGTTTGTTCTTTATAAAGAGTATCTTCAAAAAATCGGAATCTGACTACCAAACTTTTACACTATCATTAGAATCTTTTGACAAGGTATTTAATTATGTTGCTATTTTAACAGTTATACATCATTTTATACTCTTTGTTTTGATCAATTTTGGTTTTAGTAATTTTATTAATGTATTGTTAAACACCTTTTTTTCAAGCATTTTTACATTAATTTTGTATTTTTTAGGTAGGTTTTTATTTTCTAAATAGCATTCATGAAACGTAGTTTTTTACTCATTTTCTTAATTGCATTAATAAGCATTGTTTACATCGCACGTTTATTTCAACTTCAAATTATAAGAGGTGGTAATTCGAATCCGTTGTATGGCGCTACTATTAAAATAGAATACGACTATCCAGAACGAGGTTATGTTTACGACAGAAATGGTAAACTTCTTGTAGCTAACCAATTATCTTATGACGTAATGGTCATACCAAAAGATGTACAACCTCTTGATACCTTAGAATTTTGTTCATTATTAAAAATTGATAAGGAAAACTTTAAAAAGCGTTTTAAAAAAGCCGAAAAATATGCTCGATGGCTGCCTTCCGTTTTCTTAAAACAGCTGGCTAAAGAAGACTTTGCCTTTCTTCAAGAAAAACTACATAAGTTTAAAGGGTTCTATATTCAAAAACGTATCATTAGAGACTATCCAATTAAATCTGCCGCAAATGTCGTTGGTTTTATTGCTGAAGTTAATGAACACAAAGCACGAACAAGTGATTATTACGAGCAAGGCGAATTAATTGGAAAAATGGGAATTGAAGCCCAATATGAAAGTGACCTAAGAGGTATTAAAGGAAAAAAACGTTTTAAAAGAAACAACCTCAATAAAGTTACTGGTTCATATAAAAATGGTAAATATGACACTTTAGCCTTAGCTGGTAAAGATTTAACATTAACTATTGATAGCGAATTACAGCAGTATGGAGAATTGCTTATGTCTGGAAAAAGAGGTGGGATTGTAGCTATTGAACCCGGAACTGGTGAAATATTAGCATTAATTACTGCTCCATCATACGATCCAAACATGCTTGTAGGTAGGAAACGTTCACCAAACTCGATGAAATTATTCTATGACACTATTAACAGACCTACTTTTGACAGAGGCTTACAAGCAATGTATCCTCCTGGATCTCCTTTTAAAGTAATTAATGGGTTAATAGGTCTTCAGGAAGGTGTTATAGATGAAAATTTCTATACTTATTGTTATCATGGTTATAAATATGGTAATAGAAAAAATGAATTCATGGCCTGTCACTGTGGGATTGTTGGTAGACCTATTCGTTTAAAAACAGCAATTGCTAAATCTTGCAACAGCTATTTCTCAACTACTTATAGAAAAATAATTGATAAATATGACGACCCTAAGATAGGTATTGAAAACTGGAGCAAACACGCTAAAAGCTTCGGTCTTGGTGATTACTTAGGATACGATTTGCCTTCAGGACAACCTGGTAGAATTCCTGATGCAAAATTCTATGACAGATGGTACAAACGAGGAATTCGAACTACCTATACGATTTCAAACGCCATTGGACAAGGAGAAATAGAGACGACTCCAATGCAATTAGCGAATATGACTGCGGCTATAGCTAATAAAGGATATTTTTATACACCACATATTGTAAAAAGTATTGATAACAAAGGTATTGTTGATACCACATTTACCAAGAAAAGAAATACCACGATCGACCCTAAGCATTTTCCTTTAGCTATCGATGCAATGCATGAGGTATTCACCTATGGTACTGCAAAATGGTATCAAGTAAAAGGACTTGATATTTGTGGAAAAACAGGGACCGCTGAAAACAAAATTAAAATAGTAGATGGAGAAAAGGTACAGGCACCAGATCACTCTATTTTAGTTGCCTTTGCCCCGAAAGACAATCCTAAAATCGCCATGGCTGTTTATATAGAAAATGGAGGTTACGGTTCTACCTATGCAGCACCGATAACAAGTCTAATGATTGAAAAATATTTAACTGGAAAAACAACAAGGAAACCGCTTGAAGATAGAATGAAAAATGCAAATCTTCAAAGTATCTATGAAAAGTTAATTCCTAAAAAAGACACACTTGCGACAGGAACGAAATAACATATTTGCGGGAATTGATTGGGTTATTATACTCATATATCTTTTATTAGTTGCCTTTGGATGGATGAACATCTACGCTTCTTCTCTTACCGAAGAAACATCAAGTATTTTAAATTTTAGCACCAAATATGGAAAACAACTAATTTTTATTTGTTGTAGCTTTCCCCTTATTATTTTTATTTTATTTTTTAACGCTAAGTTTTACGAACGTTTCGCTAGTGTTTTCTACTTGTTTGCATTAGTTTTATTAGCAGGAGTACTTGTTTTTGGAAAAAAAATTAATGGCGCAACTTCCTGGTATAATTTTGGCGGTATCGGACTGCAACCCTCCGAGTTTGCCAAAGCATTTACTGCTTTAGCCGTAGCAAAATTAATGAGTGATAGACAATACAATTTAAAGCTCCTAAAAAATCAAATTAAGGCTTTTATTGTCATTTTCTTACCTGCATTCTTTATTGCACTGCAACCGGATATGGGTTCTGTTTTAATATTCTTCTCTTTCTTTTTTGTATTGAATAGAGAAGGACTAACATTAAAGTATTTTATTTTAGGAGTCACTTCCATCCTACTCTTTCTTTTAACTATTAATTTTGGAACCAAATGGGTTTTATTAGGCTCTTTGTCTATATTAACTCTAACCGTGATATATTACACCTACAAAAACAAACAATTCTTTCGCTTTAACTGGCCACTCATTACAGGAGCATACTTAGCTTCGAGTATATTTATATTTGGTGTTGGATATATGTACACCAATATTTTAGAGCAGCATCAAAAAGACCGATTTGATATTCTTTTAGGAAAAATTAAAGACACCCGTGGTATTGGTTATAACACACATCAATCTGAGCTAACTATCAGTTCAGGTGGATTTGCTGGCAAAGGTTTTTTACAAGGAGACAGAACACAAGGAGACTTTGTTCCAGAGCAACATACAGATTATATTTTCAGTACTGTTGGTGAAGAATGGGGATTTATAGGCTCTACATTAGTCATTGTACTCTTCATGATTCTTTTATATCGTATTATCTATTTAGCAGAAACACATACAAATAAATTTGGAAGGATTTATGGTTATGGACTCGCATCAATTCTTTTCTTTCATGTTGTAGTAAATGTAGGAATGGTTATTGGATTACTTCCTACCATTGGAATTCCACTACCCTTCTTTAGCTACGGAGGTTCATCCTTATGGGGATTCACATTACTCCTTTTCATTTTTGTAAGATTAGACGCACATAAAAAATACGACTGGTAAGCAAACAGTCAAATAAAAGGGCGATCATTTAAATGATCGCCCTTTTATTAGGTTTACTATCTTTTCTTTATTGTTTACGCTTTGCCTCTATACTTAAAGTTGCATGAGGAACTAATTTTAAACGTTCCTTTTGAATCAATTTACCTGTTACTCTACAAACACCATATGTTTTGTTTTCAATACGAACAAGAGCATTTTTTAAATCTCTAATAAACTTCTCTTGTCGAATAGCTAACTGCATGTTTGCTTCTTTTGCCATAGTATCTGATCCCTCTTCAAACGACTTAAATGTTGGTGAAGTATCATCAGTACCATTATCAGATCCATTTTTGTAAGAGGCTTGTAATAATTTTAAATCCTCTTCCGCCTTCTCAATCTTATTCAAGATGATTTCTTTAAACTCTTGTAAATCTCCATCAGAGTATCTTACTTTAACGTCATCCATAATGCTATATTTTTTGTATTAACATTTTACTTTTAATGGCATCGAATTCAATTTCTGTACCATTATCTAACGTATCAACAAAAACCAACTCATTTGTTAAAGTTTCTGTCTTTATATAAACTTCATTTGAAGATACCGACTCTTGTAAATCAGCAGTATTTAAGATTGTTAATTTTATTTTATCAGTTACTTCTAACCCTGAATCTTTTCGAGCGTTCTGAATTCTATTTACTAACTCTCTAGCTACACCCTCTTTACGTAAATCATCTGTTATAGTAACATCTAATGCAACTGTTATACCTTCTGCATTTGCTACTAACCACCCCTCAATATCTTTTGATGAAATCTCTACGTCTGTGGTTTCCAAGGTAATCAATTTATCATTAATTTCCACGGAAATTCCCCCTTCTTTTTCAATTTTAGAAATTTCCTCCTGACCAAAAGACTGTATCTTACTCGCAATCAACTTCATATCCTTACCAAACTTTGGCCCCAATGCCTTAAAATTTGGTTTGATTTGTTTTACTAAAATATCAGATGCATCATCTAATAATTCAATTTCCTTAACATTTACCTCAGATTTAATTAAATCAGCTACTGCTAAAATTTCTTCTTTTTGAGTTGCGTTTAATACAGGAATCATCACTTTTTTAAGCGGTTGACGTACTTTTATTTTCTCTTTAGCTCTTAATGACAATACCAAAGAAGAAATCGTTTGCGCACTTTCCATTTTACGTTCTAAAGATTTATCTACTAAAGCTTCATTGTATTTTGGGAAGTTTGCTAAATGAACACTTTCAAAGGTCTCTTTTCCAGTAGCACCGACTAAATCCTTATACAATCTATCCATATAAAATGGTGCTACAGGTGATGCTAATTTAGCTACTGTTAGCATACAGGTATACAATGTTTGGTATGCTGATATTTTATCTTGACCATACTCTCCTTTCCAGAACCTTCTTCTACACAAACGAACATACCAGTTACTTAAATGATCTTGTACAAAATCAGAAATAGCACGTGTAGCACGTGTTGGTTCATAATCTGCATAAAAAGCATCTACATTTTTAACTAATGAATTTAATTCAGATAAAATCCAACGATCAATTTCTGGACGATCTTTTAAAGGAACCTCATCTTCAGCATAAGTAAAACCATCGATATTAGCATACAAGCTAAAGAATGAGTATGTATTGTATAAAGTTCCAAAGAATTTACGACGTACTTCCTCTACTCCAGCTAAATCAAACTTTAGGTTATCCCATGGGTTAGCATTTGAAATCATATACCAACGCGTAGCATCTGCACCATATTTCCCTAAAGTTTCAAAAGGGTCTACAGCATTTCCTAAACGCTTAGACATTTTTTGTCCATTCTTATCCAACACTAATCCATTAGATACTACATTTTTATAAGCAACAGAATCAAATACCATTGTTCCAATTGCATGTAATGTATAAAACCATCCTCTTGTTTGATCAACTCCTTCTGCAATAAAATCAGCTGGATAAGATTCTTTGGTATCTATCAATTCTTTATTTTCAAACGGATAATGCCATTGTGCATAAGGCATAGAACCAGAATCAAACCAAACATCAATTAAATCACTTTCACGTTTCATTGGTTTTCCTGTAGATGACACCAATGTAATTCTATCTACTACATTTTTGTGTAAATCGATTTTATCATAGTTATCATCCGACATATTTCCAACTTCAAAATCAGCAAAAATATCTTCAGTCATTACACCAGCTTCTACTGCTTTTGCCATTTCTGATTTCAATTCTTCTACAGAACCAATACAAATTTGTTCCGTTCCATCTTCTGTTCTCCAAATTGGTAATGGAATACCCCAGAAACGAGAACGAGATAAATTCCAATCATTTGCATTCTTTAACCAATTTCCAAAACGACCTTCTCCTGTTGATTTTGGTTTCCAATTAATTGTTTCATTTAATTCGAACATTTTATCCTTTACATCGGTTACTTTGATAAACCAAGAATCTAATGGATAATATAAAATTGGCTTATCAGTTCTCCAACAATTAGGATAACTGTGCACATATTTCTCAACCTTAAAGGCCTTATTTTCAGTTTTTAACTTGATCGCTATTTCTACATCAACCGATTTCTCCGGAACCTCCTCATCTGCATAATATTCATTCTTCACGTACTTTCCTGCAAACTCTCCCATTTCTGGCCTGAATCTCCCTTGTAAATCTACTAATGGAACTGGATTTTCATTTTCATCTAATACTAACATCGGTGGAACCTCTGGAGTAGCTTGTTTAGCAACCAAAGCATCATCAGCTCCAAAAGTAGGAGCAGTATGCACAATACCTGTACCATCTTCCGTAGTTACAAAATCACCAGAAATTACTCTAAACGCATTTTCCGGATTTTGATATGGTAAAGCATAATCTAATAATTGCTCATATCTAATTCCAACCAAATCTTTCCCTACAAACTCTTTAACAATTGTATAAGGTACTTGCTTATCTCCTGCATTGTACTCTTCTAAGGCTGCTTCATTCTCTACTTGATTAAATTTCTTTCCAGCAAATTGTTTCCCTACTAAGTTTTTAGCAAGTACTACTTGTATAGGCTCAAACGTATATTGATTAAACGTTTTAACTAAAACATAATCAATTTTAGGACCTACTGTTAACGCTGTATTTGATGGCAAGGTCCAAGGAGTAGTTGTCCATGCTAAAAAATGTACATTTCCTTCTACCTGTAAAAAACTTGGTAACGTTTCTTTTATTGCTTTAAATTGAGCCACTACGGTAGTATCTGTAACATCTTGGTATGTTCCAGGTTGATTTAACTCGTGCGAACTCAATCCGGTACCTGCTTTTGGTGAATAAGGTTGGATCGTATATCCTTTATATAATAAGTCTTTATTATAAATTTGTTTTAGTAACCACCAAACAGACTCCATGTACTTAGGTTGATAAGTTACATATGGACTATCCATGTCTACCCAATACCCAGCCTTACGGGTCATATCATTCCAAATATCAGTATAACGCATTACTGCCGTTTTACAAGCAGTATTATATTCCTCTACTGTTATTTTCGTACCAATATCTTCTTTTGTGATTCCTAATTCTTTTTCAACCCCAAGCTCAACAGGTAAACCATGCGTATCCCATCCTGCTTTACGTTTAACCTGATACCCTTTTTGGGTTTTATAACGACAAAAAATATCTTTAATAGCACGTGCCATTACATGATGAATTCCTGGCAAACCATTTGCAGAAGGTGGTCCTTCAAAAAACACAAAAGGTTTGTTTCCTTCTCGTGAAGTTATACTCTTTTCAAAGATGTTATTTTCCTCCCAATAGTTTAAGATTTCTTCTGCCACTTTTGGTAAATCAAGTCCTTTGTATTCAGTAAATTTCATACTCTTTTATCGTTCGTATTATTGAAACTGCAAAACTACGTATTTTCTAATAAATCTAACCAAAAACGGCAAGTATAATATTTAACAAGAAATAAGGATTTGTTTAAATTTTAACATATTTATAAAAAATAAAGCATATTTTTAAGTGCTTATTTGAAGTAAAAAATTGTTTTAACGAATTAATTTTATGAATTTTGATTCGAAATTAACCCAAACTAAAAACACAATGAGAAAAAAGTTTAATGGATTTCTAACGCTATTCCTAGCGTTTATTGTGCATGTAACACTCGCACAAGAAAAAACAATCACTGGTACAGTTACCGATTCTAACGGACCTTTACCTGGAGTAAATGTACTTGTTAAAAACACTGCTACAGGTACACAAACAGATTTCGATGGTAACTATTCAATCAAGGCAAACACGGGAGACATTTTAGTTTTCAGTTTTGTTGGGATGGCAACTATTGAGAAAACGGTAGGCGCAACAAACAAAATAGACGTTTTAATGGCAGAAGACGAAAACGTTTTACAAGAAGTTGTTGTAACTGCAATAGGTATTAAGCGTAAACCTGATGAAATTACAACTGCGAATCAAGTTGTAAAGGCAGAAGAACTTAACCAAGCAGTTAACCCAGATGCAGCACAGGCATTAGCAGGTAAAGTTTCTGGATTACAAATCAACACTACCTCTGCTGGTTTAACACCAAATACTCAAATCACGCTAAGAGGGGTTAGATCTATTTCTGGTAGAGTTTCTGCATTAATTGTAATTGATAACATTATATCTTCAGCTGAAGTGTTATCTACATTAGATCCAAACACTATTGAATCGATGAACGTTATAAAAGGAGCAAATGGTGCTGCTTTATATGGTGAACAAGGTTCTGCTGGGGTAATTATCGTTACCACAAAAAAAGGGCTTAAACAAGCAGATAAATTTTCTTTTAACATTAAATCATCTGTTACTGTAGAAGAAATTGCATTTTTACCAGAAACACAAGAGCGTTTTGGTCAAGGATGGGGAGGAAACATTGAAACTGTAGATCAAGGATCTTGGGGTGTTCCATATAATGGAGCTATTGTTTCTGTGGGTACTCCGGATGCTAATGGAAATTTTAGAAATTTCCCTTATAAACATATTGAAGATAACATTTTACCTTTCTTCAATACTGGGTACAACTACCAAAATTCTATTTCTATGTCTGGCGGAAATATAGAAACTGGTTTTATCAACTTTAGCTATTTAAGACAAGATCTTAATGGAGTAATTCCTACAAGTGACTTAAGTAAGAACAACTTCTCTTTAACAGCTGGTAAAAAGCTAGGTAAATTCTCTTTTCAAGCCATTGCTAGATATACGGAACAAAAAACAGACAATGTTAATAACAGAAATGAGAATGACCAGGTAATTAGCATGTACCAAAGATTATCTAATACTCCTGGTAACGTTCCTGTTGAAGCTTTTAACAGTGGGGATAACAACGATCACTGGACCATTTATGATACAAGTCCATACTGGACACTTCAAAATGACAGAAGATTAGGAAGACGTAGAATTGTAGATTTATCTGGAGAAATCTCATATGAGTTAAACGACAATATCAATGCTGTATTAAGATCTTCTGTAAGAACTACACAAAACGACGTGCAGTTTAGAAGAAATTCTTACACAGATACCCAAAACTATGTATTCGGTGATAGATCAATTCGTTCATGGTATCGTGTAGACAACGATAGCGATCGCTATATCTATACGGACTTCTTAGTTAATTTTGATTACAGATTAAATGAAGATTTAACATTTAAATCTAATGTTGGATTTAACACACAAGATAGAAGATACTCTCGTCAAGTAAATGGAGGATTAGATTTAGCTATTCCTGGTTTTTTCCATTTATCTAACATTACTTCTATCCCTGATTTTTTTGAAAGAAACATTAGATCTAGAACAAATGGTTTATTCGGACAAATAGATTTAGGGTATAAGGATTATTTATTCTTAAATGCAACTGCAAGAAATGATTGGAACTCTGTGTTACCAAGTCAAAACAGAAGTTTCTTCTACCCATCTGTGGGAGTAGCATTTATCCCTACAAAAGCTATTGAAGGATTAAAGACTAAATTTTTCCACAAAGCAAAAGTTTCTGCAAGTTTTGTACAAACAGGTAATGCTCAAGCTATTGCTCCACAACAACTTGCTAACGTGGCTATAAACGATACTTTTTATCCAAGTACAGGACAAGTATCTTTAATCGCTGACAATACGATTGTTGACCAAAATATCAAACCAGAATTTGTAAACTCTTTTGAAACCAATGCAAACTTAGAGTTTTTAAACATCAGAGGGCCAAGAATTACTTTAGACGCTTCTTATTCTTTTGGTAGTATTGATAATCAAATTTTAGGAATTTCTTCTTCTAGTACAAGTGGTTATGACAGAGCACTTATAAATGTTGGTAAGACCTCTTTTAACTCTTTAGAAGTTGATTTAGGATTTACTCCTATAAAAACAGAAGATTTAGAATTAAGCGGTAGAGTTGGTTTTAGTACTTATAGATCTACTGTTGATAGAGTTACAGATCAATCAGACCGTGTTCGTGTAGATAACGGAACGGGTACTATTGGTGCATATGCAATTGAGGGTGAACAATTCCCTGTATTATTAGGAACTGCTTACGAAAGAGATGATCAAGGGAGAGTTGTTGTAGATACTGATGGAACACCATTAGTAGCAGCTGGATTAAAAAAATTAGGTCAAACAACTCCAGATTATGTTTTAAACTTCTCTCTAAATGCTAGATATAAAGGCTTCCGTTTTGCTGCTGTTGCAGATTACAGAACCGGACATGTATTCTATTCAGGAATTAAAAACCAACTATCTTCTCAAGGTAGAACTGTTGAAACTACATATAATGACAGACTTCCTTTCGTTTTCCCTAACTCAACTGTAGTGGGTACAGGTACAGATAACACAACCGTTTTATCTGCAGGTGGTAATCCAAACTTCCACCCTTACAATCACGCATATGATTATTATACGGGAGAACATAATACGATAGATGAAAACTTTATTACAGATGCTACAGCATTTAAATTAAGAGAGGTTTCTTTAAGCTATGATTTACCTACTAAGCTTATTGAAAAACTTAATGTAAGCCGAGTTAATGTTGGTGTAAGTGGAAGAAACTTACTTACTATTTTACCTTCTGACAACTTCGATTATAATGATCCTGAATTTGCTGGAAGACTTGGAATTGCGGGGTATGGTATAACACCTCCTACTAGATTTTATACTGTTTCGGTTAATGTAGCATTTTAAAAAAATAACAGATGAAAAAAATATTTAAACTAACGTCAGTATTTATACTTTTACTAAGTATTGCATCTTGTAATTTAGATGTAAATGACCCTATAGATAATCCAGATTTTAATTCTTTAAATCCAAACAGACTTTTTGTTGGAGCAGAAACTTTATCTGCTGAAGTTTATGCAAACAGATTAAACAGAGTTGGTAATTGGATGGGAGTTGCATGGTCTGGAAACTACCTTTCTTTTAACGATGCATACGGTTTAGAAAGTAGATATCAATTCACAAGTACATTTTACAATGATGTTTGGGATGATTTGTATGCCAACACATTAAATTTCACGACCATATTAAATTATGATGATGGTAAGGATTGGAGTAATCAAAAAGCTGCCGCAAGTGTTTCTTTAGCTTTTTACTTACAATATATTGTTGATTTATATGGAAATGCTCCGTACACTGAAATGCATATGGGAACCAAAAACTTATTCCCTAAATATGATGATGCAGAAGATATTTACAAGAGTTTAATTGAGTTAACCGACAATGCAATAACATTAATAGATGGAAACTCTAACTCAGAAGATTTCTCTGCAAGCGACATTGTTTTTGGTGGAGATATGGCTAAGTGGAAGCAATTTGCACAAACAGTAAAACTTAGACTTCTAGTTCGTTTAATTTTAAAAGCAGAAACAGATGCTGATTTATTATCATATATCAATGCTAAGTTTGCTGACTTAAATGGGGTTCAATTCATTGATGCAGATGTTACATTAAACCCTGGTTATCAAGATGCAGATGACAGACAAAATCCTTTCTGGGAAATCTATGGATTTACTCCTGCTGATGTAGCAACAAATAGAGGAAGACAAACAGGACCTTCTCAATTTGGATTCAATTTGTTAGACAACTCTAATGATCCAAGGTTAGAACGTTTATGGAAAACAGGAGACGGAAATACTTTTGCTGGAACTCAACAAAACGGAACAGGAAACTCTGCTGCTTTAGGAGATGGAGTTTTAAAAGGTGCTGATGCTGATTTAACTATCATGCTTGCTGCTGAAAGCTATTTCTTACAGGCAGAAGCTGTACAAAGAGGTTATTTGACAGGTAATGCTAAAGCTTTATTTGACCAAGGAATTACAAGCTCATTTAACTCATTAGGAGCAAGTGGTGCTAGTACTTATATTACTGCTACAGATATGGATGCTACGCTTGGATTTAATGGAGGAAATTCATTAGAAGCAATTTTAACTCAAAAATGGATTGCTTTAACAAGTGTTTCGGGTGGTGAATTATGGATAGAATACAACAGAACTGGATTCCCAAGTAATTTACCATTACCTCTTAACCTTACTGATCCAAATATTCCAGTAAGATTATTATATCCAGCATCTGAAGTTTCAGGTAATTCTGCAAATGTTATTCCTCAAACAAGAGGTGATGCTTTTACTTCTAAAATATTTTGGGATGTAAATTAATTTTAAATTTTTTAAATTAAGAGAAATGAAAAAATCTATATATATAAAATTATTCAGTATCCTGTTTTTAGGATTAATGTTCACTTCATGTGATCAAGATCAAGACTTGGAGGAAATCCCTAGAGAAAATTCTTCTAAAGCTGTCATTAAAGAAGCCAGTGTAACTGTAACGGAAGGTAATAGTCCTTCTTTTACTATTGTTCAGGAGAACCTAGTAGAAGAAAGGTTTGATGCACAAGAGTTTTTTGCTTGGGTATCTGGCCAAATAGGTGTAAGAGTTGTTGGAGGAACCGCAATTGAAGGTCAAGATTTCGTTTTTAACGTTCCTACAATTCATCAAGTAAGTGTTTTCTTATTACAAGATGGTTACTACTATGGGTATGATGCCAGCGTAAACTTAGAACATGTTGTTAATAATCTAATTACTATTGTTGATGATGGTAATGCAGAAGGTGAAGAAACAATTGAATTACAATTTTTCCCTGTAGGATTAGCAGGTGTTCTTATTAACGATACATTAACTGTTACTATTAACGATTAACACATCATTTAATTAAAAAACAAAAACCACCTTTTAAAGGTGGTTTTTTTATGACCATTAACTTTAATTGATATTTAAAATGTCTTCTTTTTATTTATTTTCATTTTGTCCAACAACACTAACTCCTTTACCTCCTTTAATAATATAAAAATAAGACCTTCTGTTCTTTTGGTGTTCTTCTTCACTACATTCTTTACGAGCCTCATTACAATCGTTTAACAATTGATCTTCCCCATAACCAATGGCACTTTCTATTCTTTCTGGAGCAATACCTCTTGAAACAATATAATCTCTTGTTGCTTTCGCTCGCATATCTGAAAGCCATCTGTTATAATCCTTCAATCCACGACTATCTGTATGTGATTCTATTTTTATAACCATTTCTGGGTGGTTACTCATCACTGCAACAACATTTTCTAATTCATAAGCTGCATCTTTTCTAATTTCGTACTTATCAAAACTAAAGTAAATAGGATTAATTACTATTTGATCTTCCACTATCAACGATTTTAATTCAAAATTAGCGATTATCTCTTCTTCATTAGTTTCCTTAGTACGTATTTCTATGATACTATTATCATAATCTTCTTTCTCAGCTACCACAGTAAATTCTCTATTACATTCAATTTCATAAAAGGTATATTCTCCTTCTCTTCCTGTTTTTTTCTCTGCTACAATTTTCCCCTCTTTATCTACCAACTTAACAATAGCTTCTTTAATTGGAGTCTTATCTTCAGAATCGGTTACAAAACCTTTAATATCCTCCTTACATTGATAAATTAAAAAACTATAAATATCATCATCTCCTTTTCCATTCTTCCTGTTAGACGAAAAGAATCCTCTGTTTTTTTCATTATTAATAACAAAAGCAAAATCATCATAAGCGCCATTTACAGGTGCTCCCAGGTTGATCGGACCTTTATAAACATTTTGCTCCTTTTTAACTTCAAAAACATCCAAAGCTCCTAAACCTAAGTGACCATCAGAAGAAAAATACATCGTTCCATCACTCCCTATAAAAGGAAACATTTCCCTTCCTTCAGTATTAATTTCATTTCCTAAATTTATTGGTTGACCATAATCGTTCTCTCCTAAAATAGCTACTTTGTAAATATCTGTCCCTCCAAAACCATTTGGCATATCAGATGAAAAATATAGTATATCTTCATTTTCACTTAAAGCAGGATGTCCAATAGAATAACTATCATTATTAAAAGGTAATTCTTTAATATTACCCCACATTCTACCAATCTTTTCTGCCTTGTAAATTTTTAAATTTGCGACTTTATTTTCTCCTCCTTTTAACTTTTTACCATCAAAGCTAGTTCTGGTAAAGTACATGGTTTTCCCGTCTTTGGTAATTACCATACTTGACTCATGATACTTTGAAGAAAGTGCATTTATCTTTTCTGGTGAAGAAAGATCTAAAATCATGGTTTCAGTATTAAATACCTCTTCTGATTTATAAATATTTAAATGTGGTTGATTATTCCATTTGTATATTTTCTTATTGTTATCATCTGGTTTGGTAGATGCGAAATAAAAATGATCATCAAACGTAAAGCCTCCAAAATCAGAATACTTTGTATTTGTGGAAAGGTTATGAATATTTATAAATGTTTTTTTTCTATTGGTATATTCTGAAAAATACCCTTGATTATTCACCAAATACTGACCTCTAGAATCTTCTTTTTTCACCTCATTAAGTTTCAGCAACCATTTATCAGACTCTTCAATCTTTCCATTACTCTTTAAAACCTGAGCATATCTAAAAAAGTATTCTGGTGATAGTACACTCAAATATTTATCTACTAATTTGGTATACCATTTTTCGGCTTCAATAAAATCCGAATTAAAATAATAACAATCTCCCAATCTACTTAATACTTGATACGAAGTAGTACCATCGTTGTATATATCTTCATATAATTTAGCAGATTTTTTATACGCGTAATCTTCAAAGTATTTATCTGCTGCATATCTTTTTTGACCAAAGCCTGTAAAACTTAAAAACAAAAGTCCTAAGCAAAGTATTTTTTTCCCCATATATCCATTAAAATTTGCTCCCCTCAACATAAATATAAAAAAAAGAATCTATTATGACATTCCTCTTTCCTTTTTTATCTTTTCATAAGCAATTTGTATCTTCTGAAATTTCTCTTTCGCTCCTTTTAAATGCTCCTCTCCCAAACCTTGCAATTTATCAGGATGATATTTTTTAGCCATTTTTCTGTAAGCTTTTTTTACCTCATCATTTGAAGCATTCTTGCTTATTTCTAAAATTTTATAATCGCTATCGGAATTATTATAAAACATAGCTCTGATAGAACTATAATCATACTCATTAACATATAAATATCCAGCAATTTTTCGTATCTCTAGTTCCTCAGAAGGCAATACTTGTCCATCTGACTGAGCAATTCCAAATAAAAAATGAATTAATTGCAATCTTGTAGAATGCGACATGTGTTGACGTATCTGTAAACAAACCTGTCTTGTAGATATTTGTTTCTTAATAATCCCATTAAAAAGTTTAAATGCATGATTTGCTCTTTCTTTACCATACATCTTTACAAAATACATTCTTACATAATCTAACTCCCTTTTATCAATTTTACCATCAGCTTTAATAACAATAGAAGCAAGTATTAATAAACTTATCTCAAAGTCTCCAGAAGTAGGTCTTCCTCTTCTTCCATGGTGCTGTTTTTGTTCGTACTCTTTTTGCTCTTCTACAAAATCTTCCACTGAAATACCATCAATAAAACTACCAACTACAAAGCCAATAATTCCACCAATTGGACCTCCAAGTGTAAATCCAGCTCCAGCACCTAACCATTTTGCAAATTTTCCCATTTCAAAAATTTAAAAAGACAAATATAACTAGAAAACATAATCCATCTTATGTAATACTTTTCATCTAGTTAACTAACTTGGTTTATGCATGTAAAAAAGGTATCTTTGTGAAAAATTTAAATTAAAATATGTACCCAGAAGAATTAGTAAAACCAATGCGCGATCAGTTGATAGATGCTGGTTTCGACGCTTTATATACTGCTCAAGATGTTGATACAGCTTTAGCAAAAGAAGGAACAACTTTAGTCATGGTAAATTCAGTTTGTGGTTGTGCAGCAGGTACTGCTAGACCAGGAGCTATTGCTTCTTTAGGAGCTGATAAAAAACCAGATCATTTAACAACTGTTTTTGCAGGAGTAGAAAAAGAATCTACTGCAAAAGCTAGAGAATACATGATTCCATTCCCTCCTTCTTCACCTGCCATTGCATTATTTAAAGACGGAAATTTAGTACACATGTTAGAGCGCCATCACATTGAAGGTCGTTCTGCTCAAATGATTGCTGCAAATTTAGCAGAAGCTTATGATGAGTTTTGTTAATCTAATTTTTAGATAAAAGAATACAGATAAAATCCACTCAAACGAGTGGATTTTTCTATTTTTATCATCAAACTTATAAAAATGAGTAAAAAGCCAAAAATAGACGGAATAGACAAAATCATCATTAAGCGATTGGTGAAAGATGCACGTACTCCTATTTTAAGTATTGCAAGAGAAGTAGGAATTTCTGGAGCTGCCATACATCAAAGGTTACGTAAATTAGAAGATTCAGATCTTATTGATGGTTATAAGATGACTTTAAATCCGAAAGCTTTAGGATATACTACTACGGCTTTTGTTGGTGTGTTTTTAGATTCTTCAAGCCTTTATTCTTCTGCTATTAAACGCTTAAAAGATATTCCAGAAGTTGTTGAAAGTCATTATACAACAGGAAACTATGCTATTTTTATAAAAATAATGTGTAAAAACAACGAAGACTTAATGCATTTGTTAAATAAAGATATTCAAACTATAAAAGGGGTTTCCAGAACCGAAACTTTTATATCTTTAGACCAACAAATAGACCGACAAATTAAAATTTAAACCCTAAATGAACGATTTCATTTTCTACTTTAAAATGGGCTTATTCCATGTATTAGACATTAAAGCCTATGATCATATTTTATTTTTAATAGTATTAGCTGTTGTATACCAATTTAAACAATGGAAAAAAGTACTATGGCTTATTACATTATTTACTATAGGGCATTCTATAACACTTGCCTTGTCGGCTTATGGAGTTCTTAACATCAATCCTGCGTTGGTAGAGTTTTTGATTCCTTTAACCATATTTATTACAGGTTTAATGAATGTATTAACCGCTAAAAAAGCATCTGTAGGGAAAGAAAATCAAAATCTGTTTTTTGCATTGTTTTTTGGTTTAGTACACGGACTAGGTTTTTCTAACTATTTTAAAATGATGATAGGTAAAACAAGTGATAAATTTTTACCTCTTTTGGAATTTGCTTTAGGAGTAGAAGCTGCCCAAGTTATTATTGTAGCATTAATTTTACTTGTAGGATCTTTAGTTCAATCTATTTTTGGTGTAAATCGACGTGATTGGATTTTAGTGGCATCTTCAATTGTAATTGGTTTTGCTTTGCAAATGATGTTTGACCGTGTTTTTTGGTAAAAATTAACATCTTTCTTTTTCATTTCTAACTAAATTAGCTAAGTAAAATTCTCAATCTTGAATAAAAAACAATTAAAATACGATATTGCTTATTTAAAAATGGCAAGAGAATGGGGACAACTTTCCCATTGTATTCGTAAAAAAGTAGGCGCTTTAATTGTTAAAGACAGAATGATTATTTCTGACGGATATAACGGAACTCCTTCTGGTTTTGAAAATTATTGTGAAGATGAAGAAGGTTATACTAAATGGTATGTTTTACATGCAGAAGCAAACGCCATTTTAAAAGTAGCATCTTCTACCCAATCATGCCAAGGAGCAACATTGTATATTACATTATCTCCATGTCAACAATGTAGTAAACTTATACACCAAGCAGGTATTAAGCGTGTTGTATATGCAGATGCATACAAGGATACTTCAGGTTTAGAATTTTTAGAAAAAGCAGGCGTAGAATTGATGCATTTACCTTATGAACAAAAATAATTTACCTATATATTTTTCAGTTGCCGTAGTTTTCGGAATGTTTATCGGATCATTTTTTGGTACGGGTAGCAAACCTATTGTTGGCAACAGTTCTGCCAACGAACAAAAAATAAAACGTTTAATCAACTACATTCAACGTGATTATGTTGATCAAGTGAATACTGATGAACTTTTAGACGGAGCAATTGCTCAAATGCTTGAAAAATTAGATCCTCACTCTGTATATATCCCTAAAGAAAACCTACAATTAGTGACAGAAAATATGCAAGGTAATTTTGTTGGTATTGGTGTACAGTTTAGAATGATTGGCGATACCATTACTGTTATTCAACCTATCAAAGGCGGGCCAAGTATTAAAAAAGGGATTAAAGCTGGTGATAGAATTTTAATTGCTGATAACGATACTTTATACGGAAAAGACTTGCAATCTGGACAAATTTTAAAACGTTTAAAGGGACAACCGAACACAGAAGTAAACCTTCAAATGTACCGTAAATCAAACGACAGTATTTTCAATGTAACTCTAAATAGAAATAAAGTAAATATTAAAAGTGTTGATGTAGCTTATATGCTTAACGATAGCATAGGGTATATTAAATTAGATCGCTTTGCTCGTAATACCTATAAAGAATTTAAAACCTCTTTAGATGAACTACTTTTAAATGGAATGACCGATTTAGTGTTAGACCTAAGAGGTAATAGCGGCGGATTTATTGACATTGCCAATAAAATTGTTGATGAATTCTTAGAAGACGGCAAACTTATTGTATTTACTAAAAACAATAAAGGGGACGTTAATGAATCATTTGCCACTTACAAAGGTGACTTTGAAAAAGGAGGACTTTATGTTTTAATTGATGAAAATTCTGCTTCTGCATCTGAAATTGTTGCCGGTGCCTTACAAGACAACGATAAAGGAACCATTATTGGACGTCGTTCGTTTGGAAAAGGACTTGTTCAAGAAGAAATGGACCTAGGAGATGGTTCTGCAGTTCGCTTAACAACAGCACGTTATTATACTCCAACAGGTAGATCTATTCAAAAACCCTATAAAAAAGAGGAAAGTACTACAAATTACAATGAAGATTTTAGAAATAGATACCAAAACGGAGAACTCTTTCATAAAGACAGTATTAAAACAGTAGATAGCTTACAGTACAAAACTCCAAAAGGAAAAATTGTTTTTGGCGGCGGTGGTATTGTTCCAGACGTTTTTGTACCAATTGATACAAGCGCTTATATTCCAACTATATTCTTTGGACGTCTAAACAACTTTGCTTTTAACTATGTTGATAACAACAGAGTTCAACTGTCTAAACTTAGTATAGACGAGTTTATCAAGGAATTTGATAAAAATAACGAAGTTTCAAATAAGTTTTTTAATCAGTTGAAGGACTATAAACTATCCCTAAAAACAAATCAGCTTATTCGACGTAACTTGAAAATACTCATTGCTAGAGATCTATTCAATGATATAGGCATGTATAAACTACAGCACAAGAGTGATAAAATGATTCAAAAAGTTTTTGAACTCGAAACAGAACAACAATAATACTTCAACCTCATAATTTAATTATGAGGTTTTTTATTTCAAAAAAAAATAAAAAAGAATGTAACCTTTTTATAAATTGATGGTTTTAAAGATAGAAACTAACCAAAACTAACACTCGTTGAAACATCTAACTGATGAAGAATTAATGTTAGCAGTAGCTAATGGAGAACTAAAACAATTGTCTATTTTATTTGATAGATATCATGTTCGCATCTTTAATTTTTTCAACAAAATGGTACATAACAAAATGGTTAGTGAAGATTTAACTCAAGAGGTATTTGTAAAAGTTTTGAAATATCGAACTTCCTATAAAAGCGGAAACTTTACTTCTTGGATTTATACAATAGCAAGAAACATTTTTTCAAGTTATTATCAAAAACAAAAAAAAGAAAGAACCAATATTATAGAAAATGAACTTATAGGCACTGATGAAACATTAATTACCAACAGTAATCAAGAAGAGCTAGAACATTTACAAAAATCACTTTTGCGTTTAAATGAGTCCGATAGAGAATTGATTGTAATGCATCGATTTCAGGAAATAAACTACGGACAAATAGCAGAAATCATTGGAAGTTCGGAAGGAGCGGTAAAAGTAAAAGTACACAGAGCTTTAAAAAAGTTAAAGGATATTTTCTTTCAAACAACACACAATTAATTATGGATTGTAACCAAATACAAGATAAACTCATTGATTATATCGAAAAACAACTCTCACAAGATGAGATGAATACTATTGAAACTCATTTAGAATCTTGCAATAGCTGTAAAGAAGAACTAGAACACACAAGGAAGTTGTTGTCATTTTTTTCTTCTGATAGTATGGAAGTTCCTAGCAAGCAACTAAAAGCTAATTTTGAGAAAATGCTTCATGAAGAAATTGAGAAGCAGGGACCAAAAGTTATTCCTATTCGTTCAAATACGCCTTGGAAAACATATATAAGAATTGCCGCAAGTATTTTAATCGTAATAAGTGCTTATTTAATTGGACAACAATCAAGCAACCATAATTCATCAAATATAAAAGAACAACAAGTGTTGGCACTATTAGAAAACCAATCTGCTAGTAAACGTATTCTTGCAGTTTCTCAAGCAGAAGAGTTTAATAATAACGACACTCAAATAATTAATGCTCTTATACAAAAGTTATTTAATGATAAAAATGTAAACGTGCGTTTGGCTGCAGCAGAAGCACTGGCAAAGTTTTCTTCATTAGAAAGTGTAAGGCAAGCATTGATAAAATCGTTAGAAACGGAAAAAGTACCTACTATGCAAATTGAATTAATTCAAATTCTAGCTAGGATTCAAGAAAAAAGAGCGCTCGACCCTATGAAAAAACTATTAGACAACGACGAAACACCAACATACGTAAAACAACAGTTAGAATACAACATCGCAAGTTTGTTCTAGAGAAAAACATATTAAATCATGAAAAAAATATTATTGATACTATTATTTATTAGTGGAGCTTCAATTGCTCAAAACAAAGAATATACTCAAGCTTTATCAGGAGTAAAGAAGGTGCGTATTGAAACCAATACCAAAACCAAAATTGTAGTGGGTGCGTCCAATTCGTTAACAATTTCACATTTAAAATCATCACACGATAATTGCGGAAATTGCGACCATGATGAAGATCATGAAGCTCAAGAGTCTCATGAAAATCATTCAAACAAAAGACATAAAGAAAGAGAGGATAAAAGAAAGGGGTTAACGGCTATTTACCCCGGAGGAAAAGACAACACAAATGGATTTGGTTTTTCAATAACAAAAGACGGAAGTACATTAATCATAAGAGATTTAAAATCTCACTTTCAACGTCATGGAATTCAAATAGAACTACCAAAAAATGTAGGCATTTCAGTAGATACTGGAAACTTAGGAAGCATAGAGGTAATTGGATTTACTGCTGAAGTAGAGGTAAATACTAATGTCGGACGTATACATATGACAGATGTTACCGGACCTATTACTGCGCATTCTAATGTTGGACCAATTAACATTGAGTTTTCTAAAGTAAGTCAAACCTCTCCTATTACAGTAAGTTCATCTACAAGTGAAATCGATGTTGCTATTCCTTCAAATACCAAAGCTAGTTTAGAGTTAAAAACAAATGGTACAGTGTATACAAATTTTGATATTGATGTACCAACTCCTAAACCTGGATTACGAAATGTAAGTGGTATTAAAAAAATAGTTAGCCCTATAAACAACGGAGGTGTCAAAATTAAATTAAAGTCTTCTTTGGGAAACATCTACTTACGTAAAAAATAAATTTAACAACATAAAACATATACAATGAAAAGATTCATCTTCTTCATAGGGCTTCTATTGTCTTATAGTACCCTAACAGCACAGAAAAAAGTTACCGAAAAAATCAGCGCTTCTAATATTGAAAGTGTATTTGTAAACGTAAAGTTCGCAGAAAAAATAGAAGTAAAAAACTGGAGTAGAAATGAAATATCTGTAGAAGCTCTAGTAAATATTAATGATAATCAAGACAATGATACTTTTAGTTTAAAAGGTCAAGCATCAAATAGTCAATATGAAGTTACTTCAGACTACGGAAACCTATTCAAAAGGTATAAAAAGAAAACTACAGGAACAAGTAAAGGAAAAAAATCTAAAAGTTATAACTATTGCGACCAACACAACGATATAAAAATTAACTATACTGTGTATGTTCCTAATGGAATTGCTTTAAAAGTTAAAAGTATTTCGGGAGATGTAGATGCATTAAGTTATGACGGAAAACTTACGCTAGATTTAATTAGCGGTAACGTTACTGTGAAAAAACATTCTAAAAAAATGAATCTTAAAACAATTAGCGGAGATATCGATTTGGTAGTAACCGATGCCAAATTTAAAGCTGAAACGCTCACAGGAACTGTATATTCAGATTTAGACATAGAATTTAATAAGAACAAGAGAAATGTTGTAGGCAGTAAAATTTATGGCACAGTTAAAAATGGGATTGCCTCATTAAACTTAAAAACAATTAGTGGTAATATATATTTAAGAAAGAAATAGATTTTGTTTTATTATTACATTCAAAGCCGTTGGTAAGTACTTATCAGCGGTTTTATTTTTTATTAATTTGGAGTCTTTTAAAATTAAGTTCATTATTTTTAAAGAAAATAGTCCCGTTTTATTCTCATCAGTCGTCCTAAGAGAAATAACTTTAAAAATTTAGAAATTATGAAAGAATTTATGATGATTTTTGTTGGAACTGAATACGCAGATTTAGGGCTTTCTCCTGAAGAAGTACAAAACCGAATGGGCAAATGGTTTGCTTGGAGTGAAAAAATGGAGAAACAAGGCATAGTAAAACATGGAAATGCTTTAACACCTCAAATTAGACGTATTGTTGGTAAAAACAGAACAGTTACCGATTTAACCTCAGCTGAAGTAAAAGAAATCGTTGGTGGATATTATATTATTGAAGCTAAAGATTTTGATGCCGTCCAAGAAATTGCACAAGATTTCCCAGACTACGATTTAGGAAATACTGTAGAGATTAGAGAAGTCATGGTTTTTGATCAATAATGGAACATAAAATGATAGACCATCTTTTCCGAACACATAGCGGAAAGATGGTTTCTGTTTTAACGAGGATTTTTGGTTTTTCTAATCTCGAAATTATTCAAGATGCCGTTCAGGATGCTTTTTTAAAAGCCAATCTTAAATGGCAGGAACAATTACCTGAGCACCCAGAGGCCTGGTTAACACAGGTAGCAAAAAACAGAGTTTTAGACATCTTTAAAAAACTCCAAACTGAAAGAAAGCACTTACCTGAGTTAAAAAATGGAGTAGATACCATTGCTATTAGTGAACTGTTTTTAGAAGATGAAATTGAAGATGCACAATTACGAATGATCTTTGCTGCATGTCATCCACAACTTGATCAAAAAGATAGAATTGCTTTTGCTTTAAAAACAATATCGGGATTTAGTTCTAAAGAGATCGCTTCTGCCTTACTCACCAAA
Organism: Tenacibaculum sp. 190130A14a; assembly: GCF_964048965.1. Taxonomy (NCBI): domain Bacteria; kingdom Pseudomonadati; phylum Bacteroidota; class Flavobacteriia; order Flavobacteriales; family Flavobacteriaceae; genus Tenacibaculum; species Tenacibaculum polynesiense. The sequence continues at coordinate 520,750 of NZ_OZ040189.1, read as the reverse complement.
GAAGGAACCATTAGAAAAAGAGTTTTTAGAGCTCGAAACAATATTCAAAAACTACATATAGACTTTAAAATTCCGCAAGGAAAAGAGTTGCCAAAACGAATAGAAAGTGTTCTAGAAGTATTGTACCTTATCTTCAACGAAGGATTTCACTCTAACAAAAAGGATGTTTTAATTCAAAAAGACATGTGTGGTGAAGCAATGCGCCTTTGCAAATCTTTATTAAAAAATAAACATACTCAAACACCAATGACTTATGCACTGTTTGCTTTGATGTGTTTTCATGCGGCTCGTTTAGATGCTAAAACTAATACCTCTAACGAAATTTTAGACTTAAAATCTCAAGACAGAAACAAATGGTCGTTTCCACTCATTCAATTGGGCAACGCTATGATGAATAAAGCTGTTGAAACCAATGAATACTCTTCTTATCATTATGAAGCAGCTATAGCAGCTGAACATATCAAAGCGCCTTCTTTTGAATTAACCGACTGGGACAAAATTTTACATTGGTATAATTCTTTATATAGTATCGCCCCATCTCCTTCTATATTATTAAATATGGCTGTAGTTTGTATTGAACAAAAAAACTATGTAAAAGCCAATTATTACTTTGAACAACTTGCTCCAGAAGAACTCGAGCAACGTTCTTATTTATACTATGGAACTAAATCCAAATATTATGAAGAAACAGGTAAAACCAAACAAGCGATAATTTATATAGACCTTGCTTTGAAAAAAGTACGCAATCTGTTAGAAAGGGAATATCTACTAAAGAAAAAACAACAATTACTCAATCAATAATACTTCATTTCCATTTTAAAAAGAAGTATCTTAGAACTCTATACATGGAAAAATGAATGTCAAATACGATAAAATAGGTAAAGGTTATAATCAAACCCGAAAAGCAGATAAATATTTAACAGAAAGACTCTTATTCCTGTTAAAACCTCAACCTAGCAAACTTTATTTAGATATAGGCTGTGGCACTGGAAACTATACCAATCAATTTCAACAAAGAGGTTATAGTTTTATAGGAATAGACCCTTCAGAAACCATGCTTTTCAAAGCAAAAGAAAAGAACAATAGAATTGATTGGAGAATTGGCACAGCAGAGAACACGCAATTAAACAGTGATTCTATAGATGGAATTATTGCCAGTCTGACAATTCATCATTGGAAAGATATCAATCTGGCTTTTAGAGAACTTTTTAGAGTATTGAAACCAAATTGCAAATTGGTTCTTTTTACTTCTACTCAAGAGCAGATGCAAGGTTATTGGTTAAATGAATACTTTCCTAAAATGTTAGAAGACTCCATTAATCAAATGCCAAAACATGAAGATATTTTGGATGCATTACAATCTTCTGGTTTTAAACGTAATACTTCTGAAAAATATTTCATTAAACCAGATTTAGAAGATAAATTCTTGTACTGTGGGAAACAAAATCCGCAGATGTATTTTAACGAAGCCATTCGAAACGGAATTTCCTCTTTTTCAGATTTATCTAACAAAACTGAAATAGAACGGGGGCTACAAAAGCTAAAAAGAGACATTGATACAAATCAAATCAATGCAATTATTAATAAATATGAAAATGATCTAGGTGATTACCTTTTTATTACGGCTAAAAAATAAATCAAATGAACAAAATATCTCTTGAAAAAGTATCTAATTACGCTGTCATTTTAATAGCCTTAATTGCGCTATTTGTATCAATATGGCAAATAAAGGTTTCTCAAAATCACAATAAACTTTCTGTTAAACCTTATTTAGACTATCATTTAATTCAAATGGACTCCACATTAACTGTTTCTATTTCCAATCATGGATTCGGGCCAGCTATAATCAAGAAAATTTCATTTGAACGTAAGGGAATAACCTACTCTTCTCTTGAAAATTTCCTTCAAGAATCTGGCGAAGTTAAAAACAGATTAGGAAGTTATCAATATGGAAAAAACTCAATACTTCCAGCGGAACAAACCAAATTATTAGTTAAACTAAAAGGAACAAAACTTAGAAACGTTCAAGTATTTATAGAGTACGAAACAATTTATGAAGAAAAAAAACACTTTAAATTTAACTTCTAATTATTCTATTAAAAAGTTACACAACACATCCGCTATTTTTCTATTATCAGATAATTGAGGAATCTTATTCTGACCTCCAAATTTACCAATAGATTTCATATACTCATGAAACCCTCCTTTTTTCACTTTTCTAATGACCAGCGAACGTAACACTTTTCCTTCAATTAAATCTTGATAATAAATATTTTGTTCTTGCATAGAAGCATCAATCTTCACAGCCAATTCATCTAAATTTTCCGGTTCATTTTCAAACTCAATAAACCACTCATGATATGGCAAGCCATTTTCAGGGTTTACTTGTGGTGCAACGGTAAATTCACTCACATTTACATTAGTACCTACAATCGCATCATTTAATGCTTTTTCTACTTCCTTCCCAATAACATGTTCTCCAAATGCAGAAATAAAATGCTTAATACGCCCTGTAACTTTTATTCTATAAGGTTTTAATGAAGTAAACTCTACGGTATCTCCTATGTTATATCCCCATAAACCAGCAGTTGTATTTAAAATTATCACATAATTTACTCCTAACTGAACATCCTTCAACGATATTCTCATCGGATTCTCCTCAAAAAATTCATTTGCAGGAATAAACTCATAAAAAATTCCGCTATCTAACTGCAATAACATCCCTTTCTCTTTCTGAGAATCTTGATATGCTATAAATCCTTCAGAAGCTGGGTACAACTCTATATAGTCTATTTTTTTTCCTATAAGAGCTTCAAACTTGTTTTTATACGGTTCAAAATTAACTCCTCCGTAGATAAAAAAATTAAAGTTTGGAAAAAGTTCAGAAACAGACTTTCCTGTTTTTTCTATCAACTTTTCAAAATACATCTGAACCCAAGAAGGTATTCCACTAATAACCGACATATCTTCTGGTAAGGTTTCTTCAACAATTCTATCCACCTTCGTATCCCAATCTTCAATGCAGTTAGTTTCCCAACTTGGCAATCTATTTTTAAGTAAATAATTAGGTACATAGTGCGCTACAATACCGCTTAAACGACCTAACTTAATTCCATTTTTATCTTCTAATACAGGACTTCCTTGTAAAAAAATCATTTTCCCATTCACAAAACTAGCATCTCCAGTTTCATTAATATAGCTCAACAAGGCATTTCTAGCCGATTTTATATGCGTTGGCATCGATTCTTTCGTTATAGGAATATACTTAGCCCCAGAAGTTGTTCCAGAGGTTTTTGCAAAGTATATAGGCTTTCCTTTCCAAAGTATATTTTCCTCACCAGCTACCATTCGATCTACATAAGGTCTTAGCCCTTCGTAATCATTTACTTGAACTCTCTTTTTAAAATCTTGATAAGTATTAATAGATACAAAGTCATGGTCTTTTCCAAAAGCTGTTTTACAACCTTCAGATACTAAATATTGAAATACTTTTTCTTGAGTTTTTATCGGATTCTTTGCCCACTTATTGACTTGCTTAACTGCAAATTTGGCAAAAGGTTTTGCTAAAAAAGACTTTAACGACATGTTATTGAAAATCTATATAATTAGTTGGATCTACTGGGTAACCACTATTCCATAATTCAAAATGTAAATGTGGTCCTGTAGACAATTCTCCTGTAGAACCTACATTAGCAATGGCTTCACCTGTTTTTACAAAATCTCCCTGCTGCTTCAGTAAAGTTCCGTTATGTTTGTAAATAGAAATAAAGCTATTAGCGTGTTGTATCGTAATTACATACCCTGTTTCGGCAGTCCATTCTGATAAAATAACGGTACCATCTGCTACAGCTTTTACAGGAGTACCTGTAGGAGCTACAATATCTATTGCAAAATGTTTATCATCTGCATTAAACTGTTGACTGATACTTCCCGTTAAAGGCGAAAAGAACACAACCTTAGCCCTTCCCTCACCTCCTTCCGAAAGAGGAAATCGATCTTTACTATCAATTTTTTCTCGAAACAAAGAATCTTGTTTTGTTGCTAGAAGTTTTGAATCATCAATAGCTAATGTTTGTGTTTCAGAAATTATAGAATCTACTTTTTCTGGTTCTATTTCTCCAGTTAGAACAGGTTGTAACGCACTGGTATATGCTTGAATAACGGCTAGTTTATTTTTTAAAGAATCTGTTTCATAAGTTAACCTTGTTGCCTTCATCTTTAAAGCTGTAGACGAATATCCGGGTATATATTCCCTTAAACCTGTAAAGGCAATTAATAAGGTAGTTAATACAATTAACAGTATTGAAAAAATACCTCCAAAAACGAAAACATTTAATCGAGATAACTTTAATGAAAAGCGTTCTTGAAATGTATTTTCATTTAAAACTACCAACCTATATTTATCGGTTAGTTTTTGTTTTATTTTTTTCCTTTTTGATTCTTTCTTGGCCACTATTGTAAAAAACTTTGTGTAAAAATAGTAATTAAGGTTGATTACTCATTATCGTTATAGTAATTATAACGAAAGATTAAGAATAAGATTCTACAATCTATTAATTAAATAACATTGTATATGACAAGGATATATTAAAGAAACCTCTTGATTTAAGCGCTCCTTCATCTGGTAGAGAATTTGGAATATTTAAAGTATACCCCAATTCAAAATCAAAAGATTTATAACTGCATTGAACAGGAAATTTAACCTCTGTATTAATTAAACCAAACTCATGATTTTGAGTATATATAATAACTGGAATTACACCATCTCTATCAATCCTAATCTGTTCTATAGTTTGTTGTGCAATTGTAATTTCTATTTGTGGTCTTAAACTTATTTCAAAACCGTTTCTTTGATACAGCTCAAACTCTTTAAATGTTGTTGATGTTAATTGAAAAGATGTATCTCCTCCAAATAAAAAAGTTGACTCTAACACGGAACCAAAGTTTCTATTCTTACTTAAATAATCAACACTTGCAGAAATAGCATTTTCAAAAAGACCTTCTATATCATTTGAATATATATACCTTGCATAAGAAACGGACCAATTAAACTTTTTATGTTTATCAAAACTATTTCCATAACCTAACAACAAGGAAGTATAATCCCATTTGGGAGAAAACCCACTATAATACACTCCTGAAATACTTGAAAAAAAACCTTTAGAATGTACATAACTTATTCTTGGAACTATATGAAATTGGTCAATTCCAATATCTCTTCCCGAAAAATACGTTTTGTCATTATAATCCACTCCTACCTGAACAAGATGACGAACAGAAGAGGATTTTATAAGCTCATTAATCAAATCATCTTCACCTAATAAATCATCTATAAACTCATCCACCTGATCGGTTTGGGCTAACAGTGGTAATGGGGCTAATAGAAGAAAAAAAACAAAAATTTTTACTCTTTGCATAAAAACAAAAATAAGTGATTAAGATTAAAACTTAACCACTTATCTACTAAATCATAATTATACAACTTCATTATCTATTCAACCTACGTGTTCGAATAGATTTCCTGAGATTATTTCTATTATTTCCTTTGTTTCTTTTTACTCTATTTTTTATGAGTTGTTTTTGCTTTCTTGATAGTGTTGCGCGAAATTTTACCTTGGCTCTCTTTAAATTATTCCTATTCTTAAGTAAAATTTGTCGTTGTGCTTGTGTCAATGTTTTATTGAAAGCTGCTCTCCTCTGCTCCTTTGTTAACGCGGTATTCTTTAAAATTTCTCTCTGAGCATCTGTTAGCGTCGCTTTAAAAGCATCTCTGTTTTGTTTAATGAGTTCCTTTTGTTGTTTTAAAAGTTCTTTTTGTTGGGAAGTCAAATTCAAATTTTGATATTCTTCTTGAGCAAACAGATTTAAACAACACAAAAAGGCTATTATTAAATATGTAGTTTTTGATTTCATCTATCTAACTATTTAGACATTGTTTTTTACTATAATTTATTCCAAAAATATATTTTCTGTAAGTAGATTGTCATCAATAAACTCATCTACCACTCCATCAATTTCATTTTCGTTTACAGATAATGTTGCTATTAAAACATCATTATAAATATCATTGTTAACTTCTTCTTTAAATGGGTTAAAAACCGACAAGGTAAAAACGAGCGCTACAACCGCAGCAGCTGCCGACCAATAATAAAGCTTCTTATTAAGACTAACTACCTTTGATTTTTTATTAACTGTAGCTTCTAGAATGTCTGCTTTAGATTTTGAAAAATACCCTAAAGGAACATCCAAACCCAAATCTTCTTTATGTCTTTCTCTCATTTTCATTATTCGTTATTCACTAATAATTCATTTATTTTTTGTCGAAAATCAACTGATGTAATATGATTTTCTATATACTTTACAGCAGCATAATAGCTAGTTTTCACCGTTGATTCGTGAATATTTGTGATGCTTGCTACTTCTTTAAATTTTAAATCATCAAAGTATTTCATCTGAAATACAATTCGTTGTCTTTCTGGTAATTCTTGCAATACTCTTTGTAACAACAACTGTGCCTGATCCCCATCAAAAAACACATCTGCTTTTAAATCTTCAATGTACTGATCGTTTACCTCATTCATTGAAGGATACGCTCTTTTTTTCTGAGATTCTAAAAACCTAATAGATTCATTATACGCTATTCGATACATCCATGTATGTAATGAACTTTGCTGCTTAAAATTACCTAAACTTCGATACACCCTAATAAATGTATTTTGCAATACATCATTTGCATTTTCATGCGTACCTACAATCTTACGAATATGCCAATATAAACGTTCTTGATATAAATCCAACAATTTAGTGAAGGCTTTATCTTGCTTTCTTTTATTTGTTAATTCGCGAATAAATTCTTGTTCGTTAATCAAAATGCGTCTTCATTTTTATTTAGCTAACATCTATTTGACCCTCAAAAATCAGAAAAGTTTTTGATTATCAAGTAAAAATACTTTTTTTCAAAAAAATAAGGTCGGAAAACCGACCTTATTAAACATCTAATTGAACTAAAACTATCTCTCTATCGACGCAATGTTATTTCCTTTGTATTTCCTTCAGAATCGGTTAAAGTAGCTTTATTATCACATTCTCCATCTCCAAAGTCTAATGTATATATTCTATCGTTTTTAGATAACTCAACTACTCCACTAACTATAAACTTACACGCAAACTTTCTAATTAAGTTTGTAGTTATTTCCGCAGTTTTTACAACTCCATCTCTATTTACAGATTCCCAATTACCTGAAATAGAAAACACATCATCACCTCTTTCTCTAGTATCTGCTCCTTCAATCATCTCTCTAACCTTCTCACCTTTTCTAGAAATTTCAACTCCACTAGTCATTGTAATCTTAACATCTACAGTAATAGTTGATTGTGGGTTTCCGTTAGTATTCTCTTTAATTTTTTCAGCAGAAAAACCTCCTTCAACAGTATTATCATTTACAGAGAACGCCTCAAAACTTACAGATTTAGAATGTCCTGTATCAGTTTTTACATACGTTATAATAATCTTTCCTTTTAAAACCTTTCCTCTTTTAGTTTCGCACCCATCACCGAAATCTAACGTTACAATTTTACTAGTTGCTGTAGTTTCAACTGTTCTTGTTACACAAGGAGCAACACTACTCGATGTTGATCCTTTAGAAGACAAATCAACATCTAAAGCATCATCCTCTAAAACCTCTTCTACTTCTGTAGAAATGTCATCTGCAAGAACAATTTCTTCTACTTCTTCTGTTCTTAACTCTAACTCATTATCAAGGTTAAGTCCGTCATCTGAGCTACAGCTCCCTAAAAATAAAAATGTGGTTAAAAATAATGCGCTAAAAACTCTAGAAATATTTCGTAAATTCATAATAAATAATTTTTAAAAGTTAATCATTCTTATGACCTTACGATTTTTAAAAAGTTTAATCCTTACATAATTTTTTTTTACTTTTTGTAGAAATTCATTTCGTCGATATATTTCCAAACCCTAGAATCTATAAGGGGTTGAATATTCTTTTCTTCTTTTATTCCATTTCGAATAATTGTTGAAGAAATTTCAATTATAGGAGCATTGACTCTTGTTATTTTTAAATGATTATCAAATTGAGTTTCGATAATCCCTTCAGAAATTCGAGGATATACATATACTTGATAATCTTCTAAAATTGCCTCATAATTTTTCCATTTATGAAGACCCTTAAGATTATCTTCTCCCATAATTAAACTGAAATTATAATCTGGAAATTTCTCTGAGATATGAGTTAGGGTATTTATAGTATAATTAGGTTGCGGTAACTTAAACTCAATATCTGAAGGCTTAATTTTATCATAATTCTCTGTTGCTAAATACACCATTTCTAAACGATGGTGATTATCTAACAAAGAACTTTTCTTTTTAAAAGGGTTATGCGGAGTAACTACCATCCAGATTTCATCTAAATCTGAGTTTTCTACCATGTGATTAGCTATAATTAAGTGCCCTACATGTATTGGATTAAAAGTACCAAAATACAACCCTATCTTTTTCATTTACTCTTCTTCTTTTGAAGCTGTTGTTAAACCTAAGAAATCATCTACCAATGCTTCTGCTTCTTTTAAAGCAACTTCCAAATCATAGTTTTTAATAACCTTATCAAACATTGGAGCCGTTGCTAACTCTATTGGTGCTTTTGCAATTCTTGCTGCTATTTTTTCCTCGCTTTCTTCTCCTCTGCTCTTTAATCTTCTCAATAACTCATTAATATCTGGTGGTTTTACAAAAACCGCTAAAGTTTCTTCTGGAAACTTTTCTTTAATTCGTAAACCTCCTCTAACATCTATATCAAAAATAACATGCTTTCCTTGTGCCCAAATACGTTCAACCTCAGTTTTTAATGTTCCGTAGAAGTTATTCATATAAACTTCTTCCCACTCTAAAAACTCATCTGTTTTTATCTTTTGCTTAAAATCTTTAGCAGAAATAAAATAATAATCTACACCATCAACTTCATTACTTCTTGGTTCTCTCGAAGTTGCAGAAATTGAAAATTCTAAACCAAATCTTTCTTGTGCTAATAAATGACGTACAATTGTTGTCTTACCACTACCTGAAGGTGCTGAAAACACAAATAATTTACCTTGAAAATCTTTCGCCATTTTATAATACGTTTAATATTTGTTCTTTAATTTTTTCTAATTCGTCCTTCATCTGAATTACCAATTTCTGGATAGGTGCATAATTAGCCTTAGAACCAGTAGTATTAATCTCTCTTCCAATTTCTTGAACTATAAACCCAAGTTTTTTTCCGTTAGAAGTATCACTTCCTAACTCCTGTAAAAAATATTCTAGATGATTTGCTAAACGAACTTTTTCTTCGTTGATATCCAATTTCTCTAAATAATAAATAAGCTCTTGTTCAAAGCGATTTTTATCTACTTCTACTTCAATTTCAGATAAGGCTTTTTCCAAACGAGCTTTTACATGCTCGATACGTTCTTCATCTAATTTCTTTACCTCTTCTAATGCTGTCTTTATATTAGCAATTCGCTCCTTAAAATCAATTTCTAATGAAGCAGCCTCATCAGTTCTGTATTGAATAATCTCTTTGAGTGCTGTTGAAATATTTGCTTCTATTTGATTCCACTCATCTTCATTTAACTCCTCTCTTTCTGTCTTTAAGGCGTCTGGCATTCTTACAGCCATTTTTAACAACTCCACATCATCTTGAGACCCAACAAAAAGTACATTCTTTAACTGCTGCATATATTCTTTTACAACTCCTTTATTAATAGTTGTTGAAGTTTCATCAGCAGTCATTTCTACATAAATTGAAAAGTCTACTTTTCCTCTCACTAAACCTTTCGCTATTTTTTTTCGAACTTCGAGTTCTTTTTCCTTGTAATAAGAAGGAATTCGAACATTTAAATCTAAATTCTTACTATTTAGCGATTTGATTTCTATGGTAACTTTTTTTGTTGGTAACTGTAATACAGATTTACCATAACCCGTCATGGATTGTATCATCTCTTCAATTTTATAATTTGCAAAGATACATTATTTATTGGAGGTAGAAGACTTTTGTGTGGTTACTAAAAACACTCCTAAAAAAATAAAAATGGTAGCTATAATTTTCACTAAATTCAATTGATCACTTCCTACAAATAAAGCATATATAGTAGCTACTACAGGTTGTAAATAAATAAAAACACTTACCGTTGTTGGTTTTAATTTAGAAAGTGCAAATAGATTAAACAAATATGTAACACATGTAGTAAAAACTACCACAAAACCTGCTTTTAAATAAATACTAATAGGCATACTAACCCAATGCACTTCAGACAGTTCAGAATACCCAAATGGTACTACAAAACACAACCCAAACAAGTACAACCATTTCACAAACTGAATAGGATGATATTTGGCAATTAGTTTTTTAGTAATAACGAGATAAACGGCATAGGATGCTGCATTAATAAAAACCAAAAAATTTCCCAACATTACATTGCTTCCTTGAGCTTCTGCAGTATTTCCGTAAACAATTAAAACGACTGCCCCAATGAGCCCTATAACTACTCCTAATACTTTCTTCGAATGTAATTTTTCTCTTAGATAAATAGAAGAAAAAACCAATACCAAAATCGGTGTGGTTACCATCATTACAGCAGCACTAATTGGTGTTGTGTAACTCAACCCCTTGAAAAAGGTTAACATATTCAACCCTACTCCAAAAAAAGCTGCTACTGCAATAAACTTATAATCTTTCTTGTCGATTTTTGGAGCTCTAATAAGTATTCCTAATAACCAAAAAACAAAAGCAGCCCCTCCTACTCTTAGTAATATAAATCCAAATGGCTTAATATATAGAGGCATTACCTCTTTGGCTACCGTAAAGGTTATTCCATATATAACGGTAGCAATAGAAACTGCCACCAATGCTAAAACTCTTGCGTTCATAATTTTATAAAACTGCAAATTTCAGTATAAATAAAAAACAAGCATAAAAAAAGCACTGTTTTTTACAGTGCTTTTTTTTGGTTGATTAACTTTTGATTAGTCCACTAATGGTGGTATTCTTAAAACCTGTCCAGGATAGATTTTATCTGGATGTGTTAACATAGGCTTATTCGCTTCAAAAATTACTGGATATTTCATAGCGTCTCCATAAAACGCTTTTGCTATTTTACTTAAAGAATCACCTCTTTCTACAGTATGAAACTGTGCCATTGCTGCTTCTTCAATTTCTTCAACTTCTGCAACAGTCATATTATCTTCAACCTCTGCAATACCTTCTGTATTCCCAACAACTAAAACTACTTTTTCTTTAGTTGCTAAATCTGCAGCTTCTCCAGACAGTGTTACTTTATCATCGTTTACAACAATTCCAAGATCATTTACTTCCAATTCTAAAGTAGAAATTGCATCTCTTAATTTTGCTGACTTATCAGCTGCTTCTTCTTCAGTTGTTTTTCCAATTCCGAAAACTTTAGCTCCGGCGTTTTTGATAAATGAAAAAATTCCCATTCTTTTTTAATTTTTTGTAGATTAATATTAATTTTTCGTTTGACTAATATACAATATTTATACCACTTTTTCTTTCAATTAAAGCAAGACACCTATTCATTAAAAATCAACCAATTACACATAAAACAAAAAAAAACACCTCTTATATTCAGGTGCCTTTTACTAATATAATATTTATATAACTACTATTCTTCTCCTCCTTTAAAAGAATTCCAACCTTGCGCTTTTAATGCCAATTCTTGATTCGCTCTAGTAACTAGGTTCATTCCTTCATTTTCTTCAGCAATATGACCAATTACTGTTAAATTTGGATTTCCTTTTATTTTATCATAATCAGATAAAGAAACCGTAAACAACAATTCATAATCCTCGCCTCCACTCAAAGCAATCATGGTTGAGTCTAAATCAAACTCTTCACAAGTTGAAATTACCTGTGGATCTAATGGAAGTTTCTCCTCATATAATTTACAACCTACTTTACTCTGTGTACAGATATGCATAATTTCAGAAGACAATCCGTCGGAGATATCAATCATCGATGTTGGCTTTACCTCTAATTCTTTTAAAAGCTCAGGAATATCTTTTCTCGCTTCTGGCTTTAATTGCCTTTCTATGATATACGTGTATTTATCTAAATCTGGTTGGCTTTGTGGATTTACTTGAAAAACTTGTTTTTCTCTTTCTAAAACCTGTAACCCTAAATAAGCTCCTCCTAAATCTCCAGTAACTACAATTAAATCGGTTGGTTTTGCTCCATCTCTATAAACTATTTCTTCCTTTTTAGCAGTTCCTAAAGCGGTTACCGAAATCAACATCCCTTTTGTTGAAGAAGTAGTATCTCCACCAATCAAATCAACTTTATAAGTATCACAAGCTAATTGAATTCCTGCATACAATGCTTCCAATGCTTCTAGAGGAAAACGATTTGAAACAGCAATTGAAACTGTTATTTGTTTCGCTTGACCATTCATAGCATATACATCTGATAAATTTACCATTACAGCCTTATATCCTAAATGTTTTAGAGGCATGTAACTTAAATCAAAATGTATTCCTTCTACTAATAAATCGGTTGTTACTAATAATTCATCTCCTTCTGTACTAATAACAGCTGCATCGTCTCCAATTCCTTTAGTTGTTGTTGAATGATGTAACTTAAAATGTTTGGTTAAATGATTAATTAAACCAAACTCCCCAAGTTCAGCTAACGATGTTCTTTCTTGATTTTTATCTTCTAACATGCTGCAAAGATAATCACTACTACGCCATACGACAATAAAAGTAGGGTTTATTAGTTTTTTACTGTTATACAAATACTTAATTCACTAATTTAGTACACCCCAAATTCTAACCATATGAATTACCTTAAAACCTTAAATTACGTTTTCATTATCTGTTTAATTTTCTCTTGTTCTCCAACAGAGAATGCAGATACCGATAGAGATAAAGATGGCATTGTAAATGTTCAAGACAATTGCCCAGATACTGCAAATCCTGATCAGGCTGACAACGATAAAGATGGTATCGGAGATATCTGTGATGATGATGATGATAATGATGGTGTTAAAGATATAAATGACAATTGTCCGTTAACTGCAAATCCTGACCAAAAAGACACCGACAATGACGGAATGGGAGATGTTTGTGACACAACAGCCCCTCCTCCAGTAACAAAAAACTTTGTAAAATGTGAATCTGGTATAGCTGGAATATATCCATGTAACAATTATGACTTATTAATGCATCTTAACTTATCTGACTTAAACACCACCTTTGTTAATGATTCTTGGGGATGGACCGATCCAACTAATGATAAAGAGTATGCTATCGTAGGGTTAAGAGATGGAACCGCTTTTATTGATATTAGCGACACTGAAAACCCAGTATATTTAGGAAAACTTCCTAGTGTAAATAATATTGGAAGTACTTGGAGAGACATTAAGGTTTACAGTGACCATGCTTTTATTGTAAGTGAAGCATCTGGACATGGTATGCAAGTATTCGATTTGACAAGATTAAGAAATGTAAGTAATCCTCCAGCAACATTTACTGCAGACAAACATTTTGACGAGTTTGGAAGTGCCCATAATATTGTAATCAATGAGCAATCAGGATATGCCTATCCTGTTGGAACTAGTAAAAGTGGCACATACAAAGGAGGACCACTGTTTATCAACATACAAGACCCTAAAAATCCAAAAAGTGAAGGAGGATGGGGTACTGACAACTATAGCCATGATGCTCAAGTGGTAACTTACAACGGACCAGACACAGATTATACGGGTAAGGAAATATTAATTGGAAGTAATGAAAACGAGGTTGTTATTGTAGACATTACCGATAAATCTAACCCTAAGAATTTAGCCAAAATTGCTTATTCAAATGTGGGATATGTACATCAAGGTTGGTTTACAGAAGATCAAAAATATTTTATTTTAGGAGATGAGTTGGATGAACAAAATTTTGGAGGTAAAACAAGAACAATCGTTTTTGACTTTACCGACTTAGATGCTCCAACACAACACTTCATTTATAATGGTCCTACTGACGCTATTGACCATAATGGATATGTTAAAAACAATACTTTTTATTTAGCCAACTATGCAGCGGGAGTGCGATTTATTGATATTACAAGTATTGGAAGTAAAAGTATTTCAGAGGTTGGATATTTTGACACTTATCCAGAAAACAACAATGCTAGCTTTAATGGTGTTTGGAATGTTTACCCTTATTTTAAAAGTGGAAAAATTGTAGTAAGCGATTCAAATAGAGGTTTATTCATCTTAAAAAAACAATAAGATAAATGTTTAAACCATTCTTAAAATACTTGCTTGTTTTCAGTGTATTATATAGCTGTAGTTCAGATAACACACCAGGTTCTTCAGTTAAAAAACACACTGTTGATCTTGTCAAAACCCTTGGAGGTTCTCGAAATGAAAGTGCTCAAAGTGTTGTAGCTACAAATGATGGAGGATATCTTGTTTTAGGTTTTACGCAAAGTATTGATGGAGATATTACAACCACTAAAACAACTGTTCAATATGATTTTTGGCTATTAAAATTTGACCAGTCAGATAAACTTGAATGGCAAAAAACTTTAGGAGGTACTCAAGACGAAAAAGCATATAAAATCATCAACACTAATGATTCGGGGTTTGCTATAGTAGGTTACAGTAAAAGTAGCGATATAGACTTAACGGCAAACGAAGGTTTTGAAGATGTTTGGATTTTAAAATTAAATGCTTCTGGTGACGTTCAATGGAAAACAAATACCGGTTTTTCTGGATCAGACCAAGGATATTCTCTCATACAAACTAGCGATGGCGGTTATTTCATAGGAGCTATCTTGGATGTTACTGCTTCGGGCGGACAAGGAAATTCAAGAGCTATATCAGTTGCAAGACATGCAGGAGGAGATTACTGGGGAATTAAATTAAATTCAAGTGGAAGTATTGAATGGAGAAGATATTTTGGAGGAGCCAATACAGACACCTGCTACGATGTGATTGAAACCAACGATGGATATATTCTTGTTGGTTCTTCAGATAGTACTGATGTAGATATCAATGATAACAAAGGCGAATATGACTTTTGGGTCGTTAAAATAAATAAAACAGGAACTCTTCTTTGGGAAAAATCCTATGGAGGATCTGCCCTAGATGAAGCAAGAGCCATAGCGAAAACAGATGATGGAAATTTTATTGTTATTGGTGATGCAAGAAGTACTGATAAAAACGTTTCTTCTAACAATGGAGGAGCAGACTTATGGATTCTTAAAATCAGTTCATCTGGTGAATTACTTTGGGAAAAATCTATAGGCGGAAGCAGTTTTGATGTTGGACGATCTATCAAAAAAACAAGCGATGGTAATTTTCTTATATCGGGTAGTACTAGAAGTAGTAATAACGATATTATCAACAAAGGACAAAACGATGCCTGGGTTTTAAAAATAGACAAGCAAGGAAATTTACTATGGCAAAAAACAATTGGTGGAAGTAATATCGATTTTTGTTATGATGCTACCGAACTTTCAAATGGAAATATAATTGCTGTTGGAGAAAGCAGCAGCAATAATGCTGATATTAGCACCAACAAAGGCTTTTCTGATGCCCTAATAATAAAATTAAAATAATTACAATATAAAACAGAATGAAGAAATACCTAACACTATTATTTAGTTTATGTGTACTACTCTCATGTAGCTCAGATAATGATGAATTAATCAAAGAAATAACTGTAAGCTTAAAGTTTACTCAAAATTGGGATGGTACAAGCTTTACAAAAACAGATCTAAGCAAAACAGAGTATACAAACAAACTGGGAACTAAATTAAGTATTGACAGGTTACGTTACTTAATTTCTAGAGTAGCTTTAATGGATGGAAAAGGAAATGTTACTCTTTTTGATGGTTATAAACTCGTAGATGTTAGTGAAGATGAAAGCCTTACGTTTAAGTTACCTAAAAAGGTATCTGAAGGATCATATCAATTAAGTTTTGTTTTTGGATTTAATAATGAGGACAATAAAGATGGTGAATATGCTGATCTCAACACAACATTATGGGATGTTCCAGCAATGTTAGGAGGTGGTTATCATTTTATGCAAATGGATGGTAAGTACAAAGATGCTAGCTTTAATCAAGCTAATTTCAACTACCATGCTATTAAAGCCTACAATACTGCTACCAAAGAAACAGAAGACACTTTTTTCACGGTAGATTTAGGCTCTATAAACATTTCAAACAACGCCACTATTGAAGTTAAAATGAACATAGCTGAATGGTTTAAAAACCCTAACGACTGGGATTTAAACGTATTAAACACCATGCTAATGCCAAATTTTGATGCTCAAAAACAAATGCATGCTAATGGTAAAAGTGGAGTATTTAGCTTAGGAACCATAACACAATAACAAATATCAATGTTTAGAAAATGTATACACTTAATCGTTTTTCTTCTTTTGCTGAGTTGTTCATCAAAAGAAGAAGAGCCTGTGTATACCCCTAAGCCAGCAACTCTCAATATTCCTCAATTATTTCAACAAAAAATAATTACTCCAGTAATACCTTCCAACAATCCCTTGACAGAAGAGGGTATTGCACTCGGAAAAAAATTGTTTTTTGATAAGAAACTATCTAAAGACAATAGCCAATCTTGTGCGAGTTGTCACGACCCAAAAAGAGCTTTTACAGATAACACTCGTTTTAGTGAAGGAGTTGACGGTAATTTTGGTTCGAGAAACTCCATGCCTCTCTTTAATTTGGCGTGGAATTTTGATGAACGCTTTGCTTGGGACGGAAAAGAATTAAGCTTGGAGAGACAAGCTTTCGAGCCTGTTAGAAACCCTATTGAAATGCACAGTAAATGGCAAGTAGTGGCTCAAAAATTACAACAAGACCCAGAATACCCTACATTATTTGAGCAAGCCTTTGGCACTGCTAAAATAGACTCAAGTTTAGTTACCAAAGCTATTGCTCAGTTTGAAAGAACATTAATTTCTGGAAATTCAAAATTTGATCAATTTTTACTTGGTAATGCAACACTAACTCCAGAAGAAAAAAACGGGTTTGATGTTTTTATGGATGAAACAAGAGGTGATTGTTTTCATTGTCACGGAAGTAACAACAACCCACTTTGGACAGATAACAAATTTCACAACAACGGATTGGACACAACCTTTTCTGATTTAGGTTTAGGAAAAGTAACCGGTGACCCTAATGATAATGGAAAATTTAGAACACCTTCTCTTCGCAACTTAATTTTTACAGCTCCATACATGCACGATGGAAGATTTGCTACTTTGGAGGAAGTTATCAATCATTATTCTGAAGGCTTGAAACCATCTCCAACCGTAGATCCTTTAATGAAAAAAGTGAACGACGGAGGCGTAAAATTAACAGATAAAGACAAAGCAGATTTAAAATCTTTCCTTTTAACACTCTCGGATAACGACTTTGTTAACAACAAAGAATTTCAAGAGTAATTACTTCTATAAATATTATTTATAAGTCAATAACAAAATCATAACCTAACTTACTATGATTTAATGCTCCTTATGTTGTATATTTGCCATCTATTTAGAGTTAATCTATTTAAATATGATAAAAGTTTCAGATACAGCTAAAAAGAAAGTTATTGAGTTAATGACTGATGATGGATTTAACGCCACTACCGATTATGTTCGTGTTGGTGTTAAAAGTGGTGGATGTTCAGGATTATCATACGACTTAAACTTTGACAAACAACAACAAGAAAACGATAAAATGTTTGAAGATAACGGTGTGAAAATCGTTGTTGACAAAAAAAGCTTCCTATACCTTGTAGGTACTACACTAGAATACTCTGGAGGTTTAAACGGGAAAGGATTTGTTTTTAACAATCCTAACGCCAATAGAACCTGTGGTTGTGGAGAAAGTTTCTCACTATAAGTTTTAATTTTTTAGTAAAATAGATAACGGAAGACCGAAAACTGATGAGTAAATATACTGAAGACGATTTAAGAGAAGAATTAAAAACCAAAGAATACGAATATGGTTTTTATACAGATATTGAAGCAGATAAATTTCCAGCGGGTTTAAATGAAGATATCGTTCGCGCAATTTCTAAAAAGAAAAATGAGCCCGAATGGATGACTGAATGGCGTTTAGAAGCATTTAGAATTTGGCAACAAATGGAAGAACCAGAATGGGCTAATGTAAAATATGAGAAGCCAGATTTTCAAGCTATTTCTTACTATTCTGCTCCTAAACAAAAACCAAAACTAAACTCTTTAGACGAAGTTGATCCAGAAATGTTGGCAACTTTTGAAAAGTTAGGTATTTCTTTAGAAGAACAAAAACGTTTAGCTAATGTTGCTGTGGATATTGTAATGGATTCTGTTTCTGTTGCAACCACATTTAAAGAAACTTTAGCCGAAAAGGGTATTATATTCATGCCTATTTCTGAAGCAATTCAAGAACACCCTGAATTAGTTAAGAAATATATAGGTTCTGTAGTTCCACCAACTGATAATTTTTATGCAGCCTTAAATTCAGCAGTATTTTCAGATGGATCTTTCTGCTATATTCCAAAAGGTGTTCGTTGTCCTATGGAATTATCTACGTACTTCCGTATTAACGAAGGAGGAACAGGTCAATTTGAGCGTACCTTAGTAGTTGCAGATGAAAGCAGTTATGTATCTTACTTAGAAGGATGTACTGCTCCTCAACGTGATGAAAATCAATTACACGCAGCAGTAGTAGAATTAATTGCAATGGATGATGCCGAGATAAAATATTCTACCGTACAAAATTGGTTCCCTGGAGATGCATCTGGAAAAGGAGGAGTTTTCAATTTTGTTACCAAAAGAGGTTTATGCGAAACAAATGCTAAAATTTCTTGGACACAGGTAGAAACAGGATCAGCTGTAACATGGAAATACCCGAGTTGTGTATTAAAAGGAAATAATTCGGTTGGAGAATTCTATTCCATTGCAGTAACTAACAATTTCCAACAAGCTGATACAGGTACAAAAATGATTCACTTAGGAAAGAATACTAAATCTACCATTATTTCTAAGGGAATTTCTGCAGGAAAATCGCAAAATAGCTATAGAGGTTTAGTACAAATAGGTTCTAGAGCCGAAAATGCGCGTAACTTCTCTCAATGTGATAGTTTATTAATGGGTAATGAATGTGGCGCACATACTTTCCCATACATTGAAGCTAAAAATAAATCGGCTCAAATAGAGCACGAAGCTACTACAAGTAAAATTGGAGAAGACCAATTATTCTACTGTAATCAAAGAGGTATTGATACTGAAAAAGCCATTGCGTTAATTGTAAACGGATTTAGCAAAGAGGTATTAAATAAATTACCAATGGAGTTTGCTGTAGAAGCTCAAAAATTATTAGAAATTAGTTTAGAAGGTTCTGTTGGTTAAACAACCAATAAGAAACATAACCAATAAAAAAATGCTTTTAGCCTAGCTAAAGCCAATAACATAAGAACAATGTTAAAAATAGAAAACTTACACGCACAGGTAGAAGACAAAGACATTCTAAAAGGAATCAATTTAGAAGTTAAAGCTGGAGAGGTACATGCTATTATGGGACCAAATGGTGCTGGAAAAAGTACTTTATCATCTGTAATTGCAGGAAATGAAAATTACGAAGTTACTTCTGGAAATATCGAATTAGAAGGTGAAGATATTAGTGAATTAGCTCCAGAAGAAAGAGCACATGCAGGAGTATTTTTATCATTCCAATATCCAGTTGAAATCCCTGGTGTTACTGTAACCAATTTTATTAAAACAGCCATCAACGAATCTCGTAAGGCTCAAGGTTTAGAAGAAATGCCTGCAAAAGACATGTTAAAAAAGATTCGTGAAAAATCTGAACTATTAGAGATCGATCGTAAGTTCTTATCTCGTTCTTTAAACGAAGGGTTTTCTGGAGGAGAAAAGAAACGTAATGAGATTTTCCAAATGGCAATGTTAGAACCTAAATTAGCTATCTTAGATGAAACAGATTCTGGTTTAGATATTGATGCTTTACGTATTGTTGCTAATGGTGTAAATAAATTAAAATCAAAAGACAATGCTGTAGTCGTTATTACGCACTACCAACGTTTATTAGATTATATCGTTCCCGACTATGTTCACGTTTTACACGATGGTAAAATTGTAAAAACTGGTGATGCTTCTTTAGCATTAGAGTTAGAAGAGAAAGGATACGATTGGATTAAGGATGAAGTAAACTCATAATTAGTTGTTTGCAACTAAACATTGAAAGAATGGAGTTAAAAGAAAAAATATTATCATCATATGTAGCTTTTGAAAATGGATTAAATATCAATTCTGATATTCATGAAATCCGCACCAATGCGCTACAAGAATTTGAAAAACTAGGGTTTCCTACCAAAAAATTGGAAACCTGGAAATACACTTCTTTAAATTCAATTTTAAAAGAAGATTATAGCTTATTTCCTGACCACGATAATGCCATTGAGTTAGCAGATGTAAAGAAGTATTTTATACATGATATTGATAGTTATAAGATTATCTTTATCGATGGGAAGTACAGTTCTTTTTTATCGGAAACTACGCATGATGGATTAGACGTTTGTTTACTTTCTGCCGCACTTACAAAATCAAAGTACAAGCCAGTTATTGAAAATTATTTCAATAAAATTGCAAAGCAAGACAACTTAACTGCGTTAAATACTGCTTTTGCTACAGAAGGTGCTTTTATTCATATTCCAAGAAATGTAGAAGTTGAAAAACCAATTCAAATTATCAACTTCACTACCGGAAATGAAAGCGCAACGATGTTACAACCTCGTAACTTAGTGGTTGCAGAAAGAAATGCACACGTACAAATTATAGAACGTCACCAAAGTTTAACAGACAATCCTGTATTAACAAATTCAGTAACTGAGATTTATACAGATACACATGCTACTGTTGATTACTATAAGATTCAAAATGACAATA
This sequence comes from Tenacibaculum sp. 190130A14a, assembly GCF_964048965.1. NCBI lineage: Bacteria > Pseudomonadati > Bacteroidota > Flavobacteriia > Flavobacteriales > Flavobacteriaceae > Tenacibaculum > Tenacibaculum polynesiense. The sequence continues at coordinate 499,791 of NZ_OZ040189.1, read as the reverse complement.
TCAATGCATCTTTAGTTGACAACACTTATATTGAGCAACAAAAAGAAAGTGTTTGTTCTGTACATACATTTTCATTTGGAGGAAATATTACCCGTAACAATTTAAACTTCTATCAAAAAGGAGAACATATTGATTCTATCTTAAAAGGAGTTACTATTACTGAAGGAAAACAGCATGTAGATCATTTCACATTAGTACATCACATAGAACCTAATTGTGAAAGTCACCAAGATTATAAAGGTATTTACAGTGATCGTTCTACAGGAGTTTTTAACGGGAAAGTAATTGTTGAGAAAGAGGCGCAAAAAACAAACGCTTACCAACAAAACAATAATATATTAATTAGCGACAAAGCTACAATTAATGCTAAGCCTCAATTAGAAATCTTTGCAGATGATGTAAAATGTTCACACGGTTGTACTATTGGGCAATTAGATGAACAAGCTTTATTTTATATGCAACAAAGAGGTATCCCTAAAAAAGAAGCACGCGCATTATTAATGTATGCTTTTGCTAACACTGTTTTAGAAAGTGTAAAGATACCAGAAGTAAAAAAGAGAATTACCAAGTTAATTGCAAACAAATTAGGTGTTAACATCGGTTTTGATTTATAAAAAACTTGTTAAAATAATTACTACAAAGCACTATTTTTCTTAGAAATAGTGCTTTTTTTTCTTAATTTTTTCAAAAATTTAATAATTCTTGTAAAGATTAAAAGCGTTCTTCGTCTAAACTTTCGTGATTAGTTAAAATCTACCAAAATTCAAAAACTATGCGAAAAACAATTACCCTCGTTTGCTTATTTTTATGTTTAAGCATTCAACAAACGCAAGCTCAAACAGATGTGTTTGACGCCTTACTAAAAACCTATGTTGACACTAAAGGAAACATAGATTACAAAGGATTAAGAAAAAATCATGCGCTTTTAGATATTTATTTAAAACATCTAGAAAGTACTATTCCAGGAAAAAGATGGTCTTCTAAAAAAGCAAAAGCTTTTTGGATGAATGCTTATAATGCATACACTATAAAATTAATATTAGATAGTTATCCGTTAAAAAATATTACGGTGATCAAACGCCAAGGAAAAAACGCTTGGAAACTACCTATTGCTAAAGTAGGAAACAAAACGTATACACTTGATTATATAGAACATAAAATTTTAAGAAGATGGCATGATGACCCAAGAGTTCATGTAGGCTTAAACGCAGCTTCTAAATCTGGTCCTTGTTTTCCTAATTTCGCATTTACCGAAAAAAATATAGATACTAAGTTAGAAGGATTGATGAAAAAATTTATCAACGACCCTAATAAGAACAAGATATCTCTAGACAAAGTAGAAGTATCTAAAATTTTTGAGTGGTATCAAGAAGATTTCACTTCTAAAAATTCTTTAGTAGACTATATTAACAGATATTCTAAGGTAAAGGCAAATGATGGTGCAGAAGTAGTATACTTAGAATATGACTGGACATTAAACGACAAATAAAATAACCCCTTACCCCTAAAGTAAGCCCTTGACAAAATAAGGAATCATTTATCAAACATGGTTCCTTATTTTTTATTTACATGTTGATCTATTAAAATTGTATTCCCATCAGGATCAAAAAAAACGATACTTGCAGGCCCCGTACTTCCTTCTTCCGCTTCTCTTTCTATTTGAATATGATTGTTCTTTAAATGCTCTTGAATACTGCGCACATCGTCAAACTCTTCCAAAGTATTTGCACTTTCATCCCACTCAGGATTAAACGTCAGAATATTGTTTTCAAACATTCCATGAAACAACCCAATAAGTGCATTTCCATTTTTCATAATTAAGTAATTCATTGCAATATCTCCAGCAAATACAGAAAACCCCAACGTTTCATAAAACTCTTTAGATTTTTGTAAATCTTTTACTGCTAAACTGATTGAAAAAGCTCCTAGTTTCATATTTCTTATTCTTTTTAATTTCTATGCTCAAAAGGTATTATTTCTTCCTTTTCTACATAATTCTTTAATCCATTTAATAACTGTGCCCAACAAAATGAAGAATGTTTAAAGTGATCATTTATGACTAGCCAATCTTTATGAAAAAATCGCAGATAGGTTCCTTCCTTTTTCTCCTCTAAATCAAAACCAAAAGTTGTAGGTATCCAATCTTCGTCAGCTTTTGTCATTTTAATATGGAAAGATTGATTTACAACAAACACAGTTACTTTACCATACCAGTTATAAGGTTCACCAAAATACAAGTTATATTGAGCTCCTAACTCTGGTATTCCAGCACAACGCAATGCCCACCAATTCTCTATTTGTTTTGGCTTTGATACTGCATCAAAAACTTTATGTAAAGGAGCTTTGATTAAAAAATTATGGTAAATAGCATTCATACTACTTTAAAAATTAAATGCTACTAAAGTTACAAAAAACAAAAAAAATGAACTTTCGTTCATCCTCTTATTTATTCTAAGCATTAAATTTATTGTTGTTACTCAATCAAATCTTATTAGATTATAAAATACAATCGTGCTGGATTTACTGCAGCTGGACTGACAAATTATAGCAACTTCTAGTTTCAATCATTAAAAGGCTCCAACTCTCTAGATTTCACTATTAAAAAGAAACTAATATAATAGCAAGCAGTACCAATTACAATATTGATATTATCTGCGATTTCTAATTTCTTTACCCCAAAAATAGTATCGCATGCCACAAAAAGTGCGATAGCAATAAAAAACAAAACATTTTTAGGTGAACTACGACTTATAATATTAGTAAAAGCTAAAGATATTAACCCTATCAAAACTAATGTTGTTGAGATTGATAAGTAATAAAATAGTGTGTTTTTAAAAACTAGTACAAACAACAACGACATAATTGAAATAGCAATTAAAAAAACGGTTAAAAACAACTTCCAATCTACTTTTCGATTGAGTACTACCTTCATTAAGGTCATTCTATAAAAAAACAACAAAAACATTCCGATAACACTTTTGCTTTCTACTGTAAAAAGTATGGTAGATAAAAAAAAGAGCAACAAACTTACACTTAATGCGTAGTTCGATTTTTTCAAAGTTTCAAAAAAATACAATGTAAAAAAGATAGAAACAATAATTTTCGAAACAACAATTTCAACGGTGGTACCTTTCTGTATGAAGTAAAAAACTCCCAAAGAGGCCATTATCATAAGAACTAAAAAATATGTACGCCATTTTATAAGTATCGGGGGCATATTTTGTAAAGATATTTTATTGAAAAAAGTCAAGTTAAAAAAAATCCTGCACATATGTGCAGGATTTCAATTTATGATCTATCGAAATTTTCGATTACATTTCTAAAGCTTTCTTAGGATTGTTGTCCATTAATAATTCTACTGGATTTTCTAAAGCTTCTTTTACAGCTACTAAGAACCCAACAGACTCACGACCATCAATAATTCTGTGGTCATAAGATAATGCAACATACATAATTGGTTGAATTACCACCTCACCATTTACCGCCATTGGACGATTTACAATGTTGTGCATTCCTAAAATTCCACTTTGTGGAGGATTGATAATTGGTGTAGATAACATAGAACCAAATACACCACCATTGGTAATTGTAAATGTTCCTCCTGTCATTTCATCAACTGTAATTTGACCATCACGAGCACGCAATGCCAAACGCTTTACTTCGCTTTCTACTCCTCTAAACGTTAAGTTTTCAGCATTTCTAATTACGGGTACCATTAATCCTTTAGGACCTGATACTGCAATTGAAATATCTTGGAAGTCATGACTTACTTTGTAATCTCCATCAATCATAGAGTTTACATCTGGATACATTTTTAACGCTCTAACCACAGCTAAAGTAAAGAAAGACATAAATCCTAAACCAACTCCGTGTTTTGCTTTAAAATCTTCTTTATACTCTTTACGTAAGTCGAATATTGGTTGCATGTTTACCTCGTTAAAGGTAGTTAACATAGCAGTTTCATTTTTTACAGAAACTAAACGTTGTGCAACCTTACGACGTAACATTGATAATTTTTTACGCTCTGTACCACGAGATCCCATTCCTGGAGTTCCCATTGATGGAACCGCCTTTACAGCATCTTCTTTTGTTACACGACCATCTTTACCAGTTCCTTTAACTTCTGAAGCAGCAATTCCTTTTTCAGCTAAAATTTTCTTAGCCGCTGGAGACGCAGCTCCTGTTGCATAAGTTTCTTTTGCCGGTTCAGCTTTAGGAGCTTCTTTTTTCTCCTCTGCTTTTGGAGCTTCTTTCTTTTCTGCTCCTCCTTCTGGTTTTGCAGCACTCATATCAATATGACATACTACAGCTCCTACTGCTACTGCATCACCTTCTTCAGCTTTTAAAGTGATAATTCCGCTCTCTTCCGCAGGTAATTCTAACGTTGCTTTGTCAGAATCAACTTCAGCAATAGGTTGATCTTTCTCTACATAATCACCATCTTCAACTAACCAAGTTGCGATTTCTACTTCTGTAATTGATTCCCCCGGAGAAGGAACTTTCATTTCTAAAACACTCATGTTTTTTATTTTTATTCTGAAATACTTTCTTTCTTTATTTAATCAAAAACTTTGTCTAATACTCTTTGATGACGACGCTTATAACGAGCACTTGATCCCGCAGCTGGTGCCGAGTGATAATCTCTCGAAGCACATTCTAATCTTGCCAATTCAAATCGCTCTAACATATACCCCCAAGACCCCATATTTTTAGGTTCTTCTTGAGCCCAAACATAACGTTCTACATTTGGATACTTATCCATTACTTCTTTAATCTTATCATTATGTAATGGGAATAATTGTTCTATTCTTATCAATGCAACATCTTCTCTTCCTAAACGCTCACGTTCTTCTAACATGTCATAGTAGAACTTACCTGTACAAAAGACCATTTTCTTCACCTTAGTAGCATCAATAGTATCATCAATTACTTCTTGGAAAGCTCCTTCTGCTAAATCTTCTATGGTATTTACAGCTCTAGGCAAACGTAATAAACTCTTAGGTGTAAACACCACTAACGGCTTTCTAAAATCACGCTTCATTTGACGACGCAAAATATGATACATATTTGCTGGTGTAGAACAGTTGGCAACCGTCCAGTTGTCAATAGCAGATGATTGTAAGAAACGTTCTATTCTTGCTGAAGAGTGCTCTGGTCCTTGCCCTTCATAACCGTGTGGTAATAACATTACCAATCCGTTTTGCAATTTCCATTTATCTTCTGCTGAAGAAATATATTGATCGAACATGATTTGTGCACCGTTGGCAAAATCACCAAACTGCGCTTCCCAAATAGTTAATGTATTTGGAGCTGCCATTGCATATCCATAATCAAAACCTAACACTCCATATTCCGATAAATGAGAATTGTAAATAGTCATTTCTCCTTTATTATTCGGATTGGTATTTAATAGGTTTACTCTTTCTAATGTTTCTTCATCACGCATAATTGCATGACGGTGAGAGAAGGTACCTCTTTCTACATCTTCTCCAGATATACGTACATTATATCCTTCTTCTAATAAGGTTCCATACGCTAAGTTTTCGGCCGTACCCCAATCTAAAGAGTTTTGCTCAAAAACCATTTTTTCACGTCCTTGTAAAATACGCTCCGCTTTTCTTACAAACTTATGTCCTTCTGGAGTTGTAGAAATTACTTTTGCAATACCTTTTAATGCATCAACCGAATAGGTAGTATCTACTGGCTGTAACATATCTTCTAATTGCTTACGAACAAATCCTTCCCAAACATCCGGCATAAAGTCTTGAATCTTTGAAGTTTCTTTCTTCTTAGATTCTGTAAACTCTGCTTCTAAATGCGCTTTGAATTCATCTGTAATTTCTTTTACATAATCAGAATTTATACTTCCTTCTTCTATTAATTTGTTTGCATAAATTTCTTTTGCATTTTTATGCTTCTTAATAGATTTATATAATTTAGGTTGTGTAAAACTAGGCTCATCCCCTTCATTATGTCCATATTTACGATATCCTAATAAGTCAATGTAAATATCTTTCTTAAACTTAGTTCTATATTCAACCGCCATTTCCATTGCATGACACACAGCTTCTGCATCATCTGCATTCACATGTAAAACTGGAGATAAAGTTACTTTTGCTACATCGGTACAATAGGTACTAGAACGTGCGTCTAAATAGTTCGTTGTAAAACCTACTTGGTTGTTTACTACCACATGAATTGTTCCTCCAGTTTTGTAACCATTTAAGGTCATCATTTGAGCAACTTCATAAGCAATACCTTGACCTGCGATTGCTGCATCACCATGCACTATAATTGGTAAAATCTTACCATTATCGCCAATGTAATCTTGGTCTATTTTAGCACGAACAATTCCTTCAGCAACTGCCGCAACAGTTTCTAAGTGAGATGGATTTGGAACCAAATTCATCTTCATTTTTTGTCCGCCTTTGTATTCTTTACTTAACGTTAACCCTAAGTGATATTTTACATCTCCATCAATATCTTGATCTTCAAAATCTTTCCCTTCAAACTCACTAAATAAATCTCTTACAGGTTTTTTGAAGATGTTTACTAAGGTATTTAAACGACCTCGGTGCGCCATTCCTAATACACATTCTTCAACACCATACTTTTCAGCAGCATCTCTTAGAGCAACACTAATACCGGGAATCAATGTTTCTCCTCCTTCTACAGAGAATCTCTTTTGACCCACATACTTTGTTTGTAAAAAACTTTCGAAAGTTGAGGCTTGATTTAATTTTGTAAGAATATACTTCTTTGCTTCAGCATCGTACTTCGGGTGATTATCATTATGATTTAAACGGTTTTGCCACCATTTTAATTCCTCAGGGTTACGAAGATACATATACTCGACCCCAATACTGTCGCAATAAATAGCTTTCAGGTGATCGATGATGTCTGATAAGCTTTTAGCTCCAATACCTAAAATTTCTCCAGCATTGAAAACCGTACTTAAGTCTTTCTGAGACAATCCAAAATTTTCAACATCTAATGTTGGCGTATATTTTCTTCGATCACGAACTGGATTTGTTTTAGTAAACAAATGCCCACGTGTTCTGTAACCGTTAATTAAATCGATTACTAAAAATTCTTTTCTTACTTCTTCAGGGATTTCTACCTCAACTTCTTCATCTGTTAGCGAATAATTTTCATTTGCTAAATCATATCCTTGAAAAAAGGCTCTCCAACTTGGTTCTACCGCATCTGGATTTAATTGATATTGCTCATATAAATCTCCAACAAATCCTGAATGTACTGCGTTTAAGAACGAAAACTTGTCCATATATTTTATGATACTTTTCTATATAAAAATAATGAAGACAAAAGTACAACTTTTACTAAACATAGTTCTTTTTTTTGCACTATTTTTAGTCAAAAAACGGATTCCCTCAATTTTGTTTTCATTCAAACCTTCAATATTAACTTTTTGATTTTCAAACTAAACTTGATTTTTCTAGGTTTTTTTTAAAAAAAAGTTTGCAGATATTAAAAAAGACCTTAAATTTGCACTCGCATTTTAAATCAGATAACGATTTAAATTCCTCCTTAGCTCAGTTGGTTAGAGCATCTGACTGTTAATCAGAGGGTCCTTGGTTCGAGCCCAAGAGGGGGAGCAAAAAACAACAAAGGCAACGTGGGAGCCGATAATTTCCACAACATACATATATTGTTCTATAAGAACATTCCTCCTTAGCTCAGTTGGTTAGAGCATCTGACTGTTAATCAGAGGGTCCTTGGTTCGAGCCCAAGAGGGGGAGCAAAAAAAAGACTTACTATTTCGTAAGTCTTTTTTATTTTTGCTACAATGAGATTTCCAAATAAACTTCAACAAAAACTTAAAAAGAGAACGGAGCAAGATGCTCTCAGAACCCTTAGTTTACAAACTAATTTAATTGATTTATCGTCAAATGACTATTTAGGGTTTGCTAATACTGAAGTTATTTTTGAAAAAACACATTTGTTTCTAACAAACAATAATTTAAAAATAAATGGAGCTACTGGTTCACGATTACTTTCTGGAAACCACAATTTATATCCACTTGTAGAAAAACAATTGAACCAAGCACATATTTCTGAAGCTTCCTTAATTTTTAACTCTGGATATGACGCTAACCTAGGATTCTTTTCATCTATACCTCAACGTGGTGATATCATTTTATATGACGAGTTCATCCATGCCTCTATACGTGATGGAATTCAACTTTCTAATGCAAAAGCTTACAAGTTTAAACATAACGATATAGTAGACTTAGAAAAACTAATTATTCGTTATTCTAAAACAACCTCAACAGTAGAGCATACTATATATGTTGTTACCGAATCTGTTTTCTCTATGGATGGTGACACTCCAGATTTAAAAACAATGACAACCATTTGCAATAAACACAGCGCATATTTTATTGTAGATGAAGCCCACGCATTGGGAGTTTTCGAACATGGGCTAGTCCAAAAGCTTCATCTCGAAAAATCAGTTTTTGCTCGGATTATCACCTTTGGAAAAGGTCTTGGATGCCATGGCGCTGCTATTTTAGGTAGTCAATCTCTTATCAATTATTTGATAAATTTTGCAAGGAGTTTTATTTACACTACTGGACTTTCTCCTCACGCGCTTGCTACTATAAAAATTGGATATGATTATTTAAGTAGTCTCGAAGGGAAAATTCTTCAAAAGAAGCTCAAAGAAAATATCAAGTTTTTTAAAAGTGAATCACAACGACTTAACCTTACCTTTATAGAAAGTGATGCCGCTATACAATGTTGTATTATTGCAGGTAATGAAAAAGTAAAAAAAATTGCCACTCAACTGCAAAATGAAAATTATAACGTAAAGCCAATTCTTTCCCCTACTGTTCCAACGAATCAAGAACGTCTACGCTTTTGTCTACATTCTTATAATTCAAGAGAAGAAATTACCAATGTTTTAGAACAACTTGCTACTTTTGTTCTCTAAAAGAAGTAGCCATGAGAGATGACTATACAATTTTAGAAGTTTTTGAATATTCAACAGAAGCTCAAGTTATAAAATCTAAACTAGACTCTGAAGGTTTTAAAACCATGCTAATGGATGAAAAAACCATTGATTCAGATCCTTTGTTAAGTCAAGCTATCGGTGGAGTAAAGTTATTAGTTCATAATAATGACTTAGAAGATGCTGTTCGTGTATATAATGAAGTAAGAACTTACGAGAAAAATACCAATGGTGATGATATATATTGTATACAATGCAACTCTACTAAAATCTTAGTAGCTCCTCCTCAGCGAAAAAATTTTTTCTATATGCTATTTCCTTTTTTTGAAAGTAGAAAACTAATATGTAACGATTGTAAAACAATCTTCAAATGAAAAAGTATTTTATCACAGGAATTTCAACAGAAGTAGGTAAAACGATTGCTTCTGCCATTATAACAGAAGCCTTAGAAGCTGATTACTGGAAACCTATACAATCTGGCGATTTAGAATATTCAGACACACATAAAGTTGAGCGATTAATCTCAAATAAAAAAACTGTTTTTCATCCTAACTCATATGGATTGAATACACCTATGAGTCCGCACGCGTCTGCCGAAATTGATGGAATCACAATTGATATAGATAACATCAAAGAACCTGCTACCAAAAACAATTTAGTTATTGAAGGTGCGGGAGGACTATTAGTTCCTTTAAATAATGAACACACCTTATTAGATATTTTAAAACCCAATTATAAAATCATTGTAGTTTCTCGTCATTATCTAGGAAGTATCAACCATACTTTACTTACTATAAATTATTTAAAAGAGAGAGGCTTCGATGTTTCTCTTCTTTTCTCAGGGAATGAGCACCCTACTACTGAAAGTATTATCAAAAAAATGACCAATGTACCTGTAATAGGACGTATTGAAGAAGAACCTTACTTTGACAAAAATGTTATAAAAGAGTATGCCAACCTTTTTAAAGATAAATTATGAGTTTACAAGAACGAGATAAAAAACACCTATGGCATCCTTTAAAACAACACCAAACACACCCTAATAGTTTAGGTATTGTTAAAGCAAAAGGATGTATGTTAACGGACGAAAATGGCAACGACTATATTGATGCTATTTCTTCTTGGTATACTTGTATGTTTGGGCACTGTAACCCGTACATTACCGGTCAGGTAGCTGAGCAAATGCAAACATTAGATCAGATAATGTTTAGTGACTTTACTCATGAACCTGCAATAAAACTCTCTGAAGAATTGATTAAAATTCTTCCGAAAAATCAAAACAGAATCTTCTTCAATGATAATGGTTCAACCGCTGTAGAGGCAGGAATTAAAATGGCATTACAGTATCATTTTAACAAAGGTGAAAAGAGAAGTTTGTTTATTGCTTTAGAAAATGGTTTTCATGGGGATACTTTTGGAGCTATGTCTGTATCTGGGCTTTCAGTTTACAACGGACCTTTTGAGGATTTTTTAATGCATGTAGAGAGAATTCCTGTTCCTAATGGTGAAAACAACCAAGCTATTATTGATCAATTGAAACAGCTTGTTTCTAAACAAAAAGTAGCAGGATTTATTTATGAACCTTTGGTACAAGGTGCAGCAGGTATGAAAATTCATAAAGCAGAAGATCTAGATATCATTCTACAATTTTGTAAAGAGAATGATATTCTAACCATTGCAGATGAAGTAATGACTGGATTTGGAAAAACAGGAAGTAACTTTGCTTCAAACGAAATCAACACAAAACCAGATATTATTTGTTTAAGTAAAGCATTGACTGCAGGGTTAGTTCCAATGGCGATTACTTCTTGTACAGAAGAAATTTATACTGCTTTTTTAAGTTCTGATATTGCAAAAGGATTCTTCCATTGCCATACCTATTCAGCAAATCCTATCGCTTGTCGTGCTGCTCTTGCTAGTATTGAATTATTACAATCGGAAGAAATTCAGGAAAACATTCAACAAATTACAGCTGCTCATTCAACTTTTGCCAATAAAATAAAAGACCATACTAAAATTACAGAAGTTCGCTATAAAGGAGTAATTTTAGCTATCGATTTAAAAACAAATTCTAGTAGATATGGTAGCTTAAGAGATCAACTACTTACATCTTTTATGAATGATGGTATTTTTCTAAGACCCTTAGGAAATACTATTTACATACAACCTCCTTATGTTATTACAGAAGCGCAGCTTAATAAAATTTATACAACTATAGAAAAGGTTCTAGATACTTTCTAGGATCTTTTCATTTTCTAATAGATTGATTTTTTCTTGGGTTTCTTTAATATGAACATATAAGTCTTCATAGGTCCAAACTCCATCTGTTTTTATCCCTCTAACAACCAGAGTTCCTTCTCCTTTTTCTCCTCTAATAGGAATTGAAAAATCAACTTCGCCATCATTATTGTTCAATGATATGTTTCCAGAAGTAATACCATACTTTTCAATTGAAGTCCCTAAGCTCTCTATAACATATTCATTTTCAGAAGCCTTCTTTATCGCATATTCTACTGGAGTTGAATTATTTATCATTTTAGAAACTCCAAAAATCACTGTACCGATACCAAAAACAAACAATAAAATTATACCTAAACAACCTGTTACAGGAATAAACCATAGCCAATTTCTACTAAACCAACTTTTTTGATGTTGCTCACTCATATTTTTTATTAGCAAGATAACTAATTAATTTTCTTCTGAATCTCTTGAGAAGCCTTATTTTTGCCAAAATTTTATTGAGTTGAACAAACCTATTTCAATAACATCATTTGCTTCTATTTCCGCTTTAGGAAGTGATTCAAAATCTATTTGGAACAATTACTTAAAATCTGAACATTTTCTTTCTAAAAAGAACAATGCTTGGGTAGCGCAGCTTTCTTCTGATGATCGAAAAAAAATCGAAGAAATTAGATTGTCTGACAACAAGTATAAAAATCTTGACGAAACGGTTCTTTATACTCTTTTTGTAGCGCGTAAAGCAGTTCAAAATGCTAATTGGACCACTCAAGACAACTTCGGAATAAACATAGGTTCTTCTCGTGGAGCTACTTCTTTATTCGAAAAATATCACAAAGAGTTTTTAAACAAAGGAGTTTCTTCAACCTTAAGCTCTCCAACAACTACTCTTGGAAATATTTCCTCATGGATTGCTCATGATTTGCAAAGTAAAGGGCCTGAAATTTCTCATTCAATTACATGTTCTACAGGACTACATTCTTTATTAAACGGTGTAGCCTGGTTACAATCTGGATTAACAGATAAGTTTTTGGTTGGTGCGAGTGAAGCTTCTTTAACCGATTTTACCATTGCTCAAATGCAAGCGCTCAAGGTATATTCAAACGAAGGTGAAGATACTCCTTGTAAAGCATTAGATCTAAACAAGAAAAAAAACACCATGGTCTTAGGAGAAGGTGCTACAACCTTCTGTTTAGAAAGTGGAGTAAAAGAAAACGCGATAGCTACCATTGAAGGAATTGGATATGCTACAGAAATACTAGAACACAATACTTCAGTATCTACTAACGCCGATTGTTTTCAAAAATCAATGCAAATGGCATTAAAAAACACGAACATTGAAGATATTGATGCTATTGTTATGCATGCTCCAGGAACTATTAAGGGAGATCTTTCTGAAGTAAATGCCATTAAAAAAGTATTTGAAAATAACCTTCCTTTCTTAACTACAAATAAATGGAAATTAGGACACACATTTGGTGCTTCTGGATTGTTAAGTTTAGAACTTGCAGTGCTTATGCTAACACATCAACAAGCAATAGAAGTTCCTTTTATAGCAACACAAAAACACCCTAAAAAGATAAAAAAAATAATAGTTAACGCCGTTGGATTTGGAGGAAATGCAGTTTCGGTGTTAGTATCAAAATAATATCCTTATTTTTACCCCAACAAACAACTTGAATTTATGAGTGAAATAAGACACGATTGGACGAAAGAAGAAATTCTAGCAATATATAACAAACCATTAATGGAGCTTTTATATGAAGCTTCTACTATACATAGAAAATACCACGATCCAAATACAGTACAAGTAAGTACATTAATCTCTATTAAAACAGGAGGCTGTTCTGAAGATTGTGGATATTGTCCACAAGCTGCACGTTATCATACCGATATTGAAGGAAATGATTTAATGACGGTAAATCAAGTAAAAGCACAAGCTTTACGTGCTAAATCAGGAGGTTCTTCAAGAGTATGTATGGGTGCTTCATGGAGAAATGTAAAAGATGGACCAGAGTTTGACCAAGTATTAGAAATGGTACGTACCATTAATAAGTTAGACATGGAAGTTTGTTGTACTTTAGGTATGGTTACAGAAAATCAAGCAAAACGTTTGGCAGAAGCAGGGCTTTATGCTTACAACCACAATATTGATACTTCTGAAGATTATTATGACGATGTAATTTCTACACGTGCATTTAAAGATAGAGTTGATACTATTGAAAATGTTCGTAAAACAAATGTTACCGTTTGTTCTGGTGGAATTATTGGAATGGGAGAATCTTTAGAGGATAGAGCTGGAATGTTAGAGACCTTAACACGTTTTTCTCCACATCCAGAATCTGTGCCAATCAATGCATTGGTTGCCGTAGAAGGAACTCCATTAGAAGACCAACCACCAGTAAACATTTTTGAAATGGTACGTATGGTAGCAACTGCTCGTATTGTATTACCAGATTCTCAAGTACGTTTATCGGCAGGTAGAACACAAATGAGTAGAGAAGGTCAGGCAATGTGTTTCTTTGCAGGAGCAAATTCTATCTTTGCAGGAGATAAATTATTAACAACTCCTAACCCAGATATTAATGAAGACATGAAAATGTTTGAAGATTTAGGGTTAAATCCGCAAAAAGCATTCTATAAGCATGAACAAAGAGAATCGGTTGAAGCTGTAGACTCACAATACGAAGCTTTAGGTGAAAAACCTAAGTGGACTAGACCAGATCATAAAATTGAAAGAAATGAGTTGAAAAAACAAGAAGCTAAAGCTTTAAGAAGTTAACTCACATCAACTATACTATAAAAATAGCCATCAGTTACTTGATGGCTATTTTTTTATCAACTTCACAAACAACTCCATTCCTTGTCTGTTTCCAGTTGAATTATAACATGGCTCCATAATTCCTATTGTAAAATTTAATTCAAAGTACGCTAAGTATTCCTCTTTACTACCACCAAACGGTGGATGATCTTCATTTAGTTTTGCATCAAACATGAGTCCCACCAACTTTCCTTGATCAACTAATAACTCATGTACTTTTTGTGCATATTTTGCTCTTAAACTAGGATTAATTGCACAAAAAAAAGTTTGTTCTATAATCAAATCAAACTCATCTTTCAAATCAAAGAAATCTATATGTAGTAACTGATTTTGAGGAAAATCAGGTACTCTTTCCTTAATCTTTTCTAATGGTTCTTTTGCCAAATCTGCAACAAACACGTTGGTAAAACCAAGCTTAAACAAATACTCAGCCTCATAAGAATTACCTCCGCCAGGAATCAATATTCGAATACTTTTATCTTTTAACTGATCAAAATATTCTTTCAACGGATTTGAAATTTCACCTAAATCCCAACCTATTTTATTATGTTGGTATTTCTTACTCCAAAAATCTTCAGATAAATCTATCATACATTAAATTTAATCTATCAAATTTAAGAATAAAGTATCGTAACGATTTCTTAACTTTGCTCTTTTAAAACAGATAGCCATGGGATTGAATCTTACTCAAATTGACAGGGTAAAAACCATAACAAAAGAAGATTTTATCAAAAACTATTTCAAACCACAGAAACCTGTTGTTATTGAAAACTTTATAGAAGATTGGCCAGCATACAAAAAGTGGTCTTTAGAGTACATGAAAGAGGTTGCAGGAGATAAAACAGTTCCTTTGTATGATGATAGACCTGTAGATTACAAAGACGGCTTTAACGAACCACATGCAACCATGAAAATGAGTGAATATGTGGATCTTCTAAAAAAAGAGCCTACAAAATTTAGAATCTTTTTATGGAATATTTTAAAAGAAGTTCCTCAACTACAAAAGGATTTCAAATTCCCAGATTTTGGCTTACGCTTAATGAAGGGACTTCCAATGTTATTTTTTGGAGGTAGAGATTCGTATACATTTATGCATTACGACATAGATTTAGCTAATATTTTCCATTTTCATTTTGAAGGCAAGAAGAAGTGTATTTTGTTTGACCAAAAACAAAATAAGTTCTTATATAAAATACCTCATTCATTAATTACTAGAGAAGACATCGACTTTAACGACCCTGATTTTGAGAAATGGCCAGCTTTAAAAAAAGCGCATGGACACGTTGCTGAATTAGAGCATGGTAATGTTTTATATATGCCAGAAGGTTATTGGCATTACATGCGTTATATAACACCTGGTTTTTCAATGAGCTTACGAGCAATTGCGCGTAACCCTAAAAATTTAGGAAAGGCTATTTACAATGTATTTATCATGCGAACTGTTGACAATGTAATGCGAAGAATTCGTGGTCAAAGGTGGATTGATTGGAAAAACGAACAAGCCGTAATTAGAACAAATAAAACAAATAACATAGCATAAAAAAAGCGCCAGTTGGCGCTTTTTTCTTTATTGTTTAGTTTGGTCTATTTTCCAAATAATCTCTGAAAGAAGTTTTTACTTTTCTTTACAACTTCTTGAACGTCCTCTTCTGCTTCTTCTGCAAAATCGGCTACATGTTCACTTGCTTCTCCTAAAACCTCAGAAGCTTTTTCTACCATATCTTCTAAACTATCTTTAGTCTCTGAAGCTATTCCTGTTGCTTTCTCTTTTATATTTTGAACAGATTCTTTAGACATTGCTTCTGATATCTTCTCTTTAGCGTCTTCAGCAAAATCAGCTACATGCTCCGCTGCTTCACCAGCAATACCACTAGCTTTTTCAGTCACGTTATCCATGATTTCTTTTGCTTTATCTAATCCTTCGTTTAGATTCTCTTCAAAACTTTTCTTCTCTTCTTCCATATTTTAAAAGCTTAGAACCAACCTCTCTGATTTACCTGATATGTTTGAACAAACTCTTCATCTGATTTAGTCAAATAAATAATTCCTTCTACCAATCCAATAATCCATGGAATATAAATTAAAAATGCTCCAATAATTAAACACATTAAAAGCATCGATAATAAAGTTGCTCCTAATAATATTAAACCTTCCTTAGTATACCCTAAGACAAATTTATGCACTCCAAAACCTCCTAAAATAATTGCCAAGATTCCTGCTAAGATTCTTTTACTTTCTTGAGTTGGAACTGGGTTTCCATTTTCGTTTACTACTTCCATAAGTTAATTTTTAAGTTGATATGGGTTAAATTTATAAAAAAGCTTCGTCTTTTGGCTCCCATAATTCAATTTTATTTCCATCTAAATCAACTATCCAACCAAACTTACCATATTCATACTCTTCTATTTTATCTATAACTGTTACCCCTTGCTCTTTAAGTTCTTCTAATAATTCTACCAAGTTTTCTACGCGATAGTTAAACATAAAGTCTTTTGTAGAAGGTGAAAAATACGCAGTGTCTTTCTTAAAAGGGCTCCATTGTGTAGATGCATTCTTTCCTTCCGTATCTTTCCACCAAAATGTGCATCCCCAATCATCTGTATTAAAACCCAAATGTTCTCTATACCAATCTTTTGTTTCTTGAACGTTGTTTGTTTTAAAGAAAACACCTCCAATACCCGTTACTCTACCTTTTTTTTTCATTACCTATTCTTTACGTTAGTTTCATAAATTTCTATCCACTCTTCTACTGTCATTTTCTTACATAACTCAGCGATTAACTCAAAAGGAATTTCTTCAATTTTTTTAAAACGGATACAACTCTTCCCCATATCTAATTTACGATTAGAATGTTTAGGATATTCTTCTACAAACCAATCTAATAACTCTTTTTTAGCATAAATTCCGTTATGATATAAGTTTATTGAGTTCTTTTGAGAAGCGATATTCATAAATGGTAAAGGCAAATTTGTATCACAATGATAGCCATCTGGATAAATAGAGTGTGGAACATAATATCCTATCATTTTATAATTGATACCTTCTTCAAATCCTTTGGGTAGATTTTTCAGAATCGTATTTCGTAATTGCTCCATAACAGCTTGCCTTTCTTCAGGAATCTGAGCAATATATTCTTCTGGTGTATTAGCTTCGTATTGCATAGTATTTTATTTTCGTTGTAAAAATAGTGCTGATAATAAAGATATGATAAATCCTATAATAGTAACTAGCACAAGCATAAATAAAGCCGCCATAGTACTAGTCATTTTTATAATTTCATCTTCCCTGCTTTGATCTTTAAGCATCTGTTCGTAGTTAGAAAAGAAATCTGGATTGATAAACTTTGTATATACAAAATCAGCAATACCTATTCCTACACCAACAAATACAGAAATTAAAACTCCAATAGCAATTCCTTTTCCTAAAGATACTACTCCATTATTCACATTATCTCTATAGTGTTTAATAGCAAAATAAATAAAGGACAAGGATAAAAATATAGAAAGGTACCCTAAGATTTCATTGGTTGAGTAATCAAAATTATCTATACCAATAATAAGGTGTAACATAAAAATCACAAATCCAGCTGCTACTCCATACAAACCATATTTTAGAACTGTTTCTTTCATAATTTTAAAAATTAAATATTTATACTTTCAAAAGTAGTTTCTTATCAAAATTTACAAGTCATACTAAAGTACCAATCTACTCATACTTTAGTATTTAAAGTTATAAAATATTGATTTCTTTAGCTATTTGAACAGCTTGAGTTCTTCTTTTGGCGTTGAGCTTAACCAATAGATTCGATACATGAGTTTTAATGGTACTTTCAGATAAAAACAAAGTTCCTGCTATTTCTTTATTTGAAAGTCCTTGAGCAATTAATTCTAAAACCTCATACTCTCTAGAAGTAATCTCTAACTCTTTAATTTTAGAGACATCTATATTTATTTCTTCCTTTCTCTTGGGTTTTCTTATTCTTTTATTAAAATATATTCCTACAAAAAAAGATAATACAGCAATTACCGAAATAATTACCTCTGTCCTCACCCCTCCCGAAATGATGGTGTATTTACTTATTTGAAAAAGTGATAGTAATGCGATTATTAACGCCGAAAAAACAAAGATTGTTTTCTTCATAAGGGCAAGTTAACAAAATTTTGCTTTGATTTTATCTACAATAGTTTGAGCTAACTTTTCTTTGCTTTCAATAGTCCAACCGGCAACATGAGGTGATAAGATTACATTTTCTGCATTAATTAAATACTGAAACGCTTCTGGCATTTCGTTATTAGTAAATAAGTTCTCAAATGATTTTTTCTCATATTCTAACACATCCAAACCGGCTCCAAGTACTTTGCCCGATTCTAAAGCTGTAACCAAATCTTTAGTTACTACAGATTTCCCTCTTGCTGTATTAATCAACCAAAAAGGTTTCGAAAAGCTTTCAATAAAATTAGCATCTATCATATTTATCGTTAAAGCTGTTTGAGGAGTATGTAAGCTTAAAACATCTGTTTCTTGCTGTAATTGTTCTAACGATACTTGCTTACAATTTTCATCTCCTACATCTGGCTTAATATCATAACACAAAACATTTACATCAAACCCTCTTAATTTCTTAGCAAATGCTTTCCCCATGTTTCCATACCCGATTAAACCAACTGTTTTCCCATCAAGTTCAACACCTCTATTTTCTTCTCTTAACCATTTACCATTACTAACTTCCTTATCTGCTTTATTCAGTTTATTAAATAATGACAATAACATTCCTAGAGCATGTTCTCCTACGGCATTCCTATTTCCTTCTGGTGCAGAAATTAAAGTAATTCCTTTTTTAATCGCATAATCACAATCTATATTTTCTAGTCCTGCTCCTACTCTACCAATAAACTTAAGATTGGTTGCCTTGTCTAAAAACATCTTGTCAATGGTAAATCGACTGCGAATTACAATCCCCTCGTACTGGTTTATTTTATTTACAATTTCTTCTTTTGAAGAAGTATAATCTTCTTCATTGGTAAAGCCTAACTCTTTAAGCTGATGTATTAATAAAGAATGATTCGTATCTAGATGTAGTACTTTCATAACTATAAAAAATAAAACCTTCCATCCGGAAGGTTACTTTTAATATTGTTCTTTTTCGTTTGGAAAATCTACCGATTTTACGTCGTCTATATACTGTTTAAAAGCATCGGTCATTTCCGCATACATATCAAGGTATCTGCGTAAAAAACGAGGGTTAAACTCATGTGTCATACCTAACATATCATGAGTAACTAATACTTGTCCATCTACTCCTGCTCCTGCTCCAATTCCTATTACCGGAATTGTTAAACTCTCAGCTACCTTCTTTGCTAATTTTGCCGGAACCTTTTCTAAAACTAAAGCAAAACATCCTAACTCTTCTAATAATTTAGCATCTTCCATCAGTTTCTTTGCTTCTTCCTCTTCCTTTGCTCTTACCGTATAGGTACCGAATTTATAAATTGATTGTGGTGTTAACCCTAGATGTCCCATAACAGGAATTCCTGCCGTAAGAATACGTGAAATAGACTCTCCTATTTCACTACCTCCTTCTAGTTTCACAGCATGACCTCCCGTTTCCTTCATAATTTTAATAGCAGACTCCAAAGCATTTTTTGAATTTCCTTGATAGGTACCAAAAGGTAAATCTACTACTACTAAACAACGATCTATAGCTCTCACCACAGAGCTTGCATGATAAATCATTTGATCTAAGGTGATAGGTAATGTTGTTTCATGACCTGCCATTACGTTTGATGCAGAATCTCCAACTAAAATCACATCAATCCCAGCCCCATCAACAATCTTTGCCATTGTATAATCGTAAGCCGTTAACATAGAAATCTTTTCTCCATTAGATTTCATTTCTACCAATGATTTTGTTGTAATCCTTTTATATTGCTTTTTTGCTACAGACATCGTTTCTTAATTTAATGTTTGTAAAAATACACAAATAATCAATTATCCTTCTCTTTTTTTGACTCGTTAATCTTCTGTTAATCTTTGTTTAAATTATTTTTTAAACGTTTGGTTTTAAATAGTTTTACCAACCAAACTAATCATAATGTTATGCAAAAAATCATTACTTTTTTGATTATTCTTGTTTTCTCTAGCATTATTAATGCTCAAAATAGCAAGAAACAAGAATTTGAAATTAAACAAACTATTCATACTTTTTTTGAAGGGCTTCATAAAGGAGATAGTGCTATTGTAAATTCAACGCTTCATAAAGATCTTAAAGTACAAACCACCTTTACCAATAAAAAAGGCGAAAAACATTTAAAAACAGAGACTAAAGAACAATTATTAAAAAATATAGCAAGTAAGAAACCTGAAAACACTTATTTAGAAAAACTATTATCTTGGAACATACATATTGATGGAAATCTGGCTTCTGTATGGACTCCATATGAGTTTTATTTTAATGGTAATTTTAGTCATTGCGGAGCAAACTCTTTTCAATTGTTTAACAATAACGGAAAATGGGAAATTGTTTACCTAATAGACATGAGAAGAAGAGGAAACTGTAAAGCTAAGAAGAGTTAATTATGAAGAAGTTTTTCTTTTTAGTTACTATTATTTTTTCTCAAATAGGTTTTGCTCAAAAACCGTCACTTTTCTTATCTGAATTGTTTGAAGATTTACCTAATGTCCGTGATTTTTCTATGAATAAAAATCAAGATGAATTCTATTTTACCATAGAAAGCTACCTCAAAGAATATTCTTTTATAGCTTACTCAAAAAAGATTAATGGTAAATGGCAAAAACCAAGGGTGGTTTCTTTTTCAGGTCAATACAAAGATTTAGAACCTTTTTTATCGCCTGATGGTTTAAAATTATTTTTTGCTTCAAATAGAAAAGATAACTCTTCAGGAGAAATAAAAAACGATATTGATATTTGGTATGTTACTCGATCATCTTTATCTGATAAATGGTCAGAGCCTATTAATGTTGGTACAAATATAAATACAGCTGCCAATGAATTTTACCCATCTGTAACCAATAATGGAGATTTATTTTTTACAGCTGAATATGAAAACTCTATTGGGAAAGAAGATATTTATGTTAGTAGATTTGTAAATGGAAAATATCTCAAACCTATCCCTTTAAATTCCAATGTAAACTCAGAGAAGTATGAATTTAATGCTTTTATAGCTCCTGATGAAAGCTTTATTTTGTTTACATCTTATGGCAGAAAAGATGATTTAGGTAGAGGGGACATATACATAAGTAGAAAAGGAAAAAATAATGAATGGGAAAAAGCGGTACATTTCCCAAATATTAATTCTAAACGATTGGATTACTGTCCGTTTGTTGACATATACACACAAACCCTTTATTTTACTTCGAATCCGAGTGAAATAACTAAATCCTTTAAACAAAAGAAGTCTTTGGAAGATATTGTAAAACATATCAAGAATACTCCGAATGGTTTAAGTAGGATTTATACGTTCCCTTTCAGTAAAAAATAATGTATATTTGGCGTGATGAACCAAAATGAAAATTCCTTAGACCCCAACAAGTGGATTGACACTTACGCTGATTACCTTTTTAACTATGCAGTAGTTAGAGTAAATAGCAGTGACATCGCAAAAGATTTAGTTCAAGAAACCTTTTTTGCTGGATTAAAATCGGCAAAAAATTTTGAAGGCAAGTCTACTGAAAGAACTTGGCTTGTGTCAATTTTGAAACGAAAAATTATTGACTATTATCGTAAGATCAATTCGAAAAAAGGTCAAGCCGAAGTTCGTATGAATTTTTATGACAATGGTGAAAATGAGGGTAGCTGGATTGAAGAAAGGGTGCCTCAATCATGGAAAAATGAAGCAGAAAAAACAATTGAGAACAATGAGCTAAAAGGGCAACTTGACGATTGTATCGATGCTTTACCGGAGAAATATAGTATGGTTTTTAGAATGAAAACAATACAAGAGTTTGAAACAGAGGAAATTTGTAAGGAACTTGATATTACCCCGTCAAATTTATGGGTTATAATCCATAGAGCTAGAACCCAGCTAAGAAATTGTATGGAAAAGAACTGGTTTAATACGTAAAACAATGTTTAGAAAATTTTTAATTACCTGTGATGAAGCTACTACCATATGCGACAAAAGTCAATATGGAGAAGCAACATTTTTAGAAAAAATAAAACTAAACTTTCATCTTTTAGTTTGTAAGGTTTGTGCCATGTACACAAAACAAAACAGAACTATGAGTAAACTTTTTAAGATGAAAGCTTCTAATTGCAGCAAACAGGAAACTCAGTGTTTGTCTAATTCAGATAAAGAGGCCCTGAAAGAGCAATTAAAACAATTTAAACTGTAACACTTTTTTCGGTTTTAGTTTAAAAACCGTTTTTTGATTTTTTGTTAGATTGAAACGGGGTTTACACCTAAGTAAATTCCGTTTTTTTATACCTTTGCTTTAAATTTTATTTTATGCATTTTCTACCTGAAGAAATTGACAATTACGTTGTAAATCACTCACAGCAAGAACCTTCTATTCTTAAAGAGTTAGGAAGAGAGACATGGCAGAAAGTTTTAAATCCACGTATGCTTAGTGGTGCTTTTCAAGGAAGAGTCTTGTCTATGATTTCAAAGTTAATAAACCCTAGAAGCATTTTAGAAATAGGTACTTATACTGGTTATTCAGCGCTATGTTTGGCAGAAGGTATGCAAAAGAATGGAATACTGCATACCATTGATAAAAACGAAGAATTGGAAGAACTTCAATATAAATATTTTCAAAAATCTGAATATAAAGATCAAATTATTCAACATGTAGGAAATGCGCTAGATATAATACCTACCATTGAAGATAAATTCGATTTAGTTTTTATAGATGCTGATAAATCAAATTATGTAAATTACTTTAACTTAATTATTCATAAAATGAATCCAGGAGGTGTTATTTTATCAGACAACGTGCTATGGAGTGGTAAAGTTGTAGAAACGCTTGACCCTAAAGATAAAGATACTAAAGTACTTTTAGAATACAATACACTACTTAACGAAGATCCTCGCTTAGAAACGGTTTTATTACCCATTCGAGATGGTTTAACAATAAGTAGAATCAAATAAAAAACTCCCGATATATATCGGGAGTTTTTTTACATATTTCTTTTAATAGGACCAGTAAAATCATCTATATTATCTTTTACCTCATTTACTTCCTTATTAATATCTTTTACGAAATCAGTATCGATACCATGATTGTTAGCACTTTCATTTATCTCTCTCTTAATATCATTTGTAGCATCTTTTATTTGACGCATTCCCTTTCCTAATCCTCTTGCTATTTCTGGTATTTTATTAGCACCAAACAACATTACTACAATAAGTAGTATTACGAAAATCTCAGGGCCACTAATAAATAAAAATATTGTTTTCATCCTTGCAAAGATAACTATTTCATTTCTTTAAAAACATGTGAAAATAAAAAAGCCAAACAAAATTGTTTGGCTTTTCATTGTATTTTAAACTGGTAATTAATCTGCTAAAATAATTGCTTTATTATCTTTCATTTCAACAGTTCCAGATTTAATATCTAACGTTAATACTTTATCGTCATCAGCTTGTTTTGAGAAATGCCCACTTAAATCGTCAAATTCTAAGTGTTCACTTGTGTGCGTGTGAATCTTGATAGTTCCTTCACCTAAAATTGAAACTATAGGTGCGTGATTGTTCAACATTTGAAAATCACCGTTTATTCCTGGAACTACAACAGAATCAACTTCTGATGAAAATAAAATTGCCTCTGGCGTTACTATTTCTAAAAACATAGTTTATAGTTTTTAAGCTTCAGCTAACATCTTCTCTCCAGCATCAATTGCATCTTGAATTGATCCTCTTAAGTTAAATGCTGCTTCAGGGTATTTATCTAACTCACCATCCATAATCATGTTGAATCCTTTAATAGTATCTTTAATATCTACTAATACTCCAGGGATTCCTGTAAATTGCTCTGCAACGTGGAATGGTTGAGATAAGAAACGTTGTACACGACGTGCACGGTGAACTACTAATTTATCCTCCTCAGATAATTCTTCCATACCTAAGATTGCGATAATATCTTGTAATTCTTTATAACGTTGTAATAACTCTTTTACTCTTTGTGCTGTATTATAGTGCTCATCTCCTAAAATTTCTGGAGTTAAGATTCTAGATGTAGAATCTAATGGATCTACCGCTGGATAGATACCTAACTCGGCAATCTTACGAGATAATACTGTAGTTGCATCTAAGTGGGCAAACGTTGTTGCCGGTGCAGGGTCAGTTAAATCATCCGCAGGTACGTAAACCGCTTGTACAGATGTAATAGATCCCTTTTTAGTAGAAGTAATACGCTCCTGCATAGCCCCCATTTCAGTTGCTAATGTTGGTTGGTATCCTACTGCTGATGGCATACGTCCTAATAATGCTGATACCTCAGAACCTGCTTGTGTAAAACGGAAGATATTATCAACGAAGAATAATACGTCTTTCCCTTGTGCTTCACCCGCTCCATCACGGAAATACTCAGCGATTGTTAAACCAGATAAAGCAACACGTGCACGTGCACCTGGTGGCTCATTCATCTGACCAAATACGAATGTAGCTTTAGAATCTCTCATTCCTGTTTTATCAACTTTAGATAAATCCCATCCACCTTCTTCCATAGAATGCATAAAATCATCACCATATTTGATAATTCCAGATTCTAACATCTCACGTAATAAATCATTTCCTTCACGAGTTCTTTCACCTACTCCTGCGAAAACAGATAAACCACCGTGTCCTTTTGCGATGTTGTTAATTAACTCCTGGATTAATACAGTCTTTCCTACTCCTGCTCCTCCAAATAATCCAATTTTACCTCCCTTTGCGTAAGGCTCAATTAAGTCAATTACTTTAATTCCAGTAAATAATACTTCTGTAGAAGTAGATAACTCTTCAAACTTTGGTGCTTGACGGTGAATTGGTAAACCAGCTTCACCCGTTTTAGGCAAATCTCCTAAACCATCAATAGCTTCACCAGTTACGTTAAATAAACGTCCATAAATATCGTTACCAATTGGCATTTGAATTGGGTTACCAGTAGCAATTACTTCTTGCCCTCTTTGTAATCCGTCAGTTGCGTCCATAGAAATAGTACGAACTGTATCTTCACCAATGTGCTGCTGTACTTCTAATACTAAAGTAGAACCATCAGCTTTTTTAATTTCTAATGAATCATAAATTTTTGGTAATTCAGTATTTTCTGTATTAAACTCAACATCGATTACTGGACCAATAATTTGAGAAACTTTACCTGTTATTGTAGACATTACTATATGTAATTAAAGTTATTTATTTTGTTGTGTGAGCTTTAGCTCGTTTTTTCAAGGTGCAAAGGTAATTTTTTTGATTGAAACTAAAAAAAGTTTACAAGTATTTTTATAAATAAAGCACAAAAAAAAGCCTCGAAATAATCGAGGCTTTCATTTTATTGGTTTGAATTAAATTATTTTACTAATTTAATTTCTACACGTCTGTTTTGTGCTCTACCAGCTCTAGTTTTGTTATCAGCGATTGGGTAATCTTCACCAAATCCAGCTGAAGTTAAACGGTTAGCTGCTACTCCAGCTTTCCCTACTAAGTAATCTAAAACAGCCTTAGCTCTTTTTTCAGATAATCTCTTGTTAGTAGAAGCTCTACCTTGGCTATCTGTGTGACCTTGGATGCTAAAGTTAGCTTTTGAGTATTCTTTCATGATTGCAGCAATCATATCTAATTTTTCAGAAACTCCTGGTCTGAAAGACGCTCTTCCTGAGTTAAAGTAAATAGCTCTTGCGAAATCGTTTAATTTCTTCTCAGCTTCCTTAGTAATGATTACTTCTGGACACCCGTTGTTAGAAGCAACACCTGCTTCGTTTGGACACTTATCATCTTTGTCTAATACTCCGTCTCCGTCAGTATCTGGCCAAGGACATCCTCCGTTTGCAGCAGGACCAGCTTGGTTAGGACACTTATCTTTGTTGTCAGCAACACCGTCACCGTCAGCATCTGGACATCCGTTCATTGCCTTAGTTCCAGCTTCGTTTGGACAAGCATCATCTTTATCAGCGATACCATCTCCATCAGCATCAGGACAACCATTTAAAGCAGCTAAACCAGCTACTTCTGGACAAGCATCATCAGAATCTTTGATTCCATCACCATCAGTATCAGGACATCCGTTGAATTCTTCTAATCCAGCAACTTCTGGACAAGCATCTTCCTTATCGTAGATTCCGTCTCCATCAGTATCTTTTCCTCCAAATTTAAACACTAATCCTACAGAGTGTTGGAAGTGTACTGGTACTTTATCAGCAAATTCTTGCTTATATCCAGTTTGGAAATTTAATCCTAAGTTATCGTTAAACCAAGTATTGAAACCAACACCAGCATTTAACATTCCTTCACCTTCGTCTGCATAAGAAGTATAACCACCACCTAAATATACATAAGGATCAAACCATCCAGTTTGACCAAAAGCATTGTTTAAGTCATACTTTACATTTGCATCGATAGCCCAATACAACTCATCAGTATCATTTTCTGATCTTACAGTTTCGATCTTGTTGATAGAACCTGCTAATTGTAAAGTAAATCCATCATTTAAATAACGGTCTACAGTTAATCTTGAAATAGAAGGTAAAACATTCCAGTCACTAACACCGATATAATCTTTCCCTAATTGTTCCATTGAAGGTCCATCAGCCCAAGGCCATTGAACATCAACAGCGTTAACACCGAAACCAATTGCCCATGGATTATCTGAATCCTGTGCGCTTACGCTTACGGCAGCAAACGTAAATAAAGCCATCACAGCTAATTTTAATTGTTTCATTATTAAAAATTTAAATTAAAAGTTCGTTTATATAATCGCAAATGTAAGTTGTTAAAACTTATTTACAAAAACAAATCTACAAAAACTTACAAGAAATACAAGTTTTTGTATAAAGTTCTTTAAATTACATTTAGCTCTTTTCCTACCTTACTAAATGCCTTAATCGCCTTATCTAAATGCTCTTTTTCATGGGCAGCTGATAACTGAACTCTTATTCGAGCTTGTTCTTTTGGAACTACTGGATAAAAGAACCCAATAACGTAAATTCCTTCTTCCAATAATTTATTTGCCATTACTTGAGATAACTTAGCATCATAAAGCATAACAGGTACAATAGCAGCATCAGCCCCTACCAAGTCAAACCCTGCCTTTTCCATTTCAGCTCTGAAATAATTTGTATTCCATTCTAGCTTATCACGTAAACTCGTATCGTTTGACAATAAGTCAAACACTTTTAAAGAAGCACCTACAATTGCTGGGGCTAATGAATTTGAAAATAAATAAGGACGTGAGCGTTGACGCAAAACTTCAATAATCTCTTTTTTACCTGTAGTATATCCTCCCATTGCGCCTCCAAGAGCTTTTCCTAAAGTTCCAGTAATAATATCAATACGTCCCATTACTTTCTTTAACTCTAAAGTACCACGTCCAGTTTCACCAATAAAACCAGCTGCATGACATTCATCAATCATTACAAGTGCATCGTACTTATCAGCTAAATCACAAATCTTATCAAGTTCTGCTACAATACCATCCATTGAGAAAACTCCATCTGTTACAATAATTTTAAAACGATGGTTATTCTTGTTGGCTTCAATAAGTTGTTCTTCCAAAGCCTGCATATCGTTATTAGCATAACGATATCTTGCTGCTTTACACAAACGAACTCCATCGATAATAGAAGCATGATTTAAGCTATCTGAAATAATTGCGTCTTCTTTTGTTAACAACGGTTCAAACACTCCTCCATTTGCATCAAACGCAGCCGCGTACAATATGGTATCTTCAGTTTGATAAAACTCAGCAATTTTTGCTTCCAATTGTTTGTGAATATCTTGTGTTCCACAAATAAAACGAACAGAAGACATTCCAAAACCATGTGTATCCATAGTATCTTTAGCAGCTTGAATTACTTCTGGATGGTTTGACAATCCTAAATAATTATTTGCACAAAAATTAACTACCTCTTCTCCTGTAGATATTTTGATTACTGCATCTTGAGATGAAGTAATGATTCTTTCTGTTTTATACAATCCTGCATCCTTGATTTCTTGAATCTCTTTTTGAAGATGCTCTTTTATTGATCCGTACATAATTGTTTGTTTTGATGTCGTAAAATTACAAGTTTGAAATATTCTTTTTAAACTTCTTCTATTAAAATTTCTTCATTTATATAAACAAGTATTTTTTTCTCAACAAAAAGATTAATTGATTTCAGTACTTGTTCATACTTTAATAATTGCTGATGATACTTTTTATGTGGTTTCCCAGTTTTGTAATCGATAATTACCACTGTTCCATTCTTAGTAAAAACTAGTCGATCTGGAATAACTATCTGTCCATCTACATCTACAATTTCTCTTTCATTTATTACCCTTTTATACGCTGTGTAATACGATACTATTTGCGGATGACATACTATTTCGTTCAACACCTTATATATAGTTTCTTTTTCCTGGCCAGTTAACACTCCTTGTTTATAGTACAACATGACTACCCTTTCAACATCATCCTTATTATGAACCTTCGCCATCATTTCATGAATAAGGTTACCATACGCTATTGCCTCACCTTGTTCTGTATCCCATAATTTAGAAGCACTAGCCAACATTTGAATATGATGAGACTTCCATGATGTTGAAATAAATTTTTCTTGAAGAATCGTATGCGACTCAATCTTTTCTATCAAACTTTTCCTTTGTGCTTCTCCAAAAGAATACTCCAATTCTTCATCATTCCAAATCCCTATACTTTTTAAGTAATTGATAAACACCCCTGAATAAAAATTAGTATTTTCTATTCCTTTAGAAGACAATTTTTTCTCCGTAATAATATGTAACTGTTCAACTGCCCTTGTTAAGGCCACATATAATAAGTTAAAATTATCAAGTTCTAGTTCTTCTCTTTGCTGTTGATAAATATGAGCCCCTACGTCATTCACATAATTTAACTCCTTAGCAAATGGAACCAGTAACTCATCAAAACTATCAAATGTATCTTTAGGTAAATCATACAACCAAACCTTGGGATTTACTTGTCTGTATATATCTAAATCATATGGAAAAATCACCACTGGAAACTCTAATCCTTTTGATTTATGAATGGTCATTATCTGAACAGCACTTTTACTTTCAGGAGCAACAATACTTAACAAATGTTTCTTCTCCTCCCAAAACTCTAAAAAATCTGGAATGCTCGTTCCTTTTCTTTGCTGTTCTAAAATAACATCGAGAAAAAATTGCACATAGGCATCTGAAGATTTTATCAATTGAAAACTCCTTATAACTTCTTCAACTTTCTCATAAAATGGGAGTTGATAAAATGCTGATAATTCAAAAAAGACCCCATAGCTTTCTAAAGCTTTAAAAAGCTGCTCATTGTTTAGTGAGATATTCTTATATATAAAGGTATGTTTATCTTCTTTTGTATTTATATGTTCGTACAAATAGTATAACACCTCCAATAGTGTTTCTTTATCATTTTGAAACTGTAACACTCTAAGTAAATTTACTATAAAACCTACTTTAGCACTGTTCTCTAGTAATAACGTTTCTGAAGACACAATTGAAATTCCGTTTTCAGCTAAATAATTAGCCACTTCAACTCCATCTTTTCTTTTACGTGTTAGTACACAAATTTCATTTAGTAAAAACTCTTCTTTTAATTTATTAATGGTTGCTAATACTTGCTTTGGGTACTTTAATTTCTCTTCTTCTTTATCTTCATTCTTTTCTAAAAAGCTAAGCGTAACACAACCTCCTTTTTTAGAATTTTCTAATTGTTTGTTTCCTTCCTCAAAAAGCTGTTGGTACGATTCATTTTGAAGAAATTTAGCCGTATGCTGAAAAAATTGGTTATTAAAATTGATAACCTCAGAATAACTTCTAAAATTTCTTTGTAATTCTCTTACTTCTTTTTCGATATGAAAAGGATTCACAGAACCTTCATTTTCTGCTCCTAAATTTATAAACTGCTCTGCCTTACCTCCTCTCCATCTATAAATAGCTTGCTTACCATCTCCTACCAACATTAAATTACTATTCTCTTGTGCTAAAGCATTATCAATTAGTGGAATCAAATTTTTCCACTGTAACACAGAAGTATCTTGCATCTCATCTATAAAATAATGCATAAAACGCTGCCCTATTCGCTCATAGATAAATGGAGCTGGTTGATCTTTAATATTATCAGAAATCAATTGATTAAATTCCGCATTTAATCGCAAATTATTCTCCTCCTTTATATGAGTTAACTCTGAATTTATATTATTTAAAACCGCTAATGGAATAATGCTTTTTGAGGCCAATTTATTCAACAAAAATTGTTGATATAATTGCTCCGATTCTGTATATAATTTCAATAACTCTGGTAAAACCCCTTCAATAGCAGCTTTTATATCATCAGATTTTGACTTTGCATAAAATGTGCTTTCTTCTATGCGCTCTCGCAATTTACTTTCATCAAAAAATTTTGCCGATGTTGGCTTTTTCTTAAGTGCTACGAAATGATTAGGTAACATAGAACGATAAAAATCATTGTGCGCTATATTTAAGTTTTCAATTACTCGAACCCCTTCTTCTCCAATTGTTTGTAATCGCTGTTCTATGTTATCTTGATGCTTATGAAGTTTTTCTTGTAAAGAGGTGAAGTCTTCAATTTTTTTATTTGATAATTTTCTAAAATGCTTTACATCATCTTCATTTAATAGAATTCTAGAAAACTCATTCAATTCACGAGATATATCCCAAGATTTATCGTCGTCTGTTTTACTTAAAGAAAATTTAATTAGAAGCTTTGTCAATGCTTTATCAGTTCCTATCTTAGAAATTAACACATCTACTGCCTCATTCAATAAAGAAACAGCATCCATTTCTACTTCAAAGGTTAAAGACAATCCTAGATCATAGGCAAAGCTCTTAATAATCTTATGGGTAAAACTATCAATAGTGGTAATTGAAAAAGCCGCATAATTTTGAAGTATGGCATTGATAATTTTCTTACTTCTTTCTTGTATTACAATCCGATCTATTGCAGTTTCTTCTAGAATTGCGTCCAATAAATCATTATGTTCTCCTTCAGAAAAAACCTGCAAATTATGCAACACACGTTCTTTCATTTCACCAGCTGCTTTATTGGTAAATGTGATTGCCAATATTTTTTGAAAGCGATAAATATCTTCAGACTCTAATAAAATCTTCAAATATTCTTTTACTAAAGTAAATGTTTTTCCACTTCCGGCAGAAGCATTATAAACTTGAAAAGTTGATGGTTGTTGCACTAATATTTTTTTACAAAAAGCAATTTACATAGAATCTATGAGAGTAAGAATACGATTTCCATAATCTCCCTTATTAACATAAAAAACCCCGCAAAAAGCGGGAACTTTATATATTATTTTGTTTTATCCTAAACCAACATCTAATGTCATCATTACAATAAACCCGGCTATAAAACCTAACGTGGCGATATCTGTATATTTATCTCGTTGTGTTTCTGGTATTACTTCTTCTACCACTACAAAAATCATCGCTCCTGCAGCAAAAGCCAAAGCATATGGTAAAATAGGAGTAAAAAATGATACTGCTAAAGCTCCTAAAACTGCTGCAAATGGTTCAACTACTGCCGATAATTGTCCATACCAAAAACTCTTTCTTCTACTAACACCTTGTCTCCTCAAAGGCATAGCTACCGCAAATCCTTCTGGGAAATTTTGAATCCCTATTCCAATAGCTAATGAAATAGCTGCAATAATCATTTCTGTTTGTTCTACTCCAACCAACGTTGAAGCAGCCCCGAACAATACTCCAACAGCTAATCCTTCCGGAATATTATGTAATGTAATAGCTAAAACTAGTAAAGTGGTTTTGTGCCAATTAGTTTTAACTCCTTCTGCTTCTTCTTCCTTAAAATTAATATGTAAATGGGGCAACCATTTATCCATGCCAAATAAAGCTAAAGCTCCCAAAGCAAAACCTACAGCCGAGGGAATTACTTTTACAAAACCTTCTCCTGGGCTATTATCTATTGCTGGCGATAGCAAACTCCAAAAACTTGCCGCAACCATTACCCCTCCAGTAAAACCAAGCATACCATCTAAAACTGCTCTATTCATTTTCTTAAAAAAGAAAACCAATGATGCTCCTAGAGCCGTTAGCCCCCATGTAAATATTGTAGCGTATAAAGCCCCCTGAATAGGGTGTTCTTTACAAAACTCTACTATTTGATCAAATAAACTCATTTCTTAATTTATTATTTTGTTGTTTTTTGAATGTATAAATTATTAGCAATCTTGTGAGAAATTGACATTCCCTTCTCTTCTAGCTCTATAGATAAAGAACCATCAAAAGGTTCAATGTTCACTACTTTTATTTTCTTTCCTAGCGCTATTTGCTGTTTATCTAAAAACTGTAAAAACTCAGAAGAACTATCATCGACACCTACACATATTCCTTCTTCCCCTATTTCTAAGGTAGAGAGCAAACTTTTTTCTATGGTATGTAAATTACCTTCTTTATCTGGAATCGGATCACCATGTGGGTCTCTTTTAGGAAATCCTAAGTAGGCATCTAGCTCATCAATCAACTTAGGCGATTTTATATGCTCCAATTGCTCAGCAACCTCATGTACTTCATCCCAAGAAAAATTTAGTTTATCTACTAAAAACACCTCCCACAAGCGATGCTTACGGATAATATTAATCGCTGTTCGTTTTCCAAATGCTGTCAGTGTAACTCCTTGATACTTTTTATAAACAACCACTTCCTTTTCAGAAAGCTTTTTTATCATATCTGTTACAGAAGAAGCTTTCGTCTCTAATTTCTTAGCAATTGCATTGGTACTAATACCTTTAGTTACCTCTACTTCTAAATGATAAATTGCTTTTATATAGTTTTCTTCTGACTGACTAAACATCTTTATTTTTTTTAGACAAGCAAACTTACAAAATTTGTTTTATATAAATAAATTTTTAGGCAAGACTAAAAATTTATTTACCTTTGCAGAAAACAAATAAAAAAACAATATGTAATTTATTATTGCAACTTAGTTGCGTTAAAGATATATTTGCATAAAATTTAATTTATAATGAGAACACCAATCGCGCTTTTCATATTTTTATTTTCACAAATAATTTATACTGGTTTTAGTCAAACCATTTCAGGAAAAGTTACCTCTAATAGCAAACCAATTCCATTCGCTTCTGTTTATGTAAAAGACGGAACTCAGGGAGTAACCACAAACGAAGATGGATCTTATAAATTAAATGTTCCTTCTGGTAAAATTATGATTGAAGTAAGTTCACAAGGATTCAGAAAGATTTCTAAAGAAGTTACTGCTACATCTAATGAACAAATCAACCTAAACTTTGAATTATTTGAAGATGTATTAGGTTTAGACGAAGTTGTAATTAGCGCCACTAGAAGTAGAGTAGAACGTAAAAAAACTCCTGTGGTAGTATCAACCATAAAGCCACGATTGTTAACCGCTACACAATCTGCTTCTATGGCAGATGGGTTGAATTACGCTCCTGGAGTTCGTGTTGAAACCAACTGTCAAAATTGTGGATTTACTCAGGTCCGTTTAAATGGATTGGATGGAGGATATACCCAAGTTTTATTAAACAGTAGACCTGTTTTCACCTCATTAATTGGAGTATATGGCTTAGAACAAATCCCTACTAATATTATTGAACGTATTGAAGTAGTTCGTAGTGGAGGGTCGGCTTTATATGGTTCAAGTGCTATTGCAGGAACTGTAAACGTAATTACAAAAGACCCTGTTTTAAATACTTGGGAAATAGGTTCTAACTTTGCCTTTATTGATGGTAAAAAACTTGATAGAACATTAACATTTAACACTTCTGTAGTTGCTGATGATTTGAATAGCGGAATTTCGTTGTTTGGAATGAACAGAAACCGTCAAAGTTTTGACGCTAATGGTGATGGTTTTACTGAACTAGTAGAATTGAAAAATACTACTGTAGGCGCAAAGGCTTTTATAAAACCAACTGAAAAAAGCAGAATATCCGTAAACTTAAATTCTATAAAAGAACACAGACGTGGTGGAGATAAATTAAATCTTGCCCCTCAATTCACAGATATTACTGAAGAATTAGATCACGATACTTTTATTGGTGGTGCAGATTATGAAGTGTACAGCAAAGATGATTCGAGCAAATTCCAAATTTACACCTCAGCATCTTACACAGATCGTGGTAGTTATTATGGCGGACTTGGTGGTGGAAGAACAGCACAGGATAGTATTTTGGCTAATAATGCTTTTGGAACAACTAAAGATTTGGCTTGGGTAAATGGTTTACAATACACTAAATCTTTTAAAAACAAAGATGTTTTAACTGTTGGTACTGAATACAATTTCACTTCAACTGAAGATGAAATTGCCGGTTACAATCGCCTGGTAGATCAATCAGTAAAATCATTTGGTGTTTACGGACAATATGAATGGAAACCCTCTGAAAAATTTACAGCATTGTTTGGCGCTCGTTTAGACAATGTAAACGTGGATGGAAGTTATACCGTTGGAGCTATTGCTAGAAACGTAAACGTGAGTCAAACAACTTTATCTCCAAGATTAACGGTTTCTTATCAATTTACAGACGCCTTGAAATTTCGAGGTGGTTACGCAAGAGGTTTTAGAGCTCCACAAGCATTTAATGAAGATGTTCACATCTCTAGTGTCGGTGGTGAACCTCAATTTGTTATTCTTTCTGAAAATTTAAAAACAGAATTTTCGAATGCCTTTACAGGTTCTTTAAACTATTCTAAAAACATTAACTTACTACAATTAGACTTTTTACTAGAAGGGTTCTATACCACACTAGAAGATCCTTTCACTTTAGTAAGTACAGGCTCAACATTAGCGAATGGTTCTATTGTTGAAGAAGTAAGAAATGGTTCTGGAGCTAAAGTTTATGGAGCTAATTTTGAATTTGGAATTTCTCCAAATCCAAAATGGCAATTTCAATTAGGAGGTACTTTGCAAGCATCAAAGTACGATGAACCACAAGTTTTATTTGAAACAGATGGAACTCCTGGAGAGTCGGATATTATTGTTGACGAATTTGTAAGAAACCCGAATTTTTATGGATACATAAATACCTCTTGGATTCCAAGTGAAAAATTCAATATAGATCTTACAGGAACCTACACAGGAGAAATGACTGTTCCTAGAGTAATAAGTGACACAGGGTTCTTAAAACTAAATGAAGTAGGTAATTTCTTTGATTTAAATCTAAAATTAGAATCGCACCTTGACTTCAGTGATAATTTTATGACAACTATTTCTGCAGGGGTAAAAAATATGTTCAATGCATATCAGGATGATTTTGACACTGGTGCAACTAGAGATTCTGACTATATTTACGGACCAAATGCTCCAAGAACATTTTTTATTGGCATAAAGTTTGGTAAATTTCACTAAATGAAACCTAGTAAATATAACATAGTATTCTTCTTAATCTTTGGTTACTTTACTTTTACTGCAACCGGACAACAAAAAGTCAACTGGATTTCTTTTGAACAACTGGATGACTCCTTAGCTGTAAAACCCAAAAAAGTATTCATTTCATTTTTTGCCGATTGGTGTACCTACTGTAAAAAAATGAATAGGGTTGCTTTTAAGAATCCCGAAGTAATCGCCGTTTTAAATTCAGAGTATTATGCCGTTAAAATGGATTCTGAAACCAAAAAACCTATCGAATTTGAAGGAAGAGCTTACACCAATGATCAAGTTGGTAAAAACCGAAATCCAATTCATCAAATTCCGTTACTATTAGCTTCCAGAAAGAATAGACCCTTCTCATTACCAGCAACAGTAATTTTGGATAAAACTTTTAAAGTAACCCAACGTCACTTTGAATATTTATCTACCAAAAAAATATTAAAAATTTTAAAAAAATAAACACCTCTGTACTTCGGTACAGAGGTTTGTTTTTTACAAGCTATTTAGCCTACTTCTAGTAAAAACTTACTTTTTAAACAAACAACCCTAGCTTAACTTCTTTCTAATTTAAAAACCACAACATTCATTGTAACATCCTTATAAAATACAAATATGTACTTACAAGCAATCACACTCACAAACAATAAATTAACACGAAATTTCGACAATTACACTCATCTAAAAACCTAGTAATATCAAGGCATACAGCATTTTCTAACTCCTAAAATTAAGAGAAATACGTCCTATCACTTAACATTAAAGAAACAAAAAAGACACTACTTAACATTAAGTAAACATTCTAATAATACAAGTATAATTTATCTCTAACATTAGCTTTACACAGTAATTTGAATTTTGCCTCGAATTAAACAGAACTCAAATTATTCTAATGAAAAAAATATTATTTATAACTCTTTTTTGCTTTACAAGCTTCGTCTTTTCACAAAGCAAAGGAACCGTAGCGGGGACGGTTACCGACAAAGAGTTGAATAACGAACCATTACCTTTCGCTAATGTTTTTATAAAAGGAACAACTATTGGAGGGACCACTGATATTGATGGTAAATATACCCTTTCAGCACCAGAAGGAAACCAAACAATTGTTTTCAGCTTTGTAGGTTACCAAACTATTGAAAAACAAATCATAGTTAAAGCAAATGAAACTTTAGTAGTAGATCAGGTTTTAGGAGCTAGCGAGGGAGTTGCTTTAGACGAGGTAGAGATTAAAGCTTCTACAAGTAAGGATAAAGCAAGCGCTTTATTACTAGAACAAAAGAAAGCAGTCGTTATCAAAGAAAGTATTGGAGCTGAAGAATTATCTAACAAAGGTATTTCTGATGCTGCTGGTGCCGTTTCCAAAATCTCTGGTGTTTCTAAACAAGAAGGTTCAAGTAATGTATATGTACGTGGATTAGGTGATAGATACCTAAATACTACAATGAACGGACTTTCATTACCATCTAACGATGTTGCAAAGAAAAACATCGACCTAAACTTATTCCCTTCTGATATCATTCAAAATGTATCTATCAGTAAAGCATACTCTTCTACTTTCTATGGGGATTTTGCCGCTGGTAATATTGATGTTTCATCTAAAGAATATAAAGGAAACGGATTTGTAGAGATAAACTTAGGGTCTGGAGCTAACACTAGAGCTATGGGTGAAGATTTCAAGAAAAGCGAAGGAACTGGAAACTTCGGATACTACAATCGCTTCAGAAACAATCCTTATGCTATCGTTTTATCACATGGTGTAGATCCAGTAAACGCAGGAAGCCCTATCAATAACTCAATTGGAATCAATGCTGGAAAATCTTTTGATTTTAAAGATGGATCACGATTAAGCTTATTCGGAACTGCTTCTTTTAGCAGAGATTTCGAATATAGAGAAGGGCCATTAGTAGATTATACGAACGTATTTAAAAAACAATTTCCTAACTCACAAGAGTACGAGTACTCAACTTCAACTACTGCTATGTTAAGTGCTTTATATCGTATTAACAGCAACAACAAATTGAAGTATACTTCATTATTCTTAAATAGCTCTAGTGATCAAGTTGGATATTACGGATATAAAGGTTTAGGTAAAAACAGAGACGCTTTAATTGATACTGATCAAGGTTTTTATCAAATGAATGTTCAGTACAATCAAGATTTAGTTTTTGTAAATCAATTAACAGGTGAGCACAAGTTTGAAGACAATAAGTTCAAACTTACTTGGGGAGTTGGATACAACAACGTATTCGCTCATGAACCAGATAGAAAAAGAATTAGTATGGAAAATTTCCATCTAGCTTTAGATAACGACCCTAACACGAACCCTGTATTCTTTACGAACAACTCTTTTGACAACCAACGTTATTTCCAAAAGATTATTGACGAAGAGTTAAACAGTAGAATTAATTTGGCTTACCAAACTTCTGAAAATCTTACCTTAAACTTTGGTTATAACGGAAGAATTAAAGAAAGAAGTTTTGAAAACATTCGTTACGGATACGACATCTTAGATAGTAGATTTGAAATTACTGATGTAAACAATTTAGATGCTATTTTCAATATTGATAATGCACAGATCTTTAGAAATCAAACGGGAAAAATATTCAGATTAGATGTATTCAGAACTATTCCTAGCTACACAGGAACTAATATTGTAAGTGTGCCTGGAATCAATGAAAATACTTATAATGGTGAATTAAGAATACATGCTGGTTACGCTTCTGCTGAAATTAAATTTGGTGAGCAATGGACTGTTGTACCAGGGGTTAGAATAGAGTCTTTTAATCAACAAGTAGATTACAACGTAATTAACATTAACCCAAGCGATCCTGGATCTAGAAGTGTATCGGAAACATTCTTCTTACCAAACTTAAACATTAAGTACGCTCTTAAAGAGGATCAAAATTTACGTTTTACGTTTAGCAACACTGTGTCTGTTCCAGAATTTAAAGAGGTAGCTCCATTTATCTACGAAGGAATTGGACAAAGAGTTGCTGGTAACCCTAACTTATTAGACGACCCATCATTTTCTAGAATCTTCAATTTAGATTTAAAATATGAATGGTTTGTTTCAAGAGATGAGTTATTATCGATTGGTGTATTTGGAAAACAAATTAATGACCCTATCAACTTAGTTGCAGAAAGTAGTGCTGCGGGTAACCAACGTTATTTCAGAACTAGTAACAAGGCAACTGTTATTGGTGTAGAACTAGAAGCTCGTAAAAATTTAATCCAAAACGAAGATGAAGAA
This sequence comes from Tenacibaculum sp. 190130A14a, assembly GCF_964048965.1. Lineage (NCBI taxonomy): Bacteria > Pseudomonadati > Bacteroidota > Flavobacteriia > Flavobacteriales > Flavobacteriaceae > Tenacibaculum > Tenacibaculum polynesiense. The sequence continues at coordinate 460,959 of NZ_OZ040189.1, read as the reverse complement.
ACGCAACTTTCTGCTGGATTCAACTTCACCTACATGCATACAGAGCAAGATTTGATTAGAAATATCTCAGGAGGACAATCGCAATTTACTACTTCTTTTAACAGAGATAGTGATGAATTACAAGGAGCATCTCCATTCTTAATCAATGCAAATATTAACTATAGTCCAACCCATTATAAAAACTATAAACCAATTGCTTCATTAGTATTCTCTTATTTCTCAGATAGAATAGATGCTTTAGGAGCTGGACAATTAGGAAATGTAATTGAAAAAGGAGTACCAACTTTAGATTTTATTTGGAAGAATAAAATTGGAGAAAAATGGGAAATCAATTTAAATGCAAGAAACTTATTAGATCCATCTATAGAAAGAGTAAGAGAAAATACTTCTATTGGAGATGTAACCTTATCAAAATATAAAAGAGGTACAAACTTAGGATTAGGACTGAAATACAAATTTTAATTAACAAACATAGAACATAAACTTTAAAACAATGAAAAATAATTTATTATTAGGATTAGCTATAGCTGCGTCGATTTTCACTTCTTGTGGAGACAATGATACTGCTGATATCATTATTACTGACAACAGCGTTACTAATAACAATAACGGAGGTGGAACTAACCCTACACCTTGCGAAGTAGAGTTAAAAGGAAATTATACTTCTGATTTATCTTTAGACCCTACTAAATGTTACACAATTACTGGTCCAACTATTTTTGAGAACGGTACAACATTAACTATCCCAGCAGGAACTACTATTAAAGCTGCTGCAACAGGTGCTGATGTTTATTTAGCAATTGCTCAAGGAGCTAAGATTATGGCTGAAGGAACTTCTTCTCAACCAATTATCTTTACTTCTGCTGCAACAACTCCAAACGCTGGAGACTGGGGAGGATTAATCTTATTAGGTAAAGCTCCTATTAACTCTGTTGCTGGTGGTACTGCTACTTCTACTTCAGAAATTGCAAGTTTACCATACGGTGGAAATGTTGCGAACGATAACTCAGGAATTTTACGTTATGTACGTGTTGAATATTCTGGAGGTAAAGCTGATGGTCAATCTGAGAACAATGGATTTTCTTTCTACGGTGTTGGTAACTTAACAACTATTGAATACATCCAAATGTTTGAAGGGAAGGATGACGGAGTTGAGTTCTTTGGTGGAACAGTAAACGTAAGCAATGTATCTGTTGTAAACGCTCAAGATGATTCTATCGACTGGACTGAAGGATATACTGGTACAATTACAGATGCTTATGTAAAGCACGGGACTGACCATGATAAAGGAATTGAAGCTGATGGGTACAATACTGATATAGGAAACTTATCAAGCCCTAAGTATTTCTCTAAGCCAACAGTAACTAACTTAACTATTGTTGGATTAGGATCTGGAACTGGAAACGAAGCTATCCGTTTAAGAGCTGGTACTCAAGGAATCTTTACAAATGTTTTACTTGATGGATTCGCAGAAGGATTTGATTTAGATGGAGATGCTACAGATAACCCAACAGGAGCTGGAGTTACTTCAGGAGATTTAAAAGCAACGGACGTAAAGTTTGAAGATGTAACTACAAACGTTAAAAACGATACAGGAGTAGCTTTTCCAACTGCTGATTTCTTAACTGAGAATGCAAGTGCTACTGGTACTGACTATGCTACTTGGGGAGCTGGATGGACTAGACAATAAACAACATACAACACAACTAACATTAAACGACCAAGCAAATGCTTGGTCGTTTGTTTTTATCTAAAAACATATTCACTAACTTACTTAGTAAAAGGAAAAAAGAGCTGCACTAAAGACAGCTCTTTTTCTATATCTATAATAATAATTTATTAGTTAAGCATAGAAGCTCTAGCTCCTCCTGGTTGGAAGATAGCTCTCATTCTAGATTTTTGACCTTCTGAGAACATAGACATACAAGCATCATTTGTGTAGTCCATATAGTTCATTGTCATATCGTTTGAACGACAGTTTACTGTAGGATAAGAAGGACATCCGTAGTTAGGCGCATCAGAAGAAGGAGTATCTGCTACGAAATCATCTTGACGACATCTTCCGTCTCCCCAAATGTGACGTAAGTTTAAGTAGTGTCCAACTTCGTGAGTCATTGTACGACCACCGTTAAATGGAGCCTCTACATATCCTGTAGTTCCAAAGTATTGAGGTGCACATACTACACCATCAGTAGCTAAAGAACCTCCTGGGAATTGTGCATATCCTAAAATTCCTCCTCCAATATTAGCAACCCAAATGTTTAAGTGAGTTTCTGGAGTTACTGGTGGATACGCTTGCTTTACAGCATTGTTTGTTCCCCATGAAGAAGTTGAGTTTGCGTGTCTGAAAGTACCTGCTAACGTAAATGTAATCTCAGAATCAGCTGCAACTCCTGCAAATTCAGCTGGAGTATTATTAGCGTCAGAATTTTGCTTTCTAAAGTCATCATTTAAAACTCTCATTTGAGATGCGATTTGAGCATCACTAATATTTTGTTGAGAGTTGCTGTACACCACATGCACATAAACTGGAATATTAATAACACCTAAGTTATCAGTAGTTCCACCACCACCGCCGGTACCTCCACCGCCAGTGTTTCCACCACCATTTCCATTTCCATTACCACCTTTCTTGGCAGCAATAAATTTACGAGTAGCGTATTCTACGTCATACATCTTTTTGTATAACCCTGGATTTTCTTTGATTTGCCTATTTAAAACTTGCATTGACTGACATTGTGAGTTTCCTCTACTCTTGTCTGATTCCTCATAACTTACCGAAAAATCGCTCATGTCGATAGCGACTTCTTGCACGTCAATAGCATCATTGTCTTTTGAGTTTTCTTGGCAACCTACCAAAACTCCAGCTGCAACAGCTAGTGTTAAAAAAATTCTTTTCATGTTGTAAAAATTAAAATATAGTTAATACTTAACCACCTTACCGTAGGCAGTAATAATTTTTGCAAAAAAAACACCAGCTTAACTTTTTAGTTGAGTAATAGTTAAAGAATTATCATATTGATAATTTTTGAAGGGTTTTTTTAACGATTTGCAATATATAACTTTTTTGTGTTGACAAAAATTTTTTAACAAATTCCAATTTCCTCAATAAAAACAGTAGGCGAGCTAGCATTTCACCCTAAATCAACTTTGTAAAAATTTAACAAAAACATCAAAAAAACGTCAAATTTTAACAAAAACTTTTGAAAAAATATCAATTTCACTCATTAAAACCCATCATATTAAAAACAAAATAGCCTTTCTAAAAAACGCTTTAGAAAGGCTACTTGAAAATAGAGTTTATAAATTGTTTACGACAGCATCATCTGTGCTCTTTTTACCGCTTTTACTAGTTCATCTACCTCTTCTAAGGTATTATAAAAAGTAAACGATGCTCTTATTGTACCTGGAATACAGAAAAAATCCATAATTGGCTGTGCGCAATGGTGTCCTGTTCTAACCGCTATACCAAGTTTATCTAAAATTGCTCCAACATCATAGGGGTGAATTCCTTCTAAATTAAATGAGATTACTGAAGTTTTATTTGAAGTACCATAAATCTTCAATCCTTCTATTTTCTCTAATTCTTCTGTTGCATATTGCAACAATTTGTCTTCTTGAGTAGCAATAGCTTCAAAACCTATTTCATTCATATAGTCTACCGCCACTCCAAAGGCAATACCTCCACAAATATTCGGCGTACCAGCTTCAAACTTATGTGGCAATCCTGCGTATGTTGTTTTTTCAAAGGTTACTGTTTCTATCATTTCTCCTCCACCCTGGTACGGAGGTAACATATTTAACAGTTCTTCTTTACCATACAATAACCCAACTCCCGTAGGCCCACACATTTTATGCGCTGAAGCTACATAGAAATCAACATCCAACTCTTGAACATCTGGTTTTACGTGAGGGCATGCTTGTGCTCCATCAATTAACACATAAGCGCCAAATTTATGAGCTGCATGTATCAATTCTTCTATTGGGTTTATCACTCCCAAAGCATTTGACACATGGTTACAAAAAACTAGTTTTGTTTTATTATTCAATAGCTCATGGTACACTCCCATTTGTAAAGATCCATCTTCATTTATTGGTATTACCTTTAATACAGCACCTGTTTTCTCACATAGCATTTGCCATGGAACAATATTAGAATGATGCTCTAAAGCCGATACTATAATTTCATCACCTTCTTTTAAAATTGCAGCAAATCCAGATGCTACAATATTAATACTATGTGTAGTACCAGAGGTTAAAATAATTTCATAGGGATGCTTTGCATTAAAATGTTTTTGAATCTTAATTCGAGCTTCTTCATATTTATCAGTTGCTTCTTGACTTAACGTATGTACTCCTCTATGAATATTTGCATTGTAGTTTGTATAATAATCTACAATAGCGTCTATAACCACTTGCGGTGTTTGAGAGGTAGCACCATTATCAAGATATACCAAAGGTTTTCCGTGAACTTTTCTATTTAAAATTGGAAAATCTGCACGAATCTTTTTTATATCAAACATACATTCATAAAATTTACAACAAAGGTAGGGCTTGTATCTCAAACCAACAATCATCCATTACATATTCCTAATTTATTTAATAGAGTTTTTACACAGTAGTATTCTGATTTTCTTACATTTGCTCAAAAAATCCTCCATGAAGCTTTTAAAAAGATTTTTAGTACTACTTGTAGTTGTTATTATAATTGCTTTTTCATACAATTATCCAAAATTAAACATCCTTGCAGGATACTCTGCAAAAAACACTGCCTCTTCTGTTTTTTTAGCAGGTAGAAGTTTGAGTTATACCGATCATAACGACAATAACTTCTCTCCTATTAATTTAACCTCTGACGAAATTAATGCATCAGAAAAATATGCTACAGGTTCTGTATATGGACTTTTAACAAGAAAGGCTGTTTACAGAGAAGGTTTAGGAGCTGTTTTGGTTTCTTCTGATTTCGATGTCAATCAAAAATTTTTAGTACCTCAAAGAGCCGTTCCTGATAATACAACACCTTTTCCTTATGGAAATGCACCACAAAAAGACACTGTTTTTAGCAATGTTGATTACAAGAAATTAAATACTGTAATGGACACGCTATTTAATGAGAAAAACAAAACTAGAGCCGCAGTTGTTGTATATAAAAACCAAATCATTGCAGAAAGATACGCTGACAGCTTAGATAAAGATTCAAAACTTCTTGGTTGGTCTATGACCAAAAGTATTACCAGTACGTTATATGGAATTTTACAATGCCAAGGAAAAATTAATGTTCATGATAAAGCTCCTATCAAAGAATGGAGTAACGACGAAAGAAAAAACATTACCATTCATAACTTATTACAAATGAATTCTGGTTTGGAATGGGAAGAAGATTACAACACCATTTCAGATGTAACCAAGATGCTCTTCTTAGAAAAAGACATGACCAAAAGTCAAATTGATAAACCTCTGATTGGGAAGCCTAATGAAACTTGGAATTACTCTTCAGGAACCACAAATTTACTTTCTGGAATTTTACGCAAACAGTTTAATACACATCAAGAATATTTAGATTTTTGGTATACTTCCTTAATCGACAAAATAGGAATGAACTCAATGCTTATTGAAACCGATATGAGTGGAAATTATGTGGGATCTTCTTATGCTTGGGCAACACCAAGAGATTGGGCTAAATTTGGCCTTTTGTATTTAAACAAGGGAGCATGGAATGGAGAACATTTATTTGATAAAGATTGGGTTGACTATGCAACTACACCAACTCCGGGGTCAAGTAATTCTGTAGATGGTGGTTATGGTGCTCAAATTTGGTTAAACACTGGAGGGAAATACCCAGATGTTCCTAAAAACATGTTTTCTTTTAATGGCTACAAGGGACAAAATGTATTCATTTTTCCAGAGCACGACTTGGTTGTTGTACGCATGAGTTTAAGTAAAAATGCAGATGTCAATCAAATTTTAAGCGGTATCTTAGCATCCATTAAAAACTAATTATGGAGTCTATTTATTACGTACTTTCTGTGAACGGTGTTCTTTTTTTGTTCAGCTTAATTTTTTATTTTTTCCCTCCAAAAAAGATAAATTCTATTTACGGGTATCGTACTAATAAAACGATGAGTAACGAAACTATTTGGAAATTTGCAAACAGCTTTTTTATCAAGCAATTTTTAGTTTATTCAGCAATTTCATTAGTTGCTTCTTTGGCCTTAGCATACTTTGGTAAAGAAATTACGTGGCAACCAATGGCAATTATGATTTTATCATTAGCGGTTTCAGTGATTAAAACCGAGCAAGAATTGAATAAGAATTTTGATAGCGACGGAAATAAACTGAAATAATTATTTTGCGTATTCTTCTTTTAGCAAGGTAATATCGTCAATTATTTTCTGCATATTTTCTTTCTTAGTTCCATCATAAACACCACGAATACGGCGGTCTTTATCTATTAAAACAAAATTCTCCGTATGTACCCAATCATTTGCTCCTCCATCACCTTCATCTAAGGTAGCAAAGTAATGCTTACGCGCTAAGTTATAAATATGCTTTTTGTCTCCAGTAGTAACATTCCATTTACCATCAATAACTCCTTTCTCATTGGCATATTTACGTAATTGCGGAACACTATCCATTACAGGAGTTACAGAATGCGATAAAAACATAACCTCATCGTCATTTTTATAATGCTCTTGAAGCTCAGTCATATTATAAGCCATTAAAATACAAATGGTTTGACAACGGGTAAAAAAGAAGTCAGCAACATAAATCTTCCCATCATAATCGGCATTCGTAACAGTTTCTCCGTTTTGATTTATTAAAGAAAAGTCTCCAATAGTATGGTTCTTTGTTTTATTTCTAACAGAAGCATCAACTAATTTGGGGTTGATATCTGCAGGATTATATATTGGTAGTTTAGTATCTGCTTTAACTAAATGATAAAACACAGGAATACCAACTGCTGTAAATACTAACAAAAAGATTATTGTACTTTTAGATTTTTTAAAGAATTTTAAATCCACTTCTTTCAAATTTTACACAAAAATACGACTAAAAAACAGGGGAATACGGCTCATTTCTTAAAAAGTTTGTTAAATCAATCGCCTAACTAAACTTCAAACTTTTAGAACTCTTTTGAAAAACGTACATTTGTCAGATTTTAAAACTCAGACATAAAGTACCCATATGGAGATATTAATAAAAGCATCACAATTCATCTTAAGTTTATCGCTATTAATTGTGCTACACGAATTAGGACATTTTATTCCCGCTAAGCTCTTTAAAACCAAAGTAGAAAAGTTCTATTTATTCTTTGACTACAAGTTTTCTTTATTCAAAAAGAAAATAGGTGAAACTGTTTATGGTATTGGATGGATTCCTCTAGGAGGATATGTGAAAATTGCTGGTATGATTGATGAAAGCATGGATACTGAGCAAATGAAAGAAGAACCTAAACCTTGGGAATTTAGATCTAAACCGGCATGGCAACGTTTAATTATTATGTTAGGTGGAGTATTTGTAAATTTCGTGCTAGGTATTTTAATCTACATCTGTTTAATGTGGGCTTATGGTGAAAAGTTTTTACCAAACGAAAGTTTAAAAGATGGAGTTTGGGTACAAGACCAACTTGGAAAAGATTTAGGATTACAAACAGGTGATAAAATACTAACTATTGATGGTAATAAAATTGAAAAATTTAGAGAATTACCTTTAGAGTTCATCAATGGTAATAGTTACACAATAGAAAGAAACGGAGAAACTCTTACTAAAGAGATTCCTAATGATTTCATCTCTCAATTAGTAGATAGAGGTAAAGATGCTGGGGCTTTTATTACACCTAGATATCCTTTTATTATTGCGGCAGTTGAAAAAGACTCTATTAACGCGAACGCGAACATACAGCCAAAAGATATTGTAGTGGCAATTAACGGACAACAAATCTCTTATTACGATCAGGCCAAGCCTATGCTACAAACATTAAAGGGACAAGACGTTACACTTACTTTAAAAAGACAAAACCAAGATGTAGAAATACCTGCTAAAGTATCAAACCATGGTAATCTTGGTGTACGTTGGGGAGCTGTATCATTAAAAGATTTGGAAAAATTAGGATACTACCAATTAGCAGAAAAATCATATTCTTTTGGAGAAGCGATTCCTGCTGGTACAAATAAAGCATGGACTACCTTGACGAGCTACATAAAACAAATGAAAAAAATCTTTAATCCAAGTACTGGTGCTTATAAAGGACTTGGAGGATTTATTTCTATTGGAAGTATCTTCCCTTCAGAATTTAGCTGGGAAACTTTCTGGAATATTACGGCGTTTTTATCAATAATGTTAGGTTTTATGAACTTATTACCTATTCCTGCTTTAGATGGTGGACATGTTATGTTTACTTTATGGGAAATGATTACAGGTAAAAAGCCTAGCGATAAGTTTTTAGAATATGCACAAGTTACCGGATTTGTGTTATTATTGGCGCTATTACTATTTGCTAATGGTAATGATATATTTAGACTATTTAAATAAGTATCGTTTATATACATTTAAAAAAAGCATCGTTTAGGCGATGCTTTTTTTGTACTTTAATTCCATGGAAAAATTACTCGCTGATATTCGTTCCTGTACAATTTGTTTAGAACACATAGCACCTAGACCTGTTGTATATGCAAGCCCTAATTCTAAAATTATCATTATTGGTCAGGCGCCAGGAACAAAAGTTCATGCCTCGGGAATACCATGGGATGATGCAAGCGGAAAACAGTTAAGAAAATGGCTTAATGTAACCAACGAACAATTTTACAACACGGAACTGTTTGGAATTATCCCTATGGGGTTTTGCTATCCAGGAAAAGGAAAGAGTGGTGATTTACCCCCTAGAAAAGAATGTGCTCCTGAATGGCACGCCAAACTTTTTAACGAATTAAAAAATGTTGAGCTGGTTTTATTAATCGGAATGTATGCACAAAACTATTATTTAAAGGACCGAGCCAAAAGAACATTGACTGAAACCGTTAACAATTACCCTTTATACTTACCCAAGTACTTTGTACTACCGCATCCTTCTCCCAGAAATAGATTTTGGCTAACAAAAAACCCATGGTTCGAACAAGAAGTTATTCCAGAATTACAAAACAAAGTACAAAAAATTCTACCTTAACTTTTTCATACATTTCTTTGTAAAGAAGTTCTTTCGACTACACTAAAGAGTAAAATTTATATCAATTGTTTTTATCTCTTAGGAAGTATAGTAATTTTATTGTAAGTTAGTACCGAAAAGAATAAGTTATAGTAAATTATTTTTTTGTTTGAGTCCCCCAAAAAAATGCTTTTCACTATACTATCATACAATACACTACACAAGTAAAACACTTGATGTATCTTTTATTGTAAATAGTGTAAAAATCAAGATTTTCTTTTGGTCGGATTCAAAACCTAAAACAGTATTAATCGTTTTAAATTTTGATATCAAAAATTGCATGAAAAGAGTAATCTTTGCTTTTATTTTAATCGTTCTTTTTTGTGAAACAGCCTTTGCTCAATACACCTTAAAAGGAAAGGTTACCGATACATATAACAATCCACTTTCCGACGTATTTATAAGTCTTAAAAAAGATAGTCTTTTAATAAAAAACCTATTAACCGATAGTTTAGGTCACTATAAAATAGATCGTCTAAAAAAAGGCAACTACTCATTAAGTTTTTATCATGTAGCTTTTAATGATTCAATTGTTTCTATAAAGCTATCTAGCAATAAAACTTTCAACTTTCAATTTAAAGAGAACACCAAATTAGCAACAGTTGAAATCAATGCGAACAAAAGTATTATTGAAAGAAAAACAGACAGACTTCGTTTTAACATTGCTAATTCTGATTTAATAATAGGAAGTAGCGTATGGGAAACAATTAACAGAACCCCATTTGTTTCTACTTCTGAAGGAGGTAATATAGAAATTGCAGGAACACAGGGAGTTATTGTATATATAAACAACAGAAAAAAAAGACTTTCTGGAGTTGCTTTAATGAACTATTTAAAGAGTCTTCCTGCAGACAATTTAGAAGCCATAGAAGTTATTACAACACCCTCTAGTAGATTTGAAGCAGAAGGAGGAGCGGGAATATTAAATATTATTACAAAGAAAAACAAAGAAGAAGGGCTTCTTGGAAATGCCAGTCTCAGTGCTCGTAAAACTAGGGTGTTTTCTGAAGCAGGAAGTGTATATTTAAATTACAGAAAATCTAATTGGAACCTCTACTCTACTTCCTATGTAAGCAATAGAGAACGAAACACTTCTTTCGAAAAAGATATTTTCTACCATCATCTAGACCCTTCTAGTATTCAAACCAGGTTTATTGATAGAGAAAACAGTATGAAAACTTTGTACTCTGGAACAAACATTGGAATAGATTATAATATTAACAAAAATCATATTCTGGGTGTGTTTCTTGAGTATTCAGGATCTGATGAAGAGCAAGATAGAAATGCTCATAGTTTAGATACTTATATAGCAACCGATTCTTTAGCAATTACCACAAATGACGATACTCAGAAAAATCATAATTATTCCGTCAATCTGAATTATGTAGGAAAATTAGGCAAGAATGGAGAACGCCTATCTGTTGATGCAGACTATCTAAAATTTACTTCAGACAATTTCAGTGTAAGTAAGACTAACTTACTTTCAAATGTTACTCCTGCTACAGTTTTATATACCAGAGATTGGTTTCGAAATACAACACTTCAAAAAGTAACGAATAAAACCATAAAAATAGATTTTACACTTCCTATCAATAAAAAACTCACTTTCGAAACAGGAGTAAAATTTTCTTTTTCTGAAAATCATAACGATTTGAAATTTGAAAACAGAACGGCCGATTTATTAGGTTGGGAAAATGACCTACAGAGAAGTAATTTATTTCAATATGATGAAAATATCCATGCTTTTTACGCGCTCATAAATCACAAAATTAATAAGACTTGGTCTTATCAAATAGGTAGTAGAATAGAAAACACTGTTGCTAAAGGATATCTTGAAAACAATCAAGTAGTAGATAGAAATTATGTAAACTTCTTCCCAACGGCGTTTTTAAAATTTGCTCCAAACAAAAAGAACAGCTACGTATTATCAATTTCAAGCAGAATTACACGTCCGAGTTTTTGGGATGTAAACCCTTTTAGAGAATATACAACCGATAAAACTTATTTTGAAGGAAACCCATTTTTAAATCCTTCAAGATATTATCGTCAAGAACTTAGCTATACTAGAAGTATTGGTAAAGTAAGACTTACTTCCCAAATTGGAGCTAGCCAAACTCTTGATGAATTTTATGCGCTTCCGTTTAATTCAGAAGAAGACATTATTGTTAATAGAAAAACAAATTACGGAAACAAATATGCCTATTTCGTAAGTACTGCACTCTCTGCAAGAGTAAAACCTTGGTGGCGAATTAACTCTTCTTCTCTTCTTGGACATATTCAAACAACGGGAAGCTACGCAAACAACAACGTATCTATCAATAGTAAAACACTTTTATTCAATTTGGCATTGAATCAAATGATAATGATTTCTAAAGAGAAAGGACTCTCTTTAACTATTTATACAAAAAACACCTTTCCGGTTACCATTGTAAATACAGAGATTGGAAATCGTTTAGAAACAGAGCTAGCACTCAGAAAAAACATAGGAAACTTTAATATCTCATTATCAGCTAGAGACATTTTTAGAAGTAACAAAGACCGATACAATATCAATGTAGGTGGCATCAAAATAAATGACACTAATTATCATGACACTCAAAGTGTAGCTCTTGCAATACGCTATGCATTTGGAAAGACAACAGTAAAAAACCAACGTTATAGAAGTACAGGAAATAGTGATATTCAAAGGCGACTATAACAAACATATAAAAGAGTTTCATTTACACCAAAATGAAGGGCAATTGCCATGTCCTAACTGATGGCATTATTTTATAACTTTTAAATTTTTTCAACCATGGAAAAAAAATCAAAAATCGCTTCAAATTTGAAGGAAAAAGAAGTTTTAACTAAAACTTTACAAGATTTTAATGACGACAAGTTAGACCTTTACAAAGCCATCTTTGGTAAAAGAGGTCCAGGATCGTGTGCTGTAGTTGCAATCAGCCTACAAAATGAAAGAGTTTCTGCTTACGACAAGCATGATACTTTCTTACAAGCAGCACTTTAATATTATGAGTTAATATTAAAATGTTCACTAGATAATCTTTTTTACAAAGGTTATCTAGTTTTCCTAACAAAAACTAAATCTATGTATAAAGTATCTTCTTTTGTTTTAAAAATTGCCAGTAGATGCAACTTAAATTGCTCCTACTGCTACATGTACAATATGGGTGATTCAACGTATTTAAATCAACCAAAATTTATGTCTTTAGACACGATAACTGAGTTTGCAGAAAAGCTAAAAAACTATTGTGAAAAGGCAGATATTAAATACGTTCAAATTGTGTTTCATGGAGGAGAACCCCTCCTTTTAAAACCTGATTATTTTGAAAGTTGTGTTTCCATTTTTAAAAATACAGCTCCCAATTTAGAATTCAATTTCACAGTACAAACAAACGGAGTAACCCTAGATGAAAAATGGTATACTTTATTACAAAAAAATGATATTTCTGTGGGTATTAGTATTGACGGACCTAAAAAATATCATGATGAATATCGAGTTTTTCATAATGGAAAAGGCTCTTACACTAAAGTAGCTAAAGCCATAGAACTCGGAAAAAATTACAACCTTATGGGACTTCTGTTAGTAGTTAATATTAACATTCCTGTACAGGAACTTTACCATGAGGTTAAAAATTTAGGAGTGGAAAGAGTAAACCTATTACTCCCAGATGGTCATTATGACCAAGCTCCGTTAGGGCTCAATACAGAAAAAGCAAACGACATCAACTATACTCCATACGCTGATTGGTTCATAGAATTATATAAAATATGGAAGGATGATAAGGACCGACCAGGAATTTATTTCTTCGAATCCCTTGTGAAAATGGTTGTGGGAGTTGAAGGCATAGGAAATCAACTCATAGGAAAACAAACCAATGGTGTTATCGTATTAGAAACCGATGGTAGCATTGAAGTTGTAGATTCTTTAAGAGCTTGTTTTGAAGGCATTACTAGAAATGAAATTAACATTCATACAAATACCATTGAAGATTTATTTGAAAATGAAACTTTTCAAATTTATTATAAAGCCCATGATAACGTATGTGAACAATGCCTGAATTGTCCTGTATATGATATTTGTGGTGGAGGGTTTTTAGGACATCGATATTCTTTTGAAAATGGCTTTAATAATCCAACTATGTATTGTAAAGATATGGTTCGATTGATTTCTTTTATTCAAAACGATATTATAGACTCGCTACCTCAAGAAACTCTGGATCAGTTAAATATTGAAACCTTGACTTATGAAAACATTATCAGTGATTTCAACACCAGTAATGTCTTAAAAATAAATAACGAAGTACAGAAAAAATTATACTCATTTAAAAAAGAAGTGGAGGTATGAAGTTAGTAAAAGGCATAGATATTTTCGGAGGCATACCTAATATTCAAAACCAATTACAAGTAAATAGCTCTGGGGTGCATACAGCAGAGACTCGTAACGGAATTCAATATGATGCTAATTCTTATATTCCAAAACACGATTGGAGATCTCTTTCAAAAGAAGAAACAAAACTGTTGGTAAATAACACCACACAATTTTCTAATTACAGTAAAAGCCTATACATTGGTGAAATACCTCACAATTTAAAAAAGCTATTTACATCTCTTGGTTTAGAAAACTGTAAGCATCCAGATGAAGTATATCCTGCTTTTGAAAAGAACAAGGAACTTGTTAAAAAAATAAATGAAGAGCTCCATTTCTTCTTAGAAAACTCTTCTTCAACCAAAGATTACAAATTTCATCGCATTACGCGAGCAATGCCAAATAGAGAAACCATTACATGCCACTATATTGATGATGCCTTTATTTATATCGGTTTACACATAGATCAAAGTAGACCTTTTAAGGTACATACCGCGTATAAATCTGGCAATAGAATATCTATAAACCTCAGTAATGAATCGCGAACCTTACTATTTACCAACCTTACCTTAATTCAAGCATACAACTTATTAAGTCAAAAAATTGATGTTAAAAAAACGGAATTATCCCCTAACAACATCACTCAATATTTCTTTAAATATTTCCCGGACTACCCAGTAATTAAAATGGAAATAAAACCTTATCAGTTTTACGTAGCTCCAACAGATAATTTTTTCCATGATGCTTCGACATACGGAAACAAAGAAATTGACATGACTATTGTATATACAGGGTTATTTGATCAACTTCCACAATTATCAAAAGTATAGCATATGAAAATTATTAACGGAATACAATTGCACAGCTCTACAGAAGCAATATACGATGATATCAGAATCAATTCTGGAACAACTCACCATACTAATCAGGAAAAAAGTCGTGTAAACTACCTAGATTGGAACTTTGTTCCTAAGTATGAAAATGACGCATATGTAGTAAAAAGAGATTGGAGAAAACTATCTCTTGAAGAAATTACTACTATAAAATCAAAACCAAATCATTCTAGAAATTATTACAACACCATATATATTGGAGACATCCCCGAGAACTTAAAAACAATTTTCCAGGAGCTTAAATTCCAAGAATCTGTACACCCTGATGATGTGGTTTTAAAAATGACACATCAAAAAGAGCTTACTTTGAAGTTAAGTAACTACATGCAATCGTATTTGACCGATTTTGCAAACGACCTCCCTTTTCATTTTCATTTTGTTGGAGCTAATCTTCCAAATGTAGACATGGTTGCTTGCGATACCACAGTGCTTCCTGAAGGATTCACAGAAGAAGACAAAAAGTATATGGGAATTCATAACGATGGAGCTGAACCAACCTCTATTCATGGGTCATATAAATCCGGAAATCGATTCACTATAAACCTTGGAGCAGAAACGCGCTATTTCTTATATGTAAACCTTTCTCTAACACAAGCATATAACATGCTAAAAAAAGAAAAAAACATTCCGAGAGATTCAATTAACTTAGCTAACATTGCTAAACTATTCTTTAAGCATTTTCCCGATTATCCTGTAATCAAAATCCCTCAAAAACCATATCAATATTACATTGCTCCTACCGATCATTGTTTTCATGATGGCTCTACCTACGGAATGGAGAATTTAGATGTAATAATGATCTATTTTGGAAAGTTTCAATACTAAACTTAAAAAACAGCACTATGGAAATTAAACGACAATTAATGATTCACAACACACTTCCTGAGGGAGCTAATGCTATAACTATTAATTCTGGAACACTGCATCATACAGATCAAGAAGCTGCCTTGGTAAATTATTTAGATGAACAATTTGTTCCTGAATATGTAGACCATGCTTATGTAAATAAAAGAGACTGGAGACAACTTACTGTAAAAGAATTAGATTTATTAGAACCTGATGAAAGTAGAAATGACTTTAATACAGTATATCTAGGAACAATTCCTGAAGACTTAAAAAACTGTTTTCAAAAATTACAATTAGAAGAAAGCTTAGATCGTGAACAGGTTTTTGAAAAACTAGGAACCAATCCAGATCTAGTGCTTCAAGCAACACAGCTACTAGACAATTTTTTAGCGCCTATTTCCAATCAAAAAAAATTCGATTTTCATTGTGTTGGAGTTAACTATCCAAATGTAGAATTGGTTGCCTGCAATACTACAATGTTGCCTGAAGGCTATAAGCAAGGTGATAAGAAATTCTTAGGAATACATAATGATGGTACCCAATTAATGACTATAGAAACCGCTCATGAATTTGGGAATAGAATAAGTATTAATCTTGGAAAAGATTCTCGTTATTTCTTATTTGTAAACCTTTCTTTAACGGAAGCACATACCATGCTGAAAGAGAAAATGAATCCAGAGGAATTGAAAGAAGTAAACATCTCTACAATACCAGAATACTTCTTTAAACACTTTCCAGATTACCCAGTAATTAGAATAGAACAAAAACCTTATCAGTACTATATTGCTCCTACAGATAATTGTTTTCATGATGGTTCTACTTTAGGAGCAAAACATTTAGATGTGTGTATCGTCTATTTTGGAAATTTTCAATATTAAAAATCAACTAACCAAACTTTTAAATAATATGGAAAATCTAATACAAATGAAAAAAGGAATTGGCATTCACAGTAGACTGTCAGATTCTTTTGAGACGATGCACATTAACTCTGGGGTAATACATCATTCTCAACATAAAGGAAGTGAAGTAAGCTATGAACACTATTCTTTTTTGCCTCTATATATTGATGAAGCTTATATTCCAAAAAGAGACTGGAAAGCATTAAATAATGATGAAAAAAGAATTCTAAATCCAAATACGGAGTTAAAAGACCACAATCATATTTACCTCGGTGAATTACCACAAAAAGTAAAAGATCTTTTTACAAAAATTGACTTTAGTTCTTGTAAAAACAGAGAAGATGTAATGGCTTCTTTCGCAAAAGACCAAGAATTAACCATGGCTTTGAATATCGAACTCAACAACTTTCTAGCAACGATTGCCAACAGCAAACCCTTTCATTTACATTGCATTACTACCAATTTACCAAATGTAGAAATGGTGGCATGTGATATTACCAGGTTACCAGATAACTTTACTGTTGAAGAAAAGAAATATATGGGGCTTCACAATGATGGAACTCAGTTTATGACACTGCACACAACACACAAGTTTGGTAATAGAATTTGTATCAACATAGGAACTGAAACACGTCATTTTTTATACATGAATCTTTCTATGATTCAAGTGTATAACATGTTAAAGAAAAAAACAGATATTACTAAAGTGACTGTATACAATGTTGCAGAAACATTTTTTAAATATTTCCCTGATTATCCTGTTGTAAAAATAAAACAAGAACCATATCAATATTACATCGCACCAACAGACAACTGCTTTCATGATGGTTCAACACTTGGAAATAAAGAATTGGATATTAATATGGTTTATTTTGGAAACTTTACGCATTAGAAATTAATGCGCCTCTAACCAGTTTTGACCAATTCCCATTTCAACATCTAATGGAACGCTCATTTTAAATGCGCCTTCCATTTCTTCTTTGATAATAGGTTTTATAATCTCTAACTCATCTTTATGTGCATCAAATACCAATTCATCATGCACTTGTAATAACATTTTAGATTTGAAATTCTCTTGTTCAAATCGTTTATGAATGTTAATCATAGCCAATTTAATAATATCGGCTGCCGAACCTTGTATTGGGGCATTTACAGCATTTCGTTCAGCCGCTCCGCGTACAATAGCATTTCTAGAATTGATATCTTTCAGATACCTACGACGATTTAAAACGGTTTCTACATATCCATTGTCACGAGCAAAATCTACTTGCTTAGACATATAAGCTTTTAACTTCGGATACGTTTCATAGTAGGCATCTATCAAGGCCTTAGCTTCTTTTCTTGTTAAGTTTGTTTGATTACTTAATCCAAAAGCAGACACTCCATAGATAATTCCAAAGTTTACCGTTTTTGCATTGCTACGTTGTTCACGAGTTACCTCATCGATAGCTACATCAAATACTTTTGCTGCGGTAGAAGCATGAATATCTTCACCTTCTTGGAAAGCTTTAATCATGTTTTCTTCTTCACTCAGCGCTGCAATAATACGTAGTTCTATTTGAGAATAATCTGCTGCTAACAGCACATGGTTTTCATCTCTAGGAATAAACGCTTTACGCACCTCCTGTCCTCTTTTTGTACGAATTGGAATGTTTTGTAAGTTCGGATTATTCGAACTTAAACGTCCTGTAGCTGCCACCGCTTGTGCATATACCGTATGAACTCTTCCCGTTTTAGGATTTATTTCATTTGGTAAAGCATCTACATACGTACTTTGTAATTTTTTATACTGACGATACTCTAAGATATCTGAAACAATCTGATGTTCTTTTAAACTAGACAATACGTCTTCTGCAGTAGAATACTGTCCTGTTTTCGTCTTTTTAGGTTTGTCTACCAGTTTCAATTTTTCAAATAAGACAGGTCCTAATTGCTTTGGTGATGCTATATTGAATTCTTCACCTGCCTGCTCATAAATATTCTTTTCAAGTTTTGCTATATCTTCCGTCAATTCTTTCGATAAAGACTTTAAAAATTCTGTATCTAAGTTGACTCCTTCAATTTCCATTGCTGTCAATACAGATACCAATGGTGTTTCTACATCATTGAATAATTCGGTAACATTCCCACTTGATAATTCCTTTGTAAAATGCTCTTTTAACTGCAAAGTTACATCGGCATCTTCAACGGCATATTCTGTTTGCTTAGGCAATTCAACTTGTCGCATAGACAATTGATTTTTCCCCTTTTTACCTATCAATTCAGTAATCGAAACAGGTTGATAGTTCAAATAGGTTTCTGAAAGTACATCCATATTATGGCGCATATCTGGATTAATCAAATAATGTGCAATCATTGTATCAAATAACTTACCCTTTACAGGCATATGGTAATTTGACAATACCTTAATATCATACTTTAAGTTATGTCCTATCTTTTCTATAGATTCGTTCTCAAAGAATGGTCTAAACTCTTCTAATAGCTCTTGAGTTTCTTCTTGATTTTCTGGAAAGGCAACATAATATCCCTTCCCTTCTTCCCAAGAAAAAGCAATTCCAATCAACTCAACTTCTAAAGCTTTCAAACCTGTTGTTTCCGTATCAAAACAAACAGAAGTTTGCTGCATTAACTTTGTCAAGAGTAATTTTCTTGATACAGGTGTATCAACTAATTGATAAAAATGACGGGTGTTTTCAATAGTTTTAAATCCACTTATTTGAGTTTCTTCTGTTACATTACCTCCACCGGGTGCTGCGAACAAATCAAACTGTCCTTCTTTATTTACTCCACTTGTTGTTTTCTTTGGTGTTGCAGTTGTTTCTTCTGTTGCTACTGAAAAAGTTTTTAATAAGTTATCGGTTAACCTACGAAACTCTAGTTCTGTGAAAATTGTTTTGGTTGCTTCAATATTTGGTTGCTCCATTACTAGTTTATCTAGCTCTAACTCAACAGGAACATCCAACATAATTGTTGCTAATTTCTTTGAAAGTAATCCTAATTCTTGATTGGCTTCAACTTTCTCTTTCATCTTTCCTTTCAGTTCATGAATGTTTTCAAACAAACCTTCCATAGAACCATAAGCTGCTAAGAACTTTTTAGCGGTTTTTTCACCTACTCCTGGTAAGCCAGGAATATTATCTACAGAGTCTCCCATCATTCCTAAAAAGTCGATAACTTGTTCAGGTCTTTCTACTCCAAACTTCTCTTTTACCTCTTCTACTCCCCATTTTTCATAACCATTCCCCATTCGTGGTGGACGGTACATGAAAGTAGTCTCAGAAACTAGCTGCGCATAATCTTTATCGGGGGTAACCATATAGGTTTCTAAATCTTCCTTTTCTGCTTTTTTTGCTAATGTTCCAATAATATCATCTGCCTCATACCCTTCTTTTACAATTGCAGGAATATTCATTGCTTCTAATATCTGCTCTATATATGGTACTGCCACGCGGATTGCCTCTGGAGTTTCTTGTCTATTTGCTTTGTAAGCCTCAAACATTTCCACACGATCAACACTTCCCCCTTTATCAAAACATACTGCAAGATAATCAGGCTTTTCTCGTTTGATAACATCCAGTAAAGAATTGGTAAATCCCAAAATAGCAGAAGTATCTACTCCTTTAGAATTGATTCTTGGATTTTTAATAAACGCATAATATCCTCTAAAAATTAATGCATAAGCATCTAATAAGAATAGCCTTTTTTTACCTGACATTTGATCTGTTTTTAAGTGATGACAAGGTACAAAACTTTAACATGATGTTAAAAATTGATTTTTAGGAATCGACGTATCTTTGCTTCGTTTTAAAAATCAGTACACTATGCCTCGTTGGGTAATCCCTTTACTTCTTATTTCAACACTAATCATTGTGTTTGAAACTTACGCTTTTCAAGCAATCAAAACTGTAACCAAGAATAAATTTATACGATATGGTTGGTTACTTGCTGGAGCTTTAGCCTATATTAACTTTTTCTATGTTATTTTTTCTTCAGACAGAAGCTCTGGGCAAACAAGACAATTTCAATATGCTTTTGGGGCACTGTTAATTGTATTATTGCCCAAATTAGTCATCCTACTTTTTATGTTAGGAGAAGATATTGTAAGATGGTTTCAAAAAGGAATTTCTTATTTCTCTAAAGAAGAAACTCAAAGTTTAGCGGGAAGAAGAAAGTTCATAGCACAACTAGCCTTAGGAATTGCTGCCATTCCGTTTGCCAGTATTTTATATGGTATTTTTAGAGGAAAGTTTAATTATAAAGTAATTCAATATGAATTGCCTTTTGCTGATTTACCAGAAGCCTTTGAAGGTTTTACGATTACTCATATTACCGACATTCACTCAGGAAGTTTCGACAATAAAGAACAAATTCAGTATGGTGTTGATTTAATAAACAAACAAAATTCTGATGTCATTTTATTTACAGGTGATATTGTAAACAATTTTGCTAAAGAAATGGATGCTTGGATTCCTATGTTTTCACAATTAAAAGCACCTATGGGAAAGTATTCAATTCTTGGAAACCATGATTATGGAGACTACTCAAAATGGAATTCAAAAGAAGAGAAACAAGCCAATTTTCAAGCAATTAAAGATATTCACCCTAAAATTGGATTTGAATTGTTGTTAAATGAAAACAGGTATCTTGAAAAAAATGGTGAAAAGATAGCTTTGGTAGGGGTTGAAAACTGGGGAAAAGGATTTAACCAAGCTGGTGATTTACAAAAAGCCTCTGAAGGAATTCTAAAGGAAGATTTTAAGGTATTAATGAGCCACGACCCAAGCCACTGGGAATACAAGATAAAAGAAGATGATTTTAATTATCAGCTTACGTTAAGTGGACATACACATGGGCTACAATTCGGAATTGAAATTCCTGGGTTTATAAAATGGAGTCCGGCTAAATATGTATACAAACAATGGGCTGGTTTATACAATGAATTCGGAAGGTTTATTAATGTTAATAGAGGTTTTGGTTACCATGCTTTTCCTGGAAGAGTGGGAATTTGGCCCGAAATCACCGTCATAAAGTTAAAAAAAGCCTGATTTTCAGCATTTTTAACCTTAATTTCATATAGACATAATAAAAAAATTAGTAATTTTAGGCATTTTACTTAAAAACCGTATGCAAAAAATGACAAAGTTTGGTGAAATCATAAGTATCAACAAACCTGTGTTAATCGATTTTTACACAGATTGGGAAGAATTTGAACCTAGTTTAGATACTCTTCGAGATGTTGCTGCTGCTTTAGGTGATAAAGCCAAAGTTATCAAGATTGACATAAAGAAGAATGAAATTCTTGCTGAGGCACTTCGTGTAAAAGGAAATCCTACTTTTATGATTTATAAAAATGGGGAAATGATGTGGCGTCAAACAGGTGAGCAAGATGCAAATACTTTAATTGGTTTAGTGCAGCAATACGTTTAAATTGCCTTAAAACTAAATCCTTTTTTCGATAGCTTTTCTAATACTTTTGGCAAAGCATAGCATAGTCTTTCGCTAGCTTTAACACTATCGTGAAACACTACAATACTTCCTTTCTTTGTATGTAACATTACGTTTCTTAAACATTCCTCTTTAGACACGCGCTTATCAAAGTCGGCAGACAACACGTCCCACATAATTAACTGGTATCCTTTTTTTCTCAATTCGTGTGCCTGAGAACGTTTAATTTTTCCATAAGGTGGTCTAAACAAATGTTTTTGAGAAATTCCTGCAGTATATTGACCAATTACCTCTTCGCACCTTTGAACGTTGATTACATAATCATTTTTAGTATGTTCCCATCCGTTAAAATGATTCTGTGTATGATTCCCAATCGTATGTCCTTCATCAACAATTCTCTTGAATATCTCTGGATGGTTTTCAATATTCTTTCCAATGCAAAAAAAAGTAGCTTTCGCATTGTACTTTTCCAATTCATCTAACACGAATGAAGTTATTTTAGGGGTTGGTCCATCGTCAAACGTTAAGTAAACTTCTTTTTGTTTAGATGCAAAACACCACGTATAATTAAAGAATAGCTTCTTTATAATACGTGGTGTTTTGATTAGATAAAACCTCAAGATGTTATGGTTTTATAGAGTCTAATTCTTCTAATAACGGTTCTTCTTCCTCTGGCATTAAATGCTTGAACAACCTAGCATGATTTACATAATCTTCAAACATTTTCCTACCGTACTCTTCATCCTTATCATATTGCGCTATCTGTTGCACAACATTTTGATACATGTACAAAGTAGTTTCAAGGTTTTCTAATATTAAGTTTTCATCGTCTCCTCTAAAAGTACTGTAATACTTTAATCTTTGTTTAAAGATATCTGCTAAGGTTCCTGCGGTTTCTTGTGCTTTCTCATTATCACCAATGCGATAATACAACTCAGGATATCCTAATGAAATACTATAATGATCAAAATCTTTAATTGGCATTTTGTATAAAGATAAATCCAATACATCCTTTGCTTGTACAGAATCTCCTTTCTTTAAAAACTCTTCAGACAAGCGCATTAAGTTATTACGTAACGAAATAGCATTTCTCTTAGTTTGTTCGTCTAAATAGATTTCTCCATTATTAATAGTCTTCCAATCCCACTTCTTTACATTAGCATACATCTTCTCTGGGTCGATACGTCCCATATCAAACATTGACTTTCCTTCATTTGATGTTTTAATCGGAACCAATTTATAGGCCATTCCGTCTAACTGTAAATAATCCTTCATCCAAATATATTCATCATCAGAATTAGATCCTCCTGTAAAATAAATTGGACGTTTCCAGTCAAAATTATTTAAGATATCTAACATTAAAATTCTGTTCTTAGGCAATACTTCACCTATTTCAATATCTATATAGTCTAATATTTTATCTGCATCTTTTAATGCTACAATTCCAGATTCAATAGCGTTCTTTTTGTTCACTGGAATACGTATTCTGTTCGTTGGATAAAACTTTTCTTTAGAATCTTCTCCAGCACTTAAATATGTAGCATCGTTATCACTTTCTATCCAACGCATAAAATCTCCAATTGGTAAAATAGAATCTTTTAATTGTGGTAATGGATAGAAATAAGCCACATCTAACGTTCCGTACTTATATTGATCGTGCGTTAATCGAGATGGTATCGGATCTGCTTCATACGTTTTCTTCTTCATTTGATCTATATACCAATCTGTTGCAAATAAACTTGTGTTTACAATTTTAATATCGGTACGAACTCCTTCCATTTGCTGCATATACCAAAGTGGGAAGGTATCATTATCACCAATGGTAAATATGATTGCATTCGGATCGCAACTTTCTAAATAAGTTTGTGCATTTAATTGCGCAGTATATCTATCACCTCTATCATGATCATCCCAGTTTTGGAATCCCATTAATACAGGAACAGCCAATAAAGAAACCACTGAAACTGCCATAGCAATGGTTTTCTTAGATGCATATGATTTTAAGTAATCGTATAATGCTAAGACTCCAAAACCAATCCACATAGCAAATACATAAAACGATCCTACAACTGCATAATCACGTTCTCTTGGTTCAAATGGTTTTGGGTTGGTGTAGAAAATAATAGCGAAACCTGTAAACACAAAGAACAATCCTAAAACATATAAATTCTTTTGGTCTTTCTTTGCATGGTACAGCAACCCTATGATTCCTAAAATTAGTGGTAAGAAGTAATATTTATTTCTTCCTTTGTTGTTCTGAATTTCATCTGGCAAGTTAGTTTGAGGGCCTAAACGAATTTCATCGATAAAGTTAACACCACTCAACCAATTTCCATTTTCATAATCTAAATGTCCTTGAATATCATTTTGTCTTCCTACGAAGTTCCACATAAAATAACGACCATACATGTATCCGAACTGATAATCGACCATAAATTTCATGTTCTCCAAAAACGTTGGTCTTCGTTTACTACGAGCAGGAATACCCGCTATTTTCTTATAATATTGTTCTGCTCCCGGATCTACCATTCTTGGTATAAACCCTTTGTGTTTGCTTGACCAATTAGGCAATACATTCTTGTAATTATTTACAATTTCATACTTGCCATTTCTTTTTTCGTATTTTGGTTTATCATCTTTATATGGATTCGTTTTATCTTGTTCTCTATCATACGCAAATGAATAATATTTATCATAAAACACATTGGCATCTCCATATTGCTCACGGTTGTAATACGCTAATAGCTCACGTGCACTAGATGGATTATTTTCGTTAATCACTGTATCGGCATTTGCACGAATTGGTAACATTAACCAAGACGAGAAACCAATCATTATAAATAACACTGATAAGACCAATGTATTTGCCGTTACCAAATTCTTTTTACGTGTATAACTTAATCCGTAGTAGAATAATCCAATCAATAATAACCCTGCTATAATTGTTCCTGAATTATATGGTAATCCTATTGAATTGATAAAGAACAATTCAGCAACACTAAAAAACTTTAATGTGAAAGGGAATAAAAATTTAAACACTCCAGCCAAAACCAAAATAGAAACTAGTGTAGCAATTGCCGTGGTTTTTAGTGTAATATTTTTGTAGGTTTTAAAGAAGTACAACATGACTATTGAAGGAATAACCAATAATGATAAAATATGTACTCCAAACGATAATCCAACTACAAAACTGATTAATACTAACCACTTATTTCCTCTTGAAGAATGAATTTCATTTTCCCATTTTAAACCTAACCAAAATAATAAAGCCATTAAAAAAGAAGACATTGCATATACTTCCCCTTCTACGGCACTAAACCAAAAACTATCTGAAAACGTATAAGCCAATGCACCTACCAAACCACTTCCTAAAACAGCAATTTTTTCTCCGTTACCAAACTTATTATTTTTCACTGCCATCTTCTTAGCTAGATTGGTAATACTCCAAAACATGAACAAAATGGTAAAAGCACTTGCCAATGCTGACATAAAGTTTACCATTTTAGCAAACTGAGATGGATCATTAGTAAACATTGCAAAAAAGGCTCCTAACATTTGAAATAGTGGCGCCCCTGGTGGGTGCCCTACCTCTAACTTAACGGCTGTAGAAATATATTCTCCACAATCCCAAGAACTCACCGTTGGCTCTAATGTCAAAGTATAGGTGATTAATGCAATTGCAAATGAAACCCATCCTAAAATAGTATTCCATTTTTTATAGCTAAAATTGTTCATAGTCTTTGATCTAAAATAATATACGAAAGTATTAATTCCTCTCTGTTTTTTACTAGAAACAAAAATATAATTTTGAATCTCTTAAAATGGGTTCAAACCGTATAAAGTTGTGTTAAATGAAAAAAAATAAAAAAAGTTTGTTGAATTCAAAATTAGCTCTATATTTGCACCCGCAATAAGCAATTGGCCTATGGTGTAATGGCAACACACCGGTTTTTGGTACCGATATTCTAGGTTCGAGTCCTAGTAGGCCAACTAATCCTTACGAGTTTCGTAAGGATTTTTTCATAAAAACTGTTTATTGTTTTTTTAAATATAAAACTTTGTTTTTATATTTGCATTATGAAAATTGGCCTATGGTGTAATGGTAACACACCGGTTTTTGGTACCGATATTCTAGGTTCGAGTCCTAGTAGGCCAACTTAAAAGTCTTAACAATATTTGTTGAGACTTTTTTTGTTTCTCACTTCCTCTAATATATTAGTATTTTATTCATAGACTTTTTTACTTTTCCAAATTCGTAACTAAACATTGTTGCTGGACTTATTATTAAATACATCTTTTCTTTAACTCTCCAAAACTCAATACCCCCTTTATTCAAACAATCTAAATGACGAATAAGTTTAAATTTACGCTCAAAATCTCGCGCTCTTTTAACATCAGAAAAGGTCCATTCTTCTATTGTAAGCCTTAAATAGATGTTTCCTCCCAAAGGCTTTTTACTTTTTATTTCTACTGATCTAGCTTTGGAAAACTCATTAAAATTTATGACGTTTATTTTAGGGATATTCTCTTCACAAAATTCTTTAGTTTCCTTAAACAAGTTTATTGTTAAACTTTTTTCTTCAATTTTTGTTTCCGGATAATATTTTAAATCAACTCCTAATTGCTCTATAGCTCTATTAAAACTACTTTGAGCATAAGACAGCATTGAATAAATGAGTAAAACAATAAGACTAAGTTTCTTCATAACAATATTATCATCTAATTCTATTCATACAAATATAGTCCTATTTTACAACCAATTATCTTTAACGTGATACTGGTACCATTTTCTCATTTGTAACAAAATTTAGAGCTAGTCGTCTTCCTTTCAAAACCAAATATTATGAAACGATTTATAACAGCTATTTTTTGCTTATTCCTTTTAAACGTTAGCGCACAAGAAACTAAATTCAAAAGCTTTTACAAAGCTAACAAAGACAAAACCGCTTTTTCTATTAACGTATCAAGTTCTTTTGCAGGAAAATTCTTTGATGATGAAGATGATACTGAAATTAAAAACTTGATTAAGAAATCGAGCGATTTCAAATTAATGATTTTTGACAACGAAGATGATGACGTTGCCAGAGATTTTAAAAAATTCTCAAGAAGAAACAATTTAAAAACTTTAGTTAGAGCTAAAGACAAAGGAGGAAAAGCTGAAATCTTATTCCTTGAAAAAAATGATTTCATTAGAGAAATCATCATTAAAGCTAGTGGTGATGGAGATAAGTTTGTGTTATTAGGAATTACAACCAAACTAACCAAAGATGAACTTGCATCACTAATTTCATCTAAAAATGGAGAATTAGCTTTTAACTAAAAGAAAAAACTTAAAAAAAAAGCAGCAGTTGATACTGCTGCTTTTTTAGTTTATACGATCTTTAAGACTTTCAACAACCTTTTTACTGTTTCCAATAAATATTTCATTTTCTACAACAAAAACTGGTCGCTTTAAAAAAGTGTATTCATCTAAAATATATTGCTTATAATCAGCTTCTGTTAAATTCTGATTTTTCAAATCCATTTCTCTATACAGCTTAGCCCTTTTATTAAATAAACTTTCATAACTATCAGTCATTTCTCTTAGCGATTCTAATTGAGGAACTGTAATCGGATGTAACTTTATTTCTTGTTTTTCAAAACCTTCTATATTCACTTCTTTTAGTATTCTTCTACACGTATCACAGGTTTGTAAAAAATAAACTTTCTTCATGTTAAATAAGTATCTTTGATATCGCTAAAATAATCAGAAAATGAATACAGAATTTGAGGTTTTAAAAAAATCTAGAGAAATTGTTCTAAAAAAAATTGAAGGTTTAACCCTTGAACAACTTCATATAACTCCAGAAGGTTTTAAAAACAACATTGCATGGAATGTAGCTCACTTAGTAGTTACACAGCAATTATTACATTATAAATTATCAGGTAACCAATGTTTAGTACCTGATGATTTAATCGAAAAATATAGAAAAGGTACTGCTCCTTCAGAAGATTTTACAGAAGAAGAATGGGAAGAAGTTAAAGAGTTATTAATGGGATTACCTGATACTTTGAAAGAAGATTTTGAAGCTGGTATTTTTACTGAATATACTCCATACATGACAAGCATGGGATTTGAATTAACTTCCATTGAAAGAGCCGTTGCTTTTAACAATTTACATGAAGGAATTCACTTAGGAATCATTATGGCTTTGGTGAAATTGGTATAACAATTAAAAACACAGTAGATGAAATTCAATACCAAAACCATTCATGGAGGACAAAAACATGAAGAAGCAACAGGCTCTGTAATGCCTCCTATTTTCCAAACTTCTACCTATGCACAAGTAAGTCCAGGAATTCATAAAGGTTACGCTTATTCAAGAGGAAGCAACCCTACCAGAACTGCCTTAGAAGATTCTTTTGCTGCCATAGAAAATGGAACCCATGGTTTTGCGTTTTCATCTGGTTTAGCAGCCATTGATGCCATACTGCGATTACTAAAACCAGGAGATGAAGTAATTACAGGGGATGATATTTATGGGGGCACATACCGATTGTTTACCCAACTATTTGAAAAATATGAGTTACAATTCACTTATGTTGATGCTGATGTTGTTTCCAATATAACCAATGCTATTTCAGACAACACTAAACTAATTTGGTTAGAAACGCCTACCAATCCACTCATGAAGATTGCAGACATTGAAGGAATTACTTCTGCTGTAAAAAGAATAAATCCTGAAATACTCGTGGCTGTTGATAATACTTTTGCTACTCCTTACTTACAACGACCATTAGACTTAGGTGT
The DNA here is from genome assembly GCF_964048965.1 of Tenacibaculum sp. 190130A14a. Taxonomy (NCBI): domain Bacteria; kingdom Pseudomonadati; phylum Bacteroidota; class Flavobacteriia; order Flavobacteriales; family Flavobacteriaceae; genus Tenacibaculum; species Tenacibaculum polynesiense. The sequence continues at coordinate 432,515 of NZ_OZ040189.1, read as the reverse complement.
AGATATTGTAATGCATTCTGCTACAAAGTATTTAGGCGGTCATTCTGATCTAATCATGGGGGCACTTATTGTAAAAGAGGCCACACTTGCCAAAGATTTACATTTTATTCAATTTGCGGCTGGTGCAATAGCAGGTCCAATGGATAGTTTTTTAGCCTTAAGAGGGATTAAAACTTTACACGTTCGAATGCAACGTCATTGTGAAAATGGAAAAGCTGTTGCTAATTTCTTAAAAGATCACCCTAAAGTAAAAACTGTATATTTCCCAGGGTTTGAAGATCATCCTAATCATGAAATTGCCAAGAAACAAATGGACGATTTCGGAGGAATGGTTTCTTTTAAATTGAAGGATGAAAGTAGGGAGGCTGCTTTTAAATTTTTAGAAAATATCAACGTCTTTACGCTTGCTGAATCACTCGGAGGAGTAGAAAGTTTAGCTAACCACCCGGTTTCAATGTCGCATGGATCAATTCCAGAAGCAGAACGCTTAAAAATTGGAATTACCGATTCACTAATTCGTTTAAGTATTGGAATTGAAGATATTGACGACTTATTAAAAGATTTAGAGCAAGCATTAAAAGCATAATAGAAGCCCCATTTTAATTTCGGGGCTTTTTTTTGATATTAAAAAATACCGATTGGTATATTTTTTATATCTTTACCTCGAAATACATGATAAATGTCTAAATCAGCAAAAACAAAAGCACATATCATTGAAACTGTTGCTCCTATTTTTAATAAAAATGGGTATTCTGCAATGAGTTTATCTAAGATTACTCAAGCAACAGGTTTGACAAAAGGTGCTATTTACGGACATTTTGAAAATAAAGAAGAGTTAGCCATTGAAGCTTTTCGTTTTTCAGTTAGAAAAGTTCTAAAAGATTTAAACCAACATATAAATAAAGGAGTAACACCTTTAGCTATGCTACACAACGTAGCTACGTTTTATAAAGCATATTATAGGTATAGTCAACAATTTGGTGGATGCCCAATTTTAAATATAGGTGTAGATTCTAACAATCAGAATACGGCTATTGCTAATTTAGTTCGCTCTTATAATTCCAGAATCTTAGAACAATTTTCTTTTTTAATAAAAATGGGGCAAAAGTCGAAAGAAATAAAATCAACTATAGACGGTGAGCTGTATGCCAAACGTTTCTTTTATATGATAGAAGGCGCAGTGTATATGTCGTATATTATGAAAGATGATAGCTACCTTATCGATCTAGCACAAACAATGAAACACATTATAAAACAAGAATTAGAACAATAATATTTTTTTAACCAAAAATATACCAATCGGTATATTAATTAAACTTTACACTATGGAACTACCAAAAATTCTAGAAAGCAGAACAAAAATAAGATTTCAAGATTGTGATCCTTTTAACCATTTAAACAATGCTTCTTACTTCAATTATTTAATTAATGCAAGAGAAGATCAACTTATTGCTAACTACAATTTAGACATTTATGCACATGGAAAAAACAACGGTAAAAGTTGGGTAGTAGGCTCTCATCAAATTGCTTATTTAAAACCAGCAACATTAATGGAAACAGTTACAATCGATTCTCAATTAATTAAATATGGCAGCAAAAATTTATTGGTTGAAATTCGCATGTGGAATGAAACTAAAACAGAATTAAAAGCTGTTTTATGGAGCTCTTTTGTATATTTTAACTTACGTCAATTAACTTCTGAAAAACATTCTGATGATTTACTAGAGTTATTTGATAGCGTAATTCTTCCTGTAGAAGAAGATAGTTTTGAACAACGAGTACAAGGTTTACGATTACAAAAAGTATAGTATAAAAAAACCCGCTCTAAAGCGGGTTTTATTTATTCTTTATACAAACACTAATTACTTAGCTTCTGCATATCTTCTTTCAACTTCATTCCAGTTAATTACCTTGAAGAAAGCATCAATATAATCTGGACGACGGTTTTGGTAGTTTAAATAGTATGCATGCTCCCAAACATCTAATCCTAAAATTGGAGTACCTCCACAAGAAACACCTGGCATTAATGGGTTATCTTGGTTTGGAGTAGAACATACTTCAACTTTTCCTCCTTTGTGCACACATAACCATGCCCATCCAGATCCAAACTGTGTAGCAGCTGCTTTAGAAAAAGCATCGATAAATGCTTCTTTAGAACCAAATTCAGCTTCAATAGCATCTTTTAATTCTCCTGATAAATATCCTCTATCTTCTGGGTTCATAACTGTCCAAAATAATGAGTGGTTATAGAATCCACCTCCATTATTACGAACAGCTCCGTTGCTCATATCTAAGTTTGTTAAAATATCTTCAATAGACTTTCCTTCTAAATCAGTTCCAGCAATTGCTCCATTTAATTTAGTTGTATATCCATTATGGTGTTTGCTATGGTGAATTTCCATAGTTCTAGCATCTATATGTGGTTCTAATGCATCGTATGCATATCCTAATTCTGGTAATTCAAAAGCCATAATTATTTGATTTTTATTTGATTAATTTTTCGTTTTTACAAGTGTAAATTTACTCTAAAAAAATAAGGCAAACAACTGTTTGCCTTATTCAAATTTTATTTCAGTATAAAGAATACTTATTCTTTAATATTCCGGTTTCTCATCTGATGAAAACTCTTTCATAAATGCTTCTGCTTTTTCAACTAATTGAATACTTCCACAGTAAAATGGAACACGTTGATGAAGCTCGGTAGGTTTAATATCCATTATTCTTGTAAAACCATCAGAGGCCTTCCCTCCTGCTTGCTCACAAATAAATGCCATTGGATTACATTCATATAATAAACGTAACTTTCCTTTTGGTGTTATTTCTGTAGCAGGATAAATATACACCCCTCCTTTGATCATATTTCTATGAAAATCTGAAACTAGTGAACCAATATAACGCGCTGTATATGGTCTGTTATCTGCCTCATTCAATTCTTTACAATGTACTAAAAAGCGTTTCATACCTTCCTGAAAATGTGTAAAATACCCTTCACTTACAGAATAAATTTTTCCGATTTCAGGGTATTGCATATTAGGATGTGATAAGTAAAAAGTACCAATTGCTGGATTCAAAGTAAATCCATTAACACCATTTCCTGTTGTAAAAACTAACATGGTAGAAGTACCATACGCAACATATCCTGCCGCAACTTGCTCACTTCCTTTCTGTAAGAAATCTTCTTTTGTAACTGGGGTTCCTACGGGAGATACTCTTCTATAAATAGAGAAAATAGTTCCCACTGACACATTTACATCAATATTTGAAGAACCATCTAACGGATCCATTAATAAAACATACTTATTGTCATTTGTTTTATTCTTCCCTTCAACTACTACGAAATCATCCTCTTCTTCACTCGCTATACCACAAACAATTTCACGGTTAATTAATGTTTGTTTAAACAAATCGTTTGCTAAAACATCAAGTTTTTGCTGTGCTTCTCCTTGTACATTGATATCACCAGCTGCTCCTGTAATATCAACTAAACCAGCTTTTCTAATTTCATGGTTTACTACTTTAGCCGCTAAACGAATAGAATTAATTAAACGAGATAGTTCTCCTGAAGAATATTTAAAGTCCTTTTGGTTACCTATAATAAACTCTCCAAGAGTGGTGTGCTTGTTATTCATGTTAAATTTTTGTGTTGTGTACAAAGATGCCAACTTTTTTGCGGAACTACAACGATTTCGAATGTTTAAAACTTAAAAATTTTCAACAAAAAAAATTGATATGTTTTAATTTCTCATTTGTTTTATTGGAGAATTTTATAAAGTATCTTTACCTAAAATTTCAAATTATGAGTTTTACCATTCGAAAAGGCACCTTGAAAGATGCCCAAGCTATTCATGATTTAATTGTGGAATTAGCTGTTTTTGAAAAAGAGCCCAATGCGGTTAAAATAACTGTTGAAGATTTGATACGTGATGGTTTTTCCGAAAATCCAAAGTTTAAAACCTTTGTTGCTGAAGAGAGTGATGGATCTATCGCAGGAATGACTTTATTCTATGAAAGATACTCTACTTGGAAGGGTAAAACCATTCATTTAGAAGATTTAATGGTTACTAAGTCTAAAAGAGGAATTGGCGCTGGTAAAGCTTTATATGCTGCTGTTTTACAATATGCATATGACAACAATTTTAAAAGAGTTGCATGGGAAGTTTTAGATTGGAATGTAAACGCTATTGATTTTTATAAAAGCACCGGTGCAACTGTTTATGACGAATGGAGAGTTTGCCATATGAGTGAAGACAATTTATCAAAATTTTGTAATGAGAATATTTAAGTTTGGAGGGGCTTCTGTCAAAGATCCTGATGGAGTAAAAAATGTTGCTAGAGTATTACAACATGAAGGTACTGAAAATGTTTTGGTAGTTATTTCTGCCATGGGTAAAATGACCAATGCTTTTGAACGTATTGTAAATAGTTATTTCTATAAAAAAGATGATTTAAAAGAGTCATTGAACTTTGTTGAAGATTTTCATCAAGACATGATGAATGGATTATTTGACAAAGAGCATGAGATTTATCAGAAAGTAACTTTTTTATTTGGTGAACTAAGTGGATTCATGATAAAAAATACTTCCAACGATTACAATTTTGTTTACGATCAAATGGTAGGTTTTGGTGAATTGCTATCTACTAGCATAGTAAGTGCCTACCTAGAGGATATAGGTATTTCAAACCAATGGTTAGATGTACGAACACTTATAAAAACAGATGCCAATTATAGAGGAGCTAAAATAAACTGGAGCCTTACACAAAAGTTAATTCAAGAAAATGTAAATACTAGTCAACTCAATATTACCCAAGGATTTCTGGGGAGTTCTGGATCAGAAACCACCACTTTAGGAAGAGAAGGTTCTGATTTTACAGCAGGAATTTTTGCCTATTGTTTGAATGCCAATAGTGTTACAATATGGAAAGATGTAGACGGTGTTTTAAATGCTGATCCACGTGTATTTACTGAAACTGAGTTATTAGAAGAAATATCCTATACAGAAGCTATTGAAATGGCTTTTTATGGAGCTTCGGTAATTCATCCAAAAACAATTCAGCCATTAGAACAACGAAACATTCCTTTATTTGTTCGCTCTTTTGATGATGTTTCTAAAACAGGAACTTGTGTAGGTAGAGGAAAAAAAATTACTCCTGAAGTGCCATGTTTTATTGTAAAGAAAAACCAAATTTTAGTTTCCATTTCTGCAAAGGATTTTTCATTTATGGTAGAACATAACATTAGTGATGTTTTTAAAAAATTACACGAATACAAATTGAAAGTTAATCTTATCCAAAATTCGGCCATAAGTTTTTCTGTTTGTATTGAAGATAAGTATCACAGGTTTGACGATTTTTTAAACGATTTACAAGCAGATTTTAATATCAAATCATACAGAAACGTGACGCTTTATACCATTCGTCATTTTAACGATGATGCTATAAAAGCTATACAAAAAAGGGGGAAATCGATTATTCGTCAAATTAATACGGAGACCGCTCAGTTGGTCATAGAATAAAAGCTATTAAAGCTCACAAATTTCCGTTATATTTGCAGTTACGTCTAATTGATATCTTTAAATGGGATTAGTAACACCTAAGGAAATAGCAAAAGCTATTGGAGTTGATAAATTTGGAGCGTTTGGAACGTTTTCTGGATGGCTCTTAATGAAGATTTTGCGCATTTCCACTGCCAACAAAATATATAACAAACATAAGCATAAGAAGGACTTACCGTTTTTAAATGGATTGCTTGATGAATTTCAAATAGAATTTGAAATTCCAGAAGAGGATTTAAAACGTATTCCAAAAGAGGGGCCTTTTATTACCATTTCTAATCATCCATTAGGAGGAATAGATGGTATTTTATTATTAAAGCTTTTAGTTGAACACAGGGCAGACTATAAAATAATCGCTAATTTTTTACTTCATAGAATAGAGCCTTTAAAGCCTTATGTAATGCCGGTAAACCCGTTCGAAAATCATAAGGACGCAAAATCTAGTGTAGCTGGTATTAAAAATGCATTATTGCATTTACGTGAAGGAAAACCTTTAGGTATATTCCCTGCAGGAGAAGTTTCTACCTACAGAGACGGAAAACTTATGGTAGATAAAGAGTGGGAAGAAGGAGCAGTTCGCTTGATAAAAAAAGCAAAAGTTCCGGTTATCCCTATTTATTTCCATGCAAAAAACAGTAAGTTATTTTACTTTTTATCAAAAATAAGTGATACCCTACGTACGGCTAAATTACCTTCTGAATTGCTTTCTCAAAAAAGCAGGGTAATTAAAGTGAGAATAGGAAAACCTATTTCTGTTAAAGATCAAGACAACTATTCTGAAATTCCAGATTTTTATCATTTCTTAAGAAAGAAAACATATATGTTGGCGAATCCTTTTGAGAAAACGCCTCAAAAAATCTTGTCTACTCAAAACTTAAAGATTCCTAAAAAGGCAAAAAATATAACGTCTCAAAGAAATCCTGAGTTATTTGCTAAAGAGGTAGATAAATTACGTGAATCTGGTGCGAGACTCTTACAAAGTAAAAATTACGAAGTCTTCTTTGCACATGCCAAAGACATCCCGAATATTTTACATGAAATAGGACGTTTACGTGAAATTACCTTTAGAGAGGTAGGTGAAGGAACGAACAAGTCTATTGATTTAGATAAGTATGACAAGTACTACTACCATAAATTTTTATGGGACAACGAAAAAAAATGTGTTGCTGGTGCCTATAGAATGGGACTAGGTAAAGAAATATATAAAAAGTATGGTATTAATGGTTTCTATGTTCAAACATTGTTTAGAGTAGAGCCTGAGCTTCATAGCATGATGGAAAAAACCATTGAAATGGGACGCGCTTTCATCATCAAACAATACCAACAAAAACCAATGCCATTATTTTTACTTTGGAAAGGTATTGTTCACGTAACTCTACGCTACCCAGAGCATAAGTATTTAATGGGAGGTGTAAGTATTAGCAATCAGTTTTCTGAATTTTCTAAATCGTTAATGATTGAGTTTATGAAATCTCATTATTACGATCCTTATTTAGCACAATATATCCATCCTAAGAAAGAGTTTAAAGTTCGTTTAAATGATGCTGATAAAGATTTCATTTTTGACTCTACGCAATCAGATATGAATAAATTTGATAAAGTTATTGATGAACTTGAACCAGGTGCACTTCGTATTCCTGTTTTAATAAAAAAGTACATTAAACAAAATGCTCGAATTATCTCTTTTAATGTAGATCCAAAATTTAACAATGCTATTGACGGATTGATGTATATTAAAATTGTTGATTTACCAGAAAGTACTGTGAAACCTGTAATGGAAGAATTCCAAGCAGAGCTCGAACGAAAAGCCTCTGAACAACAAACCAACAATGTTTAGTTGTAGATAAAACAAGACATTAGAAATATGATATAAAAAAACACCAGCATTTTCCTAAATGCTGGTGTTTTTCTTCAAAACTTAATTTTTTCGTAGGTCTTAGTGATTAATAGCGTAACTGGCCCCTTTTCCAAATTCCGATAATTTTGCTAAGATGTTCTTTAAAAAGTCCTGAATCCCCTTAAGTAACTTTTTTTTCATTTGTAGATTTTTAAAATTTCCCCTACACAAATATACATCTAAACTAGGTTTTATCCTTGTTTTTCAGTGGTTTATGTATAAATGGTAAAAAAGTATGTATAACTGGTAGGTTCCGCTCTACAAAATACAATGCTTTGAAAAACAATAAGTTACAATATATCTATAAAATCTTCAAAAGCAACATAATACGGTTCGTCTTTAAAAACAGGTAAGTCTATACTTTCTGCATTTGCTATACCTATACCTGCATACCAAACTTTTGCATTTTGTTTTTTGGCATGTTCTTTAAACGTTTCCATCCATAAAACATCGTAAGAATCTGGATTTTGAATATTATTTGAAACTTTTACAAGAACAAAAATTGTAGGCTCTCCTTTTTTAAATAACACAAACTGAGGATGGCTCTTTAGTTTACTGTTGATAGCAACAAACTCATAGCCTTTCTCTTGGAGTTTCTTACCAATGATATTCATACCTAAATTATGTAGTTCTTGCTCGGTAAGTGCTCTCATTATTTACGTTTTCTATTCTTCTTACTTGTATTTTTCTGCCCTCTTGTTTTAGGCTTTTTATATTTTTTAGCTATTTCTCTTTTATAAGACCCTCCTAAATTGACCTTTCTGTTTTTTTCTTTCTTTTCATGAAAAGCAGGGCCAGGGACATACTCTTGAGAAGTTCTATTGGCAGATTGTGACTTATCTTCTCTCGGACGTTCCTCTTCAGTTAATTGGTTTGATATTTCAACCTGTTCTGGAATATCTACTAACGGAATTTCATAATTCATTAACTCCTCAATTTCTTTTTTCGCTAACTGCTCTTTTTCAGTAGCAAATAAAATTGATTTTCCTTTATGAGAAGCTCTTCCTGTACGCCCTATTCGATGCATATAGTTTTCAGGGTACTGTGTAGGATTAAAGTTAATTACGTGCGAAATTTCGACTAAATCAAGACCACGAGCAATTACATCAGTTGCTATTAAAATTCTATGGTTCCCTTTATTAAACTCCTCTATAGATCGTAAACGATAGTTTTGCGTTTTGTTAGAGTGAATTACACAGTTTTGACCTGGAAACTCTTCTTCTAATAAATTAAAAATTCGGTCGGCATTTCTTTTATTAGGAGCAAAAACAAGTACTTTATGAAACTCTTGTTTGTCAAACAGTAGTTCATTTAACAAATTAATTTTTGTGTAAAAATTAGGCACATTATAAGAACTCTGCTCAATATTATCTAAAGGCGTACCACTAACCGCAATAGCTATTTTCTTAGGTGCAATAAAATAATCATCAATCAAAGCTTCTACATCTTCTGTCATCGTAGCGGAAAACATCACATTTTGCCTTCTTTCTGGAAGTAAATCAAAAATGTTTAAAATCTGAAAACGAAAGCCTAAATCAAGCATCACATCTACTTCATCAATCACTAATTTCTGAATTGATTTCAATTTTAATACTCGACTTACTGCCAAATCATACAAACGACCAGGGGTAGCTACAATAACATCGCATCCTTGCGCAACTGCCTCTTTATGGCGATTTAAATTTACTCCACCATACACTCCTAAAACACGAAGTGTCATATACTTTGCCAACTTCTCAATTTCCTCTACCACTTGTACTACTAATTCTCTTGTAGGAACTAGTATGAGTACTCTCGGGTTTTCTTGCTTTGAAAATTTAAGATCTCTTAAAATAGGCAACACATAGGCAAAAGTTTTACCTGTACCTGTTTGTGCTATTCCTACTACATCATTTCCAGAGCGAACTTTGGGAAAAGCTTCCTCTTGAATAGGTGTTGGAGTTACAAACCCTAAATCTTCTATGGCATTTCTTAGTGGATTGGATAAATCTAAATCTTGAAACGTAATCATTCAGAATAATTTGTTGCAAAGGTACAACCATTATCTGTGTATAAAAAGTCTCTTTTATTCTACAGAGTCAGAATCTATATCTTCCTGATCTACGTTAATTACTTCACCTGTATTTATAATGGTTCCTGCAGACGCTACAGTTGCCGCAATTTGAACAGTTATAGTTTGCCCACTAGTTATGGTTACACCGCTAAGATCCCATAATCCAGAAACTTGATTATAGGTTCCTGTACCTATAGTAGAACTTCCAGCATTGTATGTTAAGCCAGTAGGTAACAAGTCTCTTACTTGGACTCCAGTAGCACTTTGAGGACCACTATTGGTTATTGATAATGAAAAAGTAACAACATCTCCAACCTTAGGTATAGCTGTGTCAACTGTTTTTGTAAGCTTTAAATCTACAGAAGGAACCACCATTAAAGTAAAATAATCATTATCATCAAAAGAAACCGTGCCTGAATATGTTCCTCCCGCTAAGGACAAGTCATATTCTTCTGCTATGGTACTAAAATCGGCAACAGTACTTCTTACTAATTTAAAAACTCCTGTTGGCACTCCTGTTAAATCAAGATCAGATTGGCTAATAGCAGCACTAACATCTTCTAGATCTCCTCGTTCACTGACTCTCCAAACTGTATTTACTCTATATCTTTTCCCTACTTGTGTGAATGCGTAATCTGAATCTTCAACATTTTCTCCCCAAATCAAATATTCATTATTATCAATATCACTTGGCCCATTTATTCTGACAATACCTGTACCTTGTGAATCTAAGTGATTCGATCCGTCGGGTGCTTGACCGATACCAGCTACTTTATGATCAAAGTCTCCATTTTCATCTTCATTATACACATTATCAGACACTGAAATACTTCCAAATTTAGCACTTAAATAATTCTCAACTATTACACGTTCTGCAGTGTTTAATCTACTATTATATAGTATTATCTCGTAGAAATCTCCACTTGCCTCATCGGCTCCATTTGAATTTCTACCAATTCTATCATATGGTATACCTGCTGAAGAACTTCCAATATTGATTGTTGCAACGCTATTATTAGAATAAATAGTAACATTACTAGACGATGAGTTTTTATGATAAGAAACAATCGTATTTGAATTGAATTGCGGTATTAAGGAAGAAGAATAGTCAGCCACACCATATCTTGTGAGTCCAATTCTATTCGTATTCGACCATTGTTCAATTCTTAATGAATAAGAAGTATTATCAAATAAAGAGTTACTACTACCAACATTTACCGGATTAATGGCAAAAAAAGCACTCGCATCTGTATATGTACCTCCTGTATTAGCATTTAAAACCTGAGCAGGATTGGTTGCCGCATTAAAGTTTACAGAACCAAAAGGCGTACTAGCATATGAGGGTGACCTTGTTGCTGAGCTATTGGTATAATTATTACCGTTACCACTAAAATCATTCCAAGCACTTACCGTACTTCCCACTGTTGGGTTATTGGATATATCGCCATCTGCATTCACATCATTTGCACGTAACCAAACTCGAAGAGTACTGCTACCATCTCTTGCTCCAACACCACCTGGACCAGTTTGAGCAAAGGCTGTTAAACTAAGAAACAATAATAGTATTAATATCTTTTTCATTCTGTAAAAGTACTCAATCTTAAAAGTTATTTAAATTTATTTATTTTTTTCTAAATAAATTACAAACTTCTTGAAATACTTTTGTAATAATTAAAAACACTCGATCTTTCTTTAAAACACCAAGAGCTTCTAATTCATAAATACTTGTTTACAAGTGAAACATTTAAACCTTTTTTTGTAGAAAAAAAGTACTCTCTGTAACTTATTTCTTTTAATTCTTTTAACAACGATTGAATTACAATTTGGACAATTCATAACTTAATTTTTAAACACAATTCCTTTTTAACTTATTAACCTTACTATATTAAGGATCTACAAACAAAATAAACTGTTTAATTAGGTATCGTATCAAAATAGTTTCCGAACGTATAAAATTTGTTTACGAACGTTTAATTTACCTTTCGCATATCAGAATTTCAAAATATAAAAAAAAGCCGAGCAAAATGCTCGGCTTTTTATATCTAATAGTTACTTTGTTTTTATCCTCCAAAGTCATCAAAACGAATGTTTTCATCTGGAATACCAAAATCTTCACCCATTTTTTGTACGGCTTTGTTCATTAAAGGTGGTCCACAGAAGTATAATTCAATATCTTCTGGTGAATCATGTTTGCTTAAGAATTGTTCGATAACACAGTTGTGAACAAATCCAACAAACCCATCTCCTTCAGCTTCTAAATTCTCTTTAACTTTCCAATTATCTTCCTCTAATGGTTCAGATAATGCAATATGGAATTTAAAGTTCGGGAATTCTTTTTCTAATGCCCAGAAGTGCTCTAAATAGAATAACTCACGCTTAGAACGACCTCCATACCAATAAGAAACTTTTCTTCCAGTCTTTAAGGTTTTAAATAAGTGATATAAGTGAGAACGCATTGGTGCCATACCAGCTCCTCCTCCTACATATAACATTTCAGCATCCGACTCGTTAATGAAGAATTCTCCATAAGGCCCTGAAATAGTTACTTTATCTCCAGGCTTTCTTGAGAATACATATGACGATGCGATTCCTGGATTTACATCCATCCATCCGTTCTTAGCTCTATCCCATGGCGGTGTAGCAATACGAACGTTCAACATAATTTCACGTCCTTCTGCTGGGTAAGAAGCCATAGAGTAAGCTCTTTCTACTAACTCATCATTCTTCATTACTAACGGCCATAAACCGAACTTATCCCATTCTACCTGGAATTTATCTGGAGTATCGTGTTCTTCTGGGTGTGCAGTAATGTCCATATCTGAGAACTTCACCTCACACTTAGGGATTTCAATTTGAATATACCCCCCAGCCTTATAATTCATATCTTCTGGAATTTCAACTACAAATTCCTTGATAAAAGATGCAACGTTATAATTTCTAACTACAACAGCTTCCCATTTCTTAATTCCGAAAATTTCTTCTGGAATAGAAATATCCATGTCTTGCTTTACTTTTACCTGACATGCTAAACGGATACCATGTGCCAATTCTTTACGAGTAAAGTGAGGCGTTTCTGTTGGTAAAGCTTCACCTCCACCCGCGTTTACATGACATTCACATTGCACACATGATCCACCTCCACCACATGCAGATGGTAAAAATATTTTCTCGTTTCCTAAAGTTGACAATAAAGTTCCTCCTGAAGGTACTTCAATTGTCTTATCACCATTAATGGTAATCTTTACTGGTCCTGATGGTGCTAACTTTTGCTTAACAAATAACAATAAACCTACTAAAACTAAGGTTACTGCTAAAAATGCTAATACTGTGATTAGTACCGTTCCTCCTGTACTTACTTCTAAAAACATATTATTCTGTAATTTCTTTAGTGTTAGTAGCTATCTCTTTTGTTTCCTCTGCAGCAGTCTCCTCTTTTTCTTCCTCTACCTTCTCCTCAACTTTTGGAGCTACTACAGCTTGTGTTTCTTCTTTCTTACCTGCATCATCACCTCCTGTTAACATACCACCGAAACTCATAAATCCGATAGCCATTAATCCAGTAATGATAAATGTAATTCCTAATCCTCTTAAAGCTGGTGGTACAGATGAATATCTGATTTTTTCACGAATAGCTGCAATAGCTAAAATTGCTAAAAACCATCCAATTCCTGAACCTACACCATAAGTAAATGATAATCCTAATGTTGGAATCTCACGAGATTGCATAAATAATGACCCTCCTAAAATAGCACAGTTTACTGCGATAAGTGGTAAGAAAATACCTAAAGAGTTATACAATGCTGGTGCAAATTTCTCTACAATAATTTCTACTAATTGTACCATGGTTGCAATAGTTGCAATAAACATGATAAATGATAAGAAACTTAAGTCGTAATCTGCGTACTCTGCTCCTAACCAAGATAATGCTCCTGGCTGTAATAAATATTGATCTAACAACCAGTTTACTGGTACAGTTACAGCTAATACGAAAATAACCGCTGCTCCTAAACCAACTGCTGTAGATACTTTTTTAGATACTGCAAGGTAAGAACACATTCCTAAGAACGTAGCAAATACCATGTTATCTATAAATATCGATTTGAAAAATAATTCTAAATGCTCCATAATCTTATATTATTGAAACGCTCTGCGTTTAGTCTTCGATTAATGCTTTATTTCTACTACGTTGTACCCAAATAATGATACCCACAACAATTAATGCCATTGGTGATAATAACATAAATCCGTTATTCTCATATCCTAAAGCATATAATCCTGTTTTTTCAATTGGGTCTCCTAATACTTTAATTCCTAATAAAGTACCAGAACCTAACAACTCTCTAAAGAATCCTACAGCAATTAAAATTACTGCATATCCTAATGCATTTCCTATTCCGTCTAAGAATGATCTCCATGGGCCATTACCTAAAGCAAATGCTTCAAAACGTCCCATGATAATACAGTTCGTAATAATTAATCCTACGAATACCGAAAGCGTTTTACTCAACTCATAAGCAAAAGCTTTTAATACTAAATCAACAATAATTACTAATGTTGCGACTACGATTAACTGTACAATAATTCTAATTTTAGATGGAATAATATTTCTCATTAATGAGATTACCACATTACCTACTCCTAATACAAATAATACAGAAATAGACATCACTATTGAAGCTTGTAACTCTGCAGTAATTGCTAATGCAGAACAAATACCTAATACCTGAATCGTAATTGGATTGTTATCCGCTAACGGGTCAGTGATTAATTTTGTGTCTTTCTTTGATAAAAGTCCCATATTTATTTCAATGTTTTAAAGTAAGGCACGTATAATGCTAATTCTGACTTAATCATTGCAGCTACACCGTCTCCAGTAATTGTAGCTCCTGCAATAGCATCTACCTCATTATCATTTTTATCTTCATTCTTTGGATCTGCATTTGATTTAGAAACCGTAATTCCTTTGAAAGAACCATTGTTCATTAAATCTTCACCTGCAAAATCATCCATAAAGAAACGTTGCTTAATGTTAGCTCCTAAACCTGGTGTTTCTCCTTTGTGATCAAAGAATACTCCTTGAACTACCATATTTTTATCCATAGCAACATATCCCCAAATAGCATCCCATAAACCTTTTCCTCTAATTGGAGCAATGTAAAATGTTTGACCATCTTTTTCTCCAACAAACAAAGGAAGCTTACGAGATTTACCTTCTTTGGCAGCTGTTTGTTGTTTCTTTACATCAATTAAATATGCTTTAGCATCTTCAGAAACCTTATCTCCCTCAATTACTAATTGCTTTTTGATATACTTAACAAACTCATCCTCTGCTTTGTCTGCAGCTATAAAAGCTACACTTGTTTCATCGTTTTCATTCACTCCCATTGCATACAAAATATTTTGCTGCTTTTCTACCTTCTCATTAATTGTAATAAGAGGTTTTGTCAATGAAAAGATTCCTGCTAATAATGCTCCTACTACTATTACCATACCAATGGCAAATAGTACCGTGTAAATATTACCGTCTGTCTTCTTACTCATAATTAGGCAGTTTTAGCTTTTAAACGTTTTAATCTTCTCTTTACATTTCCTTGAACCACGTAGTGATCAATTGTTGGAGCAAATACATTCATTAACAAAATTGCTAACATTACTCCCTCCGGATATGCCGGGTTGAATACACGAATCATAATTGAAATAAATCCAATTAAGAAACCGTAAATTAACTTCCCTTTATTTGTTTGTGCAGCCGATACAGGGTCAGTTGCCATATACACAGCTCCAAATGCGAAACCTCCAATTAATAAATGCTTCCAGAAATCTAAACTCATTAATCCGTAGAACTTGCTAGTTTCACCGATCCATCCAAAATCAACTACTTGATTAAAGATGAATCCCATTACTAAAGCTCCAATTACCGAAGAAATCATAATTCTAGCACTTCCAATTTTTGTAAAGATTAAGAATAACGCTCCTAATAGGATTAAAAGTGTTGACGTTTCTCCAATAGAACCAGGAACAAATCCAAAGAACATATCTGAAACAGAGAAATTAGGTGCTGCGTTTTGTGCTAAACTACCTAAAATTGTTTCTCCTGAAATTGCATCTGCAGTTCCGGCTTTTTCAACAGCTCCATGCACCCACACTTTATCTCCAGACATCCATGTTGGATATGCAAAGAATAAGAATGCACGAATTGTTAATGCTGGATTTAAAATATTCATTCCAGTACCACCAAACACTTCTTTACCAATAACAACTCCAAAAGCAACTGCTACTGCTAACATCCATAATGGTAAATCTATTGGAACGATTAACGGAACTAACATTCCCGTTACTAAGTATCCTTCTTCTACTTCGTGTCCTTTAATTACTGCGAAAATAAATTCGATAACTAAACCAACTAAGTATGATACGATTACTAATGGCAAAATCTTCTTTAAACCAATGAAGAAATTATCCATATTCCAGAAGTCTCCACTAAAGAAAGACATTCCTTCTGTAAATCCATTGATTGCCGCGTTGTGTTGGTAACCTGCATTGAACATTCCGAAAATTAAACACGGAACTAATGCCATGATTACGATATTCATCGTACGCTTTAAATCATCTGCTGCCTTGATGTGAGTTCCTCCGTGAGTAATCTCATTAGGCAAATATAAAAAGGTGTGGATTGCGTTAAACGCAGGTGCCATCTTAGTACCTTTATATTTTTCTTTTAAATTATGTAAGTTTTGTTTTAAGCCCATATCTTATCCTAATTCTTCTCTCATTAAATCTAATCCTTCACGAATTATCTTTTGGTGAGGTTGTTTAGATACACAAATAAATTCTGTTAACGCAAAATCTTCTGGTGCAACTTCATAAGCTCCTAACCCTTCCATTTCGTCAAGGTCTTTATACATACAAGCTTTTAATAATTGCAACGGATAGATATCTAATGGAAATACTTCTTCATAAGAACCAGTAACCACAAATGCTCTATGTTCTCCGTTAGTATTTGTATTTAAATCGTATTTTTTCTTCGGATTCATCCAAGAGAATGTAAATGCTCTTGATGTAGAAACTTTATCAAAAACTGGCTTATTCCATCCAAATAATTCATAATCGTTTCCTTCAGGAATAGCAGTAACTATGTTCTCATAGTACCCTAAGAAATCATTTTCACCAACTTGCTCTCCACTCAATACATTACCACTAATTACACGTGCATTTTCTTGCTCTAAGTTTCCTTTTACTAGATCCCCAATTTGAGCTCCTGCTACTGCGGTTACATATTGTGGCTTGTTAAATTTAGAACCTGCTAATGCAATTGTTCTAGTAGCATTGAATTTCCCTGTTAAGAATAATTCTCCCATTACTACTAAGTCTTGAGGACTAACTACCCACACAACTTCTCCTTTATTGATAGGATCGATTTGCGCTATTTGAGTACTTACATTTCCTACTGGGTGTGGCCCAGAAACCTTATGCAACTCAATTCCTTTTAAATCCTTGAATGGAGATAATGTTGAATTCTTTGCAATAGACACATGAACTTTACCTTCAGTTAACTTGGTTAATGCTGTTAATGCCGCTTGTAACTCAGCCTCTTTACCTTTTAAAGCATAATCATAATCAGCTGCTAAAGGTGCACTAGCGTACGCAGATACAAAAATTGCTTTTGGTGCTTGGTTTGGGTTTGCCACAACATCATACGGACGTTGCTTTACAAAAGGCCAACAACCTGAAGTAAACAAGTGATTCTTCACTTCTTCTCCAGACATTGAATCTACCTCAACCTTTCCAAAATCTTTGTATTCCTGCTTACCATCAGCAGTAATCTTAATTGCTAAAACTTTTCTACGAGCTCCACGAACGATTTCAGAAACCTTACCACTTACCGGACTAGCAAATAAAACACGCTCATCACCCTTATCATGGAAAAGTGCTTGACCTGCTTTTACTTCAGTACCTTCTTTTGCTAAAATTTTTGGAATTACGCCGTGAAAATCACTAGGCTTTACAGCAAAAACACTACCAAGGGAAAGTTCGGTAGTTACCTGTTCTGCTTCGCCAACGAGCTTTATATCAAGCCCCTTCTTTATACGGATGTCTTTTGACATAGTAACTATTTATTTGATTTTCTAAAAAAACACGCAAATTTACAGATTTTGAAATTTTAAATTAAGCATTTGGTTTTTTATCTTTTCTACTCTCTTTTATTTATAATTGTTCTAAATAAATAATTTGTCTTTGGCGTGTATTTTGATACTTTTGTTTTTATGATTAAAAATTTTGTTTACGTATTATTTTGGCTTAGTGGAGTTGCTTTTTCGCAAAACATCAAAACAATTCAATTCAAACCAAAACACGCCCAAAACCAATACACACCTATTGTACGTTTAGGCCAAGTACTCGAATTGTCTTTTGATGACTTAGATGCTGACAGCAAAGAATATCAATATAAAATTGAGCACATGACTCATGATTGGAAACCAAGTAGTCTTGCTACCAATCAATATATTAATGGATTTGAGCAAATCGAAATCATCAATGTTACCAATTCTTTTAACACACTACAAAACTACACCCATTACAGTGTAGATCTTCCTAATCAGAATACCATTATTACCAAAAGTGGTAATTATCTTGTTTCTGTAATTGACGAAGATTACAATGTAGTTTTTACTCGTCGTTGTGTTTTTTATGAAGATTTAACAACTGTAGGAGTAGCTGTATACCCTAGCAGAAACGCAAGCACTAACAACACACAACAAACTGTTCAGTTTACAGTGAACCACAATGGTTTAAACATAAACACCCCTTCACAGGAAATCAATGCTGTACTTTTTCAAAACCATAACTGGAATACTGTCATTAAAAATATAGAGCCCGTTTTTATTAAACCAAACCAACTAGTATACAATCATACCGTAAAAACTAATTTTTGGGGTGGAAATGAATTTCTAAATTTTGACAGCAAGCAAATTCGAAATACCAATTTTAATATTGGAAAAACTGAATTGCAGGATATTTACCATTCTTATCTTTTTACAGATGAACCTAGGGTAGATAAAATATATTCCTACAACCCTGACATAAATGGACAATTTGTAGTAAGAACAGTGGAGGGCAATGACAACAATACAGAAGCTGATTACTCTATGGTTCATTTTTCATTTGATCTTTTTGAACCTTTTGAAAATAAAGACATTTACGTTTATGGTGCTTTTAACAATTACGAGCTTACAGAAGAAAACAAGATGTGGTACAACCCAAAAACTAAACTCTATGAAGCACGAATTTTATTCAAACAGGGATTTTATAACTACAATTATGTAACCGTTGACAAGAATAATATATTAAACACCATTGAGCTTAGTGGATCATTCTATCAAACTGAAAATGAATACACAGCCATTATCTACTACAAACCTTTTGGAGGCATTTATGATAGAGTAATTGGTGTTGGAAATGGCTATTTCAACCAAAATCGATAGCTCTAGTGTTGGAATAAACCTAAAAAACCTTTATTTTTATGGTATGTTTCAACAAATAACTAAAGGCATAAAAATTTCTGTAAAGACCGTTTACAACGGAGCTATGATTCGTGGTCATCGCAAATACTTTGCTTTTAGCTATTATATTATGATTGAAAACAAGTCAAAGGAAACAGTAAAACTTTTAGAACGGTTTTGGACTATTTTTGATGCGTTAAACACTACAGAGTTTGTTGAAGGAGAAGGTGTTGTTGGTGAGACTCCCGTGTTATTACCTAAAGACACGTACAATTATAGGTCCAATTGTTTTCTAATCTCTTCAACAGGTGCTATGAAAGGAAATTATAAAATGTTAAACATAAATACTAAAGAAGAATTTTTGGTTACTATCCCAACTTTTCAACTAACTTCAACTCCCACTCTTAACTAATGATCAAAAAGAAAAGCGTAGTCCTTTACAAGGACCCAAACTGCTTAAATTGTGGATACCCGTTTACTAAAGAAGAAAAATTTTGCCCCGAATGCGGGCAAAAAAACAAAGGATCTAAAATTACCTTTGTAAGCTTTGTAAAAGAAGTTTTTAATGGCTTTTTCTCTTGGGATGCGAAATTTTGGAAAACCATTATCCCTTTATTAATTTCTCCTGGTAAAGTTTCTAAAAACTATATCGAAGGTAAACGCGTTAGATACACGAATCCTTTTCGATTTTACCTAACCGTTTCTATCTTGTTCTTTTTAGTTTTAGGACTCATAAACACCTATCAAAATTTCACTGACTTAAACAATGACACGGCTCCAAAACAAATTAGTTTTAACGAACCTACAAAAGACCTAACACAACAGGAACTGGATTCGATTAATAATGCTATTAAAGCTGGCTTAAACGAAACACTAAAAGGTGTTGACTCAACCACCAAAAAACAAATCACAAAATTTATACCTCAGCTTGACTCCACAGCTTTAAAACAAGGAAACAACAAAAATCTTAACTTTAATTTTGGATCTAGCATCTCAAGAATGAAGAGGTTTCAATATGAAAACCCACGCATAGCTACTCAAACTGCACTGGACAGTTTAAAGATTGAAAAAACCTTTTTTAACAAGTT
This sequence comes from Tenacibaculum sp. 190130A14a, assembly GCF_964048965.1. Classification (NCBI taxonomy): domain Bacteria; kingdom Pseudomonadati; phylum Bacteroidota; class Flavobacteriia; order Flavobacteriales; family Flavobacteriaceae; genus Tenacibaculum; species Tenacibaculum polynesiense. The sequence continues at coordinate 412,425 of NZ_OZ040189.1, read as the reverse complement.
TCTCTACACAAGGGTAAACGTAATTAACTCATGGGAAAATTCCAACGGAAAAGCCTTCTTAAAACAACTTATTTCTTATGCTTCTGTTTCGTTATTTATATTGCTCCCAATTTTCACTTTGTTTATTAAGTTTATTTATATCAGAAGAAAATTCACCTATGTTGAACACCTTGTTTTTGTATTTCATACCCAAACGGTATTCTTCATTTTATTAACCATTTTCTTACTCATCTACAACATAAATCACAATGAAAATGCTTGGTGGGTATTTAGTATCGCCTTTCTTGTATACCTTTATTTAGCAATGAAAAAATTTTACAACCAAGGCTATATTAAAACCTTTATAAAATATTGGTTTGTAAACACTGTTTTTATTACGCTAGCAGCTATAGGAGTTGTAGTAATTTCTTTTGTTGCTTTTTTAATTTCTTAAAACTAGGCAGGAATTAAATCATAGTATTTTAATGATACTTCTTCTTCAGTTTTAGATACAGAAGTAACACTTACGGTTTCAACTCTGGAACGCTTCATTTTTAATGAAATTTCAGAGTTTCCTTTAGTTTCATCTTGATGAAATTTCACTATTTCTTCTTGTTGAAAGCTTGAATTTTCCTCAACCCATTCGGCAAACCACTCTCTGCGCAATTGCTTAACTTCTTCTGTATATAAAGTTGACGACGACCAAATTTTTGGTTCTTCTCCTAATTCTTGAAAATGTCTTACGTCTCCATCCCAAACTAATTCGTACGCCTTTAATTCTTTTTTCCAATCTACCAATACAATGGTAAACGGCTCAATCCCATCAAAATCGAAGTGATTGATGATTTCAACTGGGTTCTCTACTTTTAATAATTCTTTTACAATAACCCCTCTACTCATACGATAAGATTCTTTTCTTTGGTGTTTTGTAAAGCCTCCATTTAACAAGCAAATAAGTCTATTTTTTTCACTAAGACCAATCCAAGTTCCCCCTGCCAATTCATCTTTTGGATAGGTCAGTTTTACTGTATCTTCAAGATATTCCTTTGGCGGAATTGTTTTTCTATTTGGATCTTCATCTCTATTAGAGGTTAGTATAAAATTGTTATTTCCTAAGGGCAAATAAGTTACCGTGCACATAAAGTATTTCAATTTGCTAAATATAGACGTAAAAATCGTCAGGTCATTACTAAAAATAAACTTAACTTTGTCTTCCAAAAGTAAATTTAATTTAACAAACAACATACAAAATGACAAGAGGATTTTTCAATGTTCCTAAAGCGGTCAACGAACCTGTGAAAGGATACGCTCCTGGTTCTCCAGAAAGAGAAGAATTGTTAGCTACTTACAAATCTATGTTTAACAGTAATATTGATGTGCCAATGCACATTAATGGTGAAGAAGTAAGAACTGGTAATACAAGAAATATTACACCTCCTCATGATCATAAACATGTGGTTGGGCAATATCACACAGCTGATAAATCTCATGTAGATAGTGCTATTGAAACAGCTTTAGCCGCTAGAGAAGCATGGTCTTCTGTTTCTTGGATGGAACGTGCATCAATCTTTTTAAAAGCTGCTGAGTTATTAGCAGGTCCTTACCGTGCTAAGATGAATGCTGCAACGATGATTGCACAGTCTAAAAATGTACACCAAGCAGAAATTGATGCTGCTTGTGAGATGATTGATTTTTTCCGTTTCAATGTTGAGTTTATGACTCAAATTTTTAAAGATCAACCAGAATCTGCTCCAGGAATATGGAATAGAGTTGAATACAGACCTTTAGAAGGTTTTGTATATGCAATTACTCCATTTAACTTTACTTCTATTGCTGCAAATTTACCTGCAGCAGCAGCTTTAATGGGGAATGTAGTAGTTTGGAAACCATCTGATCACCAAGCATATTCTGCTCAAGTAATTGTAGACTTATTTAAAGAAGCTGGTTTACCTGACGGTGTAATTAATGTTGTATATGGTGATCCAGTAATGATTACTGATACTGTATTAGCTTCTCCAGATTTTTCTGGATTACACTTTACAGGGTCTACCCATGTTTTCAAACACTTATGGAAACAAATTGGTAACAATATTGAAACCTATAAAACATACCCAAGAATTGTTGGTGAAACAGGAGGTAAAGATTTTATCTGGGCACACAATTCAGCAAATCCATTACAAGTTGCTACAGCAATTACTAGAGGTGCTTTCGAATACCAAGGTCAAAAATGTTCAGCTGCTTCTCGTGCATATATCCCTGCTTCTATGTGGGAAGATGTAAAGAAACATTTAGTTGCACAAACTAGCGAATTAAAAATGGGGTCTCCAGAGGATACCAACAACTTTATCAATGCTGTAATCCATGAAGGTTCTTTTGATAAAATTGCAAGTTATATCGATGCTGCTAAAGCAGACGCTGATGCTGATGTTATTATTGGTGGTGGTCATGACAAATCGAAAGGATACTTTATTGAACCAACTGTAATTGTAGCAAAATCTCCAACATACGCTACTATGTGTACAGAGTTATTTGGTCCTGTTATTACTATTTATATTTATGAAGATGCAGAATGGGAAGCTTCATTAAAGTTAGTAGATGAATCTACAGAATATGCTTTGACTGGTGCAATTTTCTCTACAGATAGATACATTGTTGAAAAAGCATCTAAAGCTTTAGAAAATGCTGCTGGAAACTTCTATATCAATGACAAACCAACTGGTGCGGTTGTAGGACAACAACCATTTGGAGGAGCTAGAGCTTCTGGAACAAATGATAAAGCAGGTTCTGCACAGAACTTATTACGTTGGACATCTGTAAGGTTAATTAAAGAAACATTTGTAAGCCCACAAGATTACAAATACCCTTTCTTAGGATAAAAAAACTATGCTGTACTTTTACTATTAAAGTATAGGATTATATTATAATAAACAACCAACTTTTTGACAACTTAACAAGCGTCAAAGAGTTGGTTTTTCTTTTATTTTAAACTACATTCGCTATGTTTAAAATAAACTGTAAAATGAATATCAAAGAAATTGCTCTCACCCTTATTTTCACACTTACATTAAGTAACGGCTTTTGTCAAGAAAATCAAAATAACTCCACACTAACTAAAAGTAAAAAACTTTCCAATAAAGAATTAAAAAGTTGGTATCATAAAGATTTTGAAAAAGATACAATACCCGGTATTAGTTTAGATAAGCTATATAACTCAGGACTTTTAAGTAAAACAAAAGGAAAAGAGGTAATTGTAGCTGTTATTGATACAAAATTAGATATTGACCACGAAGATTTAAAAGGTTATATATGGATTAACAAGGGAGAAATAGCCAACAATAATATTGACGATGATAAAAACGGATATATTGACGATAAGAATGGCTGGGATTTCCTAAGTAATACCAAAGGGCAATACATAAAATATCAAAGTTCGGAAATTGTACGAATCATAAAAAAATACCAACATAAATTTGAAACAAAGAATTCAACGGACCTAGATGAAAATGCATCAAAAGAGCACAGACTTTATTTAGAAGCTAAAAAACAGTTAGAAAGTAAAATTGAAAGATACAAAACCACACTCGGTAATTTTGACAAATGGATTACTAAATATGATTCAGCCAACAACAGTCTAAAAGGTCTTTTAAAAAAAGAAAACATTAGTATTCAAGATTTAAACAACTTACTAAAAACTGCTAAAGATTCTGTTACAATTACACATGCTAAGTTTTTAAAAAACGCCAAAGAAACCGATTTAATAAACACACTTACACATTACAAAAAATGGTACGGTGGTATGTTAAACACCACATTAAACTTAAACTATAACGAACGAGAAGTTATTGGAGACAATCCAAACGACATAAACGATAAGTTTTATGGAAATCCGAATGTTTCGGGTGAGGTTCCCTTTAATCACTCTATATCTGTTTCAGGTGTTATTGGAGCTAATAGAAACAACAACATTGGAGCTAAAGGATTCTCTACCAACATCAAGATAATGCCTGTCGTTATGGTTGCTTCTGGCGATGAACACGACAAAGATATTGCTCTAGCTATTAGATATGCTGTAGATAATGGTGCACGAGTAATAAACATGAGTTGGGGAAAACGTTTTTCTCTACATCAAGACTGGGTTCTGGATGCTATCAAATATGCAGAAAGCAAAAACGTTCTTATAGTACATGGAGCAGGAAATGACGCCATAAACACCGATGTAAATGAATATTACCCAAAAGATCACCAGGGGGATTTAGAGCTAGTGAATAATTTTATTGCTGTTGGTGCAAGCGGCTATAATTTAAGCAAAAACCTGCTGACAGATTTTTCTAGTTACGGTAAAAAAACCGTAGATGTATTCGCTCCAGGAGTCAAAATTTACACTACTGAAATAGACGACAAATATCAATTTTCTAGAGGTACTTCCTTAGCCGCTCCTATGGTATCTGGTTTAGCGGGATTGTTATGGTCTTATTACCCAGAATTATCTGCAAGTGAAATAAAAGAAATCATCATGAAATCGGGAACTTCTTATGACACTCTTGTTACTATTTCTGACACCAACAATCAGAAAAAACAAATACCTTTTTCTGAACTGAGCAAATCAGGTAAAATCATTAATGCATATAATGCCTTTATAATGGCTTCTAAACTCAAAAAAGACACTAAATAAAGAGTATTATCTAGTTAATCAAAATTATATTAAAAGTCATAAGTTAAATCAACCTATGACTTTTGTTTTTTAACACAAATCTACTTTCAAATGTAAAAACAACCATTTTGTTGCTATATCTTCAGATTTTCCATTGACAAGTTTATCGTAATCAATTCCCCAATCAAATAAATTTACACGTCCTTGTAACACCATTGAACTCACTCCACTATCATACGACCCTCGAATACTAGTAGCAAACAATTTTACCTCTCTTTCTTCTCCTTTAATAGTCATTTTACCATTTACCTGATACCAATCAACTCCCATCCTATACACATTCGTAGATTTAAAAGTTATGTTTTCATTATTTATTCCAATAAATAAACCTGGGGTTTGTACTCTTGGTGTTAACTCTTCTGCTCTGTTAACATGAAATGTATTTGGATTTGCCTCAAAAGAAATCTTCATATTACCCAACGAATTTTCTTCATATTGTAACATAGGGGTATAAACATTCATATTTTCAATCACTCCCTCAAATGGGGTACTGCAATGACCATGTGTCACAAACATATGAATCATTTTTTTTGATTTAACTACTACTTTCTTTTCTGCCTTTTTATTGGAAGTTTTTGAACTCTTCGTGGCATAGCCACTTACCAATGCTATTGTAAAAACTACACTAATTAAAACCGTGATTTTTTTGATGATGCTCATACTCTAATTTTTAATGTTTCCACTAAATTATTTGAGTCCTTCGTCAAAAGTGTCAATGAAATGTAAAAAAAGTGCAAAACCTACTATACACTGTCTATTTCAACTCTTTTCACCTACCTTTGCTCAAAATTTTATCGAATGCAGTTTTCTGAATTACAATTACACGAAACAATTTTAAAAGCACTTACCGAGCACAAACACCATACTGCTACACCTGTTCAACAAAAGGTAATTCCGGTTGCATTGCATAAAAAAGATGTAATTGTAACCGCACAAACCGGAACCGGAAAAACTGCCGCTTTTGCATTACCAATTATCCAAAGCTTATTAAAAGAACAAGACTCAGAAAAAGGTGGCAAAAAAATAAAAGCTTTAATTGTTAGTCCTACGCGAGAGTTAGCAATTCAAATTCAGGAAAGCTTCAAAACCTACGGCAAATACACTAATTTAAGAAGTACTGCTATTTTTGGTGGAATGTCTACTGCTCCGCAAATAGATGTTTTAACCAAAGGAGTAGATGTCTTGATTGCAACTCCTGGTAGATTTATCGACTTACATAAACAAGGTACTATTGACTTACGTTTATTAAAAACATTTGTTCTAGATGAAGCTGACTTAATGTTAGACATGGGGTTTATAGATGATGTAAAACGAATTGAAGAGTTATGCCCTCGTAAAAAACAAACTCTTTTGTTTTCGGCAACCATGCCTTCTAAAATTGCTGATTTGGCAAAATCGATGTTATTCGATCCAGAAAAAATAACCATTGCTCCGTCAGGTAGTACTTCTAAAAATATTGGTCAGTTATTGTATTATGTTCCAAAACGCAATAAAACAGATTTATGTTTACACCTTCTTAGAAATGAAATTCATGGTAAAATCATCATTTTTAGACGTACCAAGTTTGGCGTTGATAAACTTGAACAAACTCTACTAAAAAACGGATACAAAGTTACCAGTATCCATGGTGATAAAACACAAGCGATTCGTAACAAAGCCATTGAAGATTTTAAAAACAAAAAGGCAACTATTTTAATTGCTACAGATGTTGCCGCTCGTGGTATTGATATTAGTAAAGTAGATGCTGTTATTAATTTTGACCTACCCAACATTCCTGAAACCTATATTCATAGAATTGGAAGAACTGGTAGAGCGGGGAAATCGGGTATTGCTTTTTCTTTATGTAGCAAGGATGAATTGAGTTATATTAAAACCATTCAAGAAACTTTAAAAAGAGATATAAAAGTTGTAGAAGACCATCCTTTTCCCTTAGTAAAACCCAAACCTAAAAAACAACCCAATACGGTTAGCAAACATAAAAAAAGTAGAAAATCTGCAAACTCTAAGAAAAAGAAAAGACGTTGGTATTAATATTCGTTTATTTATGGTAGTTTTAATACACTAAATTACTATCAAACCATGAAACAATTAGTCCCCCTAGTTTTAGCATTCCTAATAATTTCTTGCAAAAACAAAACGCTTAAACAAGATTTTATTAGTCAACAAAACTTACACGAAAAAACCTATAGTAGTAGTTCTTTAACAAAAGAACAAGAGTGGGACAGCCTTAACCAGGTCTCAGATAGAATCGTTATTCATAAAAAAAGAAAACTCAAAAAAAACTACCGAACTTTTGGTTGGCATCTATATTCTAACGGATCTACCTATAAAAATTATAATTTCTCTTTACTCTGGGGCATCTCTTATTTTACCTATAAAATCATTCCTGAAACAGGGAATTATAAAAACATCCATCAATGGAAAACAACTGCTTTAATAGATAGTGCACAAGCCAATAATTGCAAGGTATTTCTTTCTGTTTCAAACTTTGGAAGTAAAGACAACTCTGTTTTCCTATCCAGCGCAAAATCTCAAGAAACACTGACAAATAATTTAATAGCACTACTTGCTTACAGAAATGCTAATGGTATCAATATTGATTTTGAAGGAGTTGCTAAAAAAGATAAACAAAAACTCGCTCAATTTATCACATCGCTTTCAAAAAAACTAAAAAAAGCCAACCCTGAATACATGGTTTCTCTTTGTTTATATGGAATAGATTGGAACAATATATTTGATATCAATACCCTTAATTCTTCTATAGATTTTTACACTTTGATGGGTTACGACTATTATGGCAGCTTTAGTAAAATCGCGGGGCCTGTTAGCCCTTTACAAAATAGTAGAACTTTCGGAAAAGGACTTGAAGCTTCTGTTCAGCATTACCTCAATAAAGGTGTTCAGAACAAAAACTTAATTATTGGACTCCCTTATTATGGTGCTGAATGGGATACTTATTCTAACAAAATCCCTTCAAAAGTAAAAAGGTTCAGATCTCATCCTCCATATAAAAACATTCAACGAATCTATATCGATTCTTTAAAAAGCAACGTATTATTTGACCCTGAAAGCTCTTCCAGCTATATTACCATTAAAAATTCAGACAATAGTTACAAAGAAATTTGGTTCGAAAACAAAAAATCTCTTGCTATCAAATACGATTGGATAAAAACCAACCATCTTGGTGGTGTTGGTATTTGGGCTTTAGGATATGATGATGGATATTCAGAACTATGGAACCTGCTTTCTGAAAAATTCTCAGAATAGCACCTCTTTTACCCCTTAAATTTTACTGGTAAATGAACTACTTTTTTTGTTTCAAAGAAATCTTCTTCAAAATAACTAGGTAAATCATAAATGGTAGCATTCGGGAATTTTACTAATTCTTCGGTTAAATCTCCTCCTTTTAGGTAAAGAATCCCATTTTTTAAATCGTGATTTTGCTTCTTTTGCACCTTGTTTTTAATCCAACGATGAAAAGTCTCCATTTGTGCTACTGCTCTACTCACTATAAAATCATAGGTTTCCTTTACTTCTTCTACACGTCCGTGCGTAGTTTTTACATTCTCTAAACCTAAGCCTTCTACGACTTCATTTACCACCTTAATTTTCTTTCCAATAGAATCTACCAAGTGAAAGTTTGTTTCTGGAAATAAAATTGCCAAAGGAATCCCTGGAAAACCACCACCAGTACCAACATCCATTACATTGGCTCCTGGCTGAAACTGCATTACTTTTGCTATTCCTAGTGAATGCAATATATGTCGTAAGTACAGCTCGTCAATATCTTTTCGAGAAACTACATTAATTTTTAAGTTCCAGTCTTCATACAACTCTTGTAATTTAGAAAAATGTTCTATTTGTTGTTCCGTAAGATTCGGAAAGTATTTTTTAATGATTTCCATATTGGGTATAAGTTTCGGTGCAAAAGTAAAAAACAAATCACTAACATTTACTTTTCAATAAAAGATATTCAAATTGTTAAAAAGTAGCTTAAAAGCAATAACCATGTAGTAAAAACGTTTATTTTTGCGACTTATAACAAACAACAAATGAAGACAATAAACTTTTCTCGAATTGACCAAGCAAAGTTTTTCAGAACCCTTAACAAACGTGTAAACACTTATTTTAAAGAGAATAACATTAAAAGAACAGGGAATTGGAAACTTTATATTAAGGCAGCAGTTATGCTTTCTCTATTTATTGTGCCTTTTATTTTGATTTTAACTATTGATATGTCTCAATGGATAAAATTAGCACTCGCTTTAGTGATGGGAGTAGGAATGGCTGGTGTAGGTATGAACGTTATGCATGACGCAAATCACGAATCATTTTCTAGCAAAAAATGGGTAAATAAACTTTTTGGAAGTAGTATTTATATTTTAGCTGGAAACGTATATAACTGGAAAGTACAACACAATGTTTTACACCACACGTATACAAACATTCCTGAACATGATGAAGATATTGATGCTGGTAGAGTTATTCGTTTTTCTAAACATGCACAGTGGTTATGGATTCATAAATTCCAAAAATACTACTCAATTTTCTTATATGGTTTATTAACGATTAACTGGGCTATCACTACCGATTTTAAACAAATGCACAGTTATTTAAAAAGAAAATTATCGTACGGTGAATTTCCAAATCCTGCAACTGAATGGACTAAACTAGTAGTATCTAAGGTATTATACTATGCCCTTTGGATTGTATTACCAATTGCTGTTTTAGATATTGCATGGTGGAAAGTGTTAATAGGTTTTTTTGCAATGCATTATACTGCAGGAATTATTTTAAGTGTTATTTTTCAATTAGCTCATATTGTACCTAAAACTGAAATGCCTTTGCCAGACGAAGATGGTAACATGAAAAACACTTGGGCAATTCACCAATTATACACAACGGCTAATTTTGCTCCTAAAAACTGGTTAATTAACTTTTATACTGGCGGTTTAAACCACCAAGTAGAACACCATATTTTCCCACACATTTCGCATATTCACTATGATAAGTTAGCAAAAATCGTTAAAGAGACCGCTAAAGAATTCAATTTACCTTATCACGAATATAGAACAACTAGAAGAGCTATTATAGAGCACTTTAGACATTTAGCCGAACTAGGAAAAAAACCACAACTAGCGTAACAACACCACAATAATAAACACAATGTCACAAGCATTATCAAACAGAATTCAAAATTTACCTGTTTCACAAACTTTAGCCATGGCTGCTAAAGCAAGAGAATTAAAAGGACAAGGTAAAGATATTATTAGCTTAAGTTTAGGAGAACCTGATTTTAACACTCCAGACTTTATTAAAGACGCAGCAATTGAAGCTATTAATCAAGATTATAATTCATATACACCAGTAGACGGATATGTTGAATTGAAAGAAGCTATTTGCGAAAAGTTTAAGCGTGATAATAACTTAACCTATGCACCGAATCAAATCGTTGTATCTACTGGAGCAAAACAGTCGATTGCTAATGTAGCACAGGTATTATTAAATCCTGGTGACGAAGTATTATTACCAGCTCCATACTGGGTAAGCTATTCTGCTATTGCAATGCTTTGCGAAGCAAAATTTATTGAAATCCCTTCTTCTATCGAGAATGATTTTAAAATTACTCCAGAGCAGTTAGAGGCAGCTATTACACCAAAAACAAAAATGATTTTCTTTAATTCACCAAATAACCCTAGTGGATCTATTTATTCTGAAGAAGAGTATAGAGCGCTAGCAAAGGTTTTAGAAAATCATCCACAGATATATATATTATCTGATGAAATCTATGAGCATATTAACTATGGAGATAAACCATTTAGTTTTGCTGCCATAGAAAACATGTACGATCGTACAATTACTGTAAATGGTTTAGCCAAAGCTTTTGCCATGACTGGTTGGAGAATTGGTTTTATTGGAGCTCCTCAATGGATTGCAAAAGCATGTACTAAAATGCAAGGGCAAATTACTTCTGGAACCAATTGTATTGCACAACGTGCGGCTATTACAGCGGTTAAGGCATCTCCTGAAAAAGTTCAATACATGGTAGATGAATTTAAAAACCGTAGAGATTTGATGTTACAACTTCTAGGCGAAATAGATGGTTTTAAATTGAATGTACCAGAAGGTGCTTTTTATATTTTCCCAGACATTTCGGCTTTCTTTGGAAAAACAATTCAAGGAAAAGAAATTAACAATGCTAATGATTTTTCTATGCTATTGTTAGAAGAAGCAAATGTTGCCACTGTAACTGGAGAAGCATTTGGTGCACCAAATTGCATTCGTTTATCATATGCTGCTTCAGAATTACAATTACGTGAAGCTGTAAAAAGAATAAAAGCTATTCTTTCTTAATATATGATATATCGTTTAAAGAATATTGAAGGTTATAATGTTGATGAAATTAAAAATAAAGCATCTAACAAAACACATAAATTTATAACTTATCAATATAGCATTTCATTAATAGTAGGTAACATACATGTTTGTTCTCCTGTATACTTTTTAAAAAGTAATGAGGTCAAAAAACATACTTTAAGGTATAATTTCATATCTATTCTTTTTGGATGGTGGTCGATTCCATATGGTCCATCCAATACGATAACAAGTATAAAAACAAACTCTAATGGAGGAATTGATGTTACAAATGATGTTATTTTAAATTTAAGCGAACAATCTTTAGATTCTAAAAAAGTTAAAATTGAACAAATCTATTCCTATTTCAAACATCCTAAAAAATCTACAGAGAAAGATTTTATAAAATCTCTGAGACAAACTAAAGGTTTAGTCTCTAATCAAAACATATATTTAGGCCAATACACAAATACAGATGATTTTAGTTATACTATTGGTTTTGAAAATATTTCGATTGATTCTCAAAAGGACTTAATAAAAAATCTTAGAAAATATTTTTATGAACATGTTCATATTGAGGTCATTCAAATCGATAAAGAAAATGAATTTGACCAAAGATTAATTGAACTAGGAAAAAGACTTAATTATTAATTTTCAAAATCTCATAACGTTTGTTGTGAGATTTTTTTATTTACACAACGAGAAGTACTAAAGCAATAGCAAACATTGAGACTTTTAAAATTGTAGCTGTTTCACTATACAATTTTGAGCTGTCGCTTTTTAATTTGTTTTTAACACGAGATAATGATTCTGCCTTCATTGATCGAATGTTTCTTTTAATTTCTTGTTTGTAAACGGAGGATAAAATTCCTCTTTCTAATACTAAGTTATTTACTGAAGTTTTCATGGTTATTGATTTTATTTGATTACATCTATTCGACGCCTATCAAAAAAAAATGTTACAAGACTTTCATCTTATAACATTTAAAATAATATACTAAACTCTTAATCTAAATTTCTTAAAAACCAATAAAATCGGTTTACATGAATATGTTTCCTAAGTTAGAAAAACTAATATTTAGCACTGAAATTTTAACAGTTTTTAACAAATTTTCATCGTTTTAAAAAGGTACACGGTACAATTTTTTACGCTTTTTTTTCTTTAATTTTTTCAAATACAGCACTTTTTTATCATAATCAATAAAAGCCTTACCACTTTCTAACACGTCAGCACCAATAATTCCATGCACCTCTTCGGCATTATGCTGAGTTAATGCTGCCTTTACATGCGACATATCAAACAACACTAAATTAGATTGGTTTGTTTTCCATTTTCCAATTTTTAAAGTATTATTTTCAGATTTTTGTGTTTCCATATCGGTAGCGCCAGCACCTGCCGCTTTTATTTCACTTTCTTCAGATATTAAGTTGAAATGCTCTTTTAAATCCAATCCTACGCAAGAATTAGAAGCACCTGTATCTAAAATAAAACGCCCTTTCACTCCGTTAATTTCAGCCTCTAACTCTAAATGATTGGTGATTATTTTCTTTAATTTTATTTTTATATACTTCTTTTTTCTCAATACTTTTTTCAAACTTGCCATTTCTCGTACTTTTGCTAGCTGTAAAGATACGCTATAAATGATTACAGATACACACACTCACCTATATTCTGAACAATTTGATGAAGATAGAAATGATATGATGCAGCGAGCTAAAAACGCAGGTATTTCTCGTTTTTTTATACCAGCTATTGATAGTTCATACACCGAAAGAATGTTCGATTTGGAGAAAAACTATCCAACCGACGTTTTCTTAATGATGGGGCTACACCCTACTTCAGTGAAAGAAAACTATCAAGAAGAATTAGCTCATGTAAAAGAGTGGTTAGACAAACGTAGCTTTTACGCTATTGGTGAAATAGGAATTGATTTGTATTGGGATAAAAGCTTTTTACCTCAACAACAAGAAGCCTTTAGAACGCAAATTCAATGGGCAAAAGAAAAAAAACTTCCTATAGTTATTCATTGTAGAGAAGCCTTTGATGAAATTTTTGAAGTTTTAGAAACAGAAAAAAGTGAAGATTTATATGGAATTTTCCATTGCTTTACTGGAACTTTAGAACAAGCTCAAAAAGCCATTTCGTACAATATGAAATTAGGAATTGGAGGGGTTGCTACTTTTAAAAATGGTAAAATAGATAAGTTTTTAAATCAAATAGATATTAAGCATGTTGTTTTAGAGACTGATGCGCCATATTTAGCCCCAACTCCTTATAGAGGAAAACGCAACGAGAGTTCTTATATCACGAATGTAATAGACAAATTAGTAGACATTTATGGTTTAAGTTTTGATGAAATTTCCGAAATTACCACTCAAAACTCTAAAGAAGTCTTCGGTGTCTAGCCTCTATACTGCATATTATCAAACTCCTATTGGAACAGCCGAAATTGTTGGTAACGAAGATGGTATTCAATCTATTTCAGTATTAGACAATCATGTTGCTACTTCAAAGGAAACTCAAGATATTCCAAATGAATTACAGAACTGTATTGAGCAATTAGAAGAATACTTCAATGGAAACAGAAAAGAATTTGATTTAAAACTGAATCCGAAAGGCACCCCTTTTCAACAATCTGTTTGGAGCGAACTACTACACATTCCTTTTGGAAAAACCAGAAGTTATCTTGAACAAACTAAAAAACTTGGAGATGTAAAAGCTATTAGAGCAGTGGCCTCTGCAAATGGTAAAAATCCAATTTGGATTGTTATTCCTTGTCATCGGGTAATCGGTTCAGATGGTTCACTTACTGGATACGCAGGAGGGGTATGGCGAAAAAAATGGTTATTAGAACATGAAAGTGGCACCAAACAACAAACTTTGTTCTAAAGTTCTTTAGTTTAAATTACGTTTTTCGACAAAAAATTTCTTCAGTAAAAAACTACACTCTTCTTCTAAAACTCCAGAAACTACTTTGGTTTTTGGATGTAACTTAGTTTGTAAAACACTGTACCCTAATTTAGGCTCACTCGCTCCGTATACAATCTTTCCTATTTGGGTCCAATAACTAGCACCTGCACACATTTGACAAGGCTCTAGCGTTACGTACAACGTACAATCTTTTAAATATTTCCCCCCTAAATAATCTGCAGCAGCAGTAAAAGCTTGCATTTCTGCATGCGCAGTAACATCATTAAGTAGTTCTGTCAAATTATGCGCTCTTGCAATGATTTGATCTTTATGGGTAATAACAGCTCCTACAGGAACTTCTCCTTTGTCAAAGGCTATTTGAGCTTCTTGTAAGGCCCTTTTCATAAAGTAAGTATCATCAAATGGATTTATCATGCCTTTTGCTTTCTTTTTTCAGTGTAGATATCTGCAATTGTAGGTTGACTTTCATCAGATTGCACTAACTCAAACATATCTCCTTTCTTAACAAACCCAGTTTGTAAAACTTTAAAATACACACCACTCATAGTTGTATTCCAAAACTCTTTTACAACTTTCATATTATTAAATCTAACTCCTAGTTTCATACAAGGTTGACGGGGTTTAGTAACTTCTAAAATTACTTCTCCCACTTTATAAACATCTCCTACATGAATTTTTGTTTCTTCCAAATCAGACATGGTTAAGTTTTCACCAAACATACCCATTTCCCAATTTAAATCTGGATATAAATCTTTAAAATAAGTGTAGTGTTTAATTGAATATGCATATACCGCCTGATCTACTCCTCCATGATGCTCTCTATCACAAATCACATCCTTTCTAACTTCTTCTATATCTAAAAAAATAGGGGTGTCAACAGTATATTTAAAAATTCCTGTAGTTACCTTTTTCCCTTTCCAGTCTATTTCTTTTCTTTCTCCTAAATTTACAGATACAATTTCCATATAAATCGTTTTTCACAAAGTTAGACAAATAAAATAGCTATTTTTGATAAAATTTTCCGATTTGATTTCAATTACAACGCAAAACAATAAAAAAGTATATTTTGCCTCTGACCAACATTTAGGAGCACCTACACCAGAAAAGAGCTTTCCTCGCGAACAAAAGTTTGTACAATGGTTAAACGAAGTAAAAAAGGATGCTGAGGCTATTTTTTTATTAGGTGATTTATTTGATTTCTGGTTTGAATACAAAACTGTAGTACCTAAAGGTTTTGTAAGAGTATTAGGAAAACTAGCAGAAATTAAAGATAGTGGGATCCCAATTTATTTTTTTGTAGGGAATCATGATTTATGGATGTCGGATTATTTTGAAAAAGAATTAAACATTCCTGTATATCATAAACCTCAAGAGTTTTTAATTAATGGAAAGCTGTTTTTAATTGGCCATGGAGATGGATTAGGACCACATGACAAAGGTTATAAACGCATGAAAAAAGTATTCACCTTTAAACCTTTTCAATGGATGTTTCGATGGCTGCATCCTGATTTAGGGATTAAATTAGGTCAATACATGTCGGTAAAAAACAAACTAATCTCAGGGGATGATGATGCTAAGTTTTTAGGAGAAGATAATGAGTGGCTAGTACAATATTGTAAGCGCAAATTAGAGACCAAAGACTATCATTATTTTGTATTTGGTCATAGACATCTTCCTTTAGAAATTCAATTAAAAGAAAACAGTTATTATATCAACACGGGTGATTGGATAAAGTATTATACCTATGGTGTTTTTGAAAAAGACTCTTTGGCTTTAAAAGAATACCACATTTAAACAAAAAAGCATCTATTTAAAAATAGATGCTTTTTTTATTACATATATTGAATTATATACCTAGTTCACTAAATGGTGTTGGAAAAGCTTCAAGAATATTATCTCCCGCTCTATCTAAAGGAATATAGGTTGTATTTAATCTGTTTAGACGCCTTAAATCAATCCATCGATGTCCTTCACCAAGTAAAGAATACCTTCTTTGATTTAACACTTCTTCCAATAAATCAGTATCTGTAGTTCCACCTGAATAATTTGCTAATCCAGCTGCATTTCTTACCACATTAATTGCATCTATAGCTTCTGTATTGTCTGTTCCAATATTTGCTTCTGCATACATTAAAATTAGCTCTTCATTTCTTATAAGATAAACCGGATCTGTATTACTTGTATACACTGAAATTTGATGTGTACCAGATAATCCGTCAAATGATGCTGGTGAAGAAAGCAAGAACGATTTGTTACTTGCACGTGTATCTCCAGCTTCTGCATCAGCAATCCAGCTATTATGAATTACAAATTCTTGCCCTGATTGCCCTAAAACATAGAATAAACTGTTTAAGATATCATTACCTGTTGCACCAAAAACATGTGCAACTCCCATATTTAACCCTCCACTTAAATCAAAAAACGATTGATTTAAGAGTGTTAAAACCTTTGCTTTATCATTTTGATACAATGCAACTCTTGCTGCTATGGCTCTATTGAATTCTAAAAATGTTGCTGGTGTATTAAAATTTGTATAACCAGGACTTAACGGAAAATCGAAACTCGTTGGCGAAGCACCTAAATCTGTAGCTGCATCATCTAATATCCCTGCGATTGCAGTTAACGCTTCAGGATATCCTACAAATGGACCTAAATTATCTGGATCAGAAACATCAATTCTTATACCATTGGTATATTGCCTGTTTGCCAACATTAAAAGCGCATATGCTTTTATCGTTTTTGCATAGCCATAATACGATGCTTTTACTGAAGTATCAAATCCTGCTTTAGAATTCTCTACTGCAGAAATTAACACATTGGCTGCTTTTACTACCCTATACCATGCAGCATAAGCACGTGTTGTTAAAAACCCATTATTATCTAATGGTCCTTTTAAAATTTCCCCAGTATATCTTGGATCTACTCCAGAAAGGTCATAATATTCCCTCCCCAAATAACTCACGGTTTCATAATGAAAGTCTAAATCATTTCTCATTACAGCTTCTAAACCAACTGCCAATGACTGAATATCTGCTTGAGAAGCTTCATTACCAAAACTCTCAAGTGTTGGAGCATTTGAATTCGGTATTTCTTCAAGTTCACAACTGAAAAAAGACACGGTAACTGTTAATAATACTATTTTATATATATTTTTAAATAACATAATTCTCTTTTTTAAAAATTAACATTAAGGTGAAAGTTGATAAACTTTGAAGCAGGGTATGGTGTTACCTCCACATTATTTGCTAACACGTTGTTTCCGAAATTAGATACTTCAGGATCGTAACTATTATAATCAAATATGTTAATTAAGTTTCTTCCCGAAATTCCAACTTTAACTCTCTCTAAACCTTTAAATGTTCCCTCATCAAAAGTATAGTATAGTCCAACCTCTCTAAGCCTTATATAACCAGCATCTTCAATTACTGGGTCTGGATTTGAAAAAGCCTGACTTGCTCTATAAGGACCATTTGCTAACTGACCAGATGGATCTAAACCTGTATCGTCATAATCCCACGTCGTTCCAGCTAAATCGTATAATAAAGTAGTTAAGTTAATTCCATCTCCTCCCTTTTTCCAGTGCCATAAAAACGATAAATCAAAATTCTTGTATCGAATACTATTTTGCCAAGACATTTGAAAATCTGGTTCTGCATTTCCATACACTGCAAATCCATCAAGATCTGGATCAATCTTAAGAATTTCTTCTAGCGTCATAGATCCATCATTAGGATAAGTTCCTACAATCTGTGTCGCACTTTGTCCTTCTTGAATTAAAAACGTTCCTAAAGAAGCCGCAAAACCACCAGTTGTAAAACTAGGAACATCAAGTCTTGTTACTTCTGATTTATTTTTCCACCATCTTACATTCGTATTCCAAGAAAAATCTTCTTTTTCTATAACTCCTGCAGTTAATCCTAACTCGATTCCTGTATTCTTTAACTCTCCAGCGTTTTTAATTTCTCTCGTAAAACCAGAAGATGTTGGAACTTGTGCTTCAATTAATAAGTCATCAATTTTCTTATTGTAGAACGTTGTTTCTAAAGTAATTCTTCCATCTAATAGTCCTATATCAAAACCATATTCTAATTCTTTTTGTCTTTCCGGTCCAATATTCGGATTCCCTCTAAAAGTATCAGGAGCTAATCCTGAGCTTCCTCCAATAAATTGAGCATCTGTTAAAGTAAATCTATCATCAAAATTTGGAAACCTTCCTGCCTCCCCATATGCAATTCTTGGTTTAAAGGTTGAAATTGGTTCAAAATCCCAAAAATCAAACTTATGTAAGTTAATTGCCAAGTTAGCTTTTGGATAATAATACATTTTATTAGCCTGCCCATTATTAGTAGACTTATCTCCTCTAAAACCAATAGTACCAATTATTTTATCGTCGAAGTTAATTTCCTCTTGAACAAAAAACCCTTTGTCCTTTTGTAATCTTTCAACTTGAGAAATATTCTTGTTACTCGCTAAGGTTAAATTCGTTAAAGAACCATCAAATCCAGTTCCAATAGAAAGTACAGTATTCCTATCAAAATCTTGTAAGAAACTACCTAACTGTGTAGTAAACCTCAATCCATTATCTAATTTTAATTTATGTACTAAGAAAGCAGATAAGTTATAATTAGTATTAACTGTTGACCCTGAAACTGCCGCCCCTCTTAAAGTAGACGGATCTCTAAAGTATGATAATGCTCTTGGGAAAATACTGGTAGTTCTTAAAGTATATTGATCAAAACCAGCTTGTAATACTAATTTCAGTTGATTATTTTCTTCGTCTAATATTTTAACATTGGTGGTAGCACTACCTATAAATCTATTTACCTTTTCTCTATTTGTTGTAATCGCCACTGTTTCTAAAACATTTGACCCTGCTCCTCCAGCTGGATACACTCCATCCACTGGAGATAAGTTTTCCCATGGATAGGTAAAAGCTAACGCATATCCAACCGTTCTATTTGCATTACCATTGTTAAAGAATCCTCTATCACCTATTGAGTTAATATAATTCGAAGTAACATACAAATCTAACCAATCTGTAAACTTCTGACCTATATTTAAACGAATAGATGTCTTCTTATAACCAGTGTTTTCAACCAATCCTGGCTCATCTTTATAAGTTGCACCAAAGAAGTAATCTGTTTTTTCTGATCCCCCAGAAGTTGTAAATCTTGTAGTTGTTGAAACCCTGGTATGATCAAACAATTCAGCTTCGTAATCTCTTAATGTTGGATTTTGAGGCCCACCTAAAGCTGTAATTTCTGACTGATCCCAATCTCTTAATCCTAATAACCTTGTTGGGCTTCTTAACCCTAATGTTTGAGAAAACGTTACTCTTGCTTTCCCTGACTTTCCTCTTTTCGTAGTGATAATAACTACCCCTCCAGCTGCTCTAGATCCATATATCGCTGCAGCAGAAGCTCCTTTTAAAATTTCTACATTCTCAATATCTTCCGGATCAATATCTGCAATCCTGTTAGAAGCATCATCTTGATTTGTGGAAGCATTACCTCCTCCAGCAGCTTCACTTACTACGTCATTTCCTAATGAAATTGACTGGTTGTCAACATAAACTCCATCAACAATAAATAAAGGTTGTTGATTTCCAAAGATTGATGTAACCCCTCTTAATCTCATAGAAATACCTCCTCCTGGAGCTCCAGAGTTCGCTTTAATCTCAGCTCCTGTAAACTTTCCTGATAACGCACTATCAAAACCCGATTGTGAAGTAACCTGTGTTAATTCAGCCGCACTAATGGTTGAAACCGTATTAGCTAAATTAGATCTTTTGGTAGATGTTGCCAATCCTGAGATAACAACCTCATCAAGAACCCCATCTTCACTTAATGTAATATTTACATAAGCAACGGAGTACAATGTTTTTTCTTGGGTAGCAAATCCAACAGAGGAAAACACCAGTGTTGCGGGCATTTTTTTTACGGTTATTTCAAATTCCCCCTGATCGTTGGTGCTTACACCATTTGCTGTATCTTTTTCTAATACATTCACAAAAGGAACAGGTTCACCCTGATCATCCACAACCTTACCCTTGATTTGTTGAGCGTGTGAAATAGACACAACAAGAAAACTCAACGCTAGTAGCATTGTTTTTAAATTCATAATTAAAATTTTAAGTTAGTAGTAACAATATTAATAATAATTATTTTAATTACTTAAGTTATCTAACTTATTTACAGGTTAAAAAAATATAAAAAATACTTTTTTAACATTTTTAACTATAAAAAAACAAAAGACCAAAGATTAAAATCTTTGGTCTTTTTTAGTGTTATTCTTTATTTTATGAGAATACTTCTTAACCAGAATTATTCAAATAAAACTTGTGTTAAAGACATCATTGCTTCTCCAGAACCAGCATCTGTGGTTTTTTCAATGGTAACAAAATCTGCTATAGTTGTATACCCGAAAAATCCTCCAGGTGTAGCGTCACGTAGCGTTCCTGTAAACTTTTCTACTTGACTTCCATTTATTACTGTTAAATAACATTTAATTGCATTGCTACTTACTGTCCAAGGTAATACTGCAAATGCATAATCTCCATCTGCAATAGCTTCTGGAAGTCTTACTACTTCTGTATTGGTTGTACCATCTGACAAATCAATTGCAGTTACACCAGTTGGAGTTCTCTGAATTGTAGCACAATCTAGGTCACTATCTCCTTCCCATGTTAAAATAAATAAGAACTTATCTGTTCCTTTAACAACATTTAATTCTTTCAATGTTGCAGAAACTACTGGCTCTACATTATCTGTATTGGCATCAATTATTTTAAAGTCAGTGATTTCAACACTTTGAAAAAGCACTGAAGGGTCAGAGAAATCTAACATTACTTCTAAAGAAGTAGATCCTTCATCAACATCCGCTTCTAACGGAGTTCCATTTACTGTATAATATACTCTCGAAAAGTTTGTAACTGCTTGAGAGAAGTTTATTACAGCTGTATAACTTGTAACACTCGACTCTATTCTTTCGAATGTTTTTTCTGTTTGAGCTGTAATTGTATTTTTTGTAACAGCTACCACTGGATCATCATCATTTACAGCACAAGAACTGAAAAAGATAACCGAGCTTAATATGAATAAAAAGCTAATTTTTTTATATATATTTTTCATCTTATTATCTTATTTTGATTATTGAATAGGTTGACTTATCTCCATCTGTTCTTCTAGTAATCTTAAACCATACATCTGGTTCTCCATTAGCAGCTGCGGTTTCAGTAGTTACTAAATCAGTCATTAAAGTCTCTGTAGAAGTATCAGGTAATACAATTTTCAAAGTACATCTTACATCATAAGGCGTAGGTAAATTGAAATTATCTAACCCTAAATAGAAATCTCCATCTCCCATTGCTTCTGTAATATCAACAGACTCAGGTTGAGAAAACCAACTATTAGCTAATACAGTAGAGAAAATTGTTGGTTCACTTCTTAAATATAAGTCTAAATCTTCTGCTCCTGGCCACTCCAACAATAAAGAAACTGTTCCTTTATCTGCTTCAATTACTGTTGGTAATGAATCATATACATTAATAACTCTACTCATACTATCAGCAGCATTACTTCCTGTAACAAAGTGCGTTGTTAAAGTACTTGTAGTGTAAGCATTCTTTAAGTTAACTGTATAAGTTTCTACAGCATCACTTTTACCATCATCTACAAAAGATAAAGCGACATCAGCAGTTTTTTGCCCTGCACTAATAACCACTTTCTCTTCGTAGTTTACTTCCGAAATAGTACTACTCATTAAACTAGCATCACTTGACTCTACTTCAAATTCAACAGTAATATCATACGGTAAAGCTTTTGACAAAGACACTTGGAAACTTACGTTTCCTCCGTCTTCTAGGACATCTTGATTATTATTTGAATCTGTAAATCCTATCGTTACTTGGGTTGTTGGAGTAACTGTTCCTTCAACCAACTCTGTGTTACTGCTATTACATCCTATAAAAGCAATAGATAACAGCAACGTATATATTGATAATTTTATTTTTTTCATAATAGTAAGGATTAGCTTATTTTAATACAAAGTTTAAACGCGCAAAAACAAATCTTCCGCCAATTCCAAATTGCTGTGCTCTTCTAGACCACTCAAACCTTCCTGAGCTAAAGTTTCCATTTGTACTATTCGTTCTATCAGGAAACACATCAAAAATATTATTAGCTCCTACTGTAAGTGTTAATTCATCTGTAGCTTTAAATCCAACCGAGAAATCTGTTACTAACTTTCCTCCATATACTTGTTGATTTGCAATAACATTACTAGCTTCTGTTACTTCTCCGAAATAAACATTTCTTAAAAACACATTGAACCTCTTCATTAGTAACGTATTCGATAAATTCACTTTTGTCCTTGGAACTGCTTCTTCTAAATAAATTCTAGAAGCTTCACTGAAATAACTATCTTCCTGTCCAGAGTCAACTAAAACTTGTGAAGAATGGATATCATCTACTCTTTTTGTTTGTGAAAAAGTAGCAGATAAATCAGACTTTAAAGTCATTCCTTCATTTAATTCTGCTTGATGTGTTACAACAATATCAAGACCTTTAGATTCTGTATCAATAGCATTTGCAAAAAATGCCGCTGCATTTGCGTTCGTAGCAAAACCAGCTGGAATATTGAAACGATCTGTTAATATTACTCTATCTTCAATCGCTACAAAATAGGCATCTGCTGTAACTTTAAGATTTGCACTAGGAATTTTAGCTGTAAAACCTAAACTAACACTTGCAGACTCCTCTTCCTTTAACTTAGGAATACCTAACTGATTTGCTAAATCGCTATCATTTGAAAAAGTTCCTACTTCAAACGGTACTCCATTAATAAATTGAGTTGCTACAGCATTGAAATAACGCTGGTGTAATGAAGGCGCTCTAAACCCTGTATTTGCTCCTGCTCTTAAATTAAGATTATCACTTAACTTATAGCGAGACGCCAACTTAAAGTTTATTGTTGATCCGAAATCACTATAATTTTCAAACCTCGCTGCTCCACTAACTAAAAACTTGTCTGTTAAATCTGCCTCTAAATCTACATAAGCAGCAAAACTACTTCTATCTCTACTTAATGCATTCTTAGGTGTAAACCCAGGGAAAACTTGCGATCCTCCTGGTCTAGCATTTCCAAAGAAATCAGTTGAAGCTGAAGTTAATGGTGTTATTGGTAATCCATTTGCATCATATTGTGTATAAGAAGCTTCTTCTCCAGCAATAATATCGTAGAACTCAGTTCTGTACTCAGCACCTAACGCCACGTTTAAACCGCTAAAGATATCTTCGTAATTATTACTAAAATCAAGATTTGTTGTGTTTTGAGTAAATGCAAACCCTCCTGCATCAAAACGAGTTGGTGATGCGCTTAATAATGAAGCATTTGATGTGTTTGAAATTTCAAAATCAAAACTGTTTGTTCCCCAAGTATTACTGAAATCTACATCCCAGTCACCTGCTTTACTTCTAATTCCTACAGCAATAGACTTGTCTATAATTTTAGAATTTATTTCTGGTAAGAATCCATTAATATACAAAGGTGTATAGGTTCTCGATTGAGAAGGTAACCTGTAAAAACCAGCAGAGTTTCCTTTTCTTGAACTAAATCCTGCAAAAGAGTACAATTCTGTTGTTTCATCAATAGGTAAACTCATATTTGCAAAAAAGCGCCCTCCTCTTAATCCAGATTGACCAACTCTCATGTTAAAATCACTTCTTTCTAAACCTCTTACCGCTAGTTCAGCATCTGTAGTATCGAAATTTAAAATTGTTCTTAAATCATCGATTGACCCTGCTGCGTTAATTGAGTTTTTAGTTGCTAAATCAAAATGAGTAACTCCTTGAGCTGCAAACTTAATATCTCCTATTGAAAGGTTTGCTAAGTCTAAACCTGAGTTTCTTGCTACCCATTCTACCGAATTGTAAGCATTAAAAATTTGCCCTCTAAACTCACTCATTCTGTTATATGGATCCCTATAGTCAAAGTCTCCTGTAAAATTCACATACCCACCATTTTTACCAAGGTTAATACCATAGTTTGCAGATACATTTACACTTTCACCATCGATACCTCCAGTTTGTCCATTAGAGTTTTTAGAAATACTTGCTCCTGAAGTAACAGATAAATTCAATTCATTTGTTGACTTCTTTAGTACAATATTAATAACCCCTGCAATAGCATCAGAACCATACTGTGCCGCTGCACCGTCTCTTAATACATCAATTCTTTCAATAGCTGCTGCTGGAATTGCATTTAAATCTGTTCCAACACTACCTCTACCAAAAGTACCATTAACATTTACTAACGAAGAACTATGTCTTCTCTTACCATTCACTAACACCAACACTTGGTCTGGTCCTAATCCTCTTAGTGAGGCTGGATCAATATGATCCGTACCATCCGAAATTGTTTGTGTATTTGATGAAAACGAAGGAGCTACATAATTCAAGATTTGATTTAGGTTTACCTGAGGTGATGTTTTCGCCAATTCAGTAACATCTATAATATCTACTGGAACAGGAGAATCTACCACTGTTCTTGCTTTATTACGAGACCCTAATAAAACTACTTCATCTAAACTTTCACTAGATTCTGCTATCTGAATAACAACAAAATTTGCTGAATTGATTGTTTTTTCAACGGTAGTAAAACCAACTGATGAAACTACTAGTGTGGATGGTAACTTTAGTACATTTATACTAAATAACCCTTGATCATCGGTGGTTACACCGTTCGTGGTTCCTTTTTCAATTACATTCACAAAAGGGAGCGCTTCTCCATTTTGATCTGTAACCTTTCCTTTTACATTTTGGGCATTTATAGCAAACGCCATCAATAAAAAACTTACTAAAAGAAGTTTTGGTTGTAAATTCATTGTATAATTAATTTTGATTAGTTAACAGCAATAATAGCAATAAATCCCTTAATTTCTTAACAAATACCCTGTAAATATGTTAAAACACTGAATAAATTTTATTAACAATAATTTATTAACCCATCTTTTTGCTTTAACCTTACTTTAACAATAGTTATTTTCTTATTATTGTAGCTTTGTTTCACTAAAAATCTAAGACATAATTCAATAACTATGGATGTGGACGTAAGAGTAATAAATGAAAAAATTGAAAGAGAAAGTGCTTTTGTTGATGTACTAACAAATGAAATGAACAAGGTAATTGTTGGTCAAAAACAAATGATTGAACGATTACTAATTGGGCTTTTAGGTAACGGACATATTTTACTTGAAGGTGTTCCAGGATTAGCTAAAACACTAGCCATAAACACCTTATCCAAAGCTGTTCAAGGTAGTTTTAGTAGAGTTCAGTTTACCCCTGATTTACTACCTGCCGATGTAGTAGGTACTATGATTTACAATGTAAAAGAAAATGATTTCTCTATAAAAAAGGGACCTATTTTTGCCAATTTTGTACTAGCTGATGAGATTAACCGTGCTCCTGCCAAAGTACAATCTGCTTTACTAGAAGCAATGCAAGAACGTCAAATAACTATTGGTGATGAAACTTTTAAACTAGACGAACCATTCTTAGTGATGGCTACTCAAAACCCAGTTGAACAAGAGGGAACCTACCCTTTACCTGAAGCACAGGTAGACCGTTTCATGCTAAAGGTTGTAATCGACTATCCTCAATTACAAGATGAGCAAATTATTTTACGTCAAAACTTAAATGGAAGTTTTGGAAAAATCAACCCAGTGATTTCTATTGACCAAATAATTAAAGCTCGTGAGGTTGTTAATGAGGTGTATATGGACGAAAAGATTGAAAAATATATTCTAGACATCATTTTTGCCACACGCTACCCAGAACGTTACAACTTAGAAAAACTGCAACCTTTAATTAGTTTTGGTTCTTCTCCTCGTGGTAGTATTGCTTTGGCAAAAGCTGCAAAATGTTATGCATTTATAAAAAGAAGAGGATATGTAATCCCAGAAGATGTAAGAGCAGTTGTATACGATGTTTTACGTCATAGAATTGGTATTACTTATGAAGCTGAAGCTGAAAATATATCATCTATAGACATAATAAACTCAATAATAAATGAGATTCAAGTTCCCTAGGTAGAGGTTCAAATTCCCTAGGTAATAGTAAACATTACATAGCTACCCTGATTGTTTTGCTAAAAACTAACAACTCAACTAGAAATTTCACCCCTTAAATTTAGCTATTAAATGACATTTAAATTAACGACGTACAAGACATTAACTGGTACGAAAGAGATTTTAGAATTACCAAAAAAGAAAAGTACTGAAGCAGTTATTTATCTCGACAATAAACCTGCTTTTCATGTTGATTGTTTTGATCTACAAACAGAGTCAAACTTAATCATGAACAGCTTAGTATTGGCACAAAAGAGAAACATTGCTGATGTTATTAAGGAGATTGCAGAAAAAAACAATGTAAATCTAACTGTAAAAGATGCTCCTTTATTTTCTATAAAAAAAGAGAGTAAAGTTACTGAAATGGAGCTACCTCCGTTACCAGAAACTTGGTTAAACTAATAAATGGATACAAAAGAATTACTCAAAAAAGTACGAAAAATAGAGATTAAGACACGTCGTTTGTCTAATCATATTTTTGGAGGCGAATACCATTCTACTTTTAAAGGAAGAGGTATGACTTTTTCTGAAGTTCGACAATATCAATTTGGCGATGACATTCGAGCTATTGACTGGAATGTCACCGCCCGTTATAACGAGCCTTATGTAAAAGTTTTTGAAGAAGAAAGAGAACTTACCATGATGCTCATGGTAGATATTTCTGGATCTGAATTTTTTGGTACCACCGAACAATTTAAAAAAGACACTATAACAGAAATAGCAGCAACACTAGCTTTTTCTGCTATTCAAAATAATGATAAAGTTGGATTAATCTTATTTTCAGATCAAATCGAACTTTTCATCCCTCCTAAAAAAGGAAAAAGTCATGTTTTGCGTATTATTCGTGAACTGATTGAATTTAAACCAGAAAGTAGAAAAACCGATATTTCACAAGCTTTTAAATTTTTATCAAACGTGATGAAAAAGAAAGCGATTGTTTTTATGCTTTCTGATTTCATGGATGAAAACTATGAGCGAACATTAAAACTCATAGGAAACAAACATGATGTCACTGGGATAAGAGTCTATGACAAACATGATGAGGAAATACCAAATATCGGTATGGTACCTATGCTAGATGCAGAAACCGGAGCTGTGCATTACATAAACACAAGTTCTTCCTCTGTTAGAAAACAATATAAAATTAACTCCCTAAGAGTTTCCGATTATTTTAAAAACACATTTAAAAGAAGTGGTGCAGGAACCATCAATATTCGCGTTGATGAAAGTTATGTAAAAAAGCTTTTAGGATACTTTAAACAAAAAGGATAATAGTTGGCAATGAAGAAACACTTGCTTTACATATGTTTATTTTTAGGTGCTTCTGCTTTTGCTCAAGAATCTTTGGTCAAAGCTGAAGTAGACACTACTAACATTAGAATTGGAGAACAGTTTGAATATAAAATTTCAATAAACGAAACTCAAAATGTTATCATTCCTAAACTAGCTAACTTAAACGGTCTTGAGGTAGTTGACACCCTAAAAATTGATACTATAAATAACAAACTGATACAAAAATACGTGCTAACAGGTTTCGATAGTGGTGCTTTCTATATACCCCGTCAGCAAATTTTCATTAAAAACCAAGCTTATTTAACAGATAGTTTGCTTATTAATGTAGCAACAGTTCCTATTGACACTACTAAAGTGAAAAAATATCCAATTAAAGGTATTAAAGGTGAACCCTATCAGTTTGACGATTTTAAACATTACATCTGGTGGGCTTTAGTTGCACTAGCAGTTATTGGTTTAGCTATTTATTATTTCTTCTTTAGAAAGAAAAAAGAGGAAATAGAAAAAGAAAATATTCCGGCCCTACCTCCTTACGAAGAAGCGTTAGAAAAACTAAAAAATTTAGACGAAAAACTACTTTGGCAGAATAATAAAATTAAACAATACTATTCTGAATTAACCGATATTGTAAGAGGATACATTGAAAGAGAATTAAACATCCCCGCTCTTGAAAATACAACGGATGAGTTAATTGGTACATTAACTGATTTTAAAGAGATAGACACCATTGAAGTTGATAAAGAAATTATTCAAAAATTAAAGGAGTTATTGCAAGAAGCCGATTTAGTTAAGTTTGCTAAATCCAAACCACTATCGCACGAGATTGAACAAGACAGAAAAGATGCTGAAAGTGTGATTAATAATATTAAAACGAAACCTATAGAAGAAGCAGAAGATGAAGTGGAATAATTTTGAATTTCATAGTCCAGAATTTTTATGGCTATTAGCATTGATTCCATTATTAGCTTTTTGGAATTTTTATACTAGAAAAAAGGATAGTGCAAAACTAAAAATATCTAGCACTAAAGCGTTTGAGGTAAATAAAAGTATTTTACCTAAACTAAAACCTTTATTATACGTATTAAGACTATTGGCATTAAGTGCATTGATTGTTGCGTTAGCAAGGCCTCGAAATGTTGCAGTGAGTAAAAAAACAAAGACCAACAGAGGAATTGATATTGTAATGGCTATTGATGTATCGGCTAGTATGCTTGCGAAAGACCTCAAACCAAACAGATTAGAGGCCCTAAAAAGAGTAGCTACCGACTTTGTTAATCGTCGTCCGAATGACAGAATCGGAATTGTGGTTTATGCTGGTGAAAGTTTTACACAAACTCCAATTACAAGTGATAAATCGATTGTAAAAAGAACCATTTCTGAAATAAAATGGGGACAGTTAGAAGGAGGAACTGCTATTGGTATGGGACTAGGTTCTGCTGTGAACCGATTAAAAGAAAGTAAAGCCAAAAGTAAAGTAATCATTTTACTAACCGATGGTGTTAACAATGCAGGTTTTGTAGACCCAAAAACAGCTACTGAACTTGCTAAAGGAAATGATATTAAAGTATACACCATAGGAATTGGTACCAACGGCATGGCTCCATTCCCATGGGCAAGAGACCCAAGAACTGGTAAACTTTCTTTCAAAAACCAACAAGTAGAAATTGACGAGGATTTATTAAAACATATAGCTCAAGAAACAGAAGGAAAGTATTTTAGAGCGACCAACAATTCAAAGTTAAAAGCTATTTATGATGAGATTGACAAGTTAGAAAAAACTAAAATAGAAGAATTTAAATATTACAACTACACTGAAAAGTATAGACTTTTAGTTTTTTTAGCTGGAATCTTTTTGTTGTTAGAATTTTTATTAAAGAACACTTTATTTAAGAGCTTTATTTAATTATGTATAAGATTGAAGAACCAATATATTTTTATTTATTCACTATTATTCCAATATTAATAGTTGTTTTTTTATTGGTTATATGGTGGAAAAAGAGAACGCAAAAAAAGTTTGCTAGTTTAGAACTATTACATAAAATAGCTCCTAATACTTCTACTTTTAAATCTGTTTTAAAATTCATCTTTTTCATTATAGGATTATCGTTCTTAATTATCTCTTTAACCAATCCTAAAATGGGAACTAAGTTAAAAACGGTAAAAAGAGAAGGTGTTGATGTGGTTTTTGCTTTAGACGTTTCAAAAAGTATGTTAGCAGAAGATATTGCTCCTAATAGACTGGAAAAGTCGAAACAAATTATTTCTAAAATCATTGATAAACTTGGAAGTGATCGTGTTGGAGTAATTATTTATGCGGGTAACTCTTACCCTTTATTACCAATAACGACAGATCATGCTGCAGCTAAAATGTTTTTACAAAATGCTAATCCAGATATGGTTTCAAGTCAAGGAACGGCCATTAATGAAGCTCTAGAATTAGCAAAAACCTATTATAATAACGATGAGCAAACCAATCGCTTTTTAATTATTATTTCTGATGGTGAAGATCATCAAGAAGAAACAAAACAAATAGCGCAAAATATAGCAAACGAAGGTGTAAAAGTTTATACGGTTGGTGTAGGAACTGAAAAAGGTGGACCAATCCCTTTAAAATTAAATGGCGCACTTATTGGTTATAAAAAGAATAATAAAGGAGAAACAGTTATAACACAACGTAAGCCAGATATCTTACAAGATATAGCAGAAGCTTCTAATGGTATATATATTGATGGAAACAAAACGGAGAAACCAGTTAAAACTATAGAAGATATTATTTCAAACGCTCAAAAAAGTGAATTTGAAACAAAACAATTTTCAGATTATAAAGATCAATTTCAGTGGTTTTTAGGTATTGGTTTATTGTTTTTAATAATAGACATGTTCTTCTTTGAAAGAAAAACCAAATGGTTGAAAAAAGTTGATTTGTTTAATGAGGAATCTAAATAGTAAATGAAGATGAAGAAATTACAAGGTATACTCTTTCTGGTTATTTTATTTTCTGGAGTTTTTAATGCAAATGCGCAACGAGACACTTTAAAATTGCAACGTGAAGCCCGAACACTTTTAAGAGAAGGGAATAAACTTTATAACAAACAAAAGTTTGGAGATGCCGCTATTGCATATCGCAAAGCCTTAGATAAAAACAGCAAATATGAAAAGGCCAACTATAATTATGGTAACGCCTTATATCAAGATAAAAACTATAAGGAAGCAGTAGCACAGTACGAATTAACTACCAAAACCTCTAAAGATAAAATAGAAAAAGCACAAGCATACCACAATATCGGGAATGCAATGATGGAGCAAAAACAATATCAACAAGCTGTTGATGCCTATAAAAACTCATTGCGTAATTTTCCTGATGATGACGAAACACGCTATAACCTTGCAGTTGCTCAAAAGAATTTAAAGAAGCAGCAACAAAATCAAAAAGATAACAAAGACAAAAACAAGG
The DNA here is from genome assembly GCF_964048965.1 of Tenacibaculum sp. 190130A14a. Lineage (NCBI taxonomy): Bacteria > Pseudomonadati > Bacteroidota > Flavobacteriia > Flavobacteriales > Flavobacteriaceae > Tenacibaculum > Tenacibaculum polynesiense. Next base: position 381,578 of record NZ_OZ040189.1, on the reverse strand, counting down.
ACAAAAAGAATAAAGATCAGCAAAACAAGCAGGATCAACAAAATCAAAAAGACAAAAACAAAGACCAGAAAGACCAAAAGAAAGACGGAGACGATAAAGACAAAAAGGATCAAAAGAAAGATCAAAAAAATGATGATCAAAAAGACCAACAGGATCCTAAAAAGAACGATAAAAAAGATAAAAACCAACAACCTAAACCTCAACAAGGAAAGTTAACCCCCGAACAAATGAAACAATTATTGGAGAGTTTAAACAACGAAGAGAAGAAGACTCAAAAGAAAATGAATGTTAAAAAATCAAAGGGAAGAAAAGTAAAGCAAGAAAAGGATTGGTAATTTTTAATATTTTAAAATCTTAGTATTTTTACGCGACTTAAAAATAACATGAAGTTAAAGTTTTACATATCATTCATTATTGCATTAATAACTTGTAGTATTAATGCACAAGACACCGTATTTAAAGCTGCTGTTAGCAAGAATAAATTGGGTGTGAACCAACGTTTACGTGTTGAATATTCTATTAATAAGCAAGGAGCCGATAATTTCACCCCTCCAAAGTTCACAAACTTTAAAGTAGTTGGAGGCCCAAGTCAATCTGTAAGTCAATCTTGGGTAAATGGTAAAGCAAGCTTTTCTCAAAAATATACTTACATCCTTCAACCAAAAAGAAAAGGAGAATTCACGCTTCCTGCTGCAAGTATTGAATTAGGCGGAGAAACCATCAAATCAAACACTGTTAAAATCATTGTTTTAAATGCGGTTGAATTACCTAAAGACCCTAATGACCCTAACTATGTCGCACAACAAAACATACATTTAGTTGCTGAAGTTTCAAATGGAAGACCTTTTGTTGGAGAGGGAATCTACGTTGAATATAGATTATATGTAAGTGAAAATGTAAATGTTTACGATTATGCAGTTACAGAAGCACCACAATACAATGGTTTCTGGAATCAAGATATTAAGATCAACGGAATCCAAGTTAAAATGGGTAAATATAATGGTGAACGCTATCGTTATGTTACCCTACAAAAGGCTTTGTTAATCCCTACCAAAGATGGAAAGCTTACCATTGATCCAATGAAAATGGATATTATCGTGGGCGTTCCAACAGGAAGAGCAGATTTCTTTGGAAATGCCATTACCAAACAAGTTCGTAAAGAATTTGCTTCAGCTAAAAAAATTATACGATCGAAATCGCTTCCTTTAGCTAATAAACCAGAGAATTTTAATGGTGCAGTAGGAGAATTTTCTTTTGACGTGGCACTGAGTAAAAACACCTTAAAAGCAAATGAATCTTCTCAAATTACAGTTGCAGTAAACGGAGAAGGTAATTTAAAACTATTTGAACTTCCGAAGATTGAAACCCCAAAAGAATTAGAAGTATATCAACCAGAACGAAAAGAAAAGGTTAAAGTAACTTCAAAAGGGTTAAGAGGAAGCGTAACTGATAATTATACAGTAGTTCCAGAATTTAAAGGGAAATATAAAATTCCTAAAGTGAGTTTTTCTTATTTCAACCCAAAAGAAGAGGTGTATCAAACTATTACCACAGAAGATTTATATGTTGATGTGTTACAAGGAAAAGAATTGGTTACCAATTCTGACAACAACGCAGTGGCTAAAAGGGAGGTAACTGTTACTGGAAACAACTTTAGATATATTCAAAATTCTACAAACTTTGAATCCGAAACAAAATCAGACTTCTTCAAATCTACTTTATTCTATGTACTATTGATGTTACCATTAATAGCAATACCTGTTGGAATTTTTATTAACAAAAAAAGAGAAGAACGCGCAGGAGATATAGTAGGTAACAGGTTACGAAAAGCTGATAAGCTTGCTAAAAAATATTTATCCCAAGCCCAAAAACAATTAGGTAATAAAGAAGCTTTTTATGAAGCACTAGAGCGTGCTTTGCATAACTATTTAAAAGCGAAACTTGGAGTAGAAACCTCTGATATAAGTAGAGAAAAAATAACATCATTATTACAAGACAAAAATGTAAACCAAGCAGATATTGACAACTTTATATCTGTACTAAACGATTGTGATTTTGCCCGTTATACTCCTATTGACAATGTACAAATGAATCAAGAGTACGAAAAAGCAAAACAAGTAATTACGGAATTAGACAAGCAATTATGATGAAGAAAACACTTGTAATATTATTATTGCTTATATCAAGCATAGCCTTAGCACAAAACGCCGAAGCTCTATTTACTGATGCAAATTCCCTGTATAAAGAAGGAAAATATACTGAAGCAATAAAAAAGTATAACGAAATTATAGCACAAGGAAATGTTTCTTCAGAATTGTACTATAACCTTGGTAATTGTCACTACAAACTAAACCAAGTAGCTCCTACAATTTATAACTACGAAAAAGCGCTAAAACTAAACCCTTTAAACGAAGACGCTCAAAATAATTTAATCTTTGCTAAAAGATTAACACTTGATAGAATTGAAGCCTTGCCAAAAACAATCTTTCAAAAAATTAATGAAAATGTTTTACAAAAGCTGACCTACAATACTTGGGCTATTGTAAACATTCTATTATCAATTTTGGCATCGACTTTATTCTTATTATTTTACTTTGCCTATTCTCCTAATAGAAAGCGTTTATTTTTTACCACTAGTATCGTTTCTTTTTTACTATTAGCCGTAACGTTAGTGATAACCTATAACCAGTATAATCAAGAAAAAAATAATATTCAAGCCATTATTTTCCCTGAGGAAATAGAGATTAAAAATGCTCCAACTGATAATTCAGATGCAGTATTTACCTTACATGAAGGCACTAAGGTAAAAGTGTTAGATACCGTCGACAATTGGAAAAAAATCAAGCTTGCTGATGGAAAAATAGGTTGGACACTTGCTACAAATCTTAAAGAGTTCTAAAATTTTTAAGCTTCTTTAACAAAAAACAACGGCTCAACTGCTTATATTTGTGTTTTTTGATTAAAAAATGCTCAAGAGCTTATTTACATATTCCCTAACTTTTTTATTGTTATTTAGTATAACAGTACCTACAATTGTGAGCTTAAGCGATTATGACATTTGTGAAACTTCTTTACTCCTTGACATTGAAGAGGACACAGATTCTAACGAAAAATCAGAAGAAGTTAAAGAAATAAAAATTTTAAAAACAGAAGTAGCTTTTATAAATGTCTCTTCTGCTAACAGTAAAGCAAAGATTAACACGTATAATTTAGAATTATACCAAACTATCTACCATAGCTTAGAATCTCCACCTCCGGAGTTATCTTAAATATAAAATTCAACTTTCCCTTTTATAAATAAGTATTGAGAATACTTATAAGGATCAACAAATATTTATTAAAATCAAATTTATCAGCTAATTGAATAAGTTAGCTAAAGAAAATTATTGTGTATGTTTAAAACAATCAAAAACGACTTACCAGCTAGTATAGTTGTGTTTTTTGTGGCGTTACCTTTATGTTTAGGTATTGCCTTAGCCAGTGGAGCCCCTTTATTTTCAGGTTTAATTGCCGGAATTGTTGGTGGTATTGTAGTAGGAAGTATAAGTGGATCTAAAATTGGAGTTAGTGGACCTGCTGCTGGATTAGCAGCAATCGTATTAACTTCGATTGCAACCTTAGGTGGTTTTGAAAACTTTTTAGTAGCCGTTGTATTAGGAGGTGTTATTCAGCTAATTTTAGGAGTATTAAAAGCAGGAGTTATTGGATATTATTTTCCTTCTTCTGTAATTAAAGGAATGTTAACAGGTATTGGTATCATTATCATTATGAAACAAATTCCTTTTTTCTTTGGATATGATAAATCAGCTGATTTTTCATTAGATGCTATTAGTGTAGGATCAACCTTAGTAGGTTTTATAGGATTAGGTATTTTAATTTTATGGCAACAGGTATTATCTAAAAAAGGTAAAATCTTCCAGTTAATTCAAGGTCCTTTAGTAGCCGTTGTTGTAGGTATTATCTTTTATATTGTTACAGAAGGTAACGAGCAATTAGGTATTAATGCTTCTCAATTAGTAAGCGTTCCTGTTCCTGATGGAATTGATTCATTTTTAGGGCAATTTACATTCCCTAATTTTGGAGCTATTGGTAATAAAGATGTATGGATTGTGGCATTTACTATTGCTATCGTTGCAAGTTTAGAAACTTTATTATGTGTTGAAGCTACTGATAAATTAGACCCAGACAAAAACGTAACGCCAACAAACAGAGAATTATTAGCACAAGGAGTGGGTAATATTGTTTCTGGTTTAATTGGAGGATTACCAGTTACTCAGGTAATTGTTCGTAGTTCTGCAAACATTCAATCAGGTGGTAAGAGTAAAATGTCAGCAATTATCCATGGTTTCTTCTTATTAATTTCAATCATATTAATTCCAACGTTATTAAATAAAATTCCGTTATCTGCTTTAGCAGCAGTATTATTAATCGTAGGATATAAATTAGCAAAACCTGCTACATTTATAAACATGTTCAAATTAGGAAGAAAGCAATTCATTCCTTTTATGGCAACTGTTGTACCAATGGTTGTAACTGGTGATTTATTATTAGGTATTGGATTAGGATTAGCTGTAGGAATTGTAGTAATCTTATTTAAGAGTTACCAAAACTCTCACTTCTTACATATTGAAGATAAGAGTAACGGACAGCACAAAATTAAAATGACTTTAGCAGAAGAAGTAACTTTCTTTAACAAAGGAGCTATTTTAAAAGAATTAGATAATCTTCCAGAAAACACATATTTAGAACTAGATGTAAGACAAACAAGATATTTAGATAATGATATCATAGAAATCTTAGAAGATTTTGCCTACAAAGCAAAAGAAAGAAATATCGATATTAAATTAATATCTGAAAGAGGTATTGTTGAAAACCCACCAAGCTTTATCGAATTCTTTAAATTACGTCCAAAAGCAGCATAAACATATATGAGAGTGTAGTGTTTTACACATTTGCACTCTCTTTTTTTAAGTGTTATGATCGTATCATCAAATCAAAAAAGACCAAAGCAATCAAAAAAAATTAGTATTTTTAAGTACTAATCATCTTTACTTATGAAAAAACTATTTTCTAACGTTCGTGGAGACATATTCGGTGGTGTAACTGCCGGAATTGTGGCTTTACCTCTTGCTTTAGCTTTTGGTGTATCTTCTGGTTTAGGTCCTAGTGCAGGTTTATATGGAGCTATTTTAATAGCTTTCTTCGCTGCTCTTTTTGGAGGTACCGATACTCAAATTTCTGGTCCTACTGCTCCGATGACTGCAGTAAGTATGGTAGTTATTGCAACTATTATTGCTGCTAATGATGGAGATATTAATAAGGCTATGCCTATTATATTAACCGTTTTCTTATTAGCAGGTTTAATGCAAATAGGTTTAGGTGCCATTGGTTTAGGAAAATATATTCGATATATTCCTTACCCTGTAGTTTCAGGGTTTATGACAGCTATTGGAGTAATCATTTTGGTAACACAAATACTACCTTCTGTTGGATACTATGCCAAGGAAGACCCTGTATATGTAGAGCAATTTAAACCTTTGGCCGAGGAAATCATATTGGAAAACATATTAAAAGAAGAAGCTAGTGAAGGTATATTAGTTCTTGAAGATTTTAAAGAAACCATCAAGAGAGCTGAAAAAATTACTCAAGAAAATATCTTAAACGAAAGTAAAACCCTAGCTGGAAAAGAAGCTTCTGGAGTAATGGGCACTTTTAATGTGCTTCCCAGAGCTTTAAAAAATATTAGTTGGTTAGAACTCGCTTTAGCATTAGGAACCATATTTATTATTTATGGTTTTAAGCGAATAACAACTGCCATACCTAGTACTCTAGTTGCACTTGTTGTAATGACAGGTATTGCCGTAGCTTTTGGCTTAGATTATAGACCTATCGAAGAAATACCGCAAGGATTTCCAGCTCCGAATTTGGAAATATTTACTGGTTTCAAACTCGCTAATGTCACACCTTATTTCTTTACAGCATTGACATTAGCCTTATTGGGAGCTATTGATTCCTTATTAACTTCAGTGGTTGCAGATAACATGACCAAAACCAAACACAAGCCTAACAAAGAGCTTGTTGGACAAGGTATTGGAAATACCATAGCTGCCGTATTTGGAGGAATTCCTGGTGCAGGAGCTACAATTAGAACAGTAGTAAACATTAATTCAGGTGGAAAAACCAAACTATCTGGTATGATTGCTGGTGTAATGCTGTTAATTATCCTTTTAGGATTAGGTCCCGTTGCTTCAAAAATACCCGCAGCAGTTTTAGCAGGTATTCTAATTACCGTTGGTATAGGAGTAATGGATTATAAAGGATTAAAAGCAATTCCTTCTTTACCTAGAGATATTGAACTAGGTCCAATAAAATTAAGTTCTGAAGTATTAATAATGTTAGTTGTTTTAGTGTTATCTACTTTCTGGAATTTAGTTTATGCAGTAGGAATTGGTTTAATCATTGCTTCTTTAATGTTCATGAAGAAAATTGGTGATTTAACTGCTGAACGCTCTGAAGTATTAACTTTTGAAGAAGCTTGGGATGATGAAGTAGATTTCCCAATAGAACTAAAAGAAGAAGTTTTCATTAAACATATCAAAGGACCTTTATTCTTTGGATATACCAGTGATTTTCAAGCCATGACCAAACAGATTCCGAAAACTGCAACTACCGTAATTATGCGCTTAGATCTCATGCAGTATATGGATCAATCTGGGTTATACGCTATGGAAGATATGATTCAAGATTTAAAATCGAACGGAACCCATGTTCAAGTATTGTTTGTTGGTTTATTAAGACAACCAAGATATATGATGGAACGTATTGGTTTGATTCCAGATTTTATTCCTGAAGAACATATTTTTAGCACTTTTAAAGAATGCCAATCGTGGGCAAAAGAAAATATAAAAGACATATATTAAAAAAATTAATTAAAAAACAATTATGAGAAATACAGCAATAACAAAAGAAGTTCAATCAGGTTTCACTGCAGATACTGTGTTACAAGATTTATTAGATGGTAACAAGCGTTATGTAGACAACAACTTAACATCTTCAAATGTTACTGATTTAGTACAACAAACAACTGGAGGACAGTTTCCTAAAGCAGTAATTTTATCATGTATCGATTCTCGTGTACCAGTAGAAATGGTTTTCGATCAAACTATTGGAGACGTTTTCGTTGCTCGTGTAGCAGGTAACTTTGAAAACGTAGACATCTTAGGTAGTATGGAATACTCTTGTGCCGTTGCAGGTAGTAAATTAGTATTTGTAATGGGACATGAAAGCTGTGGAGCTGTAAAAGCTGCTTGTGATGGTGTTGAATTAGGAAATATTACAGCGATGTTAGATAACATCGTACCAGCTGCAAAAGCTGCTTCAGAAGAAGTAGAAGGAGAAGCTAATTCATCTAATAAGGCATTTGTTGACAAAACTATTGAAAACAATGTAAAGATGACGATTGAAAGAATCCGTGAAAGAAGTAAGATATTACAAGAAATGGAAGACAATGGTGAAATTAAGATTGTTGGAGGAGTATACTCTTTAACAACAGGAAAAGTAACTATGTTATAAAATAACAACCTTATAAATGAAAAACCGAAGCGATTTGCTTCGGTTTTTTTATACTGTTTAATTTGCTCTATTTTGCTCATCACTATTTCCAAATCCTCTATCTTTTACTTTTATTTTCTTATTTCCGAAACTATAAGAAAGAGAAAAACGAACATGTCTACTATTATAGTTTTGACTATATACATTCCTTACTCCATTAATTTCGGATGTTAAATTATTTAAACTAGCCGTATTAAAAACATCATTAAACAAAACAGCTGCTTGAATCTTTTTCTTAAAAAAACTTCTTTTAACCCCTAAGTTTAGACCATACATTGTACCCAGCGTATAGATATTAGCAGATGATGTCGGTTGGTAAAAGAAATCGACCTGTAAACTTGTATCCTCCGATACTTTAAACGTATTATTCGTTGAAAAACTAAACTGTATACCATTTTTAACAGGAACATCAAACTCATTAAAAACCGTAGAAGAGTTCCCTGAAATATGAGCATAATTCTGACTTCTCCACCAAGAAAATGGTTTTACGGTATACAACTCAGAAAGTTGCCAATACACTCCCTTATAATAATTTCTTCTTATTACCGCTTGAATATTATTCTCTGGCTCTGCTGAAAACAACGTTCCAAATCCGTCTTGCATATGATGAAAATAAAGTGTTGTAACCAATTTACCTTTGTAGTTATGAATTAAGTTAAAACGATCTACAAAAGAAGGTTGCATAAACGGATTTCCTTCAGAATATACATTACTGTTTAAATAATTTCTAAACGGATTTAAATCTCTAAAAATAGGACGGTTTATCCCTCTTCCATAATTAAAACTAAACGTATTATTCTCGTCCTTTTGATACCTCACATAAACCGATGGAAACAGTTTTGCATAACTATTTTTATTGGTCTGATTCAACGTTTTTGAAACTCCTTTGGTTGCTGTATTCTCTAAACGCAAGCCAGCTTGAACGCTCCATTTATCACTAATAGATTTTGAAGCATTAACATAAAAAGCTTGCACATTCTCTTCGTATTCAAATTCATTAGATAAATTAGTATCAAAAACTGGCGTTCCAGTAATCGTATTATAGTTTTCTAATTTATTTTTAGTAGTCACAAAACTAAACTTCACTCCATAAGATAAATCCATCCCTTTTAACGGATGATACATATCTAACTTTATATTATAGTTATTAATTTTTTGTTTGCTATAATTTCTAACCGATTGGTTTACATTTATCAATTCATTTTGTGGAGAAAATGTATTTACCACAGCCTTTGCATCTAGTGTGTTTTCGTAATCAAAATAGTCAAAATCAACTGACAGTTTTCTACCTAATGTATCTAATTTTAAAACAACATATGAATTAAGTACATGACTAAACACTCGCGTTTTTCTCGGTTCTGTTTTAACTAATACACTATCTAGTTGATTTCCTACATTATAAAACTCTGTTCTTCCAGGAGCATCATCACTTGGTGTATTGAAATTACCAAGGTACTGCCCTCCTATTTCAATATTTTTTGACAATTCATAATTCAAAGACAATCTAGCAGCATTATTTTTACGCCTTTCTTTAGTTTCAATAGCGACTTTCCAGACACTTGTTGGAAAATAAGTTAAACTATTCTCTTGATTTGGCAACGCTCCTCTAACAGTACTCACAGAAGCATTTAATTGCAGTTTATTTTTATTAAAAGAAAAATTGTTTCGAAGTGTTAAAAACCCATATTTATTCGCATTATACGCTAAAGAAGTTGTATTCTTCCATGAGTTTCTCCTTCCTTTCTTATATATAATATTGATAATCCCACCGTTCCCAACTGCATCGTATTGTGCTGGTGGATTAGTAATAATTTCTACAGATTTAATATCATCGGCTGCAATCGAGTTTAAAAAATTTATGAGGTCTTCACCTGAAAGTTGTACCATTCTTCCTTCAATCATAATTCTAGTAGCTTCTCCACCAACCATACTTATGGCATTATTTTGCACTGAAATTCCAGGGGCTACTTTAAGAACATCGACAACATCTCCTCCACTTACAGAGACACTATTAGCAACATTAAAAACCAAACGATCATTCTTTTGTTCTATTAATTTTTTCTCAGAATTAACAACTACTTCATTCAATACATTTTCCTCTTCCTCAATTTCTATAACTCCAAGGTGAATTGATTCCTTTATTGACAACTCTCTTTCTAAATTTTTATAACCAATAAAACTAACCAATAAACGATAGTTTCCTTCTTTACAATTTAAGCTAAAATATCCTTGATCGTCAGAAGTAGTACCTGCAATAATTTTCCCTTCGCTGGTTTTAAGCACCACATTTGCAAAAGAAATGACTTCATTTTTATCTTTAATTTTTCCTGAAATTGTTACTTGAGCAGAAAGTAAGGTTGTACATAACAATGTAATTAGCATCAAGATTTTTTGAGTTCTCATAAATAAAATTTTAATTCGAGAACAAAAGTGCGGCACTTCTTTAAGGTAGGCGACTGACTGCTTAAAGTCGAACTCTTTTTTACAAAACAAATGCGTTTGAGTATCTACAGCAAACGTTCGACTTTATTACAAAAAACTGACTACCAATAGTTTCTCCTGTATTGAGTAGGTGTTAAACCCGTTTGCTTTTTAAACTCCGTATTAAAAGAAGATTTGGAATTAAACCCAACTTCATACAGAATCTCTAATACGGTTCGCTTTTTATTTGATGGATTTTGAAGTATTTCTTTGGCTTTTTCTATTCGATAACCATTTACAAAATCAAAGAAATGTTGTTTCAAGTGATGGTTAATTAGCACCGATAAATCTCTGTAAGAAATATTCATTTGATTTGCGAGATTATGGATTGTAAGTGAAGAATCTAAAAAAGGCTCTTCTTTATCCATATAAGTTTTTAATGTATTTATTTGTGTAGAAATTTCATCTTCCTCATCCACTTCATTCCCTTCATTTTCTAACATTGTTCGCACCAATTGATGTTTAGTGTCGATACCTCTAAACAACTCTGGTTGCAACATACTTTTTAACACAATCCAACATAAAAAACCAAGTAATAAAAGTGTTGTTATGATACGCATGATATCTAATGTAGCATCATCACTATCAAACAATTTATAAATACTTTTTATCGCAGAAAATAGTAGTAATACCACACTAATAACCGCTAGTTGAAACAACCATTTATAATTGTAATTTTTTGTGGATGAATAATTTTCTAATAAGAGTTTTCTATATTTTCTTAATTCGATAAATATCAACACCAAATAAAACAAAGCCACTGAAACACCATAAACTAAAGATATTTTCACTTCAGGGTACGAGTAATAATTCTCATAAAATAGTATTCGTTGCTCATTTGAAGCCAAGTAAAAATTAGGAAAATACATGAATAACTCAATGGCAAAAGGAATAAAATGTAAGAGATGTTTTGGTTGAAGTTTAAAATCAGAATAAATACAAGACAAAACGTATAAATACAATAATGGACTTGCAAAAAAAGCTATTTGATCTCGAAGCCTATCTAAGACAATAGGAACCTCTACATAATTTGCATAAAAAAAGACACTAATATGAATTGCGAACGTTATAAAATATATAGCCATTAACCTATTGCCCGTCTTATTCTTTGTTTTTACGGTTAATAAAAAAACAGACAATAATAACGCAATTGAAATCAGGATCAAGGTAATAAAACCACGAATTGACGCACTATCCATTAGACACTTTCCTCATTAGTTGTGGACTTCTCTTCTTCAGCATCATCTTCATCTTTTATGATCGATGGAAATATTGTTGGAGCAATCTTTTTTACCGGTTTATATAAAATAGATTCATTCAAACTTTCTTGTGAGACAAATGGAATCGTATCATTCATTTTTCCAAAAAAGATAAAAATCACGCTTAAAATTAGTCCTATTTTTAACGCTCCAAACACCCCTCCTAATATTTTATTTAAAATTCCTAATGAAGCAAAGTCAGCAATTTTTGTTAAAATTTTCCCCAACAAAGCAATGACCACAATGATTACCACAAATGTTGCTGCAAAGGCTGCTAATGAAATATATTTTTCTTCCCAATCTACACTCCCTTTTAACCAATCTCCAATAAAATATGAAAAATGAATAGCTCCATAAACTCCAGCTACTAAGGCTACCAATGATGCAACCTCAACAAACAAACCTTTCATTAATCCACGTACAAATCCAAAAAGTAATAAAGCGGCAATAATTATATCAAAAGTATTCATAGGCATTTAAATATTTCAATGTAAATATACACAACTCATTCGTATCTTTGCTTCTCAAAAATTTAAATGAGTACTTCAAATAACTTAAAGGAAAAGTGGGATGTTGTGAATCAGAAATTATCACAACAATTTGCAGAAGGAGATGAGCTTACCATTGATGCCATCATCTATTTAATTGGTGTTCAAGAATTAGGACAAGGACAACGAAAATTTAAAAAAGACGAAAAAGTAAACTTAATGCATATAGCTATATGTAAATTACTTGAACCTTATGGGTATTATGAATTCGACTTTTTTGACAATGACGGTTGGCCACACTACAAAACATTGACAGAACTGCCTAGTTTAAAACCAGGAGAGCAAACTGTATTGATGAAAGAAGCTATTATTAATTATTTTGATTCTATTAATTTTTTTGATTAAGTAACACTCAATTTGCGAATCATTTTGGATAATAACTTCGGAAAAAACCTCTTTGCGTATACTCCAAGTTTTTCTTTGGCGCCCGCTATATAAACTTCTTCTCGTTTATTTTTAATTGCCTTAAGCATTAATTTAGCAAATCGATCAGGAGCAATTCCATTCGCAGTAGCCGTATCCATCAAATTTTGCGGACTTCCATCTCCTGTTAATGCATTCTTTGAAACATTAGTTGTTACAAAACCAGGGCATACCAGCGTAACACTAATATTATCTTTATGATGTTCTGCACGAAGACTATCAAAAAAACCATGTAATGCGTGTTTTGTGGCGGCATAACTAGATCGTAAAGGAGTTCCTATTTTCCCAACAATACTGGTTGTTACAACAAAATGACCCGATTTATTTTGAACAAAGTGAGGTAACAAGGCTTTTGTTAAAGCTACGGTACCAAGATAATTGATATCCATTAAACGCTTATCCACTTCAATTTTAGTATCTTTCACCAAAGAGCGTTGACTAACACCTCCATTGTTTACCAAAACATCAATTCTACCAAACAGAGAAATTGCTTCTTCTACTTTTAAATTAAGGGTGTCGTAAGCTTCTAGATCTATAGGAAGCACTTTAATGTTTTCCGGAAAACTACACTCTTTAACTACATCTTCTAATGCTTCTTTTCTTCTAGAAGAAAGAATCAGAAATACATTTTGTTTAGAAACCTCAATTGCCAGTGATTTTCCTATTCCAGAAGAAGCACCAGTTATCCATACTACTTTATTTTGAAAGCTCATTTTCAACCTTTAACAAATTACAAGGAGACTAAAATAATGAAGAAAAAATAAATTCGGCATACTTCTTGGATACTAGTAGGTAAATAACTAGTTTTAAACCTTTAAAATAACCCTTTTATATCATGATGATGAGAAAATTACTTGCTTTATTAATATTTGCAACATCAGTAGCGAATGCTCAGTATACCATAAAAGGTACCATGACCCCGCCAGAGAAAAGTGACTTTTTAATGTTACATAAATTAGAAGGTGTAAAACCTAAATTTATAGGACATACTACGATAAAGTATGACACTGTAAATGTAAATGGGGAAAAGCAAGCTCTAGGTAGATTTACAATTCAATTACCTAAGAACGCTGCACCAGGAGCATATAGAGCAACTTATAGAAATCAAGGTTCAGGATTTATAGATTTTTTATTTAATAAAGAAAATATTGAGTTTATCTTTAATCCTAAATTCCCTGACCAATCGGTTGTATTTACTTCTTCAAGAGAGAATAAGTTATACGCAGATTATTTACAAGCATATGCTAAAAAGCAAAACAAATTAGACCAATATTTGCTAGAGTATATTAAAAACCCTAACAAAGACACGAAAAAAGCCTATAAAAAAGATCTTAAGTCTTTAAAAGAATTACAAGATGGGTTTGAGACTAAATCTGAAGGAATGTTAGTACATCACTTCATTAAAGCTTCTCAACGATACAACCCTTCAAGTCTTTTTGAAAGTGTTGAAGAATTTTCTGAGTTCACCATTGAAAACTTCTTTAGGTTTGTAGAGTTTGATAGTAAGCAACTATACAATTCATCTTTCATTATTGACAAGGTAAATGACTATATTTTCTATTTAAATACTGCTGAAGACCCAGAAGCTCAAAAAGAGATTTATAAAGAGTCTATAAAAACGGTTTTATCTAAAGTATCAAAAGGTAAATTAAAAAAGGACCTTGTACACTTTTTAATCACTTCTTTTACTGATAAGAGAGACGGAGAAATGGTGGATTGGTTATTTGCTGAATATTACGAAGACTTACCATCAGAAGATCAAGACGAAGAGTTTAAAAAAGAAAAATTACAAATTTTAAATGCTACCGTGGGTAGAGTTGCTCCAGACTTTTCTTGGAAAGAAGGAGAAACAGATTATCAATTATCTTCATTAAATGATGGTGATAACTATTTACTTGTTTTTTGGAGTACTAGTTGTCCTCACTGTGTAAAAGATGTACCTGAATTACATAGCTTTATGCAAAGTCACAAAAACATTTCAGTAATTTCATTTGGTATTGAAAATGAAAGTGATAAAGATGCTTGGGTATCATTTACTACAAATAAACTTCCGAATTGGCATAATGCAATAGGAACGCACCCAGAACATAAATGGAGTAATGAAACTGTTCAAAAATATAACTTATTAGGTACTCCTTCTTATTTCGTTTTAGATAAAGATAAGAAGATCATTGCAATGCCTGATCAGTTCGAAGATGTAAAAAAATATTTTGAAAGTCACTAATTAAAACTGACTTCATAAAAAGAAAACCCAACTTATATAAGTTGGGTTTTCTTTTTTAAAAATATAAAAAAGCGTCTTCAATATGCTCTATTACTGTTTTGGATTTATCTATAACCACTGCAATAACATCAAACCTTACTTCAATATCTAAGTTCTTTTCTACTACATAATAATCTATTGCTGAAAGTAGTAGTTTTATCTTTTTGGAATTTATAAAATCTTGCGGATCTCCAAAATCTATTGAAGATCTCGTTTTTACTTCAACTGCTAATAATAACTCATCCTTTCGAGCTATAATATCAACCTCTGCTTTTTGAAATCTATAATTTCTTTCTACAATAGTAAACCCTTTCTCTACTAAAAAATCAACCGCAATTTGTTCTCCTTTTTTTCCTAATTCATTATGTATAGCCACTATTTAAAAATTACATTGGAGGTAGTTTCATTAATATCTAGTATTACTCCTCTTCCCATAATTAATGCCCTATTATCAGGTTCATGACCTGCAGGAAAATCAAACAAAACAGGAATATCTTCAGGAACCACATCTAAAACTAATTGTTCTATAGAGCTCCCCCAAGGAGTTGTATTCTTTTTAATTTTTGTCATATCTCCTACTACAATTCCTTTTACTCCATTAAAGTATCCAGCTCTTTTTAAACTCTGCAACATTCTATCTATAGAATACTTGTATTCTCCAATTTCTTCGATAAACAAAATCTTTCCTTTCGTAGAAATTTGACTATTTGACCCCAACATTGAAGCCAAAATAGCAATATTCCCTCCTACCAATTCACCTTGTACATTTCCTTTTCTATTATACTTTGATGAAGGAATCTTATAACTTAAACCTTCTCCAAACAAGGCTTTTTTAAAGGTTGTAATTGTATGCTCAATATCAGTTACCTGGTCTTGCATGCTAGTTCCCATCATTGCATGTAATGTTTCCACTCCCAAATTATGGATATGATTATGAAAAGCAGTAATATCAGAATAACCAATAATCCATTTAGGACGTTCTAAGAACTTTGTAAAATCTAATCTATCTAAAATTCGTACAGAACCATAACCTCCTCGTGCCGACCAAATAGCCTTAATATTGGGATTATCTAAAGCTTTTTGAAAATCTTCACATCGCTCTTCATCAGTTCCTGCAAAGTGATGATTTTGATTAAACATATGTTCTCCATACACCACTTTTAGTCCCCAACTTTCAGCCAATTCTTTGGCCTTATCAATAACATGTTTTCGATTCTTTAAGATTCCTGCAGGAGCTACAATAGCAATAGTGTCTCCTTTTGCTAAATAAGGCGGTGTTTTTAAATTCATTTTTTCAGTTTGACAAAATACTGAAGGTATTACCAGTATAAAAAACAATAAGAATATTCTTTTTTTCATAATCAAGCTTTATTTCTTGATTCTAAACTATAAAATCTATCAAATGTACCTATTTTATAACAGTTTTAAAAATTGCTTTTTTGTACTTTTGCGGTTTAATTTTAGTAGAAGAAAATGAGTACACCAAAAAGATATACAATTACAGCTGCATTACCCTATACAAACGGACCTATTCATATAGGACATTTA
The DNA here is from genome assembly GCF_964048965.1 of Tenacibaculum sp. 190130A14a. Lineage (NCBI taxonomy): Bacteria > Pseudomonadati > Bacteroidota > Flavobacteriia > Flavobacteriales > Flavobacteriaceae > Tenacibaculum > Tenacibaculum polynesiense. The sequence continues at coordinate 365,445 of NZ_OZ040189.1, read as the reverse complement.
GCAGGGGTATATGTGCCTGGAGATATTTATGCACGTTATTTACGCCAAAAAGGAAAAGATGTAGCTTACATTTGTGGTTCAGATGAGCACGGAGTAGCTATTCCAATGCGTGCTAAAAAAGAAGGTGTTACTCCGCAAGATATTATTGATAAATACCACGGAATTATCAAAAAATCTTTTCAAGATTTTGGTATTTCTTTTGACAATTACTCGCGTACTTCAGCAGAAATCCATCATAAAACAGCTTCTGATTTTTTTACAAAATTGTACAATGACGGAGAGTTTATTGAAGAAGTTACGGAACAGTTATACGATGCAGAAGCAGATCAATATTTAGCAGATCGTTTTGTAATTGGTACTTGCCCGAAATGTGGAAATGAAGAAAGTTATGGTGATCAGTGTGAAAAATGTGGAACGAGTCATAATGCTACTGATTTAATTAATCCTAAATCGGCAATTACAGGAAATGTTCCTACATTAAAAGAAACAAAACATTGGTTTTTACCATTAGATAAGCACGAAGCTTTTTTACGTGAATGGATTTTAGAAAGCCATAAAAACGATTGGAAACCTAATGTATTAGGACAATGTAAATCTTGGATTGATGATGGTTTAAGACCTCGTGCAGTAACTCGTGATTTAGACTGGGGAATTCCTGTTCCAGTTGAAGGAGCAGAAGGTAAAGTACTATATGTTTGGTTTGATGCTCCTATTGGATACATTTCTGCTACTAAAGAATGGGCGGCAAGAGAAGGTAAAAACTGGGAAGATTATTGGAAAAAAGAGGATACTAAATTAGTACACTTTATTGGTAAAGATAATATTGTATTTCACTGTTTGATTTTCCCATCAATGTTAAAAGCTCATGGTGATTATATTTTACCAGAAAATGTTCCTGCTAACGAATTCTTAAACTTAGAAGGAAACAAATTATCTACTTCTAAAAATTGGGCTGTTTGGTTACATGAATATTTAGAAGAGTTTCCTAATCAGCAAGATGTGCTGCGTTATACTTTAACTGCAAATGCACCAGAAAGTAAGGATAATGATTTTACTTGGAAAGATTTTCAGGCTAAAAACAACAATGAATTGGTAGCTATTTTTGGTAACTTTATTAACCGTGTTGTTGTTTTAACAAACAAATATTACAATGGAGTTGTTCCAACAGCTGGAGAGTTAACGGAAGCGGATAAAGATGCTTTAGATCAATTACAACAATTCCCAGATGTAATTGGTAAATCTGTAGAGCGCTACCGATTTAGAGAAGCTTCTCAAGAATTAATGAATTTAGCACGTTTAGGAAACAAGTATTTAGCAGATGAAGAACCTTGGAAAGTAATTAAAGAGGATGAAGAACGTGTAAAAACTATTATGAATATAGCATTGCAAATTGCTACAGGTTTAGCTGTATTAGCTGAGCCATTTTTACCATTTACATCTTCAAAATTAAAATCAATCTTAAATATTGATAATAGCTTAACATGGAATGATATTTCTGAAAAAGAAATATTGTTGTCAGCAAATCATCAAGTTAATAAAGGCGAGTTATTATTCTCTAAGATAGAAGATAAAACTATTGAAGCGCAATTAGAAAAATTAGAAGCTACTAAAAAAGCAAATGAAGCTGCTAATAAAGTTGTTGAACCACAAAAAGAGACTATTGAGTTTGATGATTTTACTAAAATGGACATGAGAGTAGGAACTATTTTAGAAGCTGAAAAAGTAGCCAAAGCTAAAAAGCTTTTAAAATTAAAAGTTGATGTTGGTATCGATGTTCGTACTATTGTTTCTGGTATTGCTGAAAGCTTTAAGCCCGAAGATATTGTTGGTCAACAAGTAACAGTACTTTGCAATTTAGCTCCAAGAAAAATTAGAGGTGTAGAAAGTCAAGGTATGATTTTAATGACAGATACTCCTGATGGAAAACTAGCTTTTGTACAACCTTCTGAAAAGGTAAACAATGGTGAGTTTATCGCTTAAAAAACAACATTTTATTATATTTGAAACCTCACTTTTTTAGTGAGGTTTTTTAATTAAAATTTCTATGAAAAAAATTGTCGTAACCCTAATTTTCTTTTGGCTTAGCTGTGCAAATTCTCAAGAAAAAATTGGGGAATTTTACCTTGAAGAAAATGGTTCTAAATATCACATTAAAAAATCCTTTTCTATTTTCAATAATTACAACAATAGTATTGCTACTTTTTTGTTAGAAAAAAAGACCATTCACGCTCATCTTTTAAACAAAAATTTTGACTATCAAAAAGACTTAGCTTTACAAGACATAAAGAAAAAGTATAGTGTGCTTGTTAGTAAATTATACAATAAACAAAACAATTATACTTTAATTCTTTCCAATAAAGAAAAGGACAAGTTTGCGATGGTTAAGTTTGACTTTAAGTCAAACAAAGTTGAGTTTATTGAAGATGTCCTTAAGGTTAAAAAACTAATTTTTCTTCAAAGTGTTAATAAAGGAGATACTTCACATTTACTTTTTTTAGATGAAAAAACATCCAATATTATCTCTAAAAACTTTACGTTTACTAATAAAACAACAACTACAGTCTTCCATTTAGAAAAAGAGGAATTTTTAATAAATGCTGAAAGAAAAATCTCGTTAAAAAAATTACTAGCCGATTATAAAAAAGCCAATCATAGAGAAGTAAAAAACATAGAATATGAGCTTACCAAAATCAATGAAAACCCATATAAAACTCAAATTGTAGAGAATACCTTTTTCGAAGGTGCAGCATACTCAACTGAAAGAACTCAGCTATCCCCCACTTCAATGGAGTTAACATCAAGGTTTAACAAATTATATATAAAAAATAATGATGTTATCCTTACACTAGACAAAAATCGTTTTTACACTCAGATTTTAACCTTAAATCTAGCTAATGGGTCTTATACTTTTGAAAAAGTTAAAAAGCCTTTGTTCGAAGAGCAGCATATGTATAAACGATCAAACTCTTTTATTTATAACAATAATCTATTTCTTGTAACCGCTTCAAAAAATAAATTAATTTGCGCTATTCATAATTTAAAGAATAAACAAAAAATCAAACGAATTGAAGCGAATATAAATGAGCCTATTAATTTTAAAAACTCCTCAATAGTTCAAGAAGGAGGCGCTTTTAAAAACAACAGAAACTTTGAAGAAACGAATAAATTTTTGAGAAAAATTTCTGAAAGCAATATAGGTATTGGAGTGATAAAACATCATAACACTTATGAGGTAGTTATTGGAGCTCAAAAACAAGCAATGAAAGGATCTTCGACCGCCTTAATATTCTTTCAAATGGGACTTATGGGCTTTTCTCCAAACATACTAAATATAGAAAGTTTTTCTTCTCCAAACTCAACTTCTTTTTTTAATTACTTAACTACCAAATCAATTAAGATACACTGTTTATTTGATGAGAATTTTAATCATAAAGAAGGAGTCGTTAAAAGAAATGTTTATGATGAAATAGCTGATTTTGTAAAGTCAACTAAAGACAAAAATACTGATGGAATTTACCATAACTATGATAATGATTTTAAAAAACCTAAGGCTATAAACATATTTAAAATAGAGAACAAAACTGTTTTAGGAGCTTATTTACCAAAAACGAAAAAATATACTTTTTATAAATTTGACTAAATTATAATAATCTAAAATGCAACTAATATCCTATATCACTTCCCGTACACAAATCACTCAAAAATCAATTCAAAATACCATTGAATTATTAAATGAAGATTGTACGGTTCCTTTTATTGCCCGTTATCGTAAAGAAAAAACAGGAAATTTAGACGAAGTAGAAATTGGTCAAATTGTACAATTAAAAGAGCAATTTGAAGCACTTGAAAAAAGAAAAGTTGCTATTTTAAAAACCATCGAAGAACAAGGTCTTTTAACCAAAGAATTAAAAGAAAAAATAGAAAAAGTAGAAGACCTTACCACCCTAGAAGACATTTACCTTCCTTATAAGAAGAAACGTAAAACCAAAGCAGAAACTGCTCGTAAAAATGGATTAGAACCTTTGGCTAAAATGATTATGAGTCAACGTGTAAATGATTTAGAATACACTGCCTCTAAATACATGAACAACGAAGTTGAGTCTGAAGAAAAAGCCTTGGAAGGTGCACGACATATTATTGCTGAATGGATTAATGAACGAACTGATATTAGAAATAATATTCGTTATCAATTAGAACGTTTTGCAACCATTGCTACCAAAGTGGTTAAAACAAAAAAAGACGAGCATGAAGCTCAAAAATTCAAAGATTATTTCGATTGGGAAGAGAACTTAAGTCGCATTCCATCACATCGCTTATTAGCCATTTTACGTGCCGAAAAAGAAGGGTTTATTCGTGTAAAAATTGAAATCGATAACGAACGTGCCTTGCAAAAAATGGAAGATCGAATTATCCGCTCTCATAACGAATGTGCCGATCAAATTGAATTAGCCATTGCCGATGCTTATAAACGTTTGTTATTACCTTCTTTAAGTACAGAGGCACTTAATATTGCTAAAGAAAAAGCAGATGAAAGTGCTATTAAAGTATTTGCTAAAAATTTACAGCAGTTATTGTTAGGTGCTCCATTAGGTGAAAAACGAGTTCTAGCTATTGACCCTGGATTTAGAACGGGATGTAAAGTAGTATGTTTAAATGAACAAGGAGATTTATTGCACAACGAAACAATCTTTCCGCACGCACCTCAACATCAATCTACAGAAGCTATAAAGAAAATTAGTTCTTTAGCAGATGCTTATAAAATTGAAGCCATTGCTATCGGAAATGGAACAGCTTCTAGAGAAACCGAACAACTAATCAAACGAATTCATTTTAAAAATGCAATAGAAGTTTTTGTCGTGAGTGAAGCAGGTGCTTCCATTTATTCTGCCTCTAAAATTGCTCGTGACGAATTTCCTAATTACGATGTAACGGTTCGTGGAGCGGTATCTATCGGACGTAGATTAGCAGATCCTTTGGCAGAATTGGTGAAAATAGATGCAAAATCGATTGGAGTTGGACAATACCAACACGATGTAGAGCAATCTAGCTTAAAGAAATCATTAGATACTGTTGTAGCACATTGTGTAAACAAAGTGGGGGTTAACATCAATACCGCTAGTGCTTCTTTATTGAGTTATGTATCGGGTATTGGGCCAAAACTAGCAGAGAATATTGTAAACTATCGAAATGAAAATGGTGCATTTACCAATAGAACTGCTATTAAAAAAGTACCTCGATTAGGAGGAAAAGCTTTTGAACAATCGGCTGGTTTTTTACGTATAAAAAACGGAGATAATATATTAGATGACTCTGCAGTACACCCAGAACGTTATAGCTTGGTAAAACAAATTGCCAAAGACTTAAATACTAAGGTTGATGGGTTAATCGGAAATTCAGCTGTTTTAAATCAAATCAAGCTACAACAATATGTAACCGATTCTTATGGTTTACCAACCTTACAAGACATTGTTAAGGAATTAGAAAAGCCAGGATTAGACCCTAGAGAAAAAGCAAAAGCTTTTAGCTTTAATGAGCATATAAAAACTATTGATGATGTAAGAACAGGAATGATTCTTCCTGGAATTGTAAACAACATTACCAACTTTGGTTGTTTTGTAGATATAGGAATCAAAGAAAGTGGACTGGTACATGTGTCTAATTTGGCTGATACTTTTGTAAAAGATGTCAATGAGCATGTAAGCTTGCATCAGCATGTACAAGTAAAAGTTTTAGAAGTAGATTTAGCTCGAAAACGTATACAATTAAGTATGAACTATTAACATAAAAGTAAGTGTTTCGATTACTTTATATAAGTGAATCACCTGCCAATTTAAAGTTTAAATGGTGTAAACTTGTATTTAAAAATTGAACGAATATGAAAAAAATCTTATTTATATTATTAGTATTACTCTTTGTTAAGGTACAAAGCCAAGAAAGAAAAAACGATACTTTATTTATTAAGTATGATGAAACGCTTTTAAAAGGACGCATTGACCCCGATAATAAAACTATTTATAATTATGTCTTTGTAAATCAAAGAAGCAAAGAACGATCAATTCACTTTGAAAAAAGAAAAACATTTAGGGATTTAACTACCTCATCAACTATAAAAACTTTTGAAGAAATATATAAAGAGGCTAAAATTAATAACGATTATATTGCGGCTAAACTATTTAGGTATTTTGATGAACATAAATACAGTACTTATTTCCTCGTAAAAGGTAATGAGTTTATTGAAATGGCTGTAGTTGATTCAATAATATGTTTTTCAGAAGAAGTACCATATATTAACGGTAACGTTGATACATTGCTTATTAAGTATAATGAAAAGTTATTAATTAAAAAGCAATTACAAAACGATGCAGATATTCGTTATTGTGTTTCAGAAAAAAAGAAACCTTTAAATTATATGTATTTTAAGCAAAAGGCGGTGTTTAAGGATTTAAAAGCTAAATTAAAACCTCAAAGTCTTAAGAAATTACTTACAGAATCCAAAGCTTATAAAAATCATAATCTACACGATGCTATGTTTGAAAATTATTTAAGGAAGAATTTCGGAACTAAATGCAAGTACTTTTTTGTTAAGGATAATGTATTTATTCAGGTAGAAGTAAAAAACACTCTCAATGATTAGACCAACGTATAAAAACTATAAATAACTACAACACTTGTCGATGAACCTTTCAAACCTTTCGGTTGGCACAAAACAACTATTTAACTCTAAAAAAAGCCTTTTCATAATTAACAAATAAAAAGGCTTTTCTTTTTCTTCATTAAACCAATAGTAAGCATAATTAGAATCAAAATTTCATTTCTAGAAGGTCTAACGTAGCCTTTTTGCGTAGTGCAATTTTATTTTAAAAATTTACGATTATACTACTCTATCGGCACAAGATGAACTTGCAAATGCGTAAGGTTTCGCTTTAAATTCAAACCCCATTCCTAAAATGTAACCCATAGCATCTTTCAAGGCAACACTCGATTGAAACTTCGGATCTGTATTAATATCTGCATGAACCTCTAGGGCAACATTATGCTTGTCTAACATATCGCAAATTGCATAGGCAATGTTTACAGACATTGTTACCTCTTTAAGCATTCGTTCTTTGATAGATATTTGTTTGGTTCCCTTTGTGTTTCTAACAAACATAAAGCCTCCTTTACCTTCTCTCAATACAACAATTGCTGTTGCATATTCAATATGCGATTTATAAGCTTGAGAATCTGACCCAACACAAACCTTTAAACGATATCCTTCTTTCTTTTCCTTTACAATTGCTTTTTCAAGCACGTTTAGAATAGATTCATCAAATACTTTTCCACTAAAATTTCTCCATTTTTGTTCCACTATTTCTTCTTTTTCTATTTTTATTACTACTTTTTAGGGTGACTTCGGGAATCGAACCCTGTTCTTTTCAACCACAACGAAATGTTTTACCAAATAAACTAAAGCCACCATTTGTAAACCCGATAGGAGTCGAACCTATACAACAAGAGTCAAAGTCTTGTATGCTAACCATTACATCACGGGTTTCTTTGTACAGGAAGAGAGATTCGAACTCTCAAAATTCTGATTCTAAATCAGACACGTATACCGTTCCGTCATTCCTGCTATTTGTTGAGGCATTGGGATTTGAACCCAAGACTCCCGTGTTAAAAGCACGGTACTCTACCAGCTGAGTTATACCTCAATTTTGGTGACTTTAGGGGTTACTTTTTCTTTTTACAACTATGAACTATTCGTATGCCCCTTAGTCACCGTGAACACACACCTTTCTAGGTTTTGTCTGGGAAGCAGGACTCGAACCTACAACCTCCTGCATCCAAAGCAGGTAAACAACCAATCGTTATCTTCCCAGTAAAAGCGGTTCATACGAGAATCGAACTCGTATCTCCCGAGAGACAGTCGGGAAGGCTAGCCATTACCCCAATGAACCATTTTGTACTCCACCTTGGATTCGAACCAAGAAATCACACGGCTTAAACGTGATGCCTTTACCATTTTGGCCAGCGGAGCATTTTTGTGGAAGTGGTAGGACTCGAACCTACACGCTTAAAAAAGACTAGATTTACAGTCTAGCGAGCCAACCAATTGCTCAACACTTCCTTATTATGTCATTACGAATGAAATGAAGTGATCTCTTTTACTGTTAGGAGATTCCTTCAGTCGTTCCTCCTTCGGAATGACGATATATTTTTTTATTTCAAAGATCATTGAGACAAGGATGAGATTGCTGCGCGTTCTCATCTAGCCACAAAGTGGATTTCCGCAATTCTCAAACAAGTTTGAATTGCTTCAATCATTGAGACAAGGATGAGAGTGCTGCGCGTTCTCATCTAGCCACAAAGTGGATTTCCGTAATTCTCAAACAAGTTTGAATTACTTCAATCATTGAGACAAGGATGAGATTCGAACTCATAAAAAACGGAGTTGCAGTCCGCTGCCTTAACCTTTCAGCCACCTTGTCTTTTTTTGCGGAAGGAGTGGGATTCGAACCCACACGAGTCGTTAACTCCGAACAGTTTTCAAAACTGTGGCCACCACCAAATTGGCTTGTCCATCCTAGTTTTATCGCATAAAAAAAGCATCTCGTACAAGGAGATGCTTTAATGCTTTTTAAATGAAGAAATACTTAATTTATATTTCCATCATCTATCTCCTTTTTATAAATGAACCCAGCGTCTCCTCCACATAATAGTAGATCATTTTTCGGCGAACGAAATTGACTATGATAGGTTATACTATGTTGTAAATACTGTTTCATTTTATATTGTTTATACGATTCTTTTTAATTCGTTTTGACGTTGCAAATATGAATGCTATTTTTTAATTACACAAGGAAAAATTTAATTTATTTTACTGATTATCAATTAGTTATATTTGTTTTAAAACAATAGATTTCCTGTTCGTATTTAAACGAATTTAGTTCCTATTTACAAATGTCTGTCTCTCAATTGTTTTCAGTTTTAGCTCTTTATTTTAAATCTTATTAGTCTAACATTTTTCCTTTTAATTTTTTTCATAAAAAAAGCGTCCAATTTACATTGGACGCTTGTATTTGTATCTCTTTTTATCAATTTCTACCGATTATAATTCTTGAAATTAGTATACATAGCATCCGTCTTGCCAATATCCGGGCAAGTTCCATACGAACAAAGTTCTAATTGTTTACTGATATGTATAAAATCTAATTTCATTTGTGAGTACAATAGTAATCAATTTTTAAATACGTTCAGCTTCCTTTTTGTTTTTTAAGCTCCAATGCAAAACCTTTGCAATATTTTTTGCATCATCTACACCTCTATGGTGTGTTCCTTCTAAAGGTATATTTAGTATAGCTAAAGCCCCTTTCATTCCTACTTTTCTAGACATTCCTTTTACTTCTCTAAACAACTCTTTTACATTTATATGTTCTTGTGATAAAGGGTACTCAATGTTTCTGATGTTACATTGGTTTTTAATCATTTTCAAATCATATAAACCATAGCTCGCCCAAACATATTCTTTTGAATTGTATGTTTTTCGTAATTGATTACAGGCTTCTTCAAATGAAACACCTTCTTTATCTAGTAAGTCTTGAGTTATTGTAGTAAGCTCTGTACAAAATGAACTTACTTCAGAGCGTTCTGGTTTTACTAAAATTCCTTTATTCTTTTCTATTTCTCCAGATTCAGTATCTAAAACACAAATACCAAATTCTATAATTTCACTTACTTGCCCTGGTGGAATTTTTCCATCCCAACAAGTAGCTTCTATATCTATTACAATTATTTTATTCTTATTCATTTTTTTTCATTTTTTCTATTCAAAGAGCTTTTATGAATGCCTCATTATACGCCTTGTTATAATGAGGCTTTTTTTAGCAATTTTCCCTCTTGGAGTTTTTGTATAGAATTACCAATCCCAATTCATTGTTTTCCTATACAAAGGAAATTCTATAAAAATCCCCTTCTTTCTTAACCTTAAGATTCTTTTACATTTTACTCGAAATTCTCTCCTTTTCATCTTGGTATATTCACTACCCAATTTATTATTTCTAGCCATAGCATTTCTTGTTCTCCTTTTTTTTACTTTTTTGCTTCTTTTTCTTAGGAATCTTGTCTTCTACTCTTGAAATATGCTCTTTAATCGTATACATATAACTTTCATTATAGGTATACTTCTTTGCTTCCTTTAAAAACTTTAATGCTTTTTTATAGCTTTCTTTTTGCTCATACAATTGTGCCTTTGCAACATGCAACACTCCTTTATCGGCTCCTTTTAAGGTCAATGCAAAATCGATTAATCGCTCTGCTTCATTGTGATCTTCATTCCATAATAAGACATTGATATAATTTGGATATACATGAAACGCATTGATGTTTTCGGCTAAGGCTTCCGTATAATATTGTTTCGCTTGTTCAAAATCACATAAATGTTCTGCATATATGCGTCCCATTAAACACAAAGCCATCACATTTTTTTCTTCATATGCCAATGCATACGTCAAAGCTTCCATAGCTTCTTCTAAATCATATGGAAAAGCATCTAATGCTTTAAATATGTAATTGTTTGCTAATGTTTTCATCTTTCTTTGTTTCGTTCATCGTAATGACGAGTTCTTTGTTATTCTAATTCTTTACGTAAATCTTTCTTCAATTGATTTCGTTTAGATTTATAGGGTATTTTTTTCTTTTTCTGATGTTTAAAATCGGTTCCTTTAAATACTTGAATTGGGTTTCCTCTTTCTAAATTCAAATGGTTTTCCCACTCTTGCCTAACCGCATTTTTTAATTGTTCAATATGATATACAACAACCAAATTCTTTAAACGTTGAATGGCTATTTTTTTGTTTTGATGTTGCGAACGACTTTCTGAAACCAATACTTGAACTCCTGTTAAACGATGTTTTGCTCTAATTGCAGAACTTACCTTGTTTGCATGTTGTCCGCCTGGACCTGAACTTCTAATCGCTTGAAATTCGATGTCTTTTTCAGCAAGTGTTAATTCACTTGTGCATTCCAATTCAAAACAGCCTATAAACCAATTTTTACGTTTGTGGTATTTTCTAAATGTCGATTTTCCAATCCATTGAATAGTGCCTAACCAGTTTTTTAAAAATGCCGATAATTCTTTTCCCTTGAGTTGAATGGAAACGGATTGCACCGTTCCATTTTCAACTCCTTGTTCTTTGTAAAGAACTTCATAGCTAATTTTATTCTCTATAGCATTTTTTATAAAAACCTTTAAAACTTTTGCTACTACCCAAGTACATTCAGCAGGACCACGACCTGCGGTAAACTGAATTACTTTTGTTTCCATTTTTTATGTTATTCCCATCAACGGGATTTTTGACAACAATGGATTTCCAATCAGGTTTTCTCCCTTTTCTAAAAGCTTAATAGCCGATTTTACTGCCCAACATTTATCACTTGTATGAATGTTTGCATAAAAACCTAACAAGGTCTTTGGTTCAACCACATTCCAACCATTTACCTCAACACTTTCGATTGTTTTGGATTCGAAAAAATCAATCGTTACTCTGACTTCTTTTCCTGTTGGTAACCATTCTTTTTTTTCATAGCGTCTAAAATTTTCGTTGCTCGGCATATGGTCATATCTAGTCCAAACTTTTTCGAATCCATCCTCCAGTAAAATTTGCATTACAATTCCTACATTTTTCGGATTCACAAAAATGTCTATGTCCTTATGGTCATGTGCATGTTTGAACTCTTTGTGGTTCATTTCTGACATAAAATGCCAGGCCCAACCTCCTGAAACTACAATCCATTGTTTTAATTTTTCTAAAATTTTAAGACCAAACTCTATTTTATAATCTGGCCATACCTCTCCATATCTTTTTATATTATGATTTGCTCCCATAACTTTTTCTTTTTTTTACTGTTATCATTGTGAGTGGAAGGAAGTAATCCCCTATTTGATAAACAGGTTACTTCTTCGCTTCACAAAGTTTTGCTCATCGTAATGACGATTTCTAATTCACATTTAATCTTTGAATACTACTTATCCATTCTTACAATCTTTGGAGTAAAAGTTCCTACTACCTCAACCAACTCTTGCTGATTTCCCATTACTTTTTTAATGTTCTTATAGGCCATAGGTGCTTCGTCTACTCCTCCTCCAATTAAGCTTACTCCATTCATCTTTAATTGATGTTTGATATCGCTTTTGGTAAATTTCTCTTTACATTTTCTTCGAGAATGTTTTCTCCCTGCTCCATGTGACGCTGATTGTAAACTTTCTTGATTTCCTAAACCACGAACAATATATCCTGGCGCAGTCATAGATCCTGGAATAATTCCTAATGCTCCTTTATTAGCAGGTGTTGCTCCCTTTCTGTGTACAATACGTTCCTCTCCATTTACCTTCTCTTTCCATGCAAAATTGTGGTGATTCTCAATCATTGTTAATGGTTTTATACCTAACAATTTTGCAATTCGTTTATGAATATTATCATGACATGCCTTTGCATAATCTCCAGCTAAGTTCATAGCTAGCCAATACTCTTGTCCGTCATGTGTATCCATATCCAACCATGCTAAATGTTGTACATTTTTGGGAAGCGGACATTGCTTACTTGCTAAATAAGTATAGTGTTTAGCAATGTTTGCTCCCAAAGCTCTCGAGCCACTGTGCGTTAATAGTCCAACATATTCACCAACTGGAACATTGAATTCATTGTTTTCATCAGAGATGTTTACAATTCCGAATTCTACAAAATGATTTCCACCACCCGAAGTTCCTAGTTGATTATATGCTTTCATCTTTAACTTCTTCACCAAAGGAATGTCTTGAAACTCTCTACGCTCGAATATTTCATGATCTTGTTTTTTAGCATGGGTTTCATACATTCCAAATTTGGTGTGCTCTTTTAATATGTTTTCCATTTGATGTTGCTTCCCTTTTAAATAAGAGGCCTTCATCGGAAATATGCTTAATGCCATTCTACAACCAATGTCTAATCCCACTCCGTATGGAATTACAGCATTTTCGGTAGCTAATACACCGCCTATAGGCAAACCGTACCCTGAATGTGCATCGGGCATTAAAGCTCCTTGCACGGCTATGGGTAATTTTAAAGCATCGTATAACTGATACTTTGCTTGTTCATCAATTTCGTTTTCTCCATAAATTGAAAATGGAGCTCTTGTATTTCGCAATTGATGCTTTTTAACTTCTACTGGTTTGGTTAAACCTTCTGCAACTTTCCCCCAAATCGCATTTCCTTGATATTTTTCTGGATGAAGCAATACGTCTTTTGCTTCTTCTAAAATGCGTTCTTTCTTTTCCTTTTTTCTATATCGGTTAATTTGCCCTAAGGCGATGTTTATGCTATTATTCTTTGGAAAGCCTAAATTGATTAGGTCTTTTCCTTTTAATTTCTTTCCCATCTTTTTATTTTTCTTTTGAAGAGATGATAACATAAATTACATTATCATCTCTCTTTTTTAACTTGTCGCAGCCATCTTCATTAGGATATATAACAGCCACAAGATGATTTTTACAGCTGCTATTATTGCTCCTTGATTCTCTGAATTTGATTGTATATTCTCTACAACTCCATCATTTACATAGTACTGCCTTTCATAGTCCATCTTTTTTCTTGCTTTGACTTGTGAATTATCAATCCATGTATCAATCAATTCAAAAGACTTTTTATCTGGCACATCATTAAACTTAGCTTTTGCTTGAGCTATTTCATATTCTGGTAACCTTACTTCAATTGTTGCCAAACGTTCTATTGATGCTCCTTCTACTATTTTTTGCAATGAAAAAATGGTGCAATTTTTAACTTTACAATCATGATCATATTCACCAACACAATGTTGCATTTCAAATCCTTCATCATATAATTGCATTGAATTTAATAACTCGATTGTTTTATAAATAACCTTCTTACCATTTTCAATTTCTTCAACGTATAAAGGCTTTATTCCAGATGACTTCCAATACAAAACCTCTTCTTTTTCATTTTCATAAACAGTTCTATGCCATTCTCTAGTACTATTTACAAGAGCATCTAAGGTTCTATTTTTCATAGAAAATGATTTGTCTTCTCTATATTTAAATGTGATATAATCAATCACAAGATCCAACTCGTCTTTTTTTAGATTTTCCTGTCTAACAAAAAAATGAACTACTGAAGCCCAAAACACTTCTTCATTTGCTCTAATAATTGAAAGCCTCGAAGATGAAATCATCTTTGCCTTTTCTCTTGATGCTCCATAACCTATGGCTTGTGCATATCTCAAAGCTTCATCTACCAAAAAATATGCTGGAGCATTTCTAAACTCATGTGCCATTTTACTCGTTAAGTTTACTGGCATTTGACTCAGCTCTTTAACACTTTTCCCTTTTCCTAACTGCACATACCAAAGCATGTATTTTTTCTCAGCTCCAAAAAATGAACTTTCAAGAAAACGAGGTGTTTCATATATGGTAAAACAGTGTCTTATTAATGATCTTAATTGCTCTTCTTTATGTAAACTTTTACGCTCCCAATCTTCTATCGTTCTTGCTATTCTATTACCAAAAGAACTTATATTATGTAAAACTTCTACACTATTATAGTTTCTAAGTAATCCATAACATTTTTGATTATACAAGTGAACCAAAAGTCTTTTGAAAACTTCTCTTTTCCATACATGTCTTTTTCTACTAGTTTTCGAAAAAAACTCTTGAAGCATTGAGTCAATTGTTCCTTTGTATCGTGTTGGCATATTAAACTCTTGGTATTTTTTATCTACCAGGTTTAAAAAACTTCTTTCCTCTTTTTGTACCTTGTTTATATTCCAATTCTTTTTCATTTTTAAAAGTTCTTTACTAGATTATTTTTTCTTGTAAAGCCTCTTAATGTTTAGCAACTATTACTACTTATTACTTTTTCATTTAGGCTACTATTTTCCCACTGGTAAAATTCAATCGCATATAGCAATTGGAATTTCCCATACATAAAACACCTTATCAATAAAGGTTAAGGTCGAATGATTGTTTCGAATTTTAAACTAGGCTATTTAAAAAGGCATAAAAAAATCCGAAACTTTAATTAGGCTTCGGATTTCTCATATATAAGTTATAGTAATTTCTATTTATGAAGAAAATCGCGAAGCATGTGTACAAAAGAACCTGGTTCTATTACTGTACTAATGTTTAATTGATATTTTAACATGTTTACTTCGTTTTAATGTGTTAAGCTTTACTTTCTATTTTTCTTATATAAAAACCAGACTCCCCTGATAATTATAAACATAGTAGTTAAAACTGTACTCTTGTTTTGCTTGAATTGCGATGCAAATATGAAAGGGATTTTTGAACTACACAAATATTTTTTGAATTTATTTTTCTGATTTTCAGTTACTTACCTTGTATTTAAAGTATACAATTCCTGTCCGAATTTCTTCAGATTAGTAACCTACTGGTAGTTAGTTATGTAGTACGGGCAACTCTTTTTTCAACAGCCTGAAAATTTTTCATAAAAAAAACGTCCAAATTTTAAACTTGGACGCTTTTTAGTGATTTTATACTACAATAACCTATTGGTAACGACATAAAAATCGCTTCTCAGCGTCCGATATGTGTATTAATTGCATGCGCATAGGTTATATTTTGTTTTTATTATAATTTATAAAATGTGTGAGAAGCTATATTCTCTATTATCTTTCTTTTCTGAAATGCCTATGGCATTGGTAATATTTCTACTACAATTCCATATACATTTTTAGTCCATCCATTAATTCTTCCATGGTTATTTCCTATTAACAAACCTCTTTTATTGTTTTTTCCTTTTACAAGATGTGTAAAGCAGTTTCCACGAACTTTACAATAAACAATATCTCCAACCTCACATTCTTCCCAACTAATTGGTTTTAACTTTACCGGTTGTTTTGATTTTAAAATAGGTAACATAGAATTACCTGGCTCTTTTGAAATAATGATTTCTCCATTATTTAATTTTTGAATTTTCCAATTCACAATAATTACATTTTATAAATTATGTAAAACACTATTGTCTTACATATCTCATAAAATTAGAAAGCCATTTCAATGAACTATTGCAAATATGATATTTTTATTTGATTTTTTCTATTAGATTGATTTTAAATTAAGTTTTAGAGTTGAGAAAAGGCTCTACAAACCCAATAAATTCTAAATTATTTTTCTTCCATCTCGCTCCATGTCCAGACGAGATTCGTACTTCATAAATCAATTCATGTTTGTAATGATAAAAAACATTCCACCAAGTTTTATGTTGAAGTATATGCCATAATAATTCCTTTACTTTTTCTTCTTTTTCACAAGGATTCCCCTTTATAACTCCCCAAAAACTATTTTTTGTTCTTTCTGAATGTTTTTCAAATGCTCTCACGGCTTTACTAATTTGAGTGTTATAGGAATTAAAACTCACCTTAAACACTTCTTGGTCTAAAGGAGGTAATCCTTCTTCTGTTCTTATGGTAGCAGAAGTTAATCTTTGTCCTAGTACAATCAAAAAATCATTGATCATTGTTTTTTCAAAGTGCTTAACTGTTTTCAAAAGTTCCATTTTCTCGTTTAAAAAAGAAAACGAATCAACACATATGCTTCTATCAATAATTATTTCTTCTTCAAAATAAGGAGCATTTAATTCTACAATACTGCTTTTATTGACTAAACTTTCAGCAAAACATTCTAAATGTTCTTCTTTACATGCAACTAGATAATGCTTTTCTTTTTCCTGTTTGAAATAGTTTTGTACCTCAACTAGTTTATGAAACAAAATTTCCTTTTCCATTTTTTAATTTCTTCCCTAACAACTAATTAAAAACTGGTATTCTTCCGGAATCACATCATCCATTAAATTATACCAGTTTGTAACTCGATCTAAAATCCATGCATCAGAAGTAATAGCTACATAATTACTATTAGCAATTACTTTATCGGGATTATTCTCTAAAATAACCTCCCAATTGTATTGCTTTTCTTCAGCCAGTGCTAACAATTTTGTTTTCATACGCCCACTATTAGAAACCGGTTTATCAAAACACCAAATTACCTTAGCTACTTCAAAACGATGTAGTAAGTCACCTATCATTTCAACAGCTTTGCTTGTTTGACTCACACTTTTATAGGTTCCATGCAAAGAAGATAAATCTCTATATGCAGTATCTTTTCCTTTAAACAAATACGCACTCGACAACATACTTTCTAGCAAAATAACCTGATTAAATCCATCAATAATGATTTCCTTATTTTTAAGATTCTCCTTAAAAAGTAGCTTCTCTTCTCTATTTTTAACAGCAGTATTTCCAGCTGCCATTCCTTTAATGGCTTGTTGTTGGCGTTTGCTTAACTTATATCGATTCCCTACCAACTCACAAGAAGACGATTCTCCATAACCTCTTTCTAATAAAAACGACATATCATTTACCGCTTCTTTCATTTTTCGCTGCATAAATGCTTGTCCGAATAACTTATTGTCTTTTCCTTCTTTTCCTCTGTTTTTAGGCATAAAAGCTAAATATTTATAGAGATCAATTCTGATTTTTTCATATTAATATCTGTACAAACTTTGATTTGAACCCCTTGATTAATCAATCCTATTATTGGTTTTATAACAACACCTCTTATTTTTTTGTATAATTCCAAATTATCGCCAGGACCTAGGCTGTAAACAACAATATGATATCTATCTTGTTGACAAAGAAAAAACCATTGATCATGTTTTACTATAAAAGCTGTAAAATAAAGCTTTTCATTTTTTATTTTAAGATCAGAGAGTTCAAACAATTCTCTTGATGAAAAATCAATCAAGCTAAACGATACTATTGAAAAATCATTTTTTGACTTTGTTTTTCCATAGGACATAAATAAAATAGTAGACTCGTCTTTTTTTAAAAAACACTTAATCTCCAAAAATTCTATCCTACTTTTATTTTTATCAGAATTGTATTTAAAAACAATATTTCCTTGGTAATCAAAAACAACTAATTGTGCATCTCCAAACTCAGACCCTATATCCATCATAGAATCACTATAAGAGGCTATTATATATTTTTGAGTAGTAATAAGTTCTAAAGGACAATCAATAAAAAATGATTTTTCAATGTTACCGTAATTATCGATAAGCCAGCAATTATTTTCTCTACTTTCATTTTTATTTATTAAAATGAATAATTCTTTTGAAACTATTTTAACTATAGGAGCTACTAATACTGGTAATCCTATCACTTTAACTAAACGCTCCTTTCTATAGATTTCATTGTCTTCTGTTATATAGATAACGTCTTTAAAATCTATAGTATCCAAATACTCGATTTCTTTTTCATTTTTTTTACTACTAACAACCACTCTACTTACGAATTAAGTTTATTATTATTTTCCAAAATGGTATAAACTATGGAGATTCTTTCTTTAAACTCTTCGTTAAAATGCTCTTTAAAGAACTGTTTAGATAACTGATTTAAAATGTACTCGCTATGAAACCATTCTTCCAATATTTCTTTTTGATGTTGAGATAGGTCTATCATTGAACCTAATAAAACATAATTAACAATAAATTTCACAGAGAGTATAGAAAAATTATACTCCCATATTTTAATCACTGTATCTATACTCTTATACTTACAAATCAATTCTAGAGAAGAATTAAAATATTCAATTGATACATTTTCGTTTTTCAAAGAGTTTTCAAATTGGTAATAAAAGAATAAATCAACAGCTATTATTTCCTTGTTATTCCATGTTTCCCATTCTAGATAATTTAATTTTTCAAAAGTTAAAAAATCATCTATAAGTGAATCTTCAGAGATAGCAACCAATTCAAGTATCCTTGGTAAAAAATGTTTGTAATCTTGTTCATCTCCAAAGGTTGTAACAGCCTTACTAGTAAATTTATTAATATCATTAACTTCTAACTCATGTAATGACTTAGATAATAATCTTGTAATATCTTCATTTGTAACACAACACTCACAACTTCTTTCTCTTAAATTTCCAGAAACTTTATATGGAGAAAATACCTCGTACAGATACTCAATTGATTTTTCTAAAGAACTTATTGCCATTATAGCTTCTCTTTTTAGGTATGTTGATTATAAAACGTGTTTCTTAGATTTCTATG
Organism: Tenacibaculum sp. 190130A14a; assembly: GCF_964048965.1. NCBI lineage: Bacteria > Pseudomonadati > Bacteroidota > Flavobacteriia > Flavobacteriales > Flavobacteriaceae > Tenacibaculum > Tenacibaculum polynesiense. The sequence continues at coordinate 346,345 of NZ_OZ040189.1, read as the reverse complement.
ATTTATTTATTCGTTCTCTTCTTTCTATCTTGTCTTTTTCTAATTCTCCAAGGAGCATTCTTTTGCCAGTCTCCCGCCATAATACATCCAAAAGGCAATACCTCATCAATCACTTCGCCTAAACCAAATTCTTCCATTTGGTTACGAACTGTTTCTGCATTTTTATATGCAGAAGGTAATTCTGTTATATCAATTTCATTAGAAAAAAAACGTACATCTAAACCTTTTGTTTCTTCTTCAAATATTTCTTCAAAAGTTCCTGTTTTACTTTTTCTATGTTGTGTTCTACTTACATTTCTTCCTGCTCCGTGTGGTGCAAACCCTAAATTACTTTCTGTTGATTTTCCTTCGACAATCAACACGGGTTCACTCATGTTTAACGGAATCAGCCTTGGCCCCGTAATATCTGGCATAAATTTCGAATTCAACGGCGTTGCTCCTTTTGCATGGTAAAACAAATCACCATCTTTAAAAACAAAATTATGTTCGTTCCAAAATCGATTTTCTTTTTCAATTCTTAGTTTTTCCAAAGTAGCATCATGTAATACTTCATGATTCTTTTTTGTCCATTTTCTTATAATTTGTAAGGCTTCCCAATAGGCCTTCCCCTCTTCAGTTTCATAAGGAATCCAAGCATTTTGTTTTAAAGTTTGTGGCGACAATTCTTTTCTAAATCGTTCTGCGACTTTTATTCCTTTAGCATATAAATTTGCTCCAAAACCTCTACTTCCATGATGCGTAACCAACATTGTATTTCCAGTATTCTTTGATTTCCCTACAAATAAAAAGTGGTTTCCATCGCCTTGAGTTCCTAAATGTGAACGTGCTGCCGAAATACTTTTTTGGTCATTTAAAAATACATTATTTTCTATCTCTGTTAATAAATCCATTGGGAATCTAAATTGCTCTTCTCTTGAACGACCTCCATAACCAAAATGAGTTATACTATGAGCTGCATCCAATACTTCCTTCGGGTTTGCTTTCCCAAAATCCGTCAACATTACCGAACAACAAATATCTGCACTATGCATTCCTGGATGAATAGCATTTTTAGCAACTGCTACCCCACCTACAGGAATTGTTCCTGCTGGTCCAGTAGGACAAGCATCAGGCATAATAGCACCGTTTACTAATGTTGGTGTTTTCATTAATACTTCCATCGAATGAACTACAGAGTTTACATTTATTTCTTCTAATTCATTCTCTGCCTTAATATTGATTCTAAAACTAGCTGGTTCTTTTAACAATGGCATCTCCGGTACAGGTTTAAACTGCTCTAAATAGTCCATCATTTCAACTTCTGTCAATTCATTTGAATTGACATATTCCATAGCCTCTGGAAACCATTTTCCTGATTTAAAACCCATTTCAATTAAATCTTTTCCTGTAATTTTCATTTTGTTTTGTTTTAATTCTTCTAATTTTCTTTTCATAGCATTTCCCCACTAAAACGAAGACTTTTTCTTAATCACACTGCAAATATTTAACACTATTACGCAATGTTTTTGCGTACTAAAAATTATTTTATGATTTTTACAAAAAAACAATATGGATTTAGAAAATAGGTTCTTTCGTCTTTTAGAGAAATATACCACTAACAAAGCACATATTCAGAAGCTTTGGACCAACCTTCATCAAAAATATTCAGAGTCACATAGAGCTTATCATAACTTAACACATTTAAAAGAACTATTTTCTTATTTTGATGAATACCAAGAGCATTTAGAAAATTCAGATATCGTTGCTTTTTCTATTTTTTATCATGATGTGATTTACAATATCTGGAACAAAGACAACGAAGAAAAGAGTGCAGATTTTGCTTTACTTGAATTAGAACGTATTTTATCAAAGTCTTCTTTAGAAAGTATTTACCGGCAAATTATCGCTACAAAAACTCACCAAGCTTCCGATAATGACACACAATTTTTAGTTGATTTCGATCTTACCATATTAGGAAAGTCTTCGGCGGTTTATACTAATTATACAAAGTTGATTCGTAAAGAATATCAGTTAGTTCCAAGGTTTATGTATAAAAAAGGTCGTAAAAAAGTACTGCAACATTTTTTAGATAAAGAAGCTATTTATGGTTCTAAAACTTTTAATGATTTATTTGAAAAGCAAGCGCGTATCAATTTAACTAATGAACTAAACAATTTATAAATGGCCTCTAATAAAAACGCTTTAATCCGATATAAAACAATTGATCAGTGTTTACGAAATACCTTGCGTCGATGGACCTTAGATGATTTAATTGATGCTTGTTCTGATGCTTTATATGAATATGAAGGAAAAGATGTATACGTAAGCAAACGAACTGTTCAGCTAGATATACAAATGATGCGTAGTGATAAATTAGGATATAATGCTCCTATTGAAGTATACCAACGTAAGTATTATCGATATGCCGAAGAAGGGTATTCTATTATGAACATTCCTGTAACGGAGAATGATGTAAAAGTAATGAATGATGCCATTCAGGTGTTACGTCAATTCAAAGATTTTTCCTTATTTAAAGAGATGGATGGTGTTTTACAGAGACTCGAAGATTCTGTGTATTCTTCTCAAAAAGAGAACAGAGCTATTATTCATTTAGATAAAAATGAACAGTTAAAGGGGTTAGAATTTATCGACCCTTTGTATAATGCTATTCAACAGAAAACAGTCATTGAAATCGTATATCAATCTTTTAAAGCAGATAAACCCAATACCATTACATTACACCCACAATTATTGAAGGAATTCAACAACCGGTGGTTCTTATTGGCTTTGGTAAAAAATACAGAAACCACCTTTGCTTTAGATCGTATTAGTTCCATTAAAGTTTTAAAAGATGTAACCTATATTGATAAAATGATTGAAGGAGATCTTTATTATAAAGATGTGGTTGGTGTGACAGTTTCAAACGCTCGACCTCAACGCATCTCTTTTTGGGTTGATAAAGCAAATGCTCCGTATGTAATTACTAAGCCCTTTCATAAATCACAACGATTAATAAAACAAACTGAAGAAGGATCAATTTTTAATATTTTGGTTATCCCAAATTTTGAATTAGAACGTTTAATTCTTGGTTTTGGAGATAGTATTGAAGTACTAAAACCTCAAAGACTACGAGAACGTATTCAGAAAAAATTACATCGAGCACATCACAGGTACACCTTAAAAGAAGACTCAAAAAAACCAGCCGAGTAACTAACTAACTGGCTGGTTCATCAAGAATAAATAAAAGGAATTAATTGGGAGTAACTATTTTTTATTGAAAACCAACATGTTTTCAATTGCTCCACTACTATCGTAGGTCTTTAACATTATTTGAGTATCTGAAATCTCTATAACCTTCCAATCTTCATTAAGCCTTTCTAAAATATCATGAGAAGGGAACTCCATAAATAACACTGTTCCATCATTAAATGATTTCCATTCTCCGTTATCTACAGTAGTAGCAGTTTTTGCTTTTACTTCACCTGAAGACTCAAAATAAAACTCATATGGTTCAAAATCTTCCGTTTTATTTTCTCCATTTTCTAAATACTTCTCTACTACCCAAACACTATTTACAGCTATTAATACTTCGCTTAAGTTATCTCCACTATTACTCCCTTGGTTACAGAAACTTTCAAAACGTACTTTATCATCTCCAGAGTACAGACTAACTTGAACTTCATCATCTTCATCATCTAATTCATGTAGGGTCCATGTTTTATTAAACTTATCTAAACCATCTACATTAATCGTAATCATAATATCATTTGCGTCTCCTGATGCTTCCCATTCTCCTTCATATATGTTTCCATTTTTAGTTACTTTAATAGACCCATCTTCTCTAAAGTAAAAAGTAGCCTTTTCATAATCATCTGTATAATCTACGTCGTTAACTTTTAACTTATCTACTTTCCACTCATCACACTTTTCAAAAAATTCTTTAAGGATATCGGTGGTACAATCATCGCAATCATCATCTTCATAGTCATTATCATCATCTTCATCGCAACTATTAACTGCGCTACTAATAGCTTCTTCCAACTCTTCTAAACTGTTAATTGTAAGAACGGTTCCGCTCGATAATTTAACGTTGATAGGAAAATTGATTGTAACGGCAGCATATTTTTTCAAATCATGTAATAATTCATACAACTGCTCATCATCTTCAAGGGTTATGGTTAAGATTAAATCATTGTTTTCATTAAACACAGAGGCCGTAAAAGGATATTCAAAATCTAAACATTCGATATCGTCATCTTCTTCATTTTCTCCCTTACAGTCTTTAGTTAAGTTTTCCAATTCATCGTCTGAATTTACGGTAACTATAGTGTGATCACTTAAAATAACTTCTATCGGATATTTAATTTCTAAAGTATCTACATCATCATCAAATAAATCAAAAATAGCTTCTATTTCTTCATAACCGTCTTCACTATCAATAGTAATTTCCTTAGAATTAACCACTACCGTAACTGGTAATTTAATACTTAAGCAACTAGCTTTATCTATAATATTATCTTTTGATCCATCTCTTAAAACTGCTCTGTTCATTAATTTCACAACAGGCGAGTCTTCTACAAGAGCTTTTTGTACAGGTGGATCTATAATTTTAAGTTCTTCTGTTCTACATGAAAAAAGAATCAGAATTGTACTTAGTAATAACAAGGTGGATTTTAAAGTTCTCATAAATCTGTTTTTTAATTCGTCTTTATTCTAAAACAACTTCATTTTTAAATGTCCCAAAAAAATTTCTATCTTTCTAAAGTTTTTAAACCCTCCTTAAGTTTGTCAAAGTCTTTATTTGAAAATATATGTGACAAAAAGCACTTCGCCGCGATTTATGAAAAATATGCGCAAGGGCTTAGTAACTTTTTATATTATAAGTATGGTGATATGTTAAACCCAAGTGACAAAGCACAAGATGCTTTTATTAAACTTTGGGAAAACTGTGCTAAAGTAACTCCAGAAAAAGCAAAATCATTTCTATATACTGTTGCTAATAATTTAATGTTAAATGCAGTGAAACATCAAAAGGTAGTTCTCAAATATCAGGAAGTAAAACCAAACGACTATACCAATGAGTCTCCTGAATTTGTTCTGCGAAAAAAAGAGTTTTTACAACGATATGAAAAAGCTTTAGCTAGTTTAAAAGAAGAAGAACGTGTTGCTTTTATGCTGAGTAAAATTGATGGAAAAACCCACAAAGAAGTTGCTGAAGTTATGGGAATCACTAAAAAAGTTGCTGAGCATAAAATTTATGCAGCTTTTAAAAAGCTAAAAGAGCAATTAGAAGAATTGAATAAAAAATAATGGGACAATAAGTAAGCAAGTTGTTTTATATATATAAAGAGGAATAATGGAGAAAAATGAGTTAATAGAAAAATGGTTAAAAAATGAACTAACGCCTGATGAGCAAGTTGCTTTTGATGCTTTAGAGGATGCTCCTTTTTTTAATGAAATTATTGAAGAAGGACAACGGTTTAATGCTAAAAAACACGCTCAAGTTACTTCATTTGAAACTTTAGAGAATCGTTTATCTGCTAAAAACAACACCAATTGGAAGAAAATAATTCCAAGAATTGCGGCAGCTCTAATTATTGGTTTTTCACTATTCTATTTTGTGAACAATCCTTCAATAAAAGAATTTGACACGCAATATTCCGAAAGTAAAACCATAACACTTCCAGATCATTCTGTTGTTCAGTTAAATGAACTTTCTAAATTAGAATACCAATCAAAAAACTGGGAAGAAAATAGAAATCTTGACCTAAAGGGTGAAGCCTTTTTTGATGTAGAAAAAGGAAGTCGTTTTGATGTAAATACTTCTTACGGAACTGTTAGTGTTTTAGGTACCGAATTTAACGTTGTTTCTAGAGATGGTCTTTTCAGGGTTTCTTGTTATGAAGGTTTGGTAGAAGTACGTTATAATGAAAAAACAGTAAAACTCCCTGCTGGTTCTGAATTCGTTTTAACAAATACCTCAGAAGAAAAAAGAAACATTGTTATTGCTACACCGCAATGGTTACATAACCAAAGTATTTTTGAGCGTGTATTGTTAAAAGACGTTATAACAGAATTAGAGAAACAGTATAAGGTTACTGTGATTTCTAACATACAAAACAAAGAGATTTATTTTACAGGGGCATTTACACACACTAACTTAGAAAGTGCAATTAAAGCAATCACTCATCCCTTTAATCTAACGTATAATATTAAGAATAAAACAGAAATTATTATTTCTGATGACCCAAACTAAAAGGAATTACATTACTTTTTGGATATTTTTTTTAAGCAATTTCATACTTACTGCGCAAAGTAAACTACCCTTAAAAAACATACTCGAAGAGATCTCTAACCAACATACTATTCGGTTTAATTACAACAGTGATTTAATTGAAAATATCAGCATACGCCCAATTTCGAAAGAAACCTCTTTAGTTCATAAATTTAAAAACATTGAGTCTCAAACCTCGCTAATTTTCACAAAAATAGATGCAAATCATTATAGTATTTCTAAAGTATATAAGGTTTGTGGATTTTTAAAAAGCTTTGTGGATCAGTCAATTTTAGAAGGAGCTACCATTCATACAAACTTTAGCAATACGGTTAGCAATCAACAAGGGTATTTTGAAACCAAAGTTCGTTTTCCATCTGAGAAAATAACCATTCGATTTTTAGGACATCAACCCGTTACACTTACGTTGGCATCTTTTTCAAAAAATGAATGTAAAACTATTTACCTACAAGAACAGGAAGAAAAACTAAGTCATGTTTCACTAACTGGATATTTGGTAAAAGGAATAGATAAGGTGGCTGACGGAAGTATTGCTATTAACTTTTCTGAATTTTCATTACTTCCAGGTTTAATTGAAACAGATGTACTTCACTCGATACAGGCATTACCTGGTATACAAAGTGCAGATGAAACAGTTTCTAATATTAATATAAGAGGTGGATCTCACGATCAAAACCTTATTCTTTGGGATGATATTAAAATGTATCAATCTGGTCATTTCTTTGGACTTATTTCTAGTTTTAATCCACAAATTACACAAAAAGCAATTGTTATCACTAACGGAACAGATGCTTCTTTTTCTAATGGAGTTTCAGGAACAATCCACATGAAAACTGATGATAAGATTCAAAAAGAGTTGAAAGGAAGTGCTAGTTTAAATTTTATCAATGCCAACGCGTTTTTGGATCTCCCTTTAGGGAAAAAATCATCCTTACAAATTGCAGCAAGAAGATCAATTGATGAATGGGTAAGAACACCTACTTATGAAGAGTATTTTGAACGTGTTACACAGAATACAGAAGTACAAAACAACAGTATCAATGTGACGAACTCTAATCAAGAGTTTAAATTTTACGACACTTCACTTCGTTGGCTATACAAGCCTAGTAAAAAAGATGAAATTCGCATTAATTTCATCACTATTAATAACGACTTAACTTTTGATGAAACCGCTACAATAAACACGAATGTAGAGACGAAACAAAGTAGTTTATCTCAAAATACTATCGCAGGAGGAATTAGTTATAAAAGAAACTGGACAGATGATTTTTCTACACAGTTAAATCTGTATGAAACTGATTACAAACTGCAAGCTATTAATGTAAATATTTTTGACAATCAACGTTTTTTACAGGAAAACATTGTGTCTGAATCTGGGGCTAAGTTACAAGCAAGTTATCATAAATATAACTGGAAGTATAATTTGGGGTATAATTTCACAGAATCTAAAGTGACTAATTTAAATGATGTTGATAATCCCAGATTCCTTAGGCTACGTTCTGACGTAATTAGAGAACATGCTCTTTTTGCTCAAATCCAGTTCCAAAACCTAGAAAATGATTTTATCATAAAACCCGGGATTAGATTCAACTATATTGAAAAGTTTAATAAAACCATTATTGAGCCTCGAATTAGTGTACATAAGAAAATATCATCTAAGATTACTACAGAAGTATTAGGAGAGTTTAAACATCAAAATGTTTCACAAATTATCAACTTTCAAAATGATTTTTTAGGAATTGAAAAAAGGCGTTGGCAATTGTCTGATGACGATGAAATCCCTGTAATAACAAGCAAACAATTATCATTTGGAATCAGTTATAAAAACAAATCATTGTTACTTGATGCTAAAGGTTATTATAAAACAGTAAACGGAATTACCACGCAAAGTCAAAGTTTTACTACAAAATATGAGTTTGAGAAAGCAAAAGGAAGTTACAATGTTTGGGGTGCAGAGTTTTTAGCACGAAAAAAACTTAAAAATCTCAACACTTGGTTAAGTTATTCCTTCTTAAAAAACAAGTACACCTTTAAAAATCTAGAAGATCGCAATTTTCCAAGTAATTTTGATTTTACACATTCAATTACACTTGGTAACACCTATACTTACAAGGCTTTCAAAATTTCGGCAGGAATTAACTACCAAACTGGAAAACCTACTTCTCAACCTGTAGAAAACCAAGAAATAGTTAACAATAGTATCAACTTTGGAAATGCAAATAACAGCAGATTATCAAACTATTTTAGAATGGATGCTTCCGCTACCTATCGATATAAAATCTCTGAAGAAGTAGGAGCTGATTTTGGAGTTGCTGTTTGGAATGTTACAGGTAGTGAAAATGCTATTAACAACTATTATCGCATTAATCAAAGTGCAAACGAAGTAGATAAGTTTACTCGATTATCATTAGGACTTACCACAAACGTTTTAGTACGTTTTTATTTTAACTAAAAAACGAGCTAAACAATTTAGCCCGTTTTATTCTTTATTTTTCAATTTCTTTTCTAGCGGTGATGTAGCAATTCTCCCCTCTACTTGTTTCCTAACATTAGTAATTCATTACAAACAACCTCTGTTACATATCGTTTATGTCCTTCGCTATCTTCAAATGATCTTGAAGTTAGTTTTCCTTCAATGATTACTTCGCTACCCTTTTGTAGATATTGCTCAATAATTTCTGCAGTTTTGTTCCAAGCAACAATATAATGCCATTGTGTATCTGTTACTTTTTGTCCCTGACTATTTTTATAAGTCTCGTTTGTTGCTAAAGAAAATTTAGCTAGTTTTTTACCACTATCTAAAGTGATTACTTCTGGTGTGTTACCTAGGTTTCCTATTAACTGTACTCTGTTTTTAAGTGCATTCATAATTATTATTTTTTCGTTAAACAGTTAAGACATTGCCGTTTCAATAAATCGACACTGCAAATATCCAACATCATGCAAGCTATAATTGGTTTGTAATCATTTGTTTTCGTTTGTAAATGAATGTAATCGGATATTTTTAGTATATTTACCTCATGAAATTCAGTATTGATAAGGGCTTAGAGGTTTTAGAAAAAACTCCAAATACATTAATAAATTTATTAGAAAATCTTTCTGATGAATGGATTTATGCCAATGAAGGTGAAAACACATGGTCACCTTTTGATGTTTTGGGGCACTTAATTCACGGTGAAAAAACAGATTGGATTCCTCGTTTAAAAATCATCTTATTTGAAGATCATAAACATTTTGTTCCTTTTGATCGTTTCGCACAATTTGAGCTCTCTCAAGGAAAAAGTTTAACCGATTTACTTATAGAGTTTAAAAAACTTCGGAAAGAAAACATCCGTTATTTGCATTCTTTAAACCTATCAGTAAATCAACTTCAACTTACCGGTATTCATCCCGAGTTTGGAACGGTTACCGCAAGTGAATTATTGGCTGCCTGGGTTGTGCATGATTTGGGACATATAGCTCAAGTTTCAAGAACTATGGCTAAACAATATAAAGAAGCAACAGGTCCCTGGCCTAAATATTTAACTATCTTAAACAAATGACATTTTATCTAGAAACAGAACGGTTAATTTTACGTGAATTTCAAAAACAAGATACAGCAGGAATTTTTGAATTAGACTCAAACCCTGAAGTTCATAAATATCTTGGAAACCGCCCTATTACAACATATAAACAAGCAGAAGACATTATTACCTTTTTTGAAAAACAATACCGAGAAAATGGTATTGGAAGATTTGCTGCCTTTGAAAAAGCCTCTGGCGAATTTATAGGTTGGTCTGGATTAAAATTCAATACTGGAGAACGAGAAGAACTAAATGGCTTTACTGAGTTTATTGATATAGGCTATCGTTTAATTCCTAGATTCTGGGGAAAAGGATATGCCTCAGAGTCGGCCTTTGCTTGTTTAGATTTTGGCTTTAAAGAAATGAACTACGACATCATTTATGGAGCCGCTGAAACCGACAATATTGGATCGAATAAAATCTTGCAAAAAATCGGTCTGCAATATGTCAACGACTTTATTTTCGAAGGACATAACGCAAAATGGTATGAACTAAAAAAAACAGACTATGAGCGATAAAAAATGCCTAGAATGTGGTGATAAAGTAATTGGTAGAATAGACAAAAAGTTTTGTTCCGATTATTGCAGAAATGCTTTCAATAACAAAGTAAATAAGGAAAGTAAAAATCTGATTAGAAATACGAACAATAGATTGCGAAAAAACTACAAAGTTCTTTCAGAATTAAATACTTTAGGTAAAACCAAAGTAACTCGTAGAAAATTGTTTGATAAAGGTTTTGACTTCAAGTTTATTACCTCTATATATACAACAAAAGCAGGTAACACCTACTTTTATGTATATGACCAAGGCTATTTGGAACTTGAAAATGAAATGTATTTATTGGTAAAACAAGATTAGTTATTTCCAAGTATTTCCTTTTAATTTCATTGCCGCTTTTAAAACATCCTTTTGACTAATTAAACCAACCAATTTTCCATTTTCTACAATTGGAAATCTCCTTCTTCTAGACGTTAAAAATTTATTGGCAGCATCAAAAATATTCATATTCCCATCAATAGTTTCTACCTCTTTTATCATTGCTTTTCCAACGGTATTATTTTGATCAATCGGTAAATTATAGTACCTACTTTCAGATATTTGTTTCATACAATCTCCTTCAGAAATAATTCCAATCAACTCATTCTTTTCATTTACCACAGGACCACCAGATATTTTATTTTGAATCAAGGTATCTATCACATCTTCTATCGGCTGATTCTCTTTAAAAGTTATTAGGTTCTTACTCATGTAGTCAGAAACTAAAATTGGTTCACTTTTTTTCTCAGGTTGATTTGTTCTTTTCCCTTGAAAGTTTATTATCCCCATAATGATTAGTTTTTTAGTTAGACTTAAATATACTGATTTTTAACAACTTAACATCTATCACAACTATAGGAATTAATTTACTACTTTTATCAAAAGAGAAAATTTAATGAAATCAACCACCAAATTTGCTTCAATTCTCGTTATCCTTTTTACCGTTTATTGGAGTTTTAAAGACATTATTCCTTCAGAAAAACAAACCTCAGAAAACCTTAAAGAATCTGGATTTTTAGTAGACAATGCTTTATACCATCTTAGAAACATTTCTAAAAAATCTCATCATGTAGGTACTAAAGAACATAAAGAAGTTCAAAAATATTTAGTGAATGAATTAAAAAAAATCGGTCTTACCCCTGAAGTCCAAATTCAATCTGTAGTAAATAACAAATGGCGTGCTGGTACTACCGTAGAAAACATCATTGCTAAAATTGAAGGAACACAAGAAGGAAAATCGCTATTACTTTTAAGTCATTACGATTCAAACCCACATTCTTCTCTTGGCGCTAGTGATGCTGGATCTGGAATTGTTACCATTCTTGAAGGCGTTAGAGCTTTTTTAGATAAAGGTATAAAACCTAAAAATGATATCATTGTTCTTTTTTCTGATGCAGAAGAGCTTGGTTTATTGGGAGCTCAAGCATTTGTAGAATGCCATCCTTTAGCCAAAGACATAGGGCTAGTATTAAATTTTGAAGCTCGAGGTAGTGGAGGTTCTAGTTTTATGTTGATGGAAACCAATGGTAAAAATCAAAAATTATTATCTAAATTTTTAAATGCATCTCCAAATTATCCTGCCGCCAGTTCTTTAATGTATAGTGTATACAAAAAGCTACCAAACGACACAGATTTAACTATTTTTAGAGAAAATGCAAATATCAACGGATTCAATTTTGCTTTTATTGATGATCATTTTGACTATCATACCGCACAAGACTCTTATGATAGAATGAATAAAGAATCTTTATTGCACCAAGCAGATTATTTGGTAACCACATTGAAGTACTTTTCTGAAGCCAATTTAAATGACTTTCATAGTAATGAAGATTATATTTATTTAAACTTTCCCTTTTTAAAACTGTTAAGCTATCCTTTCAGTTGGATTTTGCCAATGCTGGTTGTAGGTTTTGCGGCTCTTGTACTTTTAATTCTTATTGGATTGAAAAGAGGAAGAATTACACTACAAGGCATGTTTAAAGGGTTTCTTCCTTTATTAGCTTCATTATTTATAGGAGGTGGTATTTCTTACCTGCTTTGGAAATTAATATTGGTAATTCATCCTAAATATAATGATATTTTACATGGTTTTACCTACAATGGTCATTACTATATTCTTGCCACAGTTTTTTTAAGCCTTTGGATTACTTTTAAAATTTACAATCATTTTAGTAAAGAAAAAACTACCGATTTATTTATTGCTCCTATTCTTCTAGGGCTACTTATCAATACATTGGTGTATCAATATTTACAAGGAGCTGGATTTTTGATTATCCCAATATATTCATCTCTTTTAATTTTGTCTATCCTAATTTTTATGGACATTAAAAAAGCGAATAAGTCCTTACTTTTTGCCATTATTGGTATTCCTACAGTATATATTTTTAGTCCAATGGTTGAATTATTTCCTATAGCGTTAGGATTAAAAATTCTATTCGTAGCTTCTATTTTAACCATTTTGATTATTGTTTTTTTATTACCAATTTTTCATGAACAAAAACAGAAAAATAGACTTCAATCTATAACTGGATTTGCTACGATTATTGTATTCATTCTTGCTTTTTACCATAGTGGGTTTTCTGTAGATAAAAAGTTTCCGAATAGTCTAGTATATATACAAAATCAAGACTCTAAAGAAGCCTATTGGGGAACTTACAATAAAAACTTAGATAATTATACAAAACAAGTATTTGATAAAGATTATAAAGAAGGAAGTATTTCTTTCGCAGAAGGAAAAAGTAAATATAATACCCTATTTAACTATCATAAAAAAGCAAAGCATGTTGAACTTAAAAACTCAATTGTTACCATTGCTAAAGATACCATAATAGAAAACCTAAGACATATTGATATTAATATTCTTCCACAGAGAGCAATAAATAAGTATGAATTAGTAAACACCACTCCTTTAAGCATACAGAAATTAACTGCCAACAATGCTTTAGTTAATAAAGGACAACCTTTTACCAATAAGGGTACCCTTTTAATATATCAAATGGGTAATACAGATACCAGCCTAAATCTTTCATTCGTATTAGATAAAAATGAAACACCTAATCTTACATTGAATGAAATTTCTTATGACTTATTATCGAACCCATCATTGAATATACAACCCAGAACAGAAGTAATGATGCCAATGCCGTTTGTTACCAATGATGCCATTATATCTTCTAGAAAGATAAAACTATAAAACAAAAAGAGGCGCTACTGATAAAGTAACGCCTCTTTTATTTAAAATATGTTTATTTCTAATCTATACTAGATACACGTAAAGTGTTTACCATTCCTTTTGCTTCTACTGGCATAGAAGATAAATTAATTATAAAATCTCCTGACTTCACAAAACCTTTTTCTCTAATAATTTCGTTAATATCATCAATAGTATCATCTGTACTTAAATCTCGGTCATAAAAGTATGCTCTTACTCCCCAAAGTAAATTTAACTTTCCTAAGATTCTTTTTTCAGAGGTAAAAGCTATTACATGCGATTTTGGTCTCCAGGCTGAAATTTGAAACGCTGTATATCCACTATTTGTTAATGTAGAAATAGCTGCAGCTTTAATATCATCTGCCATTTGAGCTGCATGATGACAAACAGATTTTGTAATAAATCGATTCGTTCTGATGTGAGGAGGGTTATGCGGTACTTTAATCAATGGTGAAAACTCAACACTTCCAATGATCTCAGTCATTTTCTTGATTACCTTCACTGGATGCTTTCCTACAGAAGTTTCTCCAGATAACATTACAGCATCTGCACCGTCCATTATTGAATTCGCTACATCGTTAACCTCTGCTCTTGTAGGTACAGGATTTTCAATCATAGTTTCCATCATTTGTGTAGCAATAATTACAGGAAGTCTTGCTTGTTTTGCTCTTTGAACTAAACTCTTTTGTATCAATGGTACATCTTGCATAGGCACCTCTACTCCTAAATCACCACGAGCCACCATTAAACCGTCGCAATATGGTATTAGTGCGTCAATATTCTCAACTGCTTCTGGTTTTTCTATTTTTGCTATTACCGGTACTCTATAACGTGATTTCTGCTTGATTAGATCACGTAACATACGTAAATCCTCAGGGGTTCTTACAAACGATAAAGCAATCCAATCTACTTCTTGTTCTAGTGCAAAAACTACATCTTTTTTATCCTTTTCAGTTAAAGCTGGCAATGAAATATTGGTATTTGGTAAGTTAACTCCTTTTTTAGATTTTAACGGCCCTCCTACTAATACTTTAGTAATTACTTCTTTTGATTTATCCGTTGATACAACTTCAAACATCAGTTTTCCATCATCAACTAAAATTTTCTCTCCTACCTTTACATCTTTAGGAAAACGTTGATAGGTCATATATGCTTTTTCTGCCGTACCAGTGCACTCTTCAGTTGTAAATATAAAAGTATCATTATCCTTCAATATTACATCGTCTTCCATAACTCCTACACGAAGTTTAGGCCCTTGCAAATCAGCTAAAATTGCTACATTATATCCTCGTTCTTCATTTATCTCACGAATCTGACGAACGCGTTCCTTTACAACATCATAATCTGCATGTGAAAAGTTAATACGAAAAACATTAACCCCTGCTGCTCCCATTTCAGCTAAAATCTCCTTCGTGTTTGTTGCGGGTCCTAATGTTGCTACTATTTTCGTCTTTTTGTTATGTGGCATATCTTAAAAAATTAAGTTCTCTTTAGATTTTAGTGTTTCAGAATCTATAGTATATGAGGTTAAAATTTGTGGAATTTGATTAATCTTATCAACCATTTTTATGATAAACTCATAATCTAAATCTCCTTCAATTTTTAAAAAGTAATCTACTTTCTTCTTTTCTGGTATTAGAAAGGTTTTAAAGTAACTTTCTTCAAATAACCCGATACCATCTGTTTTTCTTTTTTCTTTAAAAACATTTGTTATTAAAAACCAGCTATTATCTAATTCTTTATCTAAATAATCAAAAATTGGATACGAAGACTTATTAAAATTATCTTCGAAGTCTAATTCATAACTGGCTTTAATCAATCTTATATCTAAGATTTGATTTAACTTATAGGCAAGTTTATAGTCATTTAAGGGCGTGTGAATACCGATTAATGTATATTCAGCACACCAAAAATCATTGATTTCTAACGAATAAGCTTGCATAAAAACAACAATTTGTTTTTTGCTAAGTTAAGGAATGAAATGAAAAGAATTTGTGAAATTAACGAAAACGTTTTCTTAAGAAGTTAGGAATTTTTCATTTGATTTTGCATAGCATAGTATACTCTTTTGGCTGCAATTTCCTCTGCTTTCTTTTTAGAAGTTGCTCTTCCTTTTGCCATAACGGTACCGTCTATACTAATTCGAACACTAAAGTGCTTTTTATTTTGATTCCCAGTATCTTCGTAGGACTGAAAATTATACTTCTTCTTGTTTTTTTGACACCACTCAATGATATACCCCTTATAACTCGAAATTTTACCTTCTAAGCGTTCTATATCTACATAGCGTAAAATTACCTGTTCATAAATGAATTGATGACAATAATTATATCCTCTATCTAAATAAATAGCTCCTATAAAAGCTTCAAATATATTACCATGTATATTATCACTAATATGTTCTTTAGCAATATTACTTTTTACAAAGCGTATCAGCTCTAAATCTTTCCCTAAAGTATTCAAGTGTTCTCTGCTAACAATCTTAGATCTCATTTGGGTTAAATACCCTTCATTACCATCTGGTGATTGTTTATAGAGATATGAAGATACCACAGATCCTAAAATGGCGTCTCCTAAAAACTCTAATCGTTCGTAATTTATAGGATTCCCTTTACCATCAACCATTTTCATTGATCGATGTATAAAAGCCTTTTTATAATAAGAAAGCTTTATGGGCTTAAAATTTAGCAATTCCTTTAGTTCATAGTAAAAATCCTCATCGTCTGTTGATTGTGGTCTTACTATTCTACGAAGGAAATTCATATATTATTCCGCTAATTTTTTAAATGCAACACAAGCATTGTGCCCTCCAAAACCAAATGTATTACTGATAGCTACTTTAATTTCTCTTTTTTGAGATTTATTAAGCGTTAAGTTTAACTCTGGATTGATATTCTCATCAACTGTAGCATGGTTAATTGTAGGAGGAACTTCTCCATGTTCCATTGCTAAAATGGTAGCAATAGCTTCAATAGCTCCAGCAGCTCCTAATAAGTGCCCTGTCATTGATTTTGTAGAGTTGATATTAATATTCTTCGCATGATCTCCAAAAACCTCTGAAATCGCTTTTAATTCAGCAACATCACCTAATGGAGTTGATGTACCATGTGTATTAATATGATCTACATCTTCTGGTTGTAAACCTGCATTTTCTAAACAGTTCTTCATTACTGCAATTACACCGATTCCTTCTGGATGTGGTGCAGTCATATGGTGAGCATCAGAAGATAATCCTCCACCAACAACTTCTGCATAAATCTTAGCTCCACGTGCTTTGGCATGTTCGTATTCTTCTAATACAATAGCTCCAGCTCCTTCTCCTAAAACAAAACCATCTCTTGTAGCATCAAAAGGTCTTGACGCTTTTTCTGGGTTTTCGTTATTAGTAGATAACGCGTGCATTGCATTAAAACCTCCCATACCTGCAATTGTAACCGCAGCTTCAGAACCACCAGTTACAACTACATCACAGTGTCCTAAGCGAATGTAGTTCAATGCATCAATCATTGCATTAGCAGATGATGCACATGCAGATACTGTTGTATAATTTGGCCCCATAAATCCATTTTTAATAGAAATGTTTCCTGGAGCAATATCTGCAATCATTTTTGGGATAAAGAAAGGATTGAATTTAGGAGTTCCATCTCCTTTTGAATAATTCAATACCTCTTCTTGGAAAGTTTCTAAACCTCCAATTCCTGCTCCCCAAATTACACCTACGCGTAATTTGTTTACTTCGTCTAAGTTTAACTTCGAATCTGCAATCGCTTCATCTGAAGCCACCATTGCATATTGTGTAAACTTATCCATTCTACGTGATTCTTTCCTATGTATGAAATCATTCACGTTAAAGTCTTTCAACTCACATGCAAAACGAGTTTTGAACTTGGCAGCATCAAAATACGTTATAGGTGCTGCTCCGCTAACTCCGTTAACTAAGCCGTTCCAATATTGTTCTTTATTGTTTCCTATTGGCGTTAATGCGCCAAGTCCAGTTACTACAACTCGCTTTAATTGCATATAAATTATTTTTTTGCTTCTTCAATATAATTTACCGCTTGACCTACAGTAGCGATATTTTCAGCTTGATCATCTGGAATTTGAATATCAAATTCTTTTTCGAACTCCATGATTAACTCAACAGTATCTAAAGAATCTGCTCCTAAATCGTTTGTGAAGCTAGCTTCTGTAGTTACTTCGTTATCGTCTACTCCTAATTTGTCTACGATAATTGCCTTTACTCTTGATGCAATGTCTGACATAATTTTATAAGTTTTAAAATTTAAAATCGGGGCAAAAATACAAATCTTAATTTTTAATTCTAATTTTTGCTAAAAAATGTGATGTCTAAAATAAAAAAAATCCTTTAATCTTTTGTTATTGTTGCCCTTGTTGTTAATAATTATTCTTTTTTTTGCAGTAACAATACAACAAAAAACCATGAAACGCATTGTAATTTTTGCTTCTGGATCCGGAAGCAATGCCGAAAATATCATCAATTATTTCAATTCTTCTAAGATTGCTACTGTTACTCATGTGCTGTCTAACAATGAGCATGCCAAAGTTTTTGAGCGATGTGAACGCTTAAATATAGAGGCTTCACTTTTTGATAAAGAGAACTTTACCAAAGAAGATACTGTATTAAATTTCTTACATGTTGAGGCCGATTTTATTGTTTTGGCAGGCTTTTTATGGAGAATTCCTTCAAAAATTGTTGAGGCGTTCCCTGACAAAATAATCAATATTCATCCTGCCTTACTGCCAAAATTTGGAGGAAAAGGCATGTACGGTATGCATGTTCATAAAGCTGTAAAAGAACAAAACGAGCCTGAAACTGGGATTACTATTCATTATGTAAATGAAAATTATGATGAAGGAGCCATCATTTTTCAAGCTTCTACTACTCTTTCAGAAAATGACACTCCAGAAACCATTGCAGCAAAAGTTCATGAGTTAGAATACAAGCATTTTCCTAAAGTAATTGAAGAAGTAATTATTAAGCATGGCTAAAAAAAAGAAATACTATGTAGTTTGGAAAGGAAAAAAAACCGGTGTTTTTTCTACTTGGGAAACTTGCAAAAAACAAATTGACGGCTTTCAAGGAGCACAATACAAAGCTTTTTCTAGTAAAGATGAAGCAGAGATTGCTTTGAAAAAAAAATATGAAGACTATAAAGGAAAGGATACTAAAAAGCCCACACTTTCTGCTTCTGAAAAAGCCAAATATGGCACTCCTCTATTAGATACCATTTCTGTTGACGCTGCATGCTCAGGAAACCCTGGACTTATGGAGTACAGAGGTGTATTTACTAAATCTAAAAAAGAAATCTTTAAAATGGGCCCTTTTAAAAATGGCACCAATAATATTGGAGAATTTTTAGCTTTAGTGCACGGAATTGCTTTGTTAAAGAGTAAAAAAATGGAAACTACTCCTATCTATTCAGATTCTAAAATTGCAATGAGTTGGGTTAAAAAAAAGCAATGCAGAACTAATATTGTTTTCGATAGCTCAAATAAAGAAATACTAGATTTAATAAAAAGAGCCGAAACTTGGCTTCAAAACAATACTTATAAGAATCCTCTTATAAAATGGGAAACCAAAGCTTGGGGAGAGATTCCCGCAGATTTTGGAAGAAAATAAAAAGGTCAGGTAAAAACCTGACCTTTTTTATATAACCAAGAATATTTGGTTGAACAATTATTTTATTGCAATATTAGTAGACTCTTTCCAGTGTTGAACGCTGGCTACGGCATTATTTTCATAATTCACTTCTTTCAAACCATCTTTATGCCATAAGAACCATTTTCCTACTTTCTTACCTTGATCATAGTGTGCAATAGCCGTTTTGTTTCCTTCGTTATCGTAAGTAACCCAAGTACCTTCTAACTTCTTATTCTTAAAGAAACCTTGTTCTTTAACTTTACCATTTTCATAGTAAGAAGTTACTTTTACCATATCTCCTGCCTTTTCATATTTAGGCGTTATTTCTTGAGCTTGCATTAAAGCAGCCGACAACATACATGCTATTACAACTATTTTTTTCATATTCAACACTTTAATTATTAACACTAACATTACAAATATATGTATTTTTTTACAAAAAACAAACATTTACATAACATTAAGTTAACATAGAGATAAATACCCCTATTTTTGCTACTCCTCTAGCTCCCAAAAAATTAGTATATTCAAACTCATTTTTAACTAAAAAAAATTATTATGGCAGTAATGAAAGTTATTGAGATTTTAGCAAACTCAGAAAAAAGTTGGGAAGACGCAACTAAAAAAGCTATTAAGCAAGCTTCGAAGTCGGTTAAAAACATCAAATCTGCTTTTGTACAATCGCAGAGTGTTGTAGTTAACGATGATGAGGTAAGCGAATTCAGAGTAAACCTTAAGGTTACTTTTGAAGTAAAGTAATAAACTAAATATAAAAACTATACTACTGGCAGTTTTGGATTCTCAAAACTGCTTTTTTTATCTTTGAAAGCATGAATACATTACAATACATTTTAATTGGATTAGTTGCTCTAATTCATATTTACATCGTTATTTTAGAAATGGTTCTTTGGACCAAACCCAAAGGAATTAAAACTTTCGGTTTAAAAAGTAAGGAATTTGCGGAAGAAACTAAAACTTTGGCAGCCAATCAAGGATTGTATAATGGTTTTCTAGCCGCTGGGTTAATTTGGGCTATGATAAGTCAAAAAACTGACGTAGCTATCTTTTTCCTATGCTGTGTGTTTGTAGCTGGTATCTACGGAGCCTATTCTACAAAAAAACCAAGAATTTTCTTTGTACAATCGATACCTGCATTACTAGGTTTAGTATTTTTGCTTTTCTAAACTTTAACTAAAAACCACTACTACCATTAACTCAAATAATCAATTATTAATTTTTTAAATTTTAAACATGGAAAAGTATTGGAATAAAATTCAAGACTTATTAGTAGAGTACACACCTAAAGTGCTAACCGCTTTGGCTATTTTAATTGTAGGTTTATTTATAATTAAATTTATTGTTAAAGCAGCTAAAAGAATAATGAAAAGGCAAAACGTAGATATTACGTTACAAAAGTTTTTAGCAGATTTATTAAGCTGGGCTTTAAAGGCTTTATTATTTGTTACTGTAGTTTCTAAGCTTGGTGTTGCCACAACTTCTTTTGCTGCGATTATTGGTGCTGCTGGTTTAGCTATTGGTTTAGCTTTACAGGGTTCGTTATCTAATTTTGCAGGAGGAGCACTAATTATGATTTTTAAACCTTTTAAAGTTGGCGATTTAATCGAAGCTCAAGGAATTACCGGGGCTGTTAAAGAAATTCAAATTTTTACGACCCATTTAAATACTCCTGGAAACAAATTAGCTATTATTCCTAACGGAGCTTTATCTAATGGGAATATTATTAATTATACCGCTGAAGGTAAGCTACGTGTTGATTTAACTTTCGGAGTATCTTATGACGCGGACATTAAACAAACCAAAGAAATTTTAATGGAAGTTTTAACTTCTAACTCAAAAGTATTACAAGACCCTGCTCCTTCTGTTAATGTATCTGAATTGGCAGATAGCTCGGTTAATTTTGCCGTACGTCCTTGGGTAAACACAGCTGATTACTGGGATGTATACTTTGGTACTACTGAAAATGTAAAAATAGCTCTAGATAAGGCAGGAATTGAAATTCCTTATCCACATTCGGTGGAGATACAAAAAGAAGGTTAAACTTTCTTTTTCTCTGGAGTAACCACAAAATCTTTTAAATAAAAAGGTTCAAAATAAGCGACATCTTCGATGTCGTTTTTTTTGTACTTGTCATAACTTAATGCCGCCATCTCTTTTGCTGAAGGAAATTTTCCTTCAATAAAAATAGCATTGTTATGTATTATTGTTTCTTTGCACTTTGCTGCACCATCACCAAGAAAATACACTTTCCGATCTTTTAAATATTCAGCAAAGGAATTTTCATCTATGACCTCTGCTTTTATTTCTCTTATTTGACGATAATTCTCATTATAAACTGCTGCATAAACCTCCATTCTACGTGCATCTAACATAGGTACTATTAAAGCGTCTTTAACGTCAATAGAGTACGCTAAGGAAGTTAATGTATCAATTGAAATTAACGGCTTATCAAAAGCAAAACACAAGCCCTTTGCTGCCGAAACACCAATTCTTAGTCCAGTATAAGACCCTGGCCCTTTGCTAACAGCAACTGCATCGATATCTTTCATACTTAAAGAAGCTTCTTTAATGATACCCTGAATAAAAGGATGTAATTTCTCCGCATGCGAATAATTCCCATCATTAAGTTCTTTTAACGCCAAAACATTTCCGTCTTTAGCAATACTCACTGAACAATTTTTTGTTGCTGTTTCAATATTAAGAATTGTTGCCACCTATCTTATTTTTTTGACAAAGATACACAAAGAAAAACCTCACCAAATTGGTGAGGTTAAAATTTGTACTTTATGCTTTAAAATTAATCTAAAATAGATTCTCCGAAGTAAAACTTCAATACTTTCGTTTTAAAGACGTAATCATATTTTGCTCTAATTGCAGCTCCTTCTGCATTTACTAATCTATTTCGTACTTGATCATAGTCAAACTGAGTCATAGCTCCATAGTTATAGCTTTCTTGTGCATTTTTAAATGCTTCGTTCTGTGCTTCTAAAGAGATTGAAGCTGCCTCATAAGCCTTTGCCGCTGCTTTAGCGTCTAAATATGCTTGTTCAATTGTTTGACGCAGTTGTAATTTTTGATTTTCCAACCTCGTTTCAGAAACTAACTTGCTAATTTTTGAGCGTTGCACATTAGCGTCATTTTTAAACCCATTAAAAATTGGAACATTAACGCTAAATCCTACACCATAACCCAAGTTATTATCTAACTGAGTAAAAAGAGACGTATTAGAAAAACCAGCTGGTAAATCTAAATTAAAACCATAATTACTTCCAATACTACCAGAAAAAGATACTGTAGGTAAGTAACCAGACTTTGCTATATTGATTCCATATTCAGAATTCTTTATATCTAATTTTGCTTTTTCAATTTCAGGACGATTTCCTAATGCTTTTTTGTAAACCACTCCGGCGTTATCATATAAAATAGCAACCGAGGGTTTGTCTATTTCTAACTTTTGAACATCAAAACCTTCCGAATCTACCTGTAGCAATTGTGCCAATTGTAATAAGGTAAAGTTTAAATTGTTTTCTTGAGTCACTAAATTTTGTGCGTCTGTTACTGCAGTAGATTGTACATTTAGTAAATCTCCTTTAGGAATTGCTCCAGCTTCAAACTGAGCTTGAGATCTTTCTATTTGTTTTTTACTATTTTCTGCCTGAACTCTTGCTACTTCTAGGTTTTCTTTAGCAAATAATACACTTAAATAGGTATTTACAACCCTTAATGAAATATCATTCTCAATAATTTCAAGATCAAGTTTACTTGATTCAACTCCTAACTTAGCTTGTTTGTATGTATTTAAGTTTCTGTAACCATTAAAAACAGTAATTCCTGCTCTTAAATTTGCAGATCCCCCAAAGGTACTGGTAGAAACCCTATCGTTCGTTACAGGATCAAATGTAGAACCGAAGTTTAAATTACCTCCTGTAGATGCATTTAAAGTTGGTAAAAAGTTTCCTTTTGCATTCTTCACATCTGATTTAGCAATATCAACACTTAATCTATTCTGTTTAATAGTTATGTTGTTTTTTAATGCATGATCCACACATTCTTTAAGAGTCCATTGTTTTTGAGAAAACCCTGCTAATGAAGCAAATAAAGTGGCTAGTAGTACAATTTTTGTTTTCAAGACGTATATTTTTTTGTTCATTTAAGTCTGTCAATTGCCGTTCCAAAAAAAGAAACGCTCTGTAATTCTTTAAAAACAAAACAATTACAGAAAAATCAACTTAAAAAATGTTTGATTATGAACACTTTACAGTCCACAATCGAACATCTTTTTTTTATTTTGTTTTTATATGACGACTAAAATTACAATATGTTACAATTAATTTACTAGAATTTGTAAATTAATTTTTCGCCTTCTTATTATGCCTATAAATGAAGTAAAACAAAATCCCTACAAGGATGTAAGGAAATATCATTAAATAAGTTATCCCTTCATTCACTCCTTCTGCCATGGTTTCATTCCCTCCCTCAACTACAGCCTTACACATAGCACATTGAGATGAGATATTTAACGACCAAAATAACAGTACCCCAAATAAAAGTTTCTTACACATAATACGGAGATATCATTACATACACTATTACACCAGTAACGGCTACATACAACCATAATGGAAATGTGATTTTTGCTATTTTTTTATGAGCTGGAAACTGACCTAAGCGTGCTCTCATAAACGTATATAAAACAAAAGGGATCACTACTATAGAAAGTAAAATATGGGTAATCAAAATAAAGTAGTACACATATCTTATTACTCCTTCTCCTCCAAACTTAGTCGAGTCTGAGGTCATATGATAGGCAACATACATCACTAAAAAGAGCACCGAACAAACAATAGCAAACATATTTAATTGCTCGTGCAATTTTCTATTTCCTTTCTTTATTGCCACCACAGCAGCCACTAATAAAACCGCTGTTAACCCATTTATTGAAGCATAAATTGGTGGTAAAAAGCGTAAAGGCTCTACATCAAAACCTAACCTTTTCAAATTAATCATAAACAACCCAGCCACTGCTACTGGAATTATAATTGAAACAATTGAGATAAACTTTTTGTATTTTTTCTCTTCTACTGAATTATTACTCATTTAATAAAAGTTTTATATCCTCTTTTAACTCTTGTATTTGATCTGACAATCCGTGTTCTTCTAAAGCTCTGTAAAAACCAATAGGATTACCATGTTCGTCATATCTAGATCTTAAATAACCATCTTTATCAACTAAAGCAAATAATCCTGAATGGTAAAAACCTCCATGATCCTGGCTTCCCACACCAACAGGTAGTTTAAATCCTTCATTTGACAAGTCAAATACCGCGTCATCCGGTTTTCCCGTAAGCAAGTGCCAATTAACATGATTAATCCCATATCTCTTAGCATAATTTCTAAGAACTTGCGGAGTGTCTATTTCAGGAGTTATTGAAAAAGAGGCTATTCCAAAGTTAGGATTCCCCATAAACTCATTCTGAATATTGACCATTTTGGTATTCATTATTGGACAAATCGTAGGACAAGTTGTAAAGAAAAACTCTACCACATATACTTTGCCTTCAAAATCTTTGTTTGTAATTGTTTTTTCATTTTGATTGATAAACTCAAAATCTGGCACCTTACTTAACTTATATAAATCTGCAGTTTGAAAGTGCTTTACAATTTTTGGGATTGAATAAATTCCAAACAACAATACGATAAAGGAAATACCTACGTATGAATATTTATTTTTTTTCATTTGAAATATTTAGTTTTCTTCTGTCCTCACTCCTATTCTTTTTTAAAGCAAAACTGTATTCAGCCAAAACTACTTTTACATCATCATGCATATCATTTTTAAGTTCTGCTACCGACTTCATATTATACCCAAAAGTACTTGGTGCCTTATTTGTCTTAATAGTAGTTTTTCCTCTGCGTAAATTGTTCTCCTTATCTACAATATAAGCTTTTGTAACATGTGCGTTGGCATCCAATTGTTCTCCTGTTTTAAAGCTGTCGTATATCGCGTTTAATTCTTCTTTAGAGGCAAAAACAAAATTCCATTTAACCAAATTCGTGTTAATACTTACCTTTTTTATGAATTTATCTACTGCTTCTTCCTGTTCCTTTGTTACCAAACAAATCATTTGAAAATCGGTATACCCATAAAACTTTTTGTACACCTTTTCGTTTAGGTTAAACAATTCACCTTCTGCCAATGCAACATCATTTCCAGCAAACACAACTACCGATACTTTACCTTTAAATGTATGTTTCTTTTCTAATAATGAAACATCCAACACATCTTTTGTAACTATTGGAAGCTTTCCGAAATTATGTGTTCCTAATTGTAAGAAAATATAAAACAATAACGGAACAATAAATAAAGCGAATAGTACTATATACTTTTGTTTTTTACTCATCTCAATTTAAGTTTAGTAATATGCAAAAAAAAGGTGGTTTAACACCACCTTATATCATTTCATATACACCTTACCATTTTACAAGTGGTGCTAATGTTTCATGTAAATAGCTTCCTTCTATTAATACTAAAGTAACTAAGTAGCAAATTAAGAAAACCGCTGTCCAAACAACTGAACGTCTAAACCATTTTTTTTCACCTTCTAAGTGCATGAATGCCCAAGCAATATAATAAGCTTTTGCAATTGTTAAAATGATGAATATCCAGTTTAACCAGCTAGTTCCTAAAAAGCCTCCTAAGTACAATCCTTTAGGCTTATAGATACCTAACACTACTTCTACTGCTGTTATAATAGATAAGATTGCTAAAACAATCCAAATTCTTTTTGTATTTGATTCGTGTGCGTGACCCATTTTACAATATTTTTATGATTATACTAAGTAGAAGAATGTGAATACGAATACCCAAACTAAATCTACAAAGTGCCAATATAAACCTACTTTTTCTACCATTTCATAATGTCCTCTTCGCTCATATGTTCCTAACACAACATTGAAGAAAATGATAATGTTTAATACAATACCAGAGAATACGTGGAAACCGTGGAAACCTGTAATAAAGAAGAAGAAATCTGCAAAAATTGGGTTACCATATTCGTTTTGTATTAAGTTAGCTCCTTCTACAACTCCTGTTGCTTTTGATAATTGAACCAAACTCTCTTCTCTAGACAAAATAATTTTTTGTTTTGTCTCTGGATTGATTCTTTCAGTTCTAATTAATAAAGAAGGATCTGCTTTAAATGCTTCTTGAACTTGTGCTACAGAGTATTGAGAAATTGTAGCCTCATCGTTAAACCATAATCCATTTTTAGCTGTGTGCTCAACTCTTCCATCTTTTCTATCACCGTGAACAAAATCAGCTAAAGCCACTTGATGACCGTCTTTGACAAATTGTAAAATATGATTATCAGAAGTTTTAACAGCTCCATAAGAACCATTAATAAATGTTTTCCATTCCCAAGCCTGAGATCCAACGAAGATAATACCAAAAATAATGGTAATAAACATATATGTTGCTACCTTCTTTTGTTGCATTTTATGACCTGCATCTACTGCTAACACCATTGTTACCGAAGATACAATTAAGATAAACGTCATAAAGGCAACGTAAATCATTGGATAATTACCGTGAAAAAACGGAATGTGCGTAAATACCTCATCAGCGATTGGCCATGAGTCAATAAATTTAAAACGTGTTAAACCATACGCTGCTAAAAACCCAGAAAAGGTTAACGCATCTGATAAGATGAAAAACCACATCATCATTTTACCATAACTAGCGCCAAATGGTTTCACACCACCTCCGCCCCAGGTCTCTTTTTTGTCAGAATTTACAGCAATATTTGCTCCCATAAATCTCTTTTTGTTAATTTTTGTTAAAACAGTGCGCCAAAATTACGCATTTTATATTATTTGTAAAACTTAAAGAATAAAAATAACAGTATCCATAGTAAATCTACGAAATGCCAGAAGATTGCACCCAACTCAAAACCAAGCATATCAGTAGATGAATATTTCTTTTTAAAATGATTATAAATAACAACCAATAACACAATCACTCCTCCTAACAGGTGTAAAACGTGCATAAAAGTAATACCGATAATAAAGGATGTAGACACGGTACTTTCTGGTCCTGTAAAATATAACCCAGCTGCTCTTAATTCATTAAATCCTACGTATTGATACCAAACAAAACCTAATCCTAATACTAATGTCGTAATTAATAACATGAAAGAAAGGTTCCAATTGTTCTTCTTTAAAAAGTTTTGAGACAGATATAAGGTAAGACTACTTAATACAATTAACACTGTACTAATGTAAAATGCGTCTGGCAAATCAAAAGACACCCAATCTTCTCTCTTTTGACTAACAATGTATGCACTTGTTAATCCTGCAAAAAACATCACCATACTAATCATGGAAATCCATAACATTGGCTTTGCCGACTTTCTTTTACCAACTTTTAACTCTTCTTGTAAAGTTTGCTCACTCATTAATGTAAAAATTTATCTACTACATATATAATTGGCACTATGGTTATATAAAAAACACTTGCCAACATTAATTTTCTTGCATCTGTATTCTTCTCTGTCTTGTATAAGATGAATGCATAGTAAAGCATCAACGTTCCTAACAAGAACACAATAACAGCCGTAATTGGATGAATATAAAAAGCTCCTGTTACTTTTAAAACTGGGGCTACAGACATCATTATCATTACACAGGTATAAAATATAATTTGCGCCACAGCTCCTTTGTCTTTTTTATCCATAGGAAGCATGTGTAATCCTGCTTTTTTATATTCTTCATATTGCAACCAACCAATCGCCCAAAAATGGGGAAACTGCCAAAAAAACTGAATCATAAATAGAAACCCAGCTTCTACTCCGAATTTACCAGTAGCAGCTACCCAGCCTAACATAAAAGGAATGGCTCCTGGAATAGCTCCAACAAACACCGCTAACGGAGTTACCGCTTTTAAAGGAGTATAAGCACTTGTATAAAGAAATATAGAAATTGCACCAAATAATGCACATTTTGCATTGATCGAATATAATATTGCAATACCTGCAATTGTAAATACCGTTGCGATTATTAAAGCAGTAGTTGTAGACATTCTTCCCGATGGCAATGGACGATTTTTTGTACGTTGCATTACAGCATCAATATCTTTTTCTATCACCTGATTAAATGCATTTGATGCACCAACCATTAAATATCCACCAATTGCCAATAGTAAAATGATTGTTGAATTTATTTCTTCTGCACCTAACAAATATCCAGTTACAGATGTAAAAACAACACTTACCGACAAACCAACTTTTGTAAGCTGCTTAAAATCAGAGAACAATTCTTTAATTGTAGTTTTATTTTTTAAAGTTGAAACCGATTCCACTCTATATTGTTCTAAAAAATTTTTGCAAAGATATTTGATTCCATCTGAATAACCATAGCTTTACTACATTATATAGTATTAAAATCTTTACGGTTCATTTTTAAATTTCAACATAGTAATACAGCTAAAAACCTCACCTTCTTATTTTTACTCCAAACCACATTGAAATAAATAATAAAAAATTAAAAAACTGCTTTGTAATTAAAAAAATGGTGTTATATTTGCACCCGCATTCGCAGTAATGCACAAGTTCTTAAAAATAAAAATGACTACGCGAAAGTAGCTCAGGGGTAGAGCATCACCTTGCCAAGGTGAGGGTCGCGGGTTCAAATCCCGTCTTTCGCTCAATCCTTTTAAAGAGATTATGCTGAAGTGGTGGAATTGGTAGACACGTTGGACTTAAAATCCAATGAGCCGTAATGCTCGTGCGGGTTCAAGTCCCGCCTTCAGTACTAAGCCTCACTTTTAAACGAGTGAGGCTTAATTTTAACTTTAAAAAGTAGTCATATAACAGTATAAACGCTGAAGTGGTGGAATTGGTAGACACGTTGGACTTAAAATCCAATGGGCCGTAATGCCCGTGCGGGTTCAAGTCCCGCCTTCAGTACAAAAGCCTTAACATTTATTTGTTAAGGCTTTTTTTGTTTTAAGATTTTTTTTGGAATATTCTTTGTAATGTATACCTTATACTCACGTCTAAAACTCAAAATCGAAATCATGCAAAAGATATTTTTACTTTTAAGTTTAACTTTTTTCTTAAATACAAATGCACAAACAAGTGCTTATAGCGCATTGTTAAAAAAGCACGTAGATCCAAAAGGAAATGTAAACTATAAGAATTTTAAAGCGGATGAAGCCAAGCTTCAGACTTATTTAAATTATTTGGCAGAAACAAAACCTCAGAAATCTTGGTCTCCTGCAAAAGCAAAAGCTTTTTGGGCAAACGCTTATAACGCATACACTATCAAATTAATTTTAGATAACTACCCACTTAAAAGCATTATGAAGATTAAAAAGAAAGGGAAAAATGCTTGGGAAATACCTTTTGCCAAAGTTGGAGGAAAAATTTACACTTTAAATCAAATTGAACATGAGATTTTACGTAAAAAGTACAATGACCCTAAAATTCATGTTGCGGTAAACTGTGCCTCAGGATCTTGTCCGAAATTACCAAACTATGCTTTTACAGAAAGTAATTACGAGTCAAAAACAGATTTATTAATGAGAAAGTTTATCAATGACACTAAGAGAAATAAGATTTCACAAAACAAAGTTCAATTATCTAAAATATTCGAATGGTTCAAAGGAGATTTTACTAAAAAAGGAAGCCTTATAGACTTTATTAATAAATACTCAAAAACTAAGGTTAATAACAACCCTAAAGTTAGTTATTTAGAATATGACTGGAGTTTAAACGGAAAGTAACCCCCATGTTCATCAACGGGACTCACTAATAATTGTAAAAACTATTTGGTACTTTTACTTTTCATATAGAAACAAAGAAACATGTCTAAAACATATTATGACCCTGCAGACTTACGTAAGTTTGGTAAAATAACAGAATGGAGCGAAGAACTTGGTAACAAGTTCTTTGATTATTATGGAAAAGTCTTCGAAGAAGGTGCTTTAACTGCTCGTGAAAAAAGTTTAATTGCTTTAGCAGTAGCACATACCGAGCAATGCCCATACTGTATTGACGCGTATACAAAAGACGGCTTACAACGTGGAATTACCAAAGAAGAAATGATGGAAGCCATTCATGTTGGAGCAGCCATCAAAAGTGGTGCTACCTTAGTTCATGGAGTTCAAATGATGAACAAAGTGAATAAACTGGAGATGTAAAACGTCTCTTAAATACGTTTTCTCAAGCGCAGTTGAGAAATAGCATAAAGGTCTCGACTGCGCTCGACCTGACACAAATTTACAAGATGAAAAAATCTTTAAAATCTAGAAATAACGACTTAGCAAACACCCAACGTCAGCTTGAAATTTTATCTAATGGAATTTTTGCTGATGGTGAATTACCCACGTTTGCTGAAAAAATAAAAGAAACCAATCAGTTTCCTTTACAACCTAAAAAACTAGAAATACTACAAATAAATGTTGGTTATATGTGCAACCAAGTATGTGCACATTGCCATGTAGATGCCGGTCCTGACAGAAAAGAAATCATGACCAGAGAAACCATGGAACAATGTTTAGATGTAATTCGAAAAACAGGAGCTCACACTTTAGATTTAACAGGTGGAGCGCCCGAAATGAATCCAAATTTCCGTTGGTTCGTTGAAGAAGCATCAAAAGCTGGTATTAAAGATTTTATTGTACGCTCTAACCTTACCATAATTAGGGCCAACAAAAAGTATTACGATTTACCTGAATTCTTTAAGAAACATAATGTTCATGTGGTTTCATCAATGCCACATTGGACCCGTGGAAAAACAGATAAACAACGTGGTGATGGGGTTTTCGATAAATCTATCAAAGCATTACAAATGCTAAATGAAGTTGGATATGGAGTTGATGGAACAGGATTACAACTAGACTTGGTTTACAATCCTTCAGGGGCTTTCTTACCTGGAGATCAAGCTGCATTAGAAAATGATTTCAAAAAGGCTTTAGATGAAGATTTTAGCATCTCATTTAATAGTTTATTTGCCATTACGAATTTGCCTATTAGCAGATTTTTAGACTATTTAATTGCTTCTGAAAACTATGAAGATTATATGTATGCTTTAGTAGAAGCTTACAATCCAATGGCCGTTGAAAATGTAATGTGTACCAATACATTATCTGTAAGTTGGGATGGTTACTTATATGATTGCGATTTTAATCAAATGCTAAACTTAAAAGTAGCTAGTAAAGCAAAGCATATATCTGAATATAATGAAGAGTTGTTACAAAACAGAAATATTATTATCAACCAACACTGCTATGGCTGTACTGCAGGAGCAGGAAGTAGCTGTCAAGGAACCGTAGCTTAAACCATGAAAAATATTGTTTTCTTTCTTCTCTTAATTAGTTTAAATTCTTTTTCTCAAAAGAATTTAAATCAGTTGCTTAAAAAATACAACACAGAAAGTGTTCCGTATATTTCAATAACAGAGTTACAGAACGAAAACAATGTTATTTTATTAGATGCTCGAGAACCCAAAGAATTTGAAATAAGCCATCTTAAAAATGCTATTTGCGTTGGTTATGATTTTTTCAACTTAGAGAAAACCTTAAAAAAACTCCCTCAAAATAAAAACACCAAAATTGTGGTATACTGCTCTTTAGGCATTCGCTCTGAGGACATTGCTGAAAAACTTCAAAAACAAGGATATACAAATATTTTCAATTTGTACGGTGGTATTTTTGAGTGGAAAAACCAAAACAACACTTTAGTAAACAAAGAAAACAAACCCACTGAAAAAGTCCACACCTTCAATAAAGAATGGAGTAAGTGGTTATACAAAGGAGAAAAGATATATGAATAAGAACCTATTGTTAATATTTACTAGAAATCCAGAACTAGGAAAAGTAAAAACTCGTTTAGCCAAAACTATTGGCGATGAATCTGCACTAAACATTTATAAATTCTTATTAAATCATACTAAAGAAGTTACAGAAAAACTAAATTGTGATAAAGCTGTTTATTATTCTGTAAAAATTAGAGAAAATGACATTTGGGATACTACTGCTTATCATAAGTATGCACAAACAGGAGAAGACCTAGGAGTACGAATGCAAAATGCTTTTCAACAAGCTTTTGACGACCAGTATGACAAGGTGTTGATAATTGGTAGTGACTTATTTGATTTACAAGAAAAACACATCAACGAAGCTTTCGAAAAGCTCAATTTGCACGATGTTGTTTTTGGTCCAGCAGAAGATGGAGGGTATTACTTACTAGGAATGAAAAAACTACATGATAATCTTTTTAAAAATAAAGAATGGGGTACCTCAACAGTACTACACAATAGTTTAAATGACTTACAAAAGGTTTCAGTACATTTGTTAGAAACCTTAAACGATGTAGATGTTTTTGATGACATTAAAGGCAACCCTGCATTCGATCGTTTTTTATAAACTTTAGTCAAGCAAAGTTTACATTTCTAAAACAACAACTTTGTGATACAACGTCAAACACAAAACTAAAAATGCTAAAAAAACAATTAGACTTACAAGAAACAAAAACGTTTCTTCAAGATAAAGGAATTACTAATCCAGAAATTGGAATTGTACTGGGTACTGGTTTGGGTAAACTAGTAAATGAAATAGACATAGCGCATGAAATTCCATATTCAGAAATTCCACATTTCCCTCAAGCTACAGTAGAGTTTCATTCAGGAAAACTAATTTACGGTACACTCTCTGGAAAAAAAGTACTTGTTATGTCAGGTCGCTTTCATGTTTATGAAGGTTACAATTTATGGGAGGTTACTTACGGAATTAGAACTTTACACGCTTTAGGTATTAAAACCTTATTAATTTCAAATGCTGCTGGTGCTGTAAATTTAAACTTTAAAAAAGGTCATTTAATGGTAATAGAAGACCATTTAAACCTGCAAGGAAGTTCTCCTTTAGCATTTAAAGGATCGGGAGAATTAGGTGACCTTTTTGCGGACATGTTAGAACCTTATTCAAAAGAATTAAATACAAAAATGAAAGCTATTGCGAAAGCTAACGACATAGACTTGAAAGAAGGTGTATATGCAAGTGTTGTAGGTCCTCAATTAGAAACAAGAGCCGAATACAGAATGCTCCAGATTTTAGAGGTTGACGCCGTTGGAATGAGCACTGTACCTGAAGTTATTGTAGCAAAACATTTACAATTACCATGTGCTGCTGTATCTGTGTTAACTGATGAGTGCGATCCAAAAAACCTGCAACCAGTTAATATTGAAGAAATCATTGAAGTAGCTGGTAAGGCTGAACCTAAAATGATTACACTTTTCAAAGAATTAATTAAAGAAATATAGTGATTCGAAATCAGCAAATAGCGGTAGCAACCATGCGTTTAATTCTGGGATTTGTTTTCTTTTTCCAAGGATTTGGAAAAGTCTTTAAATTTGGATTAAATAATGTATATGAGAACTTTTTTCTTAAAAGTTACACCGACCTACTTCCTGATTTTTTGTTACTTTTCACTGCTTATTATACTTCTATCATAGAGTTAATAGGTGGACTATTACTAATTATAGGTTTTAAAAGAGATCTTGCTCTGTATTTTTTAGCTTCTGTATTAGTAATTGTTACAATTGGTCATGGAATGAAAGACCCTATATGGGATTTGTCTCATGTAATGTACAGAACAATACTTTTAGTAGGTTTACTATTACTTCCTAAAAGTTTAGATAAATTTTCAATAGACTTTTTAATAAAAAAAGACAAATAGATGAGTTATTTAGAAACTACAAAAGATGTATATAAAGAAGCTGCCTTAACTCCTGATGTTGGCTTATGTTGCACAACCAATCCTATTTGGGAGTTACCAGGTTTAAAAATACCTAGAATCATGCAAGAAATGAATTACGGATGTGGTTCAACGGTGCATGCTCGTGATTTAACCAACAATCCTAAAATGCTTTATGTCGGTGTTGGTGGAGGAATGGAATTATTACAATTTGCTTACTTTAACAGAAACAAAGGAGGCGTAATTGGATTAGATGTTGTAGATGAAATGCTGGAGGCTTCTCGCAAAAACTTTAAAATAGCAGAAGAGGAAAACGACTGGTTCAAAAGCGAGTTTGTAGATCTACGTAAAGGAGATGCGCTAAACTTACCTGTAGAAGACAATTCAGTAGATGTTGCAGCGCAAAACTGTTTATTTAACATCTTTAAAACAGACGACTTAAAAAAAGCGATTGCAGAGATGTATCGTGTTTTAAAACCACACGGGCGTTTGGTAATGAGTGACCCTACCTGTGAGCAACCAATGAATGAAACATTGCGTAACGATGAACGTCTACGTGCACTTTGTTTAAGTGGAAGCTTACCAATTGCAGAATATGTGAAAATGTTAACGGATGCTGGTTTTGGAACGATTGAAATTAGAGCAAGAAAACCTTATCGAATCTTAGACCCGAAGAACTACCCGACAGATGAGTTAATCTACATCGAATCTATTGAAGTAGCTGCTATTAAAGATCCAATGCCAGAAGATGGACCTTGTGTTTTCACAGGAAAAGCTGCAATTTACTTTGGTGACGAAGATTATTTTGATGATAAAAAAGGGCATACTTTATTAAAGAATCAACCTATTGCTATTTGTGATAAAACTGCACAAGCTTTAGCTGACTTAGGTAGAGATGATATTTTTATTAGTGAGTCTACTTATCATTATGATGGTGGCGGGTGTTGTTAAACATACATCTCTTTATATAAATTACAATAATAATTAAGGACAGTTTGTGTCGAGAACTAAATTTTTCAAACAACCGATCTATTCTCGATACATCTTCCTTTTTTAAAAATATTCATACTTACTTCAAACAAGTATCTATTAAAACCCTTATAAATAGTAAGGGTTTTTCTGTATCTTTAAAATCAAAAAAGCATCTTTTATGAAACGGATACAACTTTTTGAGTTTGAAGACTTTCATTGGTTGCCTTCTTTTATTAGAAGTAGTATTACAAATTTACTTGCTTTACTATTAAAACTCCTTAAAACCAAAGATGTAGTAACCTCCCTTATTTTAAGTGCAAAAGAGCAATACAATTTTACTCAAATAGTTGATCTCGGATCTGGATCTGGAGGCGTTATGCTAGATGTTATTGAAAGAATCAATAAAACTTCAGCAACTACCGTAAACTTATTACTCACTGACTTATATCCGAATATTGCAGTAATAAATCGCATTAATAATGCAAACAAAGAGTATATACACTATCAACAAGAATCTTTAAATGCTACTGATTTTAAAAATGCACCAGAAGGATTAAAAACCATGATGAATAGCTTTCATCATATGCCACCAAAAAACGCTCAAAAAATCTTACAAACTGCTCAAGAAAACAAACAACCTATTTTAATTTATGAAATGGGAGAAAATAATATTCCTACGTTACTTTGGTGGTTGCTTTTACCAATTTCTATGGCAATCATGATACTTATGGTACTATTTATGACTCCTTTCACAAAAGGGGTAACCATAAAGCAAATCATTTTTACCTATCTAATCCCTATAATTCCTTTTATTTATGCCTGGGATGGACAAGCTTCTTTGGTTAGAATGTACACCTTTAGTGACATTAAAAACTACCTATTGAAAAACCTAAAAAACAATTCTTATACTTGGACAATTGATCACGCCAAAAACTCAAAAGGGAAAAAGCAAGGGTATTATATTCTCGGTATCCCTAAATTGTAATAGCTAAAAAACATATATTTGCACTTGCTATTTAAATCTCCCCTCTATGAAAACGAAATCTCTTTTTATATTAGTATTGATCTATACTACTTTTTCATATTCTCAATGTTTTGATTGTGGGAAATCTATAGGAGGACATGTTGAAGATTATATTAAAGATCTTGATAAGACAAAAGATGGAATCATATTAACTATGGACCTAGAACAAGGTTGGAAAGCGGCTATACATAAATATGATTTTAACTGTAATCTAATTTGGGAAAGAAATTTTCCTTCTGCGAGATTATTTAGTACAACCATAGACAATAACTATAACATCTATACTACAATTAGCAATTCTTCAAGTCCTATCATTGTAGATGGTTTTACTATAGAACGAGGAAATAGCTTAATAAAATTAAATTCTAATGGTGACATTGAATGGGTAAAGAAAATAAGTGACGAGTACTATTTAAAAAGAAAAGTGCATTATTGGAATGATCATGTTTATGTAGTTGGCCAACTAGACCAATACATTGATACTCATATAGGTATAGACATACCCAGTGGAGTAGGAAGTCAATATTTTACAGCTAAATTTAATCTTTCAGGTAGTTTAATAGAGGCAAAACACTATGGTGATACTTCAAACGAAACATTTAATGATTCTGAAATTGACGAATTAGGTAATATCTATTTTACGGGAGAAATTCTAGACTCTGCTGCTAATAAACATACCTCATCTCTTATAAAACTTGATTCAAATCTTAATCTATTGTGGACTCAAGAGTTATCAAACAACCCATCTAACAGAGCTTTTGAACCCCAAACAATATATTACAATGAAACAAATCAGAAATTATATATCTGGAGCATGTATTGGGGTTCGTCAAGTTTTTACACTAATGCATTATCCATAGATAACACTATCGATAACGAATGTTACCAGGGAAGTGTTTTAATGGAAGTATCAAAAGAAACTGGTGAGCTAAATCAATATAAAATTATTGACAATTGCGGTTATTATGGCTTGATAGGAAATGGTATTGGAGATGTTGAAAAAAAAGCCTTTATAACTCATGAGGGTACTGATTTGTTTGTATTATCAAGCTTTAAGAAGGAGATAACTATTGGAGGGCAAACCCTAACCACTACACAACCTATTCCAGACGTATATAATATAGACTTAATATTATTTAAAGTAGACTTAACGAATTTTACCTCTGAGTTAGTACTTAAATCGGAAGGTGAAAACAGCTATCCTGATTATTACGATCTTGCCGGTCCCTTATTGGCCATAGGCAAAACCATATACCTAACCTCTTCATACACAAGCAAATCAATAACAGTTAATGACAATACTATTGTTAATAATAGTGGGAATAATGCTAGGGATGTTCTTTTTTACAAATACCTTTTAGATAAAACCGACTTAAATGGTTCTATATCACATAACAACACCTGTTATTCAGAAGCAACGGAATTCGTGATTAATGGAGATTTTGATTCTGTTTTATGGAATTTTGATGATCCAACGAGTGGAGCTGACAACACATCAACACTCGAGAAGCCCAATCATGTTTTTTCAAAAGAAGGTGTTTTTAACGTTACAGCAACTGTAACTTGTGGAACAGAAACAGAAGTTATTTCCACTGAAGTAATAATAACTTCTCCGCCAACCATAAATAATCAACCCGATTTACATGCTTGTGAAGACTCTTTTAAGTCTGGAATTTCGTCTAATTTTGACACTTCTGATGTTCAAAATCAAATCACAGGAAATCAACCTGATGTTTCTATTGAATACTATGACGAAAATGGGGCACTATTATCAAGTCCATTGCCAAACCCAATGACTAATACAACTGAAAATTCACAACAAATAACGGCTCATGTTTTCTTTACTAACAACCCTCAATGTTTTACAACAACAACATTTCAACTACTGGTCCAACCCCTACCAGAACTAAACCCCATAGAAGACATTATTTCTTGTGATATTGGCAACGGGTATTCCAATTTTGATTTAACATCTATAAAAATTGATACAACTTCTGATGAACGCTTAGAATTTTACGATAGTAATTACCATCTAATTAACCACTCTTCTTATTCTAATTACACAAATATTGTTCCTAATCAAGATTTGATTTATGTAAGATTAATAAACTCTATTACCAATTGTTATTCTGAACAATCAGTAAACCTAAAAGTAACCCCGCTTCCAATAGCAAACAGCTTAGATGACTTAATTGGTTGTGATGATAATAACGATGGAATTTCTAACTCTTTCGACACCTCTACAATTATAGACCAAGTTCTAGGGGGGCAATCTGGAATGACAGTTACTTTTTATGATCAAAATGACAACTTATTACCCTATCCATTACCAAACCCCTATACCAATACAACTCCTTTTAATGAAATTATCAAAGTCAGAGTAACAAATTCCTCTACTGGATGTTTTTCAGAAACAACAATACAATTAATCACAAGTACTCAACCTAGTATTAATAAACCCAATAATATTTATGCTTGTGATGAAGGTAATGGATTTGCTAATTTTAGCATTCCTAGTTTAGAAACAGAAATTATCGGCAGTCAACCGAATTTAAAGATTACATATTTTGATGATCAAGGAAACATCTTACCAAATTCTTTTCCTTTAAATTTTCAAAATACTGTTGCCTATGATCAGTTAATTAATGTAAAAGTTGAAAATATTTTAAATCCTTCTTGCTTCTCTGAAACAAGTTTCCACCTATTAGTTAATCAAACACCAACAATTGAATTACAAAAAGAATACGTTATTTGTGGTTTACAGAAGTCTCTAACATTAGAAGTTGATACCTCTATGAGCAGTTATCTTTGGACACATGAAGACGGCAGTATTATTTCTAAATCAAGTAATGCTACTCTGATAAAGGAAGGTAATTATGTTTTAGAATTTACCAAAACCGAAAACGGGATTGAATGTAAAAACTACACCAGTTTTAATTTAACTCGTTCCGAACTACCAAAAATCTCCAATATCGAAGTCACTGATTTATCTGACAATAATACTTTAGAAATTATCGTTACTGGCGATGGTGTATTTGAATACTCTATAAACGGGCAAGATTTTCAGGATGATAATGTTTTTGAAAATCTAAAAAATGAAACTTACACAGTTTATGTTCGAGATAAAAACGGATGTGGAGAAGACTCTAAAGAAGTAACGATAATTGACTACCCTAGGTTCTTTACTCCCAATAATGATGGTATTAATGATTTCTGGGAAATAAAAGGCTTAAACAACTTTCCTAATGCAAGCGTTCTTATATTTGATCGTTATGGTAAAATTTTAGAAAAATTAACGGCAAACAAACAAAAATGGTATGGTTTTTATAATGGAGCAGAAATGCCTTCAAATGAGTACTGGTTCAACCTAGATCTCGGAAATGGAAAAACGTTCTCTGGTCATTTTTCTTTGAGACGTT
Source organism: Tenacibaculum sp. 190130A14a (assembly GCF_964048965.1). Classification (NCBI taxonomy): domain Bacteria; kingdom Pseudomonadati; phylum Bacteroidota; class Flavobacteriia; order Flavobacteriales; family Flavobacteriaceae; genus Tenacibaculum; species Tenacibaculum polynesiense. The sequence continues at coordinate 306,915 of NZ_OZ040189.1, read as the reverse complement.
TATAATAAAAATACCGAAACAACTAAGCAAACAACGTGGCAAAAGCCTCCTCTATTTTACTCACTAAAACTAGCCTGATAGAATGGTTTTTGCTTGTTATTTTATTGTATTTAGAAGTAACAAAAGTTTTGTAACCTAACTTTTCAGCTTCCAAAATTCGTTGGTCTATTTTAGAAACGGGTCTTATTTCTCCTGCTAAACCGACTTCTGCAGCAAAACATACATCTGGATTAATTGCTACATCTTGATTTGATGATAAAATAGCTGCTACTACTGCTAAATCTATAGCAGGATCATCTACCTGAATCCCTCCTGTAATATTTAAAAATACATCTTTTGCTCCTAATTTAAAACCTGCTCTTTTTTCTAATACAGCTAAAATCATATGCAAGCGTTTTAAGTTATAGCCTGTGGTAGTACGTTGCGGAGTTCCATATACTGCCGTAGACACCAATGCCTGAATTTCTATCATTAATGGACGAATCCCTTCTAAAGTTGAAGCTATTGCAGTACCACTTAAATCTGCATCTTTTTTAGAAATTAATATTTCTGATGGATTAGACACTTCTCTCAAACCATCAGAAAGCATTTCGTAAATTCCTAATTCAGCAGTAGACCCAAAACGGTTTTTCTGAGAACGTAAAATTCGATAGGTATGATTTCTATCTCCTTCAAACTGCAATACCACATCAACCATATGCTCCAAAATCTTTGGCCCCGCAATATTTCCTTCTTTATTGATATGTCCAATCAATAATACAGGAGTAGCCGTTTCTTTTGCAAATTTTATCAACTCAGCAGAAGTTTCTCTTATTTGAGAAATACTCCCAGGAGAAGCTTCAATAGAATTTGTATGTAGGGTTTGAATAGAGTCAATAACTAGCACATCTGGCTGAACTTCTTCTATATTCTTAAAAATTTGCTGAGTATTGGTTTCTGTAAGAATTAAACAATTGGAATTACTTGCATTCAATCGCTCAGCTCGCATTTTAATTTGTGATTGGCTTTCTTCTCCAGAAACATACAATACTTTTTGCGGTATTTGTAATGCTATTTGTAACAACAAGGTAGATTTTCCGATTCCCGGCTCACCTCCTAACAAAATTACCGCACCTTTCACCAAACCACCTCCTAAAACAGTATCTAACTCTTGGTTTTTGGTACCAAAACGTTCTTCTGGATTTAATTGAATTTCTTCTACTCGTAACGGTTTTGCTACTTTCTTTTGTGTATTAGAGGAAGATTTCCAGTTCCTTTTTTCTTCTTTTTGTATCACCTCTTCCACAACGGTATTCCATTGTTTACAATTATTACATTGTCCTACCCATTGAGCATGTTGTGTACCACAGTTTTGACAGAAAAAAGTTGTTTTGGTTTTTGGCATTTTTAGAATTTGAAAGATTCAAAGTTACAAGTTTCAAAATTAAATATGCTTTTATCTTTTCTTTTAAACAATACAGCTCATCATAAAGATGGGCTGTTACCTTAAAAACAAAATGCATACGCATTTTTAAAATTACCTTCCATTTTCTATCAAAAAGTCTTTGAATTCTTCAAGAAGCTTTAAAATTTCATCAATTGATATTATAAAAAGTTCCTTCGTATCTCCTTCTTCATCGAGCGTAAAAGAATCAAAAACTTGATAACCTCCTTCAGGAAACTCACGATCAGTTACATCAGGTCCAAATGCATGCCCAATAAACCCTGCTTGATTCCTCATCGTATATCCATCTTCTAACACTCCTTTTTTAACTTTTTCAATTTCATTGATTGAATAGACTATCTCCTCACTCGTTTCATCTCCTTCAAAGATTAAAGATAATCTATCGTAAGGCTTTTCAACACTAACTAAGTTATAGGTAGAACCAAATTTTGTTTTTGTATTTATAAAATTGTACTTCATAGTTTTATTTTTATATTGGATAAACCGTTGTTATTTTATCATTAACCATAACCATTCTTATAAAAAAAACAAAATGCATACGCATTTTTAAAATTACCTTCCGTTTTCTATCAAAAAGTCTTTGAATTCTTCAAGAAGCTTTAAAATTTCATCAATTGATATTATAAAAAGTTCCTTCGTATCTCCTTCTTCATCGAGCGTAAAAGAATCAAAAACTTGATAACCTCCTTCAGGAAACTCACGATCAGTTACATCAGGTCCAAATGCATGCCCAATAAACCCTGCTTGATTCCCCATCGTATATCCATCTTCTAACACTCCTTTTTTAACTTTTTCAATTTTATTGATTGAATAGACTATCTCCTCACTAGTTTCATCCCCTTCAAAAATTAAAGATAATCTATCGTAACGCTTTTCAACACTAACTAAGTTATAGGTAGAACCAAATTTTGCTTTTGTATCAACTCTTACACAACGGCATTCCATTGTTTACAATTACTTACATTATTCAACCCATTAAACATATTGCATACCACAATATTGACTCCAACAGTCATGTAGCCTAGTTATAAAAAAGCTCGCCAAAATTTAACGAGCTCTTAACTTAAAAAGAGATTTCTCTATTTATATTATAAAAAATCGTCTTCTTCCAAAGTTAACTCTTCAATAAATTCACTAAAGGACTCTGCTACTTTCTCCGTTTTCCCGTCAGAGTAATAAACAAAAACCTCTCCTAAGTTGTTATGCGAATAGCCCATACCAATATATCCTCCAACAACAGAACCTATTGACAAGATTCCTTGATTAACAAGAAATTCATGTTTTACATTAAACATATCCTTTACCTTGTCTAGGTCAAATAACCTACCAAAACTGACACACTTATTATCGTAATAGTAATTTTTAACACCTCCAGAGGCCAGATAACCTCCATTAAACTCAATCATATGTTGAACATAATCTTTTGGCAAACTGTTACTAATCAATAATTCCAATTTCTCTAAATCTTCAACATTTACACGTTTATCGTCTCTAATAAAATTCATTTTTTCACTATTCATCTAATATTTTGAATTCCAAAAATCAAAGAAATAAACTCTTTCTTTATGTTTTATATATATTATGGTACTTACAATAGAATTTATATATAAAGTTCGATTCGAATCATTTACCACTACATTAGCTGTACTTCTTCAATATTCTTAAAAAATTTACCGAGTATTTGTCTCTGTACGAATTAAACAATTGAGTTACTTGCATTCAATCGTTCAAGGTGTATTTTAAGTTGCGACAGTCTTTTCTATTCCTGATTCTCCTCTTAACAAAGTTACTGACTGCTCCTTTCATCACCCCATAAAACAGTATCTAACTCTTTCTTGTGTCAAAACATTCTTACAAATCTAATTGAATATCATCCCTTTCAGGGTGCAATTTAACAAAGACAAAAATAGGATAAACTAAACTAAATAAACTTACATAGGTTTTAATAAATATGATCTCTCTAAAATATAAAAGAGGTATGATTAGCTCATACCTCTTTTATTATCTATGTATAATTAATTATTTATTCTTGTTGTATATGGGTAAGAATAAGAATGATAATCCTCCAAAAACAATAATCATTGCTGTTTGGGCTGTCCACATAATCCAACCAAACGCATTTGCTGGTTCTTCTGCGATACCAAATAAAGCAAAGGCTCCTGCCACAGCAACAGGGTATAAACCAATTCCTCCATTGGTTGCAGCGATAGAAAACCCTCCTGCAATAAAGCCTATCAAAACACCTCCAAGAGGCACATTAAGCCCTTCAATAGCTTGAATTGTAACCCAAAACATCACCACATACATTACCCAAATAAATACGGTATGAAAAATAAAAGCCCATTTATCTTTCATTTTAAAAATACTTGTAGCTCCTTCAATCAATCCAGCAACAAAGTTTTTAATTTTCAAGCCGATTCCTGAATCTGCTTTTTTTACATACCTTGTAAATACAAATCCTCCAATCGCTAAAACTCCAAGACCAATTCCTATTTTAACGGGATCGAAATTTTTAGTGAGCAGTTCATAAATAAAATCAAACTGCACAAATAGCGTAATTGCTACAATGATGAGCATCATTAATAAATCTGCTATTCTCTCTGCAACAATGGTTCCGAATCCCTTTTCGAACGGAATATCTTCATAATTCGTCATTACCGCCGCTCTAGACACCTCTCCTGCTCTTGGCACTGCATAATTTACTAAATACGCTACCAAAACTGCCATAGTACTATTTCCAAAATCAGGCTTATATCCCATTGGTTCTAGTAAAAACTTCCAACGATATGCCCTAGATAAATGGCTTATAATACCAAAGAACAATCCTAAAGCAATCCACCAATAATTTGCTTTTTTAAAGTATTGCATCAATGTTTCAACAGAAACTTTTGACAAAGAATACCATACCAAAAAACCTCCCAAAATGAGAGGTAATATTATTTTTAAAACTTTTTTGAAATTCAAAATTATGAAAGGGTATTATCTGCTTCGTTAGGAAAAACTAATTTTGGCTTAAAGTTCTTTGCCTCTTCCAATTCCATAAAAGCATATACAATTAAAATTAGCACATCTCCTTTTTGAACTCTGCGGGCAGCTGCACCATTTAACGTGATTTCTCCACTTCCTCTCGGACCAGGAATTGCATAAGTTTCTAAACGTTCTCCATTGTTATTGTTAACTATTTGAACACGTTCTCCTTCAATTATTCCAGCGGCATCCATTAAATCTTCGTCAATGGTAATACTTCCTATATAATTTAAATCAGCACCTGTAACTTTTACTCGGTGGATTTTAGATTTTACTACTTGTACTAACATAGGGGCAAAATTACTACTTTTTAAAGTTTTACATTCATTTTTTTGATGAAACTCTAATGAATTTATTTCTTTTTTAAACTCATATTATCTATTAATCGAATCTCTCCAGCAAAAACAGCGATAAACGCTCTATATTTTTGATCAGATTTTTTCTCTTCAATAGTTGTTAACGTAGCTTCATCGGCAATGGTAAAATATTCCAACTCTAACAGCGGATGCTTTTTGAATTGTTTTTCAACCCATTGCGTAACTTCAATAGCACTTTTTGTGCCAAATTTTTTCCTTGCCTTTTTTAATACTTTATAAATAAACGGCGCTGCTCCTCTATGTTCTTTTGTTAACCTAACATTTCTAGAGCTCATAGCTAAACCGTCTTCTTCTCTAAAGATAGGTCTTCCTTTAACTTTAACTGGAATATGATATTTCTCAACTAGTTTTTTAATAATTTGTAATTGTTGAAAATCTTTCTTTCCAAAATAAGCATTGGTAGGTTCAACAATTTCAAACAAAGTTTTCACAATAGTACCAACTCCATCAAAATGTCCATCTCTAAATTTTCCTTCCATTTGATGTTCCAATCCATCAAAGTCGAAACTTTCAGAAGTAATACTTGACGCATAAATTTCTTCTACAGAAGGAGCAAACAGTACATCACAATTTACACTTTCTAATAACTTTATATCGTTCTCTAATGTTTGTGGGTACTTTTCTAGGTCTTCTTTATTATCAAACTGGGTTGGGTTTACAAAAATACTAACTACGGTGAGGTCATTTTTCTTTATAGATCTTTTTACAAGAGACAAATGCCCTTGATGTAAAGCCCCCATGGTTGGAACAAATCCGATAGACTTTTTTTTCTTTTTAATTGTGAATAAAAAATCTTTTAATTCAGATTTTGATTTAAAAATTTTCATCTGCAAATCTTACGTATACGCGCAAAATTAGCAATTTAACATGATTTTAGCATAAAATTTCGTAATTTTGCATCTTTACAAAAAGAGTTCGATTTAATGAAGGATAAGAGAATATTATATGTTTCTTCTGAGGTAATTCCATATTTACCGGAAACAGAGTTATCATCTACTGCATTTAATGTTGCAAGACACGCCCACTCAAAAGGAGTTCAAACCCGTATTTTTATGCCACGTTTTGGTGTTATTAATGAAAGAAGACATCAGCTTCACGAAGTAATTCGTTTATCTGGTATGAACCTTATCATTAATGATATGGATATGCCTTTAATTATTAAAGTTGCTTCTATTCCAAAAGAGAGAATGCAGGTGTACTTTATTGATAATGATGAGTATTTCAAGCGTAAAGCTATTTACACAGACGAAGATGACAAGTTATTTGATGATAACGATGAACGTATGATTTTCTTTGCTAAAGGTGTAATTGAAACGGTTAAAAAGTTAAACTGGGCACCAGATATTATTCATGTTCATGGATGGTTAGCTTCTTTATTACCTCTTTACTTAAGAGAATTTTATAAAGAAGAACCTTTGTTTACTGAAAGTAAAATCGTTACCTCATTATATAACAATGGGTTTGAAGGAGAGTTAAACAATGAGTTAGCTAACAAAGTTCGTTTTGACCAAATCGACAACGATAAGATTTCTGTTTTTGAAACACCAAATCACATTAATATATTAAAAAGTGCTATTGAAAATTCTGATGCTATAATTAAAGGTAGTGAATCATTACCAGAGGAGTTAGAAAGCTTTATTAGCGAAAAAGAAGTAGAAATTCTTGAGTTTCCTTCTGAAGAAATGCTAACCGAATCTCATTTAGAATTTTACAAAGAAAACGTATTAGAATTAAGCGAATAAAATGATTAAAAAATTTGGTATTATAGGTGTTTGTGCGTTAGCATTAACCACAATCATTTCTTGTGAAAAAGATTTTAACGATATAGGAACGAGTATTGTAAGCAATACAAAGTTTGACACAGGATCTATTGAATTAGAAGTTGAAATAACCCCAATTGATATTGATGCAAGTACAGCAGCTCCTTTTTATAAAGCTGTAAGGGCTGACAATATCGAACTTGGTACAAGAGGAGACTATTGGATGGGGGTTTACAATAATGTAGACGCTAAAAAAATTGAAGCTTCATTGATTTCTCAATTAGCGATTCCTTCAGACCGAAAATTTACGGATAAAACCTACGAGGACACGGATGTTATTTCTGCTCCAGTATTAGAAGAAGTACTTTTAAAGATTCCTTTACAAGCTACTAGTGGTGATAAAGATGCAGATGGAAAACCTCAATTTACAATTGATAATTTATTAGGTGATCAAGAAAAAAGCTTTACTGTTAAAGTTTATACTAGTAACACTTTCTTAAATAGATTAGACCCAACTGATCCTACAAAAACGAACAGCTTTTTATCGGATGCTGTGTATGACAAAGGAACAGAATTAAGTCTAGTTTCTACCTTTACGTTTAAAGACGTAGAGAAAGACACTATGTATATTTTTGATAGAACCGTTTTAGCAGACACTCCAAGAACCTTTAAAGATACCTTGAAAGTAGGAAACGGAACTAACATTACAGGAAATCCTTTTAAATATATTCCATTAAATAAGAGTTTCTTCCAAACGAATTTTATTGACAAATATGATACTTCAGATTTCGAATCTCAAGATGCTTTCACTGAGAATATCTTAAAGGGGATTATAATTGAAGTAACTGATAACGGAGATAATGGTTCTGCTGTACCATTAACTCTTGCAAACACAAATTTGAAACCGTCTATCGATTTGTTATTAACTACTACTGTAAAAAATGCAGCTGGTGAGGTTATTGACTCTGTAGCTAAAAACCATAGCTACCAATTTTCAGGTATCACGAACAGCATGTACAAAATGAGTGATGCTACTAATGCCGCTCCTGCTAACAGTTTTGTTGTTCAAGGAACTGCAGGAAGTATTGCTGAAGTGAAAATTTTAGACGACATTAAATTGGCAGAGTTAAGAGCTAACAATTGGTTAATTAATGATGCTGCATTAACTTTCAATGTAAATCAAACAATTAGTCGAGACTCAGCTTTAGTACCACAAAGACTGTTTTTGTATCAAAACTTTGTGAACAGTAATGGGAATGTTGAACCAACACAATTGTCTGACGCTTATCTTGAAGTACCTGTTTTTAATGGAAACTTAGTAGTTACTGAAAAATTACCAGAGAAATATACCTTTAGAATCACAGATTATATAGCTAAATTATTAAAAGGGGAAACTAATTTTACAAATGATCCTTTAGTTTTAAAAGTATACAATACACCTACTGACAACGCTATTGGTACTAATAATGCATTAAATACAAACGTAGAATCTTACAACTGGAACCCAAGAGCTGTAACATTATACGATGGTGACAATGCTAATGGTGCTAAAAAGGCAATTTTAAAAATATCATATTCAGAAAAAAAATAAACTATTGTTATGTGTGGAATAACTGGTTACATTGGATATAGAGAAGCTTATCCGATTGTTATTAATGGATTAAAACGATTAGAATATCGTGGTTATGATAGTGCAGGTGTTATGATGTATGACGGCGAAACAATGCATTTATCTAAAACAAAAGGAAAGGTTTCAGACCTTGAAGTAATTACGAATAAAGAAGAGGAGCGAAAAGCTGGGCGCATTGGTATTGGACATACTCGTTGGGCAACACACGGAGTTCCTAATGATACTAACTCTCACCCTCATTTTTCAGAATCTGGTGATTTAGTAATCGTTCATAATGGTATCATTGAAAATTATGACACTATTAAAAAAGAACTTATTTCTCGAGGATATAAATTTCAGAGTGATACCGATACGGAAGTTTTAGTAAACCTAATTGAAGAGGTTAAAAAGACAGAAGGTTGTAAATTAGGAAAAGCAGTTCAGCTTGCTTTAACACAAGTTATTGGAGCATATGCCATTGCGGTATTTGACAAATCAAAGCCAAACGAATTAGTAGTTGCTCGATTAGGAAGCCCAATAGCTATTGGAGTTGGGAACGATAACAAAGAATTTTTTGTTGCTTCTGATGCTTCTCCATTTATAGAATATACAAAAGATGCTATCTACTTAGAAGATGGTGAACTAGCTATTATAAAAAAGGACAAAGGAATAAAAGTTCGTAAAATAGACAACGATAAATTAGTTGATGCAAATATTCAAAAGCTTCAATTAAGCCTTGAACAAATAGAAAAGGGAGGATACGACCACTTCATGTTAAAGGAAATCTACGAACAACCTAAAGCCATTATTGACACGTATCGTGGTAGAATGTTACCAGACGAAGGGATTATTAAAATGGCTGGTGTTGATGATAATATTTCTAAATTCTTAAACGCAGATAGAATTATTATCGTTGCTTGTGGTACTTCATGGCATGCTGGTTTAGTTGGAGAATATCTTTTTGAAGATATGGCTCGAATTCCTGTTGAAGTTGAATATGCTTCGGAATTTAGATATAGAAACCCAATTATTACCGAAAAAGACGTTGTAATTGCTATTTCTCAGTCTGGAGAAACAGCGGATACTTTAGCGGCAATTAAACTTGCTAAATCTAAAGGAGCTTTTGTTTTTGGTGTTTGTAATGTAGTAGGTTCTTCTATTGCTCGTGAGACACATGCAGGTGCGTACACTCATGCAGGTCCTGAAATTGGTGTAGCTTCTACTAAAGCCTTCACCACTCAAATTACGGTATTGTCTTTAATAGCTCTAAAACTTGCTAAAAAAAGAGGTACATTATCTCAAACTGCATTCCAACAATATTTACAAACAATGCAGCTGATTCCAAATCAAGTTGAGAAATTATTAAAAATTGATTCACAAGTTCAAGAAATAGCTGAAGTTTATAAAGACGCTAAGAACTGTTTATATTTAGGTAGAGGATTCAACTTCCCTGTTGCATTAGAAGGAGCCTTAAAACTTAAGGAAATCTCTTATATTCATGCTGAAGGATATCCTGCTGCAGAGATGAAGCACGGACCTATTGCCTTAATTGATGAAAACATGCCAGTTTTTGTTATTGCAACGAGAAAAGGACATTATGAAAAAGTAGTAAGTAATATTCAGGAAATCAAATCACGAAGTGGTAAAATTGTAGCCATCGTTACAGAAGGTGATCAAACCGTAAAGGAAATTGCTGATCATACTATTGAAATTCCAGAAACCGAGGAAGCATTAACTCCATTGTTAACTACGATCCCTTTACAGTTACTTTCATACCACATTGCAGTAATGCTAGGTAAAAATGTAGACCAACCTAGAAACCTTGCTAAATCTGTAACTGTAGAATAATTACAGAAACAAAACTATAATTTAATAAAAAAGCAGACTATTAAGTCTGCTTTTTTATTTGCCTTACAAGACTCTTAATATTGATATAAAGTAACCTCTTTAAAACAATAAAGCCGATGCAGATTGCATCGGCTTTATTTTATATAAACTTACTTCAACATTAATCATTAATCGTCCATGAAATATAATACATAGAACCAACTAATCCTGATCCTGGAGCAACGACATAGTTATCTCCTGTTAAATTTGTTCCTCCGATTTTAATTCTAGATCTATTGGTAAATCTCCAGTTAATTTGAGCATCTAATATCGTTCTAGCATCGATTTCGGTATCTAACAAACTAGACTCCCATAAAAAGTCATTTTGCCAACGTACATTCACGTTAAATCCAACATTCTTAATGATACTCGGATTTCCAAACATCACTTTAAATCTATGCTCTGGAGTGTTAAATCCAGGCTTAAAACTTGGATCTGAACTTTCGTCAAAACTAAACCTAGACCATGTATAATTAGCTCCTAAATTAAACGATTTTAAAACTTTCGTATTCAAACCAATACCTACTCCATAAGAACTTACATCTGCCTTTGAATTAGCATACACTGAGAACCTTGTTAAATCACCATTAGTAAGTGCGGTATTTCCATTTGTTCCGTTTCCTAAGTAATTTGGCACAAATACATTTTTAAAGGCAGTAAAATCTCTATAATCATTGTAATAACCATTAATATCAACCTCTAAAACGTTATTATCACTTAGCCCGATAATACTTCTATACCCTAATTCGTACGTACTTACTTTTTCTGGTCTAATTGTTTCTAAACCAGCGGCTGCTCCATTTTCGATCAATCTTGCATTCTGGAATACATAATCTCCTGTAATGGTAGAAGTTCCACCACCTCCAAAGTTATTTACCTGAACATTGAAACGTCCTAAATTATCATTTGCTGTTCCTAAAACAAATTCACTAGGTCCAATTCTTAAACCTAAATATCTTTCAAGTGTACTTGGGTTTCTAAATCCTGTTTGAAAAGAAGCTCTTAAAATATGATTCTTGCTTTCTCCTAATGAATAGTTTAATGCAAATCTCGGTGAATAATTCGCTTTTAATTCAGATGTTTTATCATAACGAATCGATGTCGTTAACTTTAATCTATCGTCTAAAAATTTCTTTTGTAATTGTGCGTAAGCTCCAAAATCTTGGAAATTAATCTTCTCATCTCTATCGGTAAATAAAGTTCCTTGAGAATTTACATCTGTATTTCGGTAACTCAATCCAACTTGGAATTCACCCCATTGAATTAAATCTCTAAAATTATAATTAGCATCGAAATGGTAGAAAGAAGTATTATCAAAAATTGCAGCTCCTCCTTCATTTACAGAAGTATTTGTAATTTGATTTACCGCAGCATTGAAAGCGTTAGATCCCGGTTGTAATCTATTTCTATTAGCAAAACTTCTAGCATCAGCGTCGTTTCCTGGGTTTAATCCTGGAATTGTAACTAATCCACTAAACACTCCTGCGTACTCTTGGTACCAATTTGTATTTGGATTATATACCTCATTCAACGCTAAACCTAATGATCTTAAATCAAAAGTTTTTCCAGCATCATTTGCTGTATAATATCCTCTTGCAAAGAAATTTTCTCCTCTCAACTCAAGTCTATGCTGCTGCATAAAATTACCTCTTTGGGCATATCTACTCGTACCTTGATAAATTAGGTCTCCAGAAGTAAAACGTGAATTTAATATAATTTCTAACTTCTCATTTTTCCATGGTCTATAATGTAAAGATCCATCAAACTTTAAGTTTTTACTCTTATAATCTATAAGATCACTTTCTAAATATCCAGTTCTACTCACGTTTACTGATGGTAATAATGGATTTAGCGCATTTAAATCTACACTAAAATCATCTCCATAAACATTCAAACCATCATAATCTGTATTACTTGTTCTTGTTCCGTCAATCTTAACTCCACCTACTCCAGATGTGTTTGATTGGTCTACAGCATGCCACTCTTCTGCTTCAAAATAATTAAAGTTAACTTTCGCCGCTAAGTAGTCATTAAATTTATATGCCATTCTAACACCAACATCGTAGAATAAATCATCATCTGCTGAAGCCTCTTGTGAAATAAATCCTGTTTTAAAAGAAGTACTAATTCCTGTATAGGTAAATGGACTTTTACTTCTCATTAATAAGATACCGTTAAATGCATTTGCTCCGTATAAAGCAGACGATGCTCCTGGTAATATCTCTACACTATGTACATCTAACTCTGAAATCCCTACATAATTACCAAACGAAAAATTCAATGCAGGTACAGAACTATCAACTCCATCTACTAACTGTACAAAACGAGTATTATCAAATGTAGAAAAACCTCTAGTGTTAATTGATTTGAATCCATAACTACTTTCACGAGATTCCACTCCTTTTAAGTTTGTTAATCCGTCATAAAAACTAGGAGATGTATTATTTCTAATATCGGTAATCCCCATTCTTTCAATTGTTACTGGTGATTCAATAACTCGTTCTGGAGCTCTCGATGCAGAAACTACAACTTCTTCTAAAGAAATAGTTTCCTTTAAAATGACGTTAATTTCTTGATCTAAACTAGTAACATTAACGACTTCAGTTTGATAACCAAAAGCAGTAACTTGCATACTTACGGGTAAAGATTTACTAGTTGTAATCTTAAAATTTCCGTCAGCATCAGATACTACTGTTACATCGTCAATTCTTACTGTTGCACTTTGGAAAGGCTCTAAGTATTCATCAAATACTTTACCTTCAATGGTAGTTTGTGCGTAAAAAGACAAACTACACAACAAAAAAATAGTTGAGAGTAGTTTTCTAAACATATATATTTATTTTGAATTGGTTGAAAAAGGGTATGTAAGCTTACTCTTCTAAAGAGAATGTAATAGGAAATCCATACTTAACAGCAACACGGCTTCCATTCTTTTTAGCAGGAGAAAATTGTGGTAATTTGTAAACAACATTTTTGGCCACATTGTTTAAGGTCTCTCCATTTTTAGGACCTAGTGTTTTAATGTTCTTTACATTTCCTTCTTTATCAATGATAAAACGAACCCAAACTTCTCCTTGAATCGATTCCTGAACAGCTTTACTTGGATAATGAAAATACTTTTGAATATGCTTCATCATCTCTTCATTAAAGCAATCGACTCTTTCTCCTTTCTTAGTTTTCTTACACGCTTTGAAAGCTGGAATTTTATCTACTTCACTAAATTTAGAAGCTTTTCTAACTTCCTCAGCAGATAATTTGTTTTTAAGGTCTTCGATATTTGTTTTTAATGCAAGTTCTTTGGCAATTGGACTTTCAACCGAAGTGTTTTGTATTCCTGAAGTACCTATATTACCAACTCCTGTTGCAGCTTTTTTCTGAGCAACTTCTCTTCTTTTTAAGAAACGTTTGCTTGCAGAAACTTTTACCGTAATTTGTCTTGATTTTTTCTTTGAAGAAGATTCTTGAACAGCACATTTTGTAATACTATTCACATCAAATGAATCTTCAGGGGTTTCACAAACTTCTTGTTGTGAGAAAATACTGGTAATGCTTGTCATCACCAATATAAGTAGCAGGTGTATTTTCGTCATAATATTGGGGGCATTATAGTTTTACACTAGTTCCATCAAGCATAATGTTTTGGGGTCTAACAGAACTAGCATACAAAAATAGAGTTTTTTTCCTTTAAAAACTGTTAATATTGCTCAAAAAGGGGCTTTTTCCTAAAAAAACTAAACACCTTACCTCCAATAAATTACATTTACTCCGCTAAAGTAAAACTCATTGGAAATGTATACTCGACATTTGTAACTACTCCATTTTGCTTACCAGGAACAAACTTTGGCAACAAAGAAACTATTCTAACAGCTTCTTTTTTTAATGATTCACCATATTTAGGAGCGGTAACTTTAACATTGTCTACATATCCATTTATATTAATTATAAAGCTCACCCAAACATTTCCTTCAATTTCATTAACCAGCGCTTCTTCTGGATAGGTAAAGTTCTCTTCAATGTGCTTTTTCATCTCATAATTAAAACAGTCTATCCCGCTTAAACCACTATCTTTACAAGATTCAAATTGAGGGATACTTTCTACTTCTCCAAAAGAAACACTCTCTTTCATTTCCTTTTTTGTATAAATAGTAGCCACAACTTGTTGCACCTTTTCTTTAACGTCTTTTAAATGTTCATTCTCAACTGTGTGAGTAGCTAGGCTCAAATTTGTTAATGCATTTACCTGAATAGCCTCTTGCTTTTCAAGTGCTCTTTTCTTAAAATATCGCTTACTAGAAATTTGGGCTTTCTTTTGGCTTCCTTTTTTTACAGGCACCTCTTCAACCTCGCATTTCTTTGGTGCGATTTCATTCACATCAACAACAACGGATTCTTTATTAGTAGTACACACTTCCTGAGCAACTATCGATTGCTGGAACATGCACATTACTAAAAGTAATGGCAGTAATCTTTTCATGATATATCTTTTAATTCTTTAAGACACTAGAAGCGCTAAAGATGAGTTAGATATCAATAAATTACTGCTGAAGTTTGGGGAAGGGTAATACATTTTTTTCATCGTTTAGGGGACTTATAAGGGTTAAACAAAATTGCATATTTGCACATTAAATATAGTATTTTTTTTCTAAAAAAAAGAATTTAATGCGTTTTTCATTTGTTTTTATGTGTGATTAGTAGTCGTAATCGTATAGAAAATCGTTATAAGGAAAGCGTTGAACATGAATTTTCTTCACTTCTTCATATACCTGTTCTTTAAAGTTTTCTAGGTTATCTTTATTAAGAGCAGAAATAAAAATACTTTCTTTTTCTAAATCATGCATCCATGTCTTTTTCCAGTCTTCAATTGTATAATGCTTTTTAGTCTTTTCAGTAGTCAAATCATCCTCTTCGATGATTTCATGAGTATATGCATCAATTTTATTAAAAACCATTACAGTTGGTTTATCCAAACTATCTATTTCACCTAATATTTTATTTACTGAAGCTATATGATCTTCAAAGTTTGGATGTGAAATATCTACAACATGTAACAATAAGTCAGCTTCCCTCACCTCATCTAACGTAGATTTAAAAGACTCTACTAATTGCGTTGGTAATTTTCGAATAAACCCAACAGTATCTGTCATTAAAAAGGGGATATTTTTAATGACTACTTTTCTAACGGTTGTATCCAGTGTAGCAAACAATTTGTTTTCTGCAAACACTTCACTTTTACTTACAACATTCATTAAAGTAGATTTACCTACGTTTGTATATCCTACCAAAGCAACACGAACCATTTTTCCACGGTTCTTACGTTGAACCGCCATTTGTTTATCAATAGTAACTAACTTCTTTTTTAATAACGAAATTTTATCACGAATGATACGACGGTCAGTTTCAATCTCTGTTTCTCCCGGCCCACGCATACCAATTCCCCCTTTTTGTTTATCGAGGTGAGTCCACATTCTTGTTAAACGTGGTAATAAATATTGGTATTGTGCCAACTCCACTTGCGCCTTTGCCGAACTAGTTTGTGCTCTCCCAGCAAAAATATCTAAGATAAGATTTGTTCTATCCAAAATTTTACAGTCCAAAATACGTTCAATATTTCTTAACTGTGCTGGTGATAATTCATCATCAAAAATAGCAGTACCAATATTGTTAGATTCAATATACATCTTAACATCATCAAGCTTACCAGTTCCTAAAAATGTTTTAGGATTTGGCTTCTCCATTTTCTGTACAAATCTCTTTACAGCTACTCCTCCTGCAGTTTCCGTTAAAAACTCCAATTCATCTAAATATTCTTCTGCTTGATTTTCATCTTGATGTTGGGTTATAATACCTATTAAAACCGCTTTTTCAGATATTGCTACTCTAGTTTCAATCATAGAGCACAAAAGTACAAATTTCTTATCTTTACTTCTATATTTGCTTAAGCTGATTACAACAACTTTTATTCTCTTAGTGAAAGTTTATAAACTCAAACATCTTTTCAAAAGAAAAGCTAAATCTAACTGTTAAAACTAGTTTATCAAACACACCATAAAACAACGGTATATTATGAAACTAAAACCCGCGAAACCTCTTACCATATTCACTCCTAAAAAAAGTACCTCCGAGGGTTCCTTATTTATTGATATTGGTATTTCAGCTGGGTTCCCTTCTCCTACCAATGATTTTGAAGAGACTCGTATTTCATTAGATGAAGAATTGATAAGAAATAAAGAAACTACCTTTTTTGCTAAAGTAAGTGGTCAATCAATGATTAATGCAGGATTGGACGATAATGATTTATTAGTTATTGACAGAAGTATTCCTCCTACAAATGGTAAAATAGCCGTTTGTTTTTTAGATGGAGAATTTACTGTAAAAAGATTGCGCGTTGAACATGATAAAGTTTGGTT
This sequence comes from Tenacibaculum sp. 190130A14a, assembly GCF_964048965.1. NCBI lineage: Bacteria > Pseudomonadati > Bacteroidota > Flavobacteriia > Flavobacteriales > Flavobacteriaceae > Tenacibaculum > Tenacibaculum polynesiense. The sequence continues at coordinate 290,404 of NZ_OZ040189.1, read as the reverse complement.
AAAACCTGAAAACCCTGAGTATCCGATTATAGAAATAACAGAAGAAAACAACTTTATCGTTTGGGGTATTGTTACCAATGTTATAAAAAGAGTATAAAAAAACCTCATTATCAATAATGAGGTTCTAAACACAACTAAAGTTTTATCTTAATTTGCCTTTACCACTAATGGCATTCTATAAACCTTATTTTTTAATATTAATTCACTCGCTATTTTCTTATAGTTTAATCTAGACTTTACGTAATCACATATTTCCTGATTCGCACAATCAATATTTAAGACTACTAATTCGCCTTTTTTATTAATTAAGAAATCAACATTTGTTTTTACATCTTCACGTACAGCAAAATCTGTGCTTCCTAAAAGCTTTACAATTTTGCTTCTAATTTCATTTTTTGCTGGATTGTCATTAACCGCAAAAGAAGGGGCGCTTAATAACATTACTACTAAAAGAACAACTAATTTTTTCATTTTTTTAAGTTTAAAAAGTTAATAATTACGTCTTATCTAAACGCATTACAAACATACTTTAGAGTTCCTCTTTTTTTTAATTATCTGAGTTATTAAAAGCTTCTTTATTCGTTATTTACACATTAAATAAGCTCCCTATTTACAAAGAGTTAACATTGTTACTTTTTAAGAATTCTCCCATTTATTCTTATTTTTTATCAATATTTACAATCAAAAAATATATAGTTAACAAAACAGCTCTATTGCAAACCATTAAAACTTAAAAACCAAGTAATTTTAAGTGTTAAAACATAATTAATTCATACCTTGGGGAACCTCATTTTAATACTTATTTAAATTGAAAAGTAGAAGAAAAAACAATTTTACAGTTGGATTTTACAATGTTGAAAATTTATTTGATACAGTGAACAATCCACATACGGCAGATGATGATTTTACACCAACAGGAAAACACCGTTGGAACAAAAAAAAATATTATCAGAAGATAAAAAAAATCACTTCTGTAATTTCTCAAATGGGAAAGGAACATGCAAATATCCCTCCCGTAATTATGGGATTAGTTGAAGTAGAAAACGCAACCGTTGTAAAAGATTTAGTTCGCCATAACAACCTTTTAAAATACAACTATGATTATATCCATTTTGAATCTAACGATGAAAGAGGTATTGATGTATCGTTAATTTATAACAGAAACTTTTTTATTGAACTTTCTTCTAAAACATATTCTTTAAACTTGGTAGATGATGATGGTTCTCCAGATTATACTAGAGATGTATTGTTAGTAAAAGGAAGCTTATACAACGAACTTGTTTATATTATTGTGAATCATTGGCCTTCAAGAAGAGAAGGTGAAGAGGAAACAAAACACAAACGAATTAAGGCAGCTGAGTTGAATCGTTACATCATTGATGAAATTAAAAAGGAAACAGAAAATCCTAAAATATTAATTATGGGAGACTTCAATGATAATCCTACTAGTGAAAGTATAGAGGAACACTTAGTTTCTGAGAACTTTTACAACCCAATGAAAAGCTTATACAAAAAAGGTAAGGGGACTTTAACTTTTTACAAAGAATGGCATTTGTTTGACCAAATAATTATCTCCAAAAACTTTTTTGAGCAGGATAGTTACCATAGTTTTTTAAAAGCTAAAATTTTCGCAAAAGATTGGATGCGAAGCTATAAAGGAAAATATAAAAATAGCCCGTTTAGAACCTATATTGGTCCTTGGCATCAAGGAGGATACTCAGATCACTTTCCGGTATATTTAACTTTTGAAAAAGACGAATAAACTATTCGTCTTTATTTTCTTCACTTTCGATAATCCCTAAACGTTTAGCCCTGTTTTCCCAACTCTTTCTAGCTAAATTTTGAAGATCTGCTACATTATCACTCTCATCCATAATCTCAAAACCTAGCAAGGTTTCAATTACATCTTCTTGGGTAACTAAACCACTTACAGATCCGTATTCATCAACTACTAAAGCTAAATGTTCTCTTTGTTCAATTAACTTTTCAAACAAGCTTGGAATTGACAAATCACGAGAAGCTACCATTATATTTCTTTTGATAGAGCTTAAAGGTTCATTTCCTTTATTCTCAACCATTGCCAACAACATTTGATCTTTTAGTATATAGCCCGTTATGTTATCTGGATTATTAGCATAGACCGGTACTCTTGAAAAACGCAACGATTTATTTTCTTCAAAAAAGGACTGTATTGTTTGATTTTCATCAGCAGTTTTTAACACAGTACGAGGTGTCATAATATGTTTTGCCTGCACTTCTTTAAAGTTAATCATGTTACGAATAACTTTACTTTCACTCTCTTTAAACACTCCTTCTTGTTCTGCAATATCTGTCATGGCATGAAAGTCTTCTCTACTCAACACACTTTCTCCATGTGCCCCTTTTCCTCCTATTAATTTAGTTGTTAATTGAAGCAACCATAAAATACCTGTCCATTTTAATGGGAACATTAAAATCTTTAATGTTTTTGAGGTAAACCCAGCTAATTTCTTCCAGTACGTTGCCCCGATGGTTTTAGGAATAATTTCAGATGCCACCAAAATAAGTATTGTCATTATAGAAGAAACTACCCCTACCATTAACTCTTCTGTAAATTCTACTCCGAAATATGAAACTTTATTACTACCATATAATTCTGTATATGCTACTTTTGCTTGCACACCCACAAGAATTGCACCTACAGTATGCGCAATAGTGTTTAAGGTTAAAATGGCAATTAACGGCTTATCAACATCTTTTTTAAGCTCTTCTAACTCTGTTGCAAAAACCTTTCCTTCTTTCTTTTTTACATTGATAAATGTTGGAGTAACACTCAGTAAAACTGCTTCTAAAATGGAACATAGAAACGAAAAGAAGATAGATACAATTGCAAAAACTATTAATAAAGTCATTTTTCAAAATTTTAGTCAAAAATACACAAAAAAGAAAACCTCAAGAATTTCTTCTTAAGGTTTATTATTTTTATCTAAATGGTTTCGAATTAAAAAATATAGTTAACCCCTAAACCAAATACTTCTCTTGTTTGAAAACCTCTAAAGGCATTATCATCATAAATAGTTTGTAACGCTAAGTTAGCAGACAAATATTTATTAATTTTCATAACAACATTTACTGTATAGTCGATATCAACATTTTGAAAATCTTCTAAATAATTACTGTATAAGTTTAAAATATTTTCAACAGAAACATTTTCCATTATTTCAAATTTATAGTACCCACTAATAGCAGCTCCTAATTCATAACGAGTTGTTTCGTTTGGAGCTACTCCAAAATAAGACGCTCCGGCAGGTAAACCATCAGTAAAATCGCTAGCTACAACCACTAATTTTGATGTTGCTGGAGCAATATTTACTTTTAAATTATCGTGTTTCTTCCATAACATACCAGGTCCAAACTGAAAATATGCTGGGGAGAAAAAATGCGATGTTTGAACTCCTTCCACATCCGTAGAAGACATTTGTGTTTTAAAATTAAAAAACGCCGAATAATACCAGTTCCCAGTAGCTTTTTTACCTAATAACGAATTTAACTCTAATCGGTCATCTGTTTTTTGTACGCTTTGTCCTTTTAATTTAGTTAAACCATAAGAAGCGATCAATTTATTGTCCCAGGTCCAATCTCCCTTAACATAATTAAAATCATAATTTAACCCTAAAGTTCCAGAGATACTATTTGTACCCCCAGCTAACCAATTATTGAATGCAGATTGATTGAATAAAAAACTAATATTCCCTTCTTTTTTCCAACCTTCCTTCTTTTCTTCCTTTTTTTCTTGTGCACTTACTGTTAAAGCTCCAAATAAAACAGCGATAGCTAATAATTTTTTCATTGTTTTGTTATTTTACTATTTTGATTTTTTGAGCGCGCAAATATACGTACTCGCTTTAGTTAGACAAAGATATTTTAAAAAAGTCACTTTTGATGAAAAAGATAGTTTATCCCTAAACCAAAGACTTCTTTAAACTGTATTTTACTTGAAGCATTGTCGTCAATAATAGTATGGAAACCTAAGTTCATAGACAACCATTTATTTACTTTGACAAAAAAGTTAAGCTGGTAATCTATATCAATATTTTGAGGATTATTTAAGTAATCTGAATATACTGCTAAAATATTTTCCATTGTTACATCCTCCATTATAACGTATTTGAAGTAAGCAGATAAGTTAAAACCAAGACCCAGGTCAGTCGTTTTTCCTTCTTTAACACCATACTTCCCAGAAAACTCATCAGTAACAAAGGTAAATCGAGCTGTTGCTGGAGCAATATTTATACGTTCATTGTCTGATTTTTTCCATAACATACCAGGTCCAAAACTCCAATAAGCTGGCGCAAAAAAGTTAGAAACTTCTACTTTAGGTTCTTGTTTGTAATCGTATCCTTTGGTATACTGAGTTTTGAAATTACTAAAGAAAGAGAAAAACCAATAACGTTGAGCTTTTAACCCTAATAATGAATTGTATTCAAATCTATCATCTGTTTTTCGAACTCCTTGTTCATCTACATAACTCAATCCGTAACTAGAAATTATTTTATTATCCCAGTTCCAATTCTTCTTTTTATAATTGAAATCATAGTTTACACCAATATTCCCTGCAACAGTATTACTACCTCCTGCAGTCCAATTCGAAAATGAAGATTGATTTAGTAAAAAAGTTAGCTTTCCTCCAACGGTCCATTTTTTAGGAATACTATCTTTTTTTTCTTGAGTTAGGGCTATTTGAGTACAACAAATGAAAACAATTAGTAGTAGTTTTTTCATTTTGAAGTTTCCTATAGGGTTATTTTTTCTTTTTAAATAGAGGGACTGTTGAACATGCTTCACCAAACATAATAGTTCTAGCAATAGGTTGTATTTTTTCTATTAATAAGGTATATGCTGATGGGGGAATAGGTTTATTAGCACATCCTTTTACGATAACAGGTTTATTTTCGTATTCTTCAACGTTAATATCATTAATAATTTCTTGATAAAGTACTGTTTCCAATAGTTCTAAATCACCTACAACTACCTTATGTGTATATACAGCTAATTCTGTGGTTAATAATAAATAGGCCCATGAAGGAATGATTGCATCAGTAGAACAAGTTAATGCTACATAACAATCTTTATATTGGTTCCAATCATGATTTTTAACCTGTTCTCTAAAATCTTTTTCTCTCAAAATAAGCCCTTCAAATAGCCAGTCTTTTACATCAAAAACAACACGACTTCCTTTAGGATAAAAATCTTCTAAGTCAATAGTTATTAAACTACTATTTGCTACTCTATTTATTATTTCATCTGCCATTTTACAAAAGTCCTAATTCTAATTTAGCTTCTTCACTCATCATGTCTTGCGTCCAGGTAGGATCAAATGTAATTTCAACCTCACAATTATTTATCTCATCTAAAGACTTCACTTTATCTTCTACCTCAACAGGTAAAGTTTCAGCTACTGGACAATTTGGTGATGTTAGGGTCATTAATATTTTTGCATCATTTTCTTCTGATACAAAAACATCATATATCAATCCTAACTCATAAATATCTACCGGGATTTCTGGATCGAAAATCGTTTTCAACACCCTTACTATCTTGTCTCCTAATTCTTCTAATTTATCTTCAGTCATTTTTTTATTGATTGTATGTATAATTTCTAGTTTCTCCCCAAATATAATCTCCACTACCGTTAACAGCTTTAACAACTATTTTAACTGGAAAATCATCATTATCATAAGTAATCGTGTTTGTTGTTGTAGAACTCAAAACATTGTTAGTATATGACTTTTGTTCTATAACATTACCATATGATGTAAAAGGAAAAACTCTTTTTAAATAGTCTGCTCCAGAAAATGGAAATTTTTTCCCATCGTATACAATTACTTCAAAATCCTTTGAATCTATAGCGTTTACCTTTTTTACAATATTAGAACCAAGGCTATAGTCATAATTATAAACAGTGATAATTTCAGGAATCCTAAACTTAAATGTTACTTTTTCCGTAATCACGATGCCATCTTTATATGTATATTCATTTATTTCTACAGGAACATTATCCTGCAGTCTTGTGTGCTTTTTTATTACACTATCATCATACTCGTACACATCAGCAGTACCTCCTGGTTGATTTAATCTTATTAGATTACCGCTGCTGTAAACTACTTCATCTATGACAACATCTCCTTTTCCTGTTAATATCTTTACTAATCTATTGTCTTCATCATATATATAGTTAGACACATTTGATTCGGCCAGTTCTACTTGTTCAAGCTTTACAGGTAATTTTAGGTTCTTCTTAATAGGTTCTTCGTTACTTGAACAAGAAACTATTAACATAATCATAGCAATAAGCAAATAATAATTCTTTTTCATAGATTTTATAGCATTTGTATTAATTGCTCAACTTAGATTGTTGCGCGATTGCATACATTTTAATTTGTTTTACCATCGACACTAATCCATTCGCACGTGTTGGACTTAAGTGTTCTTTTAATCCGATTTCGTCAATAAAAGCCGTATCTGCATCTAGTATGGCTTGTGGTGATTGGTCGGAAAAAACACGCAATAATAACGCTACTATCCCTTTTGTTAAAATAGCATCACTATCTGCAGTAAATTTTAAAATATCTCCCTCTAAATCAGAATGCAACCATACTTTTGACTGACATCCTTTAATTAAATTTTCATCTAATTTATAGGCTGCATCAATAAGAGGTAAAGACTTTCCTAATTCAATAATATATTCATAACGCTCCATCCAATCCTCAAACATTGAGAACTCGTCAATAATTTCTTCTTGTATTTCTTTGATAGTCATTTTTTAGAACTATTTTTGCACTGTCACAGACAGATTTTATTTGAATGTGCAAAATTACATATTAAATTTAAGAAATGAGTAAATTATTAGCAGTAGGTACGGTAGCGTTCGATGCAATTGAAACACCATTTGGTAAAACGGATAAGATTTTAGGAGGATCGGGAACTTTCGTTGGATTAGCAGCTTCTCAATTTGGAGTAAAAACTGGAGTTGTTTCTGTAGTAGGAGGAGATTTCCCTCAAGATTATTTAGATATGATGAATTCTAAAGGAATCAACACTGATGGTATTGAAATCGTAAAAGACGGAAAAACGTTCTTTTGGAGTGGGAAATATCATAATGACATGAACTCTCGTGATACTTTAGTAACTGAATTAAATGTTTTAGAACATTTTCAACCAGTAGTTCCAGAAGATTTTAAAGATGCTGGTATTGTAATGTTAGGTAATTTACACCCATTAACGCAAGCTTCTGTATTAGATCAAATGAACGAGCGTCCTAAATTAGTTGTTTTAGATACAATGAATTTCTGGATGGATATTGCTTTAAATGATTTACATGAAGTTTTAAAGCGTATTGATGTAATTACAATCAATGATGAAGAAGCTCGTCAATTAAGTGGAGAATATTCATTAGTAAATGCTGCTAAGAAGATTCATGAAATGGGACCTAAATATGTAGTAATTAAAAAAGGAGAGCACGGAGCTTTATTATTTAATGAAGGAAAAATGTTCTTTGCACCAGCATTACCATTAGCAGAGGTCTTTGACCCAACAGGAGCAGGAGATACTTTCGCTGGAGGTTTCTGTGGATATTTAGCTAAGACTGAAGATATTTCTTTTGAAAACATGAAAAACGCAATTATCTACGGTTCCAACTTAGCATCGTTCTGTGTTGAAAAATTTGGAACACTGCGCATGGAAGAGCTAACTAGCGAAGAAGTTCAAACTCGCTTGCAAGCATTTAAAGAATTAACACAATTTGATATCGAATTATCATAATTATAAATCCGCGCTTTTTGGTGCGGATTTTTTTATACAACAACACACCTACAACACAACTAAATAACTAAAAATTAAATGAGTGACGCTATAAAACACGAATGCGGAATTGCAATGGTAAGATTGTTAAAACCATTGGAATACTATAAAGAGAAATATGGAACTGCATTTTATGGTGTAAACAAAATGTACTTGTTGATGGAAAAACAGCACAATCGCGGACAAGATGGTGCAGGTTTAGCAAGTATTAAATTTAATGTAGAGCCTGGAACGAGATACATTAGTAGAATTCGTTCTAACAAAACACGTCCTATCCAAGATATCTTCGGACAAATTAACGAGCGTGTTAACGGAGTTTTTCAGAAAAACCAAGATAAACTTGATGATGTAAAATGGCAAGAAGAGAACATTCCATATTTAGGAAATCTATTCTTAGGGCATGTTCGTTATGGTACTTTTGGAGGAAACAGCATCGAAAATGTACATCCGTTCTTACGTCAAAGTAACTGGAGACATCAAAGTTTAATCGTGGCTGGTAATTTTAACATGACCAATTCTGGAGAGTTAATGGAAGAGCTTATCGAATTAGGTCAACACCCTAAAGAAGCTACTGACACTGTTACGGTAATGGAAAAAATTGGACACTTTTTAGAAGATGAAGTTTCCGATTTGTATTTAAAAGCAAAAGCTGAAGGTTTAAACAAAAAAGATGCCTCTCCCTTTATTGAAGAGCACCTGGATATACAACGTATTTTAAAACGTTCTTCTAGAAATTGGGATGGTGGTTATGCTATGGCCGGATTAATTGGACACGGTGATGCATTTGTATTAAGAGACCCATCAGCAATTAGACCCGCATTTTATTATAAAGATGATGAAGTAGTAGTAGTTGCTTCTGAAAGACCAGTTATTCAAACTACTTTTAATGTTCCTATTGAAGAAATTAAGGAAATTGAACGTGGAAATGCACTTATCATAAAGAAAAACGGAAACGTTTCTATGAAAGAAGTATTAACTCCTAGAGAGAAAAAAGCTTGTTCTTTCGAGCGTATTTATTTCTCAAGAGGTAGTGATGCTTCTATTTATGAAGAGCGTAAAAACTTAGGTAAATATGTTTTTCCTGAAGTTTTAAAATCTATAGATCACGACTTAGAGAACAGCGTATTCTCATACATACCAAATACAGCAGAAACTTCATTCTTTGGAATGATTGAAGCTGCAGAAGATGTATTAAACAAACAAAAAACAGATGCTATTATAGCTGGTGAAGGAAAGCTTTCAAAAGAGCGCGTTACTGAAATACTATCACAACGTCCTCGTTTTGAAAAAATAGCTATTAAAGATGCTAAACTTCGTACTTTTATTACGGATGATAGTAGTAGAGATGACTTAGTAGCGCACGTATATGACGTTACTTACGGAGTGGTAAAACCTACCGATAACTTAGTTATTATAGACGATAGTATTGTACGCGGTACAACTCTTAAAAAGAGTATTATTAAAATCTTAGACCGTTTAAATCCGAAGAAAATAGTGGTAGTATCATCTGCTCCTCAAATTCGTTACCCAGATTGTTACGGAATTGATATGGCTAAAATTGGTGATTTTATTGCCTTTAAAGCAGCAGTTGAATTATTAAAAGAAACAGGGCAAGAACAAGTAATAGAAGACGTTTACAATAAATGTAAACAACAACAAGCAAATCAAGACAAGGACATTGTAAATTATGTAAAAGAGATCTATGCTCCTTTTACCGATGAGCAAGTTTCTATGAAGGTTGCTGAAATGTTGAAGACCTCTGAAATTAAAGCAGATGTTGAAGTAATTTTCCAACCGGTAAGTGGACTCCACAAAGCTTGTCCGGATAATTTAGGAGATTGGTATTTTACAGGTAACTATCCTACCGATGGAGGTCATAGAGTAGTAAACAATGCCTTTATAAATTATTACGAAGGAAACGACAAACGAGCTTATTAAAATCATAAACATATTAGACTACATAAAAGACCTCATATTCATGGGGTCTTTTTTATTTCTAAAAATCAGAAAAGAGAACATTTACTGTTCGATAAATTCCTTTATTTTAGTTCTAGATTTTTTTGAATTAAATAAAAACATGGAACTTAAAACAATTAACTATAAAGCTGTTTTAAAAGATATTTATCAAACCGTTGTTTCAGAAGAAAACAATGGTACTGTTGCTACGTATATTCCAGAGCTAGCAAAAGTTAGTGCAGATAATTTTGGTGCATGTTTTCTTTCTACTGAACATGAAGAACATGGAATTGGAGACTGGCAAAAAAAGTTCTCTATTCAGAGTATATCAAAGGTTTTATCATTGAGTTTGGCTTATAAAATACTAGGGGATCGTATATGGGATCGTGTTGGTGTAGAACCTTCTGGAACCTCTTTTAATTCTTTAGTTCAATTAGAATCAGACCACGGTATCCCTAGAAACCCGTTTATCAATGCTGGTGCAATCGTTATTTGTGATATTCTTGTAAGTGAGCTTAAAAACCCTAAAGAGGATTTTTTAACATATGTAAGAGAAATTAGCAATTGTGATCAAATTCAATTTTCAGAGACAGTAGCAAAATCAGAGGCTTCTGTTGGTTATAGAAATAAAGCATTATGTAACTATATTAAGTCTTTTGGAAACATAACCAATCATCCAGAACAAGTTTTGGATTTCTATTTTAATATGTGCTCTATAGAAATGACATGTCAAGAACTCTCAAAAACTTTTATGTTTTTGGCAAATACCAACTTTAATATCAAAGGAGAAAATGTACTTAGTATAAGTAAAACGAAAAGAATAAATGCCATTATGCAAACCTGTGGTTTCTATGACGAATCTGGAGAGTTTTCTTTTAGGGTTGGACTCCCTGGAAAAAGTGGTGTTGGAGGAGGAATTGTAGCGGTTCACCCAGGCAGATATTGTATTACTGTTTGGAGCCCGAAACTAAATGAAAAAGGCAACTCTTATAGAGGGATGAAGTTTTTAGAAAGCTTCACTACAGTAACAGAATTATCTATCTTTTAAATATTAACACAATACTTAAAATTTATCATTCATGAAAAAACTAATTTTCATATTTGTTTTATGTATTTTATACAATTGTAACACCTCTAAATCATCATCAAAAATTATGGGAAACAAAATTGTAGTTGCACATCGAGGAGCTTCTGGATATTTACCTGAGCACACTATGGAAGCCAAAGCTATGGCCCATGCAATGAATCCAGATTATATAGAACAAGATTTGGTACTAAGTAAAGACGATGTCCCAGTAGTGATTCATGATATTTATTTAGATGATGTTACCAATGCTTACGAAGTTTTTCCTGACAGAAAAAGAGCTGACAATCGTTATTATGTAATTGACTTTACTTTCGATGAATTACAACAATTACAAGTTACAGAACGATTTAATCCTAAAACAGGAAAACAGTTTTACTCAAATCGTTTTCCAAAAGGAAAAGGAAACTTCAAACTGCATTCTTTACAACAAGAAATAGAACTGATTCAAGGATTAAACTATAGTACTGGTAAGAATATTGGGATTTATCCTGAAATTAAAAATCCAGAGTTTCATCATAACAACGGAAAAGACATTGCCAAAATTACTTTGGACATTCTTAGTGAATACGGATACAACACCAAATCCGACAAGTGTATTTTTCAATGTTTTGACGCCAAAGAACTCGAACGTGTTAGAAAAGAATTAAACTCAGATTTGTTTTTAGTTCAATTGATCGAATTTGAAGAAGAGACCAAACAATTAGCACATTTTGCAACTTATGCAGATGGTATTGGGCCTTGGTACAAACAACTTTTATCGAAAAAAGTAGATGGAAAATTTACCTTTACGAATTTAGTCGAACGATCACATAAATATGGTTTAAAAGTACACCCGTACACTTTTAGAGCTGATCAATTGGACGAGTTTTCTTCTTTTGATGAAATGATGCATACTTTATTGATTGACGCCAATGTAGATGGTGGATTTACAGATTTTCCAGACAAGATGGTTGCGTTCCTTTCTAAACAGTAACCTCAATAAGTTTTTTTCGATACACCGATAACAATTTAGATTTTGATATAAATCCTAAGTACTTATTGTCCTTTACCACAGGAAGGTTCCAGGCACCGCTTTCTTTAAATTTTTGCATTACTTGTTCTGTAGTATCATTATGAAAAATAACCGCAGGAGCACTCTTCATTAACACCTCTATTGTTAACTTATCATACATCTCCTGCTCAAATAATAACGGACGTATATCATCTAACAAAACAACTCCTATAAAGCGTTGTTTATCATCTAGCACAGGAAATAGATTTCTTGATGACTTTGCCACTCCTTCTTTTAACATTTCACCTAAGGTCATGTCTGGATGAATAGCTACAAAGTTCTTTTCAATTAACTTATCTATTTTCATCATCATCAGCACATTTTTGTCCTTATCATGTGTAATCAACTCCCCTCTTTTTGCCAGTTCAATAGTGTAAATAGAGTTCGACACAAAATACTTTGTCAATGCATATGAAATAGCTGCTACCAACATTAAAGGAACAAACAATTCATACCCTCCAGTAATTTCCGCAATTAAGAAAATGGCAGTTAAAGGAGCATGAAGCACTCCTGCCATTAACCCTGTCATTCCAATAAGCGTAAAATTACTTTCGGAAACATTTCCTCCAAACTGATTAATCACTTTGGCAAATACATTTCCTAAAGCGCTTCCCATTACCAAAGTTGGAATGAAAATACCTCCCACTCCACCTGCAGCAAATGTAGTAGTCATTGCTATAGCTTTAAACAAGGTAATTATCAATAGAAAAATAATAACCGTCCATGTATTCTCGAAGTTTAAACTGTACGGAATATCTTTTAAAGCTTCTACGGCATTTCCTTCTAATAAACTATTAATTAAATGGTATCCTTCTCCATATAATGGCGGAATTAAAAACAGTAGCAAACCAATGATAATACCTCCAAAAATTAGGCGATGTTTAGGCTTCTTGATTCTTTTGAAAAAATTGGTAATTGCAAAATAGATTTTAGAAAAATACACCGAAGCTATTCCTGTTCCTATTCCTAACAGCACGTAAAACAATAAATCGTTTATTTGAAATTCATCTTGTAATTGAAATCCAAGTAACACATCTTTCCCTAAGAAAAAATACGAAGTAATCACTGCAGAAACCGATGCCAATAACAATGGAACTAGTGAAGCAAAGGCCAAGTCTAAACTAAAAATCTCTACCGCAAAAATAATGGCAGCAACTGGTGCTTTAAACATCGATGACATCGCTCCGGCAGTAGCACATCCAATAAGTAACATACGTGTTTTGGTATTCATATGAAACAACTGTGCTACCCCTGATCCTAATGCCGCTCCTGTGCTTACAGCAGGTCCTTGCAATCCTGCTGACCCTCCAAATCCTACCGTAATAGGTGCTGTTAATAAAGAAGCATACATTTTATAACGTTCAATGATTCCGCTTCTTTTAGAAATAGCATGTAAAGTAGTTGAAATACCGTGCCCAATTTCCTTTTTAATGAACCGGTTTTTTATGTAGAAAACAATAAAAAGTCCAATTATTGGAAATATAAAATAAAGCAGGTAATGGATATCTTTAATAAATCTTCCTTCTAAGATATCTTGAAAAAAGAAGGTGAGATTTTTAAGTACCAGCGTACCTAAACCCGCTAAAAAACCAACTAAAACACTCAGTACATATACAAACTGTCTTTCAGAAATATATTTATATCTCCAAATGAGTAATTTTTTAAATAGTTTTTTTGTGTTTGGCATTTTACGGTAAACTTTGCGGATAAAATAAACGATTGCCCCATTTCTCGCAACGATATTATTTATTTATTTTTTAAAATATCTGTTCCTAAATAACCATCATTTTTATTGTAGTACCAAGCTCTATTCTTAGGCATTTTTACCCCATTGATAGTCACCTCATCAGATAATAAAATATACTCTCCACTTGTTGGTGTTTCTTTAAAAAACTGATACACTTCCATAGCATAAGTTTCCGGATTGAAATAGAAATACCAGGTATCTGAGCCTACTTTTTGATCGTAAGTAACCTTCAAGACCAAATACTCTTTTCCTTTAAAAGTTTTACGTGTTACTTTATCATGAATAATAGTGCCTTGATCTTTTAACTTCATTGGAAGCCCATACAAATACGTATAATAATTCTTGTATAGTTTAGCACGATCGCAACTCAATTTATGTTCCTTTAAAATTGCTTCTGATGGATTCTCTTGTCCGTTAAAACCTATTTTACACCCATCTTTATCAATGGTATATTCTGTAGTGTTTTCTCCTCTAGAAGCTTTCACATAAAAATATTCTTCTGGAAGATTTATTTGTATTTCACTATCTCTATTCGGGCTTTTAGGTGTTTCCATGGTAACTAACAAAGTTCCTTTGAATGTTTCCCAATTTCCATTTGGATCATGATATTGAATTGCTTTATCTAATAACTGTTTTCCTGTAAGCTCCTGGGCATACGATTGAACCGATAGTATCGAAATAAAAAGTATAAGTAGTTTTTTCATATTCTAAAAGTAGCAAAATTCATTTAAAAAAATAAAAACCCGCTCTCTGTTAAGAACGGGCTTTATTTTTCTGTAGACAAATCACTTCGCTTTAGCTATTATTTGAGTTTATAGAAGATTCTAAATCTGTTAAATCTTCCAAATACAATTGCCTTAGTGTTTCTACATATGGTCGTTTGTTAAAATAACCATCATTAAAATCTTTGAGCGCAGCTTCAATCATAATTTTAGCTTCCTCTGCTTTATTTTGTTTAAATAGTATCAACGCTTTGTAATACTTTCCATCTGCACTAAAGCCATACGAGTTTTTTATTAGTTTATTAAAACAGATTTCAGCCTTTTCATAATCTTTCAATTCTAAATAAGCTATTCCTTGGTATAAAAATGCAGTTACATCTACATATTGCTCACCAAAATCTTCTATTTCTTTTTTTAAATATTTATCAAAATACTGAATAGATGTTTTGTAATCTTTTAATCCTAAATATGCGATTCCTCTCCATGCATCTACACTCAGTCCTTGAGGAGCATCAACAAAGTTAGGGGTGAGTATGTCACTTGCGTCAAAATCTGCGATTGCCTTTTTATAATCTCTATAAAACCATAAGTATAAATAACCTCTCCAAGGAATTCTCGTTACCGAATCTAATTGCACAGCTTTGTTATATTGAGGTAACCATTTATGCGGCATTCCTCTTTTTAAATGCGCTACAGATAATTCATAAACTGCTTGTTCATACGTTGGATCTATTTCTATTGCTTCTACAATACCGTTTTGAAAAGGTATGGAGCCTTGTGTAAACCACACAGCTTCTTTATATCTTTTTTCAGCAAGTTCTCTTTTTGATTGTTGCTCTTGATTACAACATAGCAATACTGCAAAAATGATTAGACTAAGGGATAATTTCTGTAACTTTTCCATTTTCAATTCTATAAGAAACATACATATAATAGTTATGAGGTTTATCATGGTATGATAAAACATTCCATCTTTCCTGACCAGAAGTAAACTCTAAAAGCTCATTGACCAATGTATTATTCATTGGTTGTTCTTTCAAATTTAAATCCATTTCAATTATCTCAAACCAACCTGCATTCCCTTCACAATTGACCAAAAACCTAAAGTTTACATAGCCAGAATCAGTATATGTATTTGTATTAAACTCTTTGTTTAAAGTATCTCTAAACTTCTTTTTTGTTCCTTTATACGCCTTTAAACCTGCACCACTATAGGTATGTAGTAAACTTCCATCATTACACAACTTATAAGTGTCATTTAATAATGCCTTACTTTGATCTATATACCCTACATAGTTTTTAAATGGTTTATTTTCTGTATTGTAAGCCTTTTTCATATAGAAGTAGCTATAAGATATTGCTCCAACAATTGCTATTAAAATAGTAGCTAGGCCAATTAAAATTCCTTTAACAATTTTCTTTTTTTTCATAAAATGAAATTACTAAAAATCTTCAGAATAGTTACGTGCTATAGATCTATTTTTAAAAGTTTTTTTAGATGAAAACTTCCTTTAGAAGTAAGTACCAACTCTCTAGTGTTTTTATGTTTTCGAAACCAATCATTTGCTAACATAGTTTCTAAAAAAGCATCTCCAAGTGCGCCTGCCAAATGATGTTTTCTTTCGCTCCAATCTAAACACTGATGAGCAAAAGATCTTTTTGCATTTTGAATTTTCTCAGTGTTAATTCCTAAATCTAAAAACCATTGTTTTCCACTATGGGTAACTATATACTGTTTCTCTACAGGAGTGATGATTTCTTGAGAAACTAAAGCCTCTGTAATCTTTACTCCTACTTCACCTGCCAAGTGTTGATAGCATGTTCTTGCATAGGTAAAAGCTGTAGCCTTTGGTCTTTTTATTTTTTTGTAGTCTTTTTGTAGGGAAAGTAAACTAGCCATAGATTCAATGACCTGAGCTACCTCTGGCGAGCTAAACCTATAATAACGGTGTCTTCCTTGCTTTTCTACAGTAAGAATATTTTTTTGAAGAAGTTTCGCTAAATGATTACTTGCCGATTGTAAAGAAACTGCACTACAGTTAGCCAATTCTGTCGCCGTATATGCTCTACCATCAAGTAAATTCCAAAGCATTATTGCTCTAGATTTATCTCCTAATAAACTGGCTATTTCACTAAAATCATTTTCTAAACTTTCCATAGGATTAATCCCAAATTTGCGGTCTTGTAATATTCAATGTTCTTAAATAACTTAATAATTGTCCAGTATGAACCGCTTCATGATACACCATTCTATTTAAATAATCTCCCAACTGCTTTACTTGGTTTACTTCTTTTCGATCAATAATAATGTTTGTTAAATCGCTTTCAGATAGTTGTTCTATCATCCCATACAATTCTACTTTATAAGGCTCTGCGAATTGTAATTCATATTGCACGTCTATAAACGCTAAACCTTCCCAAGGCGATGTATAATCGCCTAAATTACCTCTATTTTTTATAATGGTATGAAATAAATGTTCTGCTTCTAACACATGTCGAATCATCTCGATACAACTCATAGCTTCACTATCAGGTTTCCAATGTAAATATTCAAAAGGAATTCCTTTCCACAAGTTAATACTTCTTCTTCTGGTTTCTTTAAAGTTTAATAAAATAATCGATTTTGAGTCCATATTCTTTCTTTTCCTCAAAGGTAAATCGATGGCAATTTTAATAGTTCATTTTAGAATGAACTATTCCTGTTTTTGTTGCTCTTTCTTTGTTGAAGTATTACATCAAATTATAAATAAGAAACACTCAAGTACTTAAAGATTATGAAAAAAGATTTTAATTATACGGCAACAGTAATTTGGACTGGAAACAATGGAAAAGGAACATTGAATTATAATAGTTATGAAAGGAGCTATACTATGAACATAAATAATAAACCACCAATTTTAGGTTCCTCCGACGCAGCATTTAAAGGAGATGGCACAAAACATAACCCTGAAGAACTTTTAATTACAGCTATAGCATCTTGTCATATGCTTTGGTACTTGCATTTATGCTCTGAAGAAAATGTGATCATAACCGCTTACCAAGATGGCGTCTCTGGTGTTATGAAAATAGATGCAAATGGAAAAGGTAGTTTCTCTAAAGTAATCTTAAACCCAACAGTTACCGTTTTAGAGGCCTCTATGAAAGAAAAAGCAATAGCCTTACATCAAAAAGCTAATGAATATTGTTTTATAGCTAACTCGGTTAATTTTACAATTGAACACAACCCAATATGTATTGATAAGTCATAAAAAATAAACCCTGTTCTCAATAGAAAACAGGGTTTATATTTTAAATGTCATTGCGAATAAAATGAAGCAATCTTTGTCTGTTGAATTCCTATAACAGATTACTTCGCTTTGGCTCGTAATGACGTACTATTATTCTTTTACATCTAATTGAATACTTAACTCTTCTAACTGTGCATTGTCAATCGTTGCTGGTGCATCAATCATTACATCACGTCCTGAGTTATTTTTAGGGAATGCGATAAAATCACGAATTGTTTCTTGCCCTCCTAAAATTGCTACCAAACGGTCTAAACCAAATGCTAAACCTCCGTGTGGTGGCGCACCATATTCAAATGCATCCATTAAGAATCCGAACTGAGCTTTTGCTTCTTCTTCTGTAAATCCTAAATGCTTAAACATAATAGCTTGCGTTTCTTTATCGTGAATACGAATAGAACCTCCACCGATTTCATTTCCATTTAATACTAAATCGTATGCATTTGCTTTTACATCACCTGGGTTTGTATCTAATAATTCTAACTGACCTGGTTTTGGTGAAGTAAACGGGTGGTGCATTGCATGATAATGACCTGTTTCTTCATCTAATTCTAACAATGGGAAATCAATTACCCATAATGGAGCAAATTCATCTGGTTTACGTAAACCTAAACGTTCTGCCATCTCCATACGTAATGCACTTAATTGAGCACGTACTTTATTGGTGTTTCCAGAAAGCACACAGATTAAATCTCCTGCTTTTGCTCCAGTAGCTTCCGCCCATTTTGCTAAATCTTCTTGATCATAGAACTTATCTACAGACGACTTAAACGAACCATCTTCATTACACTTTACATATACCATTCCTAAAGCCCCTACTTGCGGACGCTTTACCCAGTCAATTAATTTATCAATTTCTTTACGTGTATACGAAGCTCCTCCTGGAACAGCAATACCAACTACTAATTCAGCATCGTTAAACACTTTGAATTCTTTATGTTGAGCTACTTCGTTTAACTCACCAAACTCCATCCCGAAACGAATATCTGGCTTGTCATTTCCGTACTTGCGCATTGCTTCATCAAAAGTGATTCTTGGGAATTTATCTACCTCAACTCCGTTGATTTCTTTTAACAAATGACGTGTCATTCCTTCAAAAATCTCTAAAATATCTTCTTGCTCCACAAAAGCCATCTCACAGTCTATTTGTGTAAACTCTGGTTGACGGTCGGCACGTAAATCTTCATCTCTAAAACACTTTACAATCTGGAAGTACTTATCCATTCCACCTACCATTAATAACTGCTTAAAGGTTTGTGGCGATTGCGGCAATGCATAAAACTGACCAGCATTCATACGAGAAGGCACTAAGAAATCACGTGCTCCTTCTGGTGTAGATTTGATTAAATACGGAGTTTCTACATCAATAAATCCTTTATCTGAAAGATACTTACGTACCTCCATAGAAACTTTATGACGGAACACTAAGCTATTCTTTACTGGATTACGACGAATATCTAAATAACGATATTGCATACGAATATCTTCTCCCCCATCTGTTTCATCTTCAATTGTAAATGGTGGTAATTTAGCTTCATTTAAAATTTCTAATTCAGCAACCAATACCTCAACATCTCCAGTAGGAATATTTGCGTTTTTAGAAGCACGCTCAATTACAGTTCCTTTTACTTGAATTACAAATTCACGCCCTAAGGTTTTTGCCTTCTCCATTAAATCTTTAGCAGTACGTTCTTCGTCAAAAATTAACTGTGTAATTCCGTAACGATCACGTAAATCTACCCAAATCATAAATCCTTTATCACGTGATTTTTGCACCCAACCTGAAAGGGTTACTTCTGTATTGATATGCGACGCTCTTAACTCGCCACAAGTATGCGTTCTGTACATTTCTTGAAATTTTGAGGTGCAAATTTAACTATAATGTCTGTATGCAAAAAATTACCATCCCTTAGTTTTCTCCTAAATATTGTAATTTTATAGAAAAAATTACCGAACTATTGAAAATAGTATTCATTCTATGAAAATTAACAACCCTCGAATATCTAAACAACAACACTACATTATTTTAACAGCCACTGTACTTATTTTCATTTTATTACAGCTGCCTGTGTTTTCCATAGCACAATATCCTTTTCGATTGTTAGGTACTTGGTTTCATGAAATGGGACATGGAATTACTGCATTGTTATTGGGCGGTAGTTTTAGCCATCTTGAAATTTATAGAAATGGTGGTGGTACTGCTTACACCAGTGTTAGCAATGCTTTTTTACCTTATAATATTTCGAGAGCTCTGGTTGCAGCTGGAGGTCTCTTCGGAACAACCATTGTAGGTACTTTATTTATCATAAGTGCCAAAACCAAAAGAACAGCTTCTATAGCTTTGCGAATTTTAATTGCTTTTATAATCCTTTCATTACTGTTATGGATTCGTTCTTTTTGGGGAATTATAACGCTTAGTGTTTTTGCTCTTACCTTAGGCATTATTTCATTTACTAAAAACAAAACATTAGAACTGAGCACCTTGTTATTTCTTGGGTTACAAGCAATTTTTAGCAGTTATTTACAATTGGATTATTTATTCACCAAACAATTTACAAGAGGTAATCAAGTGTTAAACTCGGATACTCAAAACATAGCCGAAAATAGTTTTGGAACCTATTGGCTTTGGGCATTATTAATTATTCTTATTAGCCTTTACATAGTTTATAAAGGAGTTCGTTTTTATTTTAGAAAATAACACCATTTAAAGCGCTATAAAAGCGTACATTTAACACACAAAAACCAGTTATGTATAAAAAATCTTGCCTCCCGTTATTGTTACTTTTAGTTTTTCTAAGTTGTAAAAATTCAAAAGAAACTCCACAAACAAATACTTCAAATTATTTTGATGTTTTAAACCAAGAGTTTACTGGTGATTTAGCCTATGAAACCACTTCTTTTGTAGAAAAATATTGGCGTGTTGTAGGAAATACTGGTTTTAATAAAAGTGTCTATAAAATTGCAGAAGAACTTGAGAAGTCTGGATTTGTTAGTGAAGAAAAGGCTACAACTACTCATCATTTAACGTACAGAATAGAAAAAAGACCTTTAGAAAAGCCTACATGGGAATCGGTAGATGCTACTGTAACAATCAATGGTGAAGAAACGCCTCTTTTACAACATAGCACCAATAGAAATATGATTGCTTTAAATTCTTACAGCACTCCTAAAGAAGGAGTTTCTGCTGAAGTTGTATATATTAAAGATCTAAAAACGATTAAAGATCTTGATGTTAAAGGTAAAATTGTTTTTGCAGAAACCCATCCGCACAGAATATTTAATCAGGCTATTGTAGAAAGAGGAGCTGCTGGACTTATTACTTATAGTAACCCCAAGTATTTACAACCTCAAAAAAACACCACGTCTATTCAATTTAGATCCATTCCTTTAAATAAAGAGTTAAAAGCATGGGCAATTGCCATGTCTTATGAAGCGAAAGAGAGATTAAAAGCGGAGTTGTTAAAAGGAAAAGTTTTTTTAAACGTATCTATTAAAACCAATATTTATCCATCTGAAGAATTAACCATTGTTGCTGATATCAAAGGAAGCAAATATCCTAAAGAACGTTTAGTTTTTAGTGCTCATATACAAGAACCAGGAGCAAACGATAATGCAACAGGTGTTGGGGTTGCTTTAGAAATGGCCACCCTCACTGCCAAACTCATGAAAGAGAAAAAATTTACCCCTCATAGAACCTTAACCTTTTTATGGGGAGATGAAATTGTATCTACCAATAGATATGTAAAGGAGGATAGTGTTCGAGCTAAAGACATCAAATGGGGAATTTCTTTAGATATGGTAGGTGAAGACACTGAAAAAACAGGAGGAACTTTTTTAATTGAAAAAATGCCGGATCCAAGTGCAATTTGGACCCGTGGAAAAGATAAACATACCGAATGGGGTGGACGAAAAATGAAACTTGAAGAAATGACTCCGCACTATTTAAATGATTTTTTAATTCACAAGTTTAAAGAGCAAGGTAAAAGAGCGAATTGGGTCGTAAACACCAACCCTTTTGAAGGCGGTAGTGACCATGTTCCTTTTTTAAAAGGCAATATTCCAAGCGTTTTATTTTGGCATTTTACAGATCAGTTTTATCATACCGACAATGACCGAATTGATAAGGTTTCTAAGACGACTCTTAAAAATGTTGGAGTTGCCTCTTTAGCCTCAGCATATGCACTTTTAAACAGTAATGATACAACTGCTAACATGATACTTCACAATATTGAAACCGCTGCCGTTTCTAGATTATTAGAAGAAGAAAAACAAAGCAAAGTCTATTTGAAAAAAGGAGATTCTTTAGTGACTCAAAACAAGATTATTACTACTTGGAAAGATTGGTATATTAAAGCTTCTCAAACAACTTTAGACATTGTAAAAGACTCAAAAAATCATCAAGAACAACTTGAAAAGACTACTAAAAAAATAGATTCTTTAGCTACTGAAATACTAAAAAGACTTCAGGAGTTTAAAAAGAATTAGTTTTTAACTTATCAAAATATACTGTTGCCGCTTTTTTCACTTTTGGAGCTAATATCAAAGTAGACAATACTGTTGGAATAGCCATTAATGCATAGGCGCTATCAATCAAATTAATAACAAAATCTAATTTGATAATAGAGGCTATTACAATAGTAACAATGTAAATATAGTTATAAGACTTCCCTATTTTAGAATTGGTTAAAAAACTCAAACAACTAAAACCATAGAACGAGTACGTGAATAATGTTGAAAAAGCAAAAATCAATACGCAAATAGTCAATATAACACTTCCTGAATTATACGGGAGTACGGCATCAAAAGCTGCCAAGGTCATGGATATTCCATTCCCTTCAAAGCCTTTCCAAACGCCAGAAGCCAATATAGCAAACGCAGTTAACGAACAAACTAACAACGTATCTATTGCAGGTCCTAACATCGCTACCAATCCTTCTCTAATTGGTTCCTTCGTTTTTGCCGTACCATGCATCATTGGTGCCGTACCCAAACCGGCCTCATTAGAAAAAGCGGCTCTTTTAACCCCTGTAATAATTAAAGCTCCCAAAGCCCCTCCTAAAACAGATTTCCCTGTAAATGCATCTTCAAAAATCAATGCGAAAATCGCAGGTACTTCCTCTATTCTTAAAAGTAAAATAGCAGCTACTGTGATTAAATATACTACCACCATTACGGGTACTAATTTCCCTGCTACACTTCCAATACGTTTAATTCCACCAAAAATTACCAAGGCTACAATGATAGCAATTGAAATACCTAATAGTAATTTCGCTGTAAAATAATTAGCTTCCTGTACTTGAAAAACATCTATTAACGTTTGTGTAAGTTGATTTGCTTGAAATGCTGGCAATGTTCCTACTAAACCCGCCGAAGCGAAGAATACAGCTAAAGGTTTCCATCCTTTTCCTAAGCCCTCAGTAATTACATACATAGGGCCTCCTTTGGTATTTCCTTCTTCATCTTTCCCGCGATACATCACCGATAAACTACAAGTAAAAAACTTGGTAGCCATACCTACAAATGCACTTACCCACATCCAAAAAATAGCACCCGGACCTCCTGTTGCAATAGCAATTGCTACTCCACTAATATTTCCCATTCCAACCGTTGCAGCAATAGCAGATGATAAGGCTTCGTAATGCGATAAATCTCCAGGAGAATCGTGCTTATCATACTTACCTCTTAATACCGCCACAGCATGACCTATATATCTAAAAGGAATTAATCCTGAGTATATAAATAAAAATAACCCACCTCCTATTAATAAAATTAATAACGGGATTCCCCACACCCATGAAGAAAATTGGGCAACTGTTTCTTGAATTCCTAAAAACATATATTTCTATTTTAGAGTCAACTAATTTAACAAAACATAAAGCATTTTTGCCTCTAAAAAGAGTAATTTAATCAGCTCAAAACAAACAAGAACTAAAACAACAAAAAAATGTCGGTAATAAACATTCAGGAAAAATTAAATTTATTTTCAGATAGATGGTCTCCAAAAAAAATTGGTGAATTAAACGGGCAACAAATACTATTAGCTAAAATTAAAGGAGAATTTGTTTTTCATAATCATGAAAATGAAGATGAATTGTTTATGGTTTTAAAAGGCCAATTGATTCTTGAATTAAGAGATGAAACTGTTACAGTAAATGAAGGCGAATTTTATATTGTACCCAAAGGAGTAGACCATAAACCTGTGGCTAAAGAAGAAGTACATCTTCTTTTGTTTGAACCTTTAAGCACCAAACATACCGGAAATGTAATGGCCGATATTACTGTAGAAAGTTACGAGTCTATCTAACATTAATTATGTAGAAGCAACACTACGTATTTGTTTTTTATACGAGTACAATACTCCTATATAAATCATATCTACTATACAGCATAATCCTCCTATAACAAGAATAAAGTTACTTTCTAATCCGAATAAAATAGTTGGAGCCAAAGTTCCTATCCATTTACAAACAGCAACCGTCATAGAAAACTCTTCTATTTTTGCTCTTTTTAGCAATAAGTCTATAAATAAGAAAGACATTATTAAGTTTTGTAAAAAAGCTGCATACTTTGCTCCTTGACTTCTTCCAAATTCGTACAGAAACATATATTCTATGAGGAAGCAGCTAGCAAAAATTAATATAGACCAAGGAATGAAGAGCTTTCCAGATATCTTCTTCGGAAAGTATTGTTTACCAAACTTAAAATATTGGTACACAATCACCCCGTCTAACACAAACCAAAAAATATTAATCCATCGTTGTAAGCTAATATCATTTACATCTAATTCATAAAAACTATAAAAAAACTCCCATCCAAAATTTAGTCCAAGAGCCAACAGAGGCATTCCGTAGCTTTTATACTTAAAACCATTGTAAATTAAAACGATGTATACCGTTGACCAGCAAAGTCCGCTAGTAATTTTTAAAATTTCTTCCATGTAGATCGGGGGATAAAGAATTAATCGTTGCTAAAGGTACACTTATTATTTAATAGCAATACCTTTCTTTCCTAAGATATCTATATCACGTGTAAATGCTTCTTGAATGGTTTCTGCTTGGAATATATAGGTTTTATCATGCAACTGATTGTTTTGAAAAAAAGTTACTTGAAAGCGATTATCTAAAGCAAATAATTCTGGTTGCATTACCTCAAATTTAGAATATGAATTTGCTGGTAATACATCTATCTTTCTTCTAAACAAAGAAGTCTTTTTCGTTTCTGAAAATCCTTGAGAAACAATGACCACCATCTCTAAATCAACTTCTTTTCTATTAATGATATACACTCCCCATTCATCTGAATGATCCTTTTCATTTTTATCTAAAACAACCGCAATTTCTACTCCAGTAACCTCAGGTATATGAATATCTTTTCTCATAAAATATGTTCTTTAAAAGTAAAGACGAAAGTATGTATGCTTTCGTCTTTTATATATGCTTTGAATCTTCTTTAAAATTAAATCACCGATTTAAATTGCTCTAAGAAACGCTTATCGTTTTCATAGAACATTCTAATATCTGGAATTTGGTATAACAACATTGCAATACGCTCTATTCCCATTCCAAACGCATAACCACTATATTTTGTTGGGTCGATATTACAATTCTTTAATACATTAGGGTCTACCATTCCACATCCCATAATTTCTAACCAACCTGTTCCTTTGGTTATACGATAATCTGTTTCTGTTTCTAATCCCCAGTAAATATCTACCTCAGCACTTGGCTCTGTAAATGGGAAATACGATGGACGTAAACGAATCTTTGATTTGCCAAACATCTCCTTCGTAAAGTATAACAAGGTTTGTTTTAAATCGGCAAAAGACACGTCAGTATCAATATATAATCCTTCTACTTGGTGGAAAATACAGTGTGCACGTGCAGAAATATCTTCATTACGAAATACACGTCCTGGAGAAATTGTACGAATTGGTGGTTCGTTGTTTTCCATATAACGTACTTGCACCGATGAAGTATGTGTTCTTAACAAAGTATCAGGGTTCTTTTCAATAAAGAATGTATCCTGCATATCACGTGCAGGGTGATACTCTGGTAAATTTAAAGCGGTAAAATTATGCCAATCATCTTCAATCTCTGGGCCTTCAGAAACGGTAAAACCAATTCGGTTAAATACTTCTATAATTTGGTTCTTTACAAGAGATATTGGATGACGTGATCCTAATTCAATTGGTTCTGCTGGGCGAGTTAAGTCTCCATAAACTCCTTTCTCCTCAACAGCACTTTCTAGTGCTTCGTTTAACTCACTAACTTTTGTCTCAGCAGATTTTTTTAAGTTGTTTAAAGCTTGTCCAAAATCTTTACGTAATTCGGTATCTACATTCTTAAATTCAGCAAATAAATCTTTTAACAATCCTTTGCTTCCTAAATATTTAATTCTGAATGCTTCAACCTCCTCTTTAGACGTAGCTTTAAAAGCCTGTACATCACCAATCAATTCTTTTACCTTATCTAACATAATTCTTCAAAAAAAATTAAGTCGCAAATTTACGCTTTTTTATGAAAAAATAAGAGGAATTTCAACTGTTTACGAAAACGTTTAAGAAAGACGTTAAATAAAGTATAAAATAAAATTTAACGAATTGTAAATTAACTATATTTGCAGGGTAAATTTTGAAACAAATTATAACAGAACAACTAAGTTTTTATGGAATCTAAAATAAATGCTTTTATGGATTACGTTAAGGAACGTAATGCATATGAACCAGAATTTTTACAAGCAGTTCACGAAGTTGCCGAGGCAATTATTCCATTTATAGAAAATAACCCTAAATATCAAGGTAAAAAATTATTAGAGCGCATGGTGGAGCCAGAGCGTGTTTTAATGTTTAGAGTACCTTGGGTTGATGACAATGGAGAAACGCAAGTAAATAGAGGATATAGAGTTGAATTTAACTCTGCTATTGGACCTTATAAAGGAGGTTTACGTTTTCACCCATCTGTAAACTTATCAATCTTAAAGTTCTTAGGATTTGAGCAAGTATTTAAAAACTCATTAACTACATTACCAATGGGTGGTGGTAAAGGAGGTTCTGACTTTAACCCAAAAGGAAAGTCTGACCGTGAAGTAATGGCTTTCTGTCAATCATTCATGACTGAGTTAGCTCGTCATATTGGTCCTGACACAGATGTTCCTGCAGGAGATATCGGTGTTGGTGGACGTGAGATTGGATTTATGTTTGGTCAATACAAGCGTTTACGTAACGAATTTACTGGAGTTTTAACTGGTAAAGGTGCAACTTGGGGTGGTTCTTTAATTAGACCAGAAGCTACAGGTTACGGAAATGTATACTTTGCTGAAAACATGTTAAAAGCAAACGGAAAATCTTTTGATGGTAAAGTTGTTGCTGTTTCTGGATCTGGAAACGTTGCTCAATACGCTACTGAAAAAGCTACTGAATTAGGAGCTAAAGTAGTTACTTTATCAGATTCTTCTGGATATATTTATGATGAAGACGGAATTGACGCTGAAAAATTAGCTTTCGTTATGGAACTAAAGAATGTTAAGCGTGGTCGTATTCACGAATATGTAGAAAAATATCCTTCAGCTAAATTCTTCAAAGGAGAAAGACCTTGGGGAGTGAAGTGTGATGTAGCTTTACCATGTGCAACTCAAAATGAGTTAAACGGTGAAGAAGCTAAAACATTAGTAGATAACGGATGTATCTGTGTGTCTGAAGGAGCTAACATGCCTTCTACTCCAGAAGCTATTGAAGTATTCCATAAGGCAAAGATTTTATTTGCTCCTGGTAAAGCTTCAAATGCTGGTGGTGTTGCTACTTCTGGTTTAGAAATGTCTCAAAACTCTTTACGTTTATCTTGGACTCGTGAAGAAGTTGACAGTAAATTACACGGAATTATGAATAACATTCATGAAGCATGTGTAAAATATGGTACAGAAGGAGATTATGTTGATTATGTAAAAGGTGCAAACATTGCTGGTTTCGTAAAAGTAGCTGAGGCTATGATAGACCAAGGTGTTGTATAATTTTTCAACTTATTATAAAATCAAAGCGCATCAAATTATTGATGCGCTTTTTTTATTTTTAAACCTTTAAACAAAAATCTTAATGAAGCAAATTACCAATCAAATAATACAGAGCAAACATCACAAACCAATTCTTATTGACACTTTTTACAAAGAAAACAACACCCCCAAACCTGTTGTTATTTTTTGTCATGGATATAAAGGATTTAAAGACTGGGGAGCATGGAATTTGATGGCTGAAGCATTTGCTAATACAGGTTTTTATTTTGTAAAGTTTAATTTCTCTCACAATGGAGGTACTATTGAACAACCTATCGATTTTCCCGATTTGGAAGCCTTCGGAAACAACAACTACACCAAAGAATTAGATGATTTAGAAACTGTTATCGATTGGCTACACCAATCAATAGTTAATAAAAAAGAAACAAACCTCAACAACATTACGCTTATAGGTCATAGTCGAGGTGGTGGAATTGTTACTATAAAAGCTTCAGAAAACAACAAAATAAGCAACGTCATCACATTAGCGGGTGTTTGCGATTTCGGAAAAAGAACTGCAACCGTTGGTGATTTAGAGCAATGGAAAAAAGAAGGTGTAAAATATGTTCTGAATGGAAGAACAAAACAACAAATGCCACATTTTTATCAATTTTATGAAGATTTTAAACAAAATGAAGGTCGTCTAAACATTGAAGCCGCAATTAAAAACTTAAACATTCCTCATTTAATTGTTCATGGAGACAATGATACTTCGGTTTTTATAAAAGAAGGGGAGATTCAACATGAATGGAACCCAAATAGCTCTTTTAAAATTATTAAAAATGCTGATCATGTTTTCAATGCAAGACACCCTTGGAGTTCCACTTCGTTACCACCAGAGTTAGAGGAAACTATTAAAACCTGCATTGATTTTCTTTCAAAATAAATTACAATATCTTATTAACTAAAATTTGCATTTTCTCTTTCCACTAGAATCTGTATCTTTACTCGTTAGAAATAGTTTCAAAAACAGAAACTTTATCTAACTAAAAATCAATGATTAACATATTTTTTGATACTGACTTCAAAAGCAGGTTTAAAAAATATTTATAAAATATATACATAAAATGGGTTGTAGCAGTTGCTCAACTAACAAAAGCGGCGTTCCAAATGGATGTAAAAGCAATGGAAATTGCGGAACAGGAACATGTGGTAGTGGACATAAATTGGCCGTTTTTGATTGGTTATCGAATATGACTTTACCTTCAGGTGAAGCTCCTTTTAATATTTATGAAGTTCGTTTTAAGAACGGACGAAAACATTTTTACAAAAACACACAAAACGTTTCTATTTCTATGGGAGATATTGTGGCTGTTGAAGGTTCTTCTGGTCATGATATTGGTATTGTTTCTTTAGCAGGTGAACTTGTAAAGGTTCAAATGAAGAAACGTAAAGTAGAAGAAAACAGTGATGATGTAAAAAAGATATATCGTAAAGCAAGTCAAAAAGATATTGACGTTTGGCAAGCCTCGAGAGAACGCGAACCAGAAACACAACGACGAGGTAGAGAAATTATTAGTAAGCTTGGATTACAAATGAAACTTTCTGATGTAGAGTTTCAAGGTGATGGAACCAAAGCTACTTTTTACTATACTGCTGATGACAGGGTAGACTTCCGTCAATTAATTCGTGATTTAGCAAGTGCTTTTTCTATTAGGGTAGAAATGCGTCAGGTAGGAATGCGTCAAGAAGCAGCTCGATTAGGAGGTGTAGGATCTTGTGGTAGAGAATTATGCTGTTCTACTTGGCTAACTGACTTCAGAAAAGTTAATACAGCAGCTGCACGTTATCAACAACTATCATTAAACCCTTTAAAACTAGCAGGACAATGTGGTAAATTAAAATGTTGTTTAAATTTTGAGTTAGACACCTATCTTGAAGCCCTAGATAGTTTTCCAAAACAAGATTTAGTTCTTAAAACAGAAAAAGGAGATGCCGTTTTTGTAAAAATGGACATCTTTAAAAAACTACTTTGGTATACCTATAAAGAAGAAAGTTTTAAATGGTTTAAACTGTCATTAGATCAAGTTCAAGAAATTATTGAGCTTAATGAAAATAACGAAGTATCTTCTCCGTTAGAAGAATATGAAGCAGAAATACTTGAAGAAGCTACAATAGATTTTGAAAATGTTGTTGGGCAAGATAGTTTAACTCGTTTTGACACTCCAAAAAAACCAAGGAGAAATAGAAAACGTGGAAGAAAGCCAGTCAATAAAAAAACGAGTTCAAACACGAACACAAAAAAACCAACAAACAAAACATCAAATTCAAATAAGGCTTCAAACTCAAACAAGTCTTCGAACAAACCAGTAAAAAAAGATTCTGGAAAGAAAAACAACACCCCAGAAAATAAACGTACTGAAAGCAAGAGACCTGTTAGAAAAAACAATAGAAACAACAACAAACAGAGAAGCAACAAACCTAAACCAGAAGGTACACAAAAGCAAAATCAGCAACCTCAAAATAAAAAGCAGAACAATCAAAAAAGGAGAAATCCGAATAGACGAAAAAACAACAATAACAATGCTGGAAACAAAGAAAAATAGTATTTATGTCTTCATGGCACTCATCTTCTTTAGCTTAACTTCTTGCGACTCTAAACAAGAGTTTGATGAGTATACTTCCATTCCAAAAGGAGCTTGGAACAAAGATAATACTGTTGCATTTTTGTTTTCTATAAATGATACTATTCAAAAGAAAAACCTTTTTATAAATCTAAGAAACAACAAAAACTATCCTTTTAGTAATTTATTTTTAATTGCTCAAATAGACTTTCCTGATGGTCAAAAAATTGTAGACACTTTAGAGTATGATATGACCGATGTTACAGGTAAGTTTCTAGGGAAAGGATTTTCTGACATTAAAGAAAATAAACTTTTTTATAAAGAAAATATAACATTTCCTAAATCAGGAGAATATACCTTTAAAGTACGTCAATCTATGAGAAAAAATGGCGAAGTTCATGGAGTTGAGTCTCTAGAAGGAGTTACTGATGTAGGATTTAGAATTGAAAAAACACAATAATGGCTGAGAAAAAAACAACAGATTTTAGCAAGTTTATTAAATGGTTCTGGGGAATCGTTTTAGGAGGATTACTTTCTCTTTGTTTAATCTTTTTACTTGCCTCTTGGGGTGCTTTTGGTGCACTTCCTACTTTTGAAGAATTAGAAAACCCTAAAAGTGACTTGGCAACTGAAGTTATTTCTTCAGATGGTAAAACCTTAGGAAAATACTATGTAAAAGCAAACAGAACTCCTATTCAATACAAAGACCTATCCCCTAACCTTGTAAAAGCTTTAGTTTCTACAGAAGATGAACGTTTTTACGATCATGCAGGTATTGATTTTAAAGGTACTGCGAGAGCTGTAGCCAACTTTGGTAGAAAAGGAGGAGCAAGTACCATTACACAACAGTTGGCTAAAAACTTATTTAATCAAGGAGGTGCTAAAAACCTATTGAAAAGACTTTCTCAAAAAGTAAAAGAATGGGTAGTCGCAGTAAAACTTGAGCGTCAGTATACCAAAGAAGAAATAATGACCATGTATTTAAATACGCAAGGATTCTTATTTCACGCAACAGGTATTCGCTCAGCTTCTCGTATTTACTTTGGTAAAGAACCAAGAGACTTAGACTTACAAGAGTCTGCTATTTTAGTGGCTATGCTTAAAAATCCTCGTCAATACAATCCGCATAGAGAACGTTCTAAGAAAAAATCTTTACAAAGAAGAAATGTAGTATTTTCTCAAATGGCCAAAAACGGATTTATTACTGAGCAAGAAAGAGATTCACTTCAAAAACTACCATTGAAAATTAAGTTTACTCCAGAAAGTCATAGTGATGGTTTAGCAACTTATTTCAGAGAAAATGTAAAACAGTTTTTAAAAGGTTGGGCTAAGAACAATCTAAAGCCAAATGGTGAACCTTATAACATTTACAAAGACGGATTAAAAGTATATGTTACAATTGATTCTCGTATGCAACAATACGCAGAAGAAGCGATAACACAGCATATGGCTAATTTGCAAAGTTTTTTTAATAAAGAGCAAAAGAAAAACAGAACGGCTCCATTTTATGACTTAGAAAAAGACCAAATTGCTAGAATTATAAGAAGAGCAAAACAAAATTCTGACCGTTACAAGAGATTAAAAGCTGCAGGGAAATCTGAAAAAGAGATTGAAAAGAATTTCAAAACAGAAACCGACATGACTGTATTCACCTGGAAGGGAGAACGTGATACAGTAATGACTCCATACGACTCTATTGTTTACTACAAACACTTCTTACGTTCTGGATTAGTATCTATAGAACCGCAAACTGGTCATGTTAAAGCTTGGGTTGGAGGAATCAATCATAAGTATTTTAAATATGATGCCGTTCAACAACAAAAGCGTCAGGTAGGATCTACTTTTAAGCCTTTTGTTTATGCTACTGCCATCAACCAATTAAAAATGTCTCCTTGTGACAAACTTCCAAACACACCATATACGATTCCAAAAGAAAAATATGGTATGCCTGAAGACTGGACTCCGAAAAACTCTAACCTAAAATATGGTGGAGAATTAACCTTAAAAGAAGCACTTGCAAAGTCTACAAATGTGGTTACAGCTCAATTAATTGATATGGTAGAACCTGTTAATGTTGCTCGTTTGGCTGAATCATCAGGAATAGAATCAAAAATTGAAGCAAACCCATCTATTGCATTAGGTTCGGTAGAATTATCATTAATAGAAATGACTAGTGCGTACGCTACTTTTGCGAACAAAGGACTACGTGTAAGCCCTATGATGATTACTAGAATCGAAGATAAAAACGGAACGGTTTTAGAAGATTTTGTCCCAAAAACAAAAGAAGTTTTAAGTGAAGAGTCTTCTTATGTTATTTTAGATTTAATGAAGGGAGTTACTCAATCTGGATCTGGAGTTTATTTACGTACAAGTAATAATTCTCGTAAAGATGCTATCACAGGTTTTCCTTATAAGTTTACCAACCCAATTGCAGGTAAAACAGGAACTACTCAAAACCAATCAGACGGATGGTTTATGGGAATTGTTCCTAACCTAGCTACAGGTGTATGGACAGGAGGTGAAGATCGCGCAACTCACTTCTACGGAATTGGTCTTGGGCAAGGAGCTGTTATGTCTCTTCCGTCTTGGGCATTGTATATGCAAAAATGTTATGCCGACAAAACCTTAAACATTAGTGCCGAAGATTTTGAAAAACCTTCAGAAGAACTCACTATTAACATTGATTGTACTAAAGTTGAGGAAACTAAGGAAGAAATCGAGCAAAAAGAAGACGAGGAAGACACTGAATTTTAAAACAAACAACCAACGATGATAAATAAAAAAGTAAATAACGTACAAGAAGCAGTTGCTGGTGTTAAAGACGGGATGACCTTTATGCTTGGAGGTTTTGGTCTTTGTGGAATTCCAGAGAATGCCATTGCTGAATTAGTACGATTAGGAATAAAAGATGTTACCTGTATTTCAAATAATGCTGGAGTGGACGATTTTGGTTTAGGTTTATTATTACAAAATAAACAAATCAAAAAAATGATTTCTTCTTATGTTGGAGAAAATGATGAGTTTGAACGTCAAATGTTATCAGGAGAATTAGAAGTTGAATTAACTCCACAAGGAACTTTAGCAGAAAAATGTAGAGCTTCTCAAGCGGGTTTCCCAGCATTCTATACACCTGCTGGTTATGGAACAGAAGTAGCTGAAGGAAAAGAAACTCGTGAATTTGATGGTAAAATGTATGTTTTAGAACCTGCTTTTAAATCAGATTATTCATTTGTAAAAGCTTGGAAAGGAGATACTGCTGGTAACTTAATTTTTAAGGGTACCGCTCGTAATTTTAATCCAAATATGTGTGGTGCTTCTAAGATTACGGTTGCTGAGGTAGAAGAATTAGTGCCTGCTGGAGAATTAGATCCAAATCAAATTCATATTCCAGGAATATTTGTACAACGTATTTTTCAAGGAGAAAAGTATGAAAAGAGAATTGAACAACGTACAGTAACTCCTAAATCATAAATCATGGCATTAAGTAAACAACAAATAGCACAAAGAATAGCTAAAGAATTACAGCACAAATGGTATGTTAATTTAGGGATAGGAATTCCTACTTTAGTTGCAAATTATATCCCAGAAGGAATTGAAGTTGAGTTTCAATCTGAAAATGGACTATTAGGAATGGGGCCATTTCCTATTGAAGGAACAGAAGATGCCGACTTAATCAATGCGGGAAAACAAACGGTTACTGTATTAGACGGAGGGTCTATTTTTGATTCAGCAACAAGTTTTTCAATGATTCGCGGACAACACGTTCAACTTACGGTTTTAGGAGCTATGGAAGTTGCTCAAAATGGAGATATTGCCAATTGGAAAATTCCTGGAAAAATGGTAAAAGGAATGGGGGGAGCTATGGATTTAGTGGCTTCTGCTGACAATATCATTGTAGCAATGATGCATACTAACAAACGTGGAGAATCTAAATTATTAAAGAAATGTTCATTACCACTAACAGGGGTAGGTTGTGTTACGAAAATTGTAACCAACTTAGCTGTATTGGAAATTAAAGACAATGCTTTTCACCTATTAGAAAGAGCTCCTGGAGTTACTGTTGAAGAAATTCAAGCAGCTACGGAAGGAACCTTAGTTGTGAATGGAGAAATTCCAGAAATGGATTTTTAACAAAATAATATGAATATAAAAAAACGTAAAGTAGCTACTTTACGTTTTTGTGTTTTATAAAAAGAGGAAATGAAAATAATATCTTACAACGTAAACGGTATACGTGCAGCACTAAAAAAAGGATTTATTGACTGGTTACAAGCTGCAAATCCAGATGTAATTTGTATTCAAGAAACCAAAGCACATAAAGAACAATTAGATGTAACTGAATTTGAAAATGCAGGTTACCCTTTTCACTATTGGTTTTCGGCAGAAAAGAAAGGATACTCTTCTGTAGCCATTTTTTGTAAAACAGAACCAAATCATATCGAGTACGGAACTGGGATTGAATCTATGGATTTTGAAGGAAGAAACCTTCGTGTAGATTTTGATGATATATCTATTATGAGTATGTACCTTCCATCAGGAACCAATGATGCCCGTTTAGGTTATAAGTTCAAGTACATGGACGAAATTTTAGAGTACGCTACGGAGCTGAGAAAAACCATTCCGAATTTAGTTATTTGTGGAGACTATAATATCTGTCATGAAGAAATAGACATTCACAACCCAAAAATGAAAGGTGTTTCTGGTTTCTTACCAGAAGAACGCGAATGGTTAGGAAACTTTATTGATAGTGGATTTATCGATAGCTTCCGTTTTAAAAATCCAGACAGACAAGAGTATTCATGGTGGAGTTATCGTGCAAACGCAAGAGCTAACAATAAAGGGTGGCGATTGGATTATGCCATGGTAACTGAACCTTTAAAAGAGAAAATTAGTAGAGCCTATATTTTACCAGAAGCAAAACATTCAGACCACTGCCCTATTGCAGTTGAGTTAGACATATAAAATCAACCAAACCATACTTTTTAATCGCGCAACGATTTCTAATATACCCAGTACCATCATACATGATAAACTGCGGTTTTAATTATTAAAAGTATATAATGAAAAAAACCTTTTTACTACTATTACTATCATGCACATCTATCTTTGCTCAACAGCAACCGGTTGATTCAATTTCAGTTATTGAAAAAAAAGTGGATACCATTGCTATTGCGAAAGACACCACTAAAACTCCTGAATTGTTTACAGACAATGATTTGAAATTAATAGACAGCTTATTAATCGACGAACGTTTTAACTCTTCTTTGTTTGATAGTATTCAATATGTGTTAGACGATAAAGACCTTAAGTTTACCAATGGTGATTTTAAAAAGATTGATTCAAACATTCTAAAAGAAAGGTTATCTCTCTTAGATGAGAACACACCTTTTCACTTAGCTTATAATCCAGCCTTAGAAAAAGTAATCAACAGTTACTTGAAACATCGTAAAAAATACTATCCTGCTTTAATGGCTAGAGCAGAGTATTATTTTCCAATGTTTGAACAACATTTAGATCGATACAATATCCCTATAGAAATGAAATATTTGGCTATTGTAGAATCTGCCTTAAGACCAAGAGCCCAATCGTATGTTGGTGCTATGGGTTTATGGCAATTTATGTATGGAACGGGAAAACAATTTGACTTAAAAATAAGTTCTTATCTCGATGAACGTCAACACCCTGAAAAAGCAACCATTGCAGCTTGTAAATACTTAAGTCAGTTATATAAAATATTTGGTGATTGGGACTTAGCTCTGGCCGCTTATAACTCAGGACCAGGTAATGTATTAAAAGCCATAAAACGATCTGGAGGGTATAGAAACTATTGGAATATTAGACCGTTTTTACCAAGAGAAACTGCTGGGTACGTCCCTGCGTTTTACGCAACTATGTACATTTTCGAATATGCTAAAGCACATGATTTATATCCTCAAAGTCCGAAAATTCAACATTTCGAAACCGATACAATTAGAGTAAAAAGAACTGTTAGTTTTGATCAAATTTCAGAAAAAACAAGCATCGCAACAGATGTACTTTCTTTCTTAAACCCACAATACAAATTAGATATCATTCCTTTTGTTAAAAACAGAGATTACTCCGTAAGAATTCCAAGATCTAAGCTTATTGAGTATTTAAATAAAGAAAAAGAAATTTATGCTTTAGCTGATTCTATGGATGCCAAGCGTGAAAAACCATTACCAAAATATTTTGAAATGGATAAACGTATTCGTTACAAAGTTCGTAGTGGAGATTATCTTGGTAAAATTGCCAATAAATTTGGAGTTCGTGTTAGAGATATTAAGCGATGGAATGGTTTGCGTAATAACAATTTAAAAATAGGGCAACGTTTAAGTATTTACCCGAGAAGATTATAATTTAAAACTGGAACAATTTTTGGTGAACAAAGTTCATACAAGTACATTAATATAAAAACCAATTATGAAAAAACTACTTTTACTACTAACACTAATTTCAGCTGTATTTACATCGTGTAAGAATGATGGCAAAGCTGAAATCACACTTCCTACTTCAAGCGGAAATACCAATAAAATATTAGTAGTGACAAAATCTGCTGATTGGAATGGTAAATTAGGAGATGAAATACGCACTGTATTTGGAGAACATCAAGTAGGGTTACCGCAACCTGAAACACTTTTATCTGTAAGTCAAATTGACCCTTCTGGATTTGTTTCTTTTATGAGGAATAACAAAGCTATTTTATTTTTAAAAGAAGGCGGAGAAGAGTCAATTAAAATTAGCAAAAACAAATATGCTAAGCCTCAAGTAATAGTATATGCAACAGCAAAAGACAAAGAAGGATTAATCAATTTAATTCGTACAAGAGGAAAAGAAATCATGAAGGTTTTTAAAGATGAAGACATCAAATTCATTCAAAATATCTTTAAAAGAGAGCGTTTAGATCACACAAAATTTAAAACACTTCAAAACTTAGGAGTTACTATTGACATTCCTAAGCGATATAACGTTGTTGACGACTCTGGAAACTTCTTATGGATGAGACAACATTTAATGAGTGGAATTGCTCGAGGTGATGGATCTAACAATATTTTAATATACAGTCTTCCTTTAGAAGATGAAACTAAAGTTGCAGATAACATTACTGCGGTAAGAGATACTATTGGTAAAAAACATATTCCAGGAAGTAAAGAAGGAATGTATATGATTACCGAACAAGCCTATACTCCTCATACTTTTGAAGCAGAAGTAAATGGTAAAAAAGCATACGAAACACGCGGTAAATGGGAAGTGAAAAATGATTTCATGGCCGGACCTTTTTTAAACTACACCATTGTTGATAAAGAAAACAATCGTTTGGTAGTTGTAGAAGGATTTACCTATGCCCCATCAATAAACAAACGAGATTTTATTTTCGAATTAGAAGCAATTGCTAAATCAATTAAGTTTTAAAAAAAAACATAAACAACTGACAATCAAAAGCATCAAATTAAGTTTGATGCTTTTTTTGTTATATTTGATTACATTAACTATAAACTCTTTTATAATGGAAACAAACTATTTAGCAATTTTAGGAGCTGCTTTCGTTCCTATGGTAATGGGATTTGTCTGGTATGGTCCAATGTTATTTCAAAAAGCTTGGATGAAAGAAATGAACTTTACTCAAAAGGACATTGAAGGAGGTAATATGCTCTTAATTTTTGGACTAAGTTTTGTCTTTAGTTTACTAATTGCATTCTTTATACAATTCTTAGTAATTCATCAATACGGTGTGTTTTCTACCCTAGCAGGAGATCCTGGATTTATGGAACAAACAGGTGGTGCATATGCTTATTACCAAGAATTCATGAGTAACTTCGGAGATCGTTTCAGAACTTTTAAACACGGTGCTTTACATGGAGTATTAACAGGAATATTTTTCATACTACCAGTGTTAGGAACTAAAGCTTTGTTTGAAAGAAAATCATTCAAGTATATCTTTATAAATGTTGGTTATTGGACCGTTACATTAGCCTTAATGGGAGGTATTATTTGTCAGTGGGCATAACCTTATTATTTTACAATATATTCAAAGCGTCAATTTTTTTTGACGCTTTTTTTGTAACAAAAAATTGATTCACGCTACTAATGGTTATCAACTAATTAATAGCCAAATGATAGCACGTTTTTTAAATTTAGAATGGAAACAGTTTTTTCGTTCCGCTTCTTTCGGGAAAAATATAGCTCTTAAGATAATAATGGGCTTTTTCGCCCTTTATCTTTTAGTGACTTTTTTATCTCTAGGGGCTGGTGGGTATTTTCTCTTAGAAAAAACATTTCCAAACCAAGATCCTTTTGTAATTGTAAATCAGTTCTTAATTTTTCTAGTAATATCTGATTTAATCTTTCGCTATTTAATGCAAAAGACTCCAGTAATGGATATTAAACCTATGCTTCTTCTTCCTATTAAGAAAAGTAAATTGGTAAATTATGTTTTAACAAAATCTATTTTCTCATTCTTTAATATAGGTTCTTTCTTTTTATATATTCCATTTGCCTTCGTTTTAATCATTAAAGATTATAATGTCGCGGGTGTTTTAGGGTGGACTTCTTTTATGATTATGTTGGCCCTAAGTTTAAATTTTATTAATTTTTTAATTAACAAAAACAACATAGCCTTAGGAGTTTTAATTGTTCTTTTAGGAGTTCTGGGTATTACCTACAAATACAATCTATTCGATATTACTGGAATGTTCGGAAGCATCTTTTATGCACTATATAGCACCCCTATTCTTGCATTAATTGGCCTTCCTTTAGTTATAATATTGTATTACCTAAACTTTAAAGAATTATCAAAAGTTATTTATTTAGATGGAGCAATTCGAACTGTAGAAAAAGAAGTAAAAACATCTGATTTGTCATTTGTAAATAAATTAGGAGATGTAGCTCCCTTTATTAAAAATGACATGCGTCTAATTTGGAGAAACAAAAGAACAAAAACAGTGTTTTTTATGTCCTTTTTCTTTTTACTTTTCGGATTAATGTTCTTTACAATGGAATCCTATAAAGATTCAGAAGTCATGCAATTATATGCTTGTATTTTTATGACAGGAGGTTTTGCTATGAACTACGGACAGTTTATTCCTGCATGGGATAGTGAACATTATAGAATGTATATGAGTCAAAGTTTTTCTTATCGTAAATTTTTAGAAAGCAAATGGTATTTAATGATTGTGATGACTGTTGTATTATTCGTTCTATGTACTCCATACATCTACTTTGGACTTCATAAATACTTATTAATTGTTGCAGGGTTCTTTTTCAACTTAGGGTTTACCCCATTAATTATGCTTTATATGGGAGCCTTTAACAAAAAAAGAATCGATTTAGATGCAAGCGGATTTGGAAACACTCAAGGAACAAGCGCCGCTCAATTCATTGTAATGATTCCAGTCCTTTTAATGCCAATATTAATATATGCTATAATTAACCATTTCTTTAGCTTTAATGCAGCGATTATAAGTATCGCAATGATTGGAGTAATTTTCTTTTCACTTAAAAAACCACTGATGAATTTTATAGAAAAGAAATATCAACAAAATAAATATGCTACAATCAACGGATTTAAACAAAAAGACTAACCAAACTTAACACACAATGATTACAATAAATAATATCTCAAAAAAATACGGGTCAACTCAAGTATTAAATGTTGAACACTTAGAAATACCAAAAGGTCAATCATTTGGTTTGGTAGGAAACAATGGTGCTGGAAAAACAACATTATTCAACTTATTACTAGACCTAATACGCCCCACTTCAGGAGAAATAGTAAACAACGAAGTTGTTGTTAATCAAAACGAAAACTGGAAAACTTTTACAGGTTCTTTTATTGATGAAAGTTTTTTAATTAGCTACCTAACTCCAGATGAATATTTTGATTTTATTGGAGATTTAAGAGGAATGAACAAAGCCGATGTTAAAACTTTTTTAGCTCAATTTGAAGAGTTTTT
This sequence comes from Tenacibaculum sp. 190130A14a, assembly GCF_964048965.1. Taxonomy (NCBI): domain Bacteria; kingdom Pseudomonadati; phylum Bacteroidota; class Flavobacteriia; order Flavobacteriales; family Flavobacteriaceae; genus Tenacibaculum; species Tenacibaculum polynesiense. The sequence continues at coordinate 250,139 of NZ_OZ040189.1, read as the reverse complement.
CAATGGAGAAATATTAGGAAAAAGAAAGTACTTACGTGATCTGAGTAAAGGAAATCAAAAAAAGGCTGGTATTGTAGCTGCAATGATGGGAAATCCTCAAGTAGTAATTTTAGATGAGCCCTTTGCTAATTTAGATCCTACTACACAAATTCGTTTGAAAAACTTGATCAAAAAACTTACAGAAGATAAAGATATAACCGTTTTAGTTTCAAGTCACGACTTAAGTCATGTTACCGAAGTTTGCGAGAGAATTGTTGTGTTAGATAAAGGAAACGTAGTAAAAGATATTAACACCTCACAAGAAACCTTACAAGAATTAGAAAGCTATTTTTCAGCTTAAGTAAATAATTTGGTTTTTATTACTATTTTTACGCTTTTACATACAATAACACACAAAGAATGTTGTTGTTAAGTAAAGGCGTAATTTGTATGAAGAAAATTTCAAAAATTTTAGTATTCGCGGTAATAATTGTAGTCACATACTCTTGCAGTGTAAAAAAGGATTCTTTTATTAACCGTAATTTCCATGCTTTAACCACAAAATACAATGTGTTGTTTAATGGAGAGCAAGCCTTTTTAAAAGGATTAGAAGAAATTGAACAAGAGCATAAAGATAATTTTTGGAAACGATTACAAATAGAGCCGATTACTTTTGATGAAAGAAAAATTGCTTCGCCAGTATTTCAACCAGGTACAGGTTTTGACGATACTGATGATAGCAGTGATGATACATCTAAACTTACCTCTTTTGATAAGGCCGAAGACAAAGCTCGAAAAGCTATAGAAACCCATTCTATGAATATCAACGGTTATGAAAAAAACCGTCAAATTGATGACGCCTATTTATTGTTAGGAAAGTCGAGATATTATACACAACGATTTATTCCTGCTATTGATGCTTTTAATTATATCATTGCCAACTACCCTAAGGCAAACCTTATATATGAAACTAAAATTTGGAGAGCTAAAGCGAATATTAGACTTGACAACGAAAAATTTGCCATTGAATCTCTAAAGCTCTTAATCGACTTAGACAAAAACGAAAAAACACTTTCTGATTTACAAAGAGAACAAGCACATACAGCAATGGCAATGGCTTATGAAAAAACAGATACTATTCAAAAAGTAATTGATCATTTAAAATTAGCTTCACGAACTTTTAAAAATGCAGATCAGTCGGCTAGAAACATGTTCATTTTAGGACAAGTGTATAGTGAATTAGACAGAAAAGACTCTGCTACCATGGTTTTTAGAAGATTATCTGATTTAAAAAAAGCACCTTATAAATATCGTATAAGAGCAAATATTGAACTTGCTAAAAATGTAGAAAATGATTCTGCCGCTTTAGGGGTCCTATACCGTTTACGCAAGCTTATTAGAAATTCAGACAACCGTAAGTTTTTAGCTTCTTTATATTATCAAGCAGGTGTCTTAGAACAACGCAGAGGAGCAACAGATAAGGCTGTAGAGTTTTTCAAAAAATCTATTAAAGCAAAAAACAACACAAAGTATCAAAAAACTTATGCGTACGAAAGTCTAGGAAATATTGCTTTTCAAAAAGAAGATTATTTATTAGCTGGTTCTTATTACGACAGCGTTTTACAGAATGTATCGAAAGATTTTGATCAGGAGAAAAGAATTCGTAGGATTAAAAGAAAAAACAAAGGGTTAACAACACTTAAAAAGTATGAAGACTTAGTTACTAATAACGATAGTATATTAGATTTAGTAGCTATGAATAAAGCCGAAAGAACAGCTTTCTTTGAAGCATATATTGAAAAAATTAAAAAGGAAGACGAAGACAAACGTCAACAGTTACTAAACTCACAGAATTTTGGAAACTCTTTTGGAGGTGGAAATTCAGTGAACACAAACAATAGTGGTAAATGGTATTTTTACAGTAACCAAACTATAGCATTTGGTCGTGGAGAGTTTCAACGTGTTTGGGGAAATCGACCTTTAGAAGACAATTGGAGAATTTCTGACAAATCTGTTATTAGTGATTCTTCTCTTGATGAACTGGCTAATTCTGAAGAAAAAGTAAATAAACGATATGAATTATCTACTTATTTAGATGCTATTCCTACGGATGCTACAGAAATTGAAAAACTAAAAATTGACAGAAATGAAGCCCTATATCAATTAGGTCTTATTTACAAAGAGCAGTTTAAAAATAATAAGAAAGCAATACAAAATTTAGAACGCTTACAAAAAGTAAAAAAAGACAATGAATTAGAGCTCCCTATCAATTATCACCTATACCAATTATACACTAGGGTAAATGATAATGACAAGGCAGATACTAGTAAAAATATCATTTTAACAAAGTACCCAGAAACCACTTTTGCTCAAATCCTTTTAAATCCTGAAAAGAAAATTGACCAAGAGAAAAATGAAGACGAAGATGAAGAAAAATACAAAGAACTATACTATTTATATAAAGAAAGTAAATTCGAAGAAGTTGTAAATCAAATAGATAACTACACTCCGAGTAAAGCTAATTCGGAATTAATCCCTAAATTTGCACTTCTAAAAGCCTTAGCAATAGGTAAATACCAAGACAAAGAAGCCTACAAAAAAGCATTAAATTTTGTAGCTTTGAGTTATGCAAACACCGAAGCTGGCGAAAAAGCAAAACAAATTAGTCAACGAATAGAATAAAAAAATAAATTTCCCCATAACCATGTTTAGTAAAGACAGTAAAAAATCTTCAGGAGAAAAAAAAGTATCAGAAAGAAACATCATCGGACAAAACACTACTATTACTGGTGATATTATCTCTGAAGGAGATTTTAGAATTGATGGTACATTAGAAGGTACTATTAAAACAGAAGGAAGAGTAATCGTAGGTCAAACCGGTTTAATTAAAGGTAAAGTAGAATGTACCAATGCTGATGTTGAAGGTAAATTCTCTGGTGAATTAATGGTTACTAATACCTTAACAGTTAAATCATCTGCAAATATTAACGGAGACGTTATTATTGGAAAATTATCAGTAGAACCAGGAGCAAGTTTTAACGCAACATGTTCTATGAAAGGTGCTGTGAAAGAATTAAACAAAGATGAAGAAAAGCGAAAAGAAAAGACCGCTTAATAAATTTATCCGATTCAGTGGAATCGCACTTCAAATGGGTTTAACCATTTACTTAGGAAGTTTACTAGGTGAATGGTTAGATCAAAAATTTCCAAACGACGATCAACTTTACACAAAAATTTGTACACTTGTAGCCGTTTTCGGAGCTATGCTTTCGGTAATTGTACAAGTAACAAACCTTTCAAAAGATAATGATTAAGCGTATTTTTTATTTTACAGCAACCATTCTTTTAATATTTGCTATCAGCTTTTTTTCTCATGACTACACGTTAGCTACTAAAGATATCTATTTATCTTTTTCACTACTTAAAGTGTATAGTTTCCATGTGATCTCTGCACTTATTGTATACACCATTATTGAACTAGTTGCTGATAAATTACCTAACCAAGCAGGATATGCCTATCTCGCATCAATATTTTTAAAGATCGGATTTTTTGTCCTAATTTTTCAAGCATCTGTCTTTGCAAATGAAGCACTTAACAAACCTGAAAGAGTCTCTCTTGTTATCCCGTTATTCCTATTTTTAATCATTGAAGCTATTGCGGTTTCAAAACTACTGAATAACAAACAGTTTAGTTAAATCAACTATGCAATTCCTTAAAAAAACATCTTTAAAAAACTAAGACAAAAAAAGGGTTTGTAGTTTTAATTAATTGTGTACCTTTGCACGGAAATTTAGAGAGCATAAATCTATATTTAGTAAAGGTATGATGATAGCAAAAAATTCTATCAAGTTTTTAACAATACTAGCAATAGTATTTTCTTCGTTCACTGCATTTGCAGGAGGTGGTGGTTCTTCAGATAAAGGAGGACAAGTAAACACACCAAGTAAAATTAAGGCGTATATCAAACATCACTTAGCAGATTCGCATGACTTTGCTTTGTACTCGTACACAAACGATGCAGGTGAGCGCAAACATGTAGGGTTTCCATTACCCGTAATTGTTTGGACTAGCAAAGGTTTAAAAACCTTTATGTCTTCCGCTTTTCATCACAATGATGACGGTACCGTAATCGTTGATAGAGGTGATGTGAAATTAGTAAAGATTCATAGTAAAATTTATGAATTAAACGAAGGGGCAACAGCGGTGTCTTTTGATGACACGCATCATGCTACCAATGCTCACAAAGTATTAGATTTTTCTATTACTAAAAGTGTATTTGGAATTTTAATAGCAGGTTTATTAATGTTCTTAGGATTTGGAGCGTTGGCTAAGGGGTACAAAAAAGGAGCAATTCCTACAGGAGTTGGTCGTATATTAGAGCCGTTAGTATTATACGTAAGAGACGAAATTGCAAGACCAAATATTGGTGAGAAAAAATATAAGAAGTTCATGCCTTATTTATTAACGGTATTCTTCTTTATCTGGATATTAAACTTAATGGGATTAACTCCATTAGGATTTAACGTAACCGGACAAATAGCTATTACAGTTTGTTTAGCATTATTTACAGCAGTAATTTATTTAGCAAGTGGAACGAAAGATTTCTGGGCACACACTTTATGGATGCCAGGAGTTCCCGTAGTGTTAAGACCAATCTTAGCAGTTATTGAGTTAATAGGTTTTGTATTAATCAAACCTTTCTCATTATTGGTACGTTTATTTGCAAACATTACAGCTGGACACTTCGTAGTAATGAGTTTAATTGCTTTAATGATTACTATGAAAGAATCATTCACTGTAGTTGGTTCAACTGCAATGTCTTTAGTGTTGGCAACATTTATAATGGTAATAGAACTATTAGTAGCGTTCTTACAAGCATTTATTTTTACAATGTTATCGTCTTTATTTATTGGAATGGCGGTAGAAGAACACGAACATCATTAGAATAAGAATTTGTTTAATTATATAAATCAATTAGTATGTACAATTTAATTGGAGCAGGATTAATCGTAATCGGTGGAGGAATCGGATTAGGTCAAATCGGTGGAAAAGCAATGGAAGGAATTGCTCGTCAACCTGAGGCTGCTGGTAAAATCCAAACAGCGATGATCATCATCGGAGCATTATTAGAAGGTTTAGCTTTCGGTGCTTTAATCTTAGGAGGAAACTAAGAAACAAAACAAAAAACATTTTCCTGTAACGGTTGGTTGCAGGAAATGTTTTCAAATTAAACAATAATATTTTTTAAAAGAATAAATTACATATATAATGGATCAGTTATTAAATGATTTTTCTCCAGGGTTATTTTTCATGCAAGTGATAATCCTTCTTATAATACTATTTTTATTAGGTAAGTTTGCTTGGAAACCAATTTTAGCTTCGTTAACGGAACGTGAAGAAGGTATCCAAAATGCATTAGACGCAGCTGAAGAAGCAAAGAAAGAAATGCAAAACTTACAGGCTGATAACGATAGATTATTAAAAGAAGCTAGAGCAGAAAGAGACGCAATGTTAAAAGAAGCTCGTGAGATTAAAGATAAGATCGTTGCTGATGCTAAAGAAGAAGCTTCTGAAGAAGCAGCTAAGTTAATTGAAAACGCAAAGGCTTCAATTGAACAAGAAAAGCAAGCAGCTTTAGCACACGTTAAAAAGCAGGTAGCTGACTTATCTATAGGTATAGCTCAAACTGTTGTTAAAAAAGAATTAGCTTCACAAGACGATCAATTAAAGCTTGTTGAAGGAATGTTAGAAGACGTTACTTTAAACTAATCACTCAATGAAAGCAGGAAGACCAGCATTACGTTATGCAAAAGCAATCTTAAACCTAGCAAAAGAGTCAGGTAAAGAAACAGAGGTGAATGATAACATGAAGTTTATTGTTGACACGATTGCTGGAAGTAACGATTTAGATGCAATGCTTAAGAGCCCTGTGATTAAAGCTGCAGATAAGCGTAAAGTATTAACTGCACTTTTCGGGGAAAACGTAAACAACATTGTTAAAGGTTTGTTTAACTTATTAGAAGAAAACAAACGTATGTTAATGTTAGAGCCTATTGCTAAGCAATACTCTGTTATTTACGATTACTACAAAAGCATGCAAGTAGCAAAGGTTACTACCGCAGTACCTTTAAGTAAAGAATTAGAAACAAAAGTATTAGCTAAGATCGTAGAGATCACTGGAAACAAAGCTAATATTGAAAATATAGTAAATCCTGATATTTTAGGAGGATTTATTTTACGCGTTGGAGATGTTCAATACGATGCGAGTATTTCTAACCAATTTAATGAATTAAGAAGAGAATTTGACAATAGTCATTATATTCCAAAAATTTAATTATACATCAAATTATATAAGATGGCAGCAATTAAACCAGCTGAAGTATCAGCAATTTTAAAGGAACAATTAACAAATTTCGAGGCGAAAGCTACGTTAAACGAAGTTGGAACTGTATTACAAGTGGGTGATGGTATTGCTCGTGTATACGGTTTATCAAATGTTCAATATGGTGAATTAGTAGATTTTGGTAACGGTTTAGAAGGAATCGTATTAAACTTAGAAGAAGACAACGTTGGTGTGGTATTATTAGGATCATCAACAGGAGTAAGTGAAGGATCTACAGTAAAACGTACAGAAAGAATTGCTTCTTTAAAAGTTGGAGAAGGAATTGTTGGACGTGTAGTAGATACATTAGGTAATCCAATCGATGGTAAAGGACCAATCGAAGGTGAAACTTATGAGATGCCATTAGAGCGTAAAGCTCCTGGGGTAATCTATCGTCAACCAGTAACTGAACCATTACAAACAGGTGTTAAATCTGTAGATGCAATGATTCCTATTGGACGTGGACAACGTGAGTTAATCATTGGAGACCGTCAAACTGGTAAATCAACAGTTGCTATTGATACTATCTTAAACCAGAAAGAATTTTACGATGCAGGTGAGCCAGTTTACTGTATTTATGTTGCAGTAGGACAAAAAGGTTCTACAGTTGCTGCAATCGCAAACATGTTAGAAGAAAAAGGAGCTTTAGCTTATACTACTATTGTAGCTGCTAACGCATCTGATCCTGCACCAATGCAGGTATATGCTCCATTCGCAGGAGCTGCAATCGGAGAATATTTCCGTGATACTGGTAGACCAGCTTTAATTGTTTATGATGATTTATCTAAGCAAGCGGTTGCTTACCGTGAGGTATCTTTATTATTACGTCGTCCACCAGGACGTGAGGCGTATCCTGGAGACGTTTTCTACTTACACTCAAGATTATTAGAGCGTGCTGCAAAAGTTATTAATGATGATGCTATTGCTGCTGAAATGAACGATTTACCAGAATCATTAAAAGGTAAAGTAAAAGGTGGAGGATCTTTAACTGCATTACCAATTATTGAAACTCAAGCTGGAGACGTTTCTGCATATATTCCAACAAACGTAATTTCGATTACTGATGGACAGATTTTCTTAGAGTCTGATTTATTCAACTCAGGAGTTCGTCCTGCAATTAACGTAGGTATTTCTGTATCTCGTGTAGGGGGTTCTGCTCAGATTAAATCAATGAAGAAAGTATCTGGTACATTAAAATTAGACCAAGCTCAATACCGTGAATTAGAAGCATTCGCTAAGTTTGGTTCTGACTTAGATGCTGCTACTATGAACGTTATCTCTAAAGGTAAGCGTAACGTAGAGATCTTAAAGCAAAATCAAGGAGATCCTTTTACTGTAGAAGATCAAGTTGCAATTATCTATGCAGGTTCTAAAAACTTATTAAAAGACGTACCTGTAAACAAAGTAAAAGAATTCGAAGCTAACTATATCGAGTACTTAAATGCTAAGCACAGAGATACGTTAGATACTTTAAAAGCTGGAAAATTAACTGACGAAGCAGTTGCTGTATTAGAAGACGCTGCTAAGGAGATTTCAGCTAAGTATACAGCTTAATAAACAAAAAAATAACTTCCCGCTTTCGGGCGGGAGCTTTTATAATTTTAAGTTCAAATTAGATGGCAAACTTAAAAGAAATACGTAACAGAATTACTTCAATTGGATCAACAATGCAGATTACCTCTGCCATGAAAATGGTATCGGCTGCAAAGTTGAAAAAAGCTCAAGATGCAATTACAGCTATGCGCCCGTATTCATCTAAGCTTACTGAATTATTACAAAGCTTAAGTGCTACTTTAGATAGTGACGCTGGTGGAGTATATTCAACGCAAAGAGAAGTAAGCAAAGTATTATTAGTAATTGTAACTTCTAACAGAGGTTTATGTGGTGGTTTTAACTCTTCTATTGTGAAGCAAACAGTTAAAACAATCAATGAAAAATACGGTAATACTACTGTTGAATTATTAACTATTGGTAAAAAAGGAAACGATATCTTATCAAAAGAATATAAGGTTATTGACAACAGAAATGATGTTTTTGATAACTTAACATTTGATAATGTTTCTGGTATTGCTCAACAGTTAATGGATTTATATGTTGACGGATCTTACGATAGAATCGAAGTTATTTATAACAGATTTAAGAACGCTGCAACTCAAATTCCTCAGGTAGAGCAATTCTTGCCTATTAAGCCTGTAGAAACTGATGCAGACGTAAACTTAGACTATATCTTCGAACCATCGAAAGAAGAAATCGTTTTAGAGTTAATTCCAAAGTCATTAAAAACTCAGTTATACAAGTCAGTACGTGATTCATTTGCTGCCGAACACGGAGCTCGTATGACTGCAATGCACAAAGCAACTGATAATGCTAAGGAGTTACGTGACGATTTAAAGTTAACTTATAACAAAGCACGTCAAGCTGCAATTACTGGAGAAATCTTAGAGATTGTAGGTGGTGCTGAAGCATTAAACAACTAGACTCATAGAAGTCAATCAATAAAATAAAAAAGCGAACCAAATTGGTTCGCTTTTTTTATATTTAAAATCTATGAAATATATATATCTAATCTTATTATTATTCTGTACGACAATCTACGGACAAACTTCAAACACTAATGATTCCGGAGATTATATATCTTCTCAAATAGTAGATGTTGTTCCTTTACTTTCTGAATGTGATAAACTGACAACAAAAGAAACTAAAAGAACCTGTATGAATACACAATTAGAAAAACATGTTCAACAACATTTTAATTACTCAATTATCAAAACATTACAACAAGAAATTATCATACAGAAAAAGAAAAACAAGCATAATAAAAATTATAAACCTTTACTTCTACCTGGAACCTATAATACCATTATTGAATTTACAATTAACAGAAAGGGAAACCCATCAAATATAATTGTTAGAGCTATTCATCCAAAATTACGAAAAGAAGGTCTAAGAGTTGTGAAACTCCTACCACAAATGAAACCAGGAAGAGAAGCAAGAAAAATTGTAAACGTGAAATACATACTTCCTCCAATTTCATTTACTATCAAATAAGAATTGATTTATAAATAACTTAACAATTCACTTTTTATCGAGTCTTTATCAATTCCGCATAACTTCTGTAGTTCTTTCACTGTTCCATGATGAATAAAATTATCTGGTACCCCTAATAGCTGAATACTTCCATTATAATCTACCTCAGCAGCATATTCTAATATTGCCGTACCAAATCCCCCACTTATAGTTCCATCTTCAATCGTAATAATTGTATTGAATTGATCAAAAATAGCATGCAATAATTCCTTATCTAATGGTTTAACAAAACGCATGTCATAATGTGCAAATACTTCTTTTTCTTCTATTTCCTCTATCGCATCAATAACATTATTCGCTATCGTTCCAATAGACAATATTGCAACCTTAAAACCTTCTTTTAAACATTCACCTTTTCCTATTTCAATTGTTTCAAACGGTAGCTGCCACTTTTCCAACCTCCCCTTACCTCTAGGATATCGAATTGCTATTGGATTTTCTAAGCCTAATTGTGAAGTATGCATGATATTTCGTAACTCAATCTCATTACGAGGTGCAACAACAATCAAGTTTGGTATACAACGTAAATAAGCCAAATCAAACACTCCATGATGTGTTGCTCCATCTTCTCCTACTAATCCTGCTCTGTCTAAACAGAAAATTACTGGTAAGTTTTGCAACGCCACATCGTGTATTACTTGATCATATGCTCTTTGTAAAAATGTTGAATAGATATTACAAAACGGAATCAATCCTTCTGTCGCCATACCTGCTACCAGTGTAACAGCGTGTTGTTCTGCAATCCCAACATCAAATGTTCTTTCTGGAAACGCTTCTAACATAAACTTTAAAGAGCTTCCTGTAAGCATTGCCGGTGTGATACCAACAATCTTGTTGTTCACCTCAGCTAACTCTACAATAGTTTTTCCAAACACATCTTGAAACTTGGTAAACTTACTCTGCTGTTTTGGCAATACATCTCCAGAAATTTTATCAAACTTACCTGGAGCATGGTATTTAACCTGATCTTGTTCTGCTTGTTTTAATCCTTTTCCTTTGGTAGTTATAACATGTAAAAATTTTGGACCTTCAATTTGTTTTAATCTATTTAACTCAGTAATTAATTCTTCTAAATTATGTCCATCTATAGGACCAGAATAATCAAAGTTTAACGCCTCAAAAATATTATGCTGCTCTACATCATTACGAATAGACTTTATACGCGTTAAATAGTCTTTTAAAGCTCCTACGGATGGATCAATGCCAATAGCATTGTCGTTTAAAATAACCAATAGGTTTGCATTGGTATCTCCAGCATGATTCAATGCTTCAAAAGCCATTCCGCTTGCAATAGACGCATCACCAATAACGGCAATATGGTGCTTATTTTCTCCCTTTAATTGTGAAGCTATAGCCATTCCTAAAGCAGCTGAAATGGAGGTTGATGAATGCCCTACTCCAAAAGTATCATACTCGCTTTCACTTCGCTTTGGAAAACCAGAAATTCCCTCTAATTGTCTATTCGTATGAAAAACATCTTTTCTTCCAGTCAAAATTTTATGCCCATAAGCCTGATGTCCAACATCCCAAACTAACATATCTTCGGGTGTATTAAATACATAATGTAGTGCAATAGTTAACTCTACAACTCCCAAGCTTGCACCTAAATGACCTTCTTTGGTGGCCACTACATCAATAATAAAATCTCTCAACTCCTTTGCTAACATCGGTAGTTTCGGTATCGATATTTGTCGAATATCTTTAGGCAACTTAATTTTATCTAACAGCTCATTTTGCATAAAACAAAAGTACAAAAAGCTTTGTACTGGCATTTAAATAGCACAAAAACTTTGTAGTTTTGTAGCATGAGTAAATTGTATATTGTACCTACACCGATTGGAAACTTAGAAGATATTACTTTTCGAGCTTTAAGCGTTTTAAAAGAAGTAGATTATATTCTTGCTGAAGACACTCGTACCAGTGGAAAACTTTTAAAGCATTTTGATATAACCACTCCAATGCAATCGCATCATATGCATAACGAACATAAAACAGTAGATATACTCATTAAGCGTATGCAAGGTGGAGAAACCTTTGCCCTAATTTCGGATGCTGGTACTCCTGCAATATCAGACCCTGGTTTTTTACTTACTCGTGCTTGTATTCAAAATAACATAGCTGTAGAATGTTTACCAGGTGCAACTGCCTTTGTGCCTGCATTAGTTAACTCGGGTTTACCAAACGACAAATTTGTTTTTGAGGGTTTTTTACCAGTCAAAAAGGGAAGACAAACTCGTTTAAAGTTATTAGCTAAAGAATCACGTACTATGATTTTCTATGAAAGTCCTCATAAGTTATTAAAAACCTTAAGCCATTTTGCTGAATATTTCGGAGAAGATAGGTTGGTTTCTGTTTCTAGAGAACTGACCAAATTATATGAAGAAACCAAACGAGGAAGCGTACAAGAAGTATTATCATATTATACTGAAAAACCTGCTAAAGGTGAAATTGTAATTATTGTTGAAGGTAAAAAATAAGCTATAGCCTAGCTCAAGATATATTCGGGATATTGTTTCGCTAATAGTTCTTCTGATTTGCTAGGAATCATAACCATTGAAATATAGCCAACAATTATTGCCAGTGTTATGGCAAAAGCAACCAATATTTTACTAACTAAACTTGAGCTCCCCATGTTTTCAGGAGAAGTAAAGTATAATACATAATATGACATAAAAGCTATATTTCCATAACCTTGTGAAACAATGATGTCTTCAAACATCCAACGTCTTCCAGTACGTTTTACTTTTCTATTATATTTTCTTTTTCTACTGATCATAATGCCAATTTCAACTGCAAACACCACCAAGTACAATACCGTTAACATGTAATAGGAAAAAGAAAAATCTTGTAACAAAAAGAACATATAAAAAATACCCAATGTTAAGATTAACTTAGGTAATTGAAACCATTCTTTTACAAAAGACAAGATTAACTTAAAATATTGTTTCCCCATCTGTTTTTGTTTCTCTTCAACAACATCCATAAATCCAAATACACCGAACTTTTTAAACGAGCGATCTCTAGCTTGCTCAAATGTTAAGAAAGTATCTTCTTCTAATATTTGCTCAATATCATTTGCTAAATGATCTACCAACTCAGTTTGTACATCATAATGCTCTACATAATGTTGGCGTGTAAACTTGTATAATTGTTCAATATGTTTGTTTGTTAATTCCATAGGCTATTAAATAAAAGTTCTACAATAGGTTTCAATTGTATTTTTTCTGCTCATATAACTCTTATAAACTAAAAAGTTAACACTTAACATTGCTGCTAATTTGTATAAGTTAAAAATGGTATAATCTTGCCCATCAAAAAAAGGAAATATTAACGTTGGTATATATAATGAGATCAAATAGGTACAAGTTAAAATCACTGCATAAGCTTGAAGTAGCCTGATATTTCCAAACTTCTTTCTAAGCTTGTGAAACAGAAATGTCATATAACAATAGCTTACAAAAAAAGCCACAAAAGCAGCATTGGTAACAAACGCTAAGTTCAATTTTCCAACAAAAAATATCATTACCATAAATAAAGAAATAAACAACGCATTCAAAGGAGCTATTCCTTCTTTAAAAACATCAATAATTATCTTTATAATATTAAACCAAAAACTTCTCTTTACTTGCTTCTTATAATTCTTGAAGAGTCTCAACTTTTGACTCAACATATATTTTATAAAAGGAGTTTGAAACCTTTGATTATCAAAAAAAGCATCTACATCATCTACTTTTTCTTCTATTTCACTAGCAATATGATCTACCATTTCCAGTCGAATATCTATATACTCTACTCCAATTCCTTCCAAAAAAGCATCAATTCTTTTTATTTGTTCCTTAGTTAATTCCATAGCTAATCAAATTATTCTAATCCCAATTGCGGATTCACTAATTGTTGCATTGTTTTTAAAAATTCTTGCATTTCTGCCAACTTATTTGCTGTTTCTGTAGTCCCTTGTTCTGTAAGTTTATAGTACTTACGTAATCGGTTTCCTACTTTGGTCACCTCAACATCTAATAAACCTTCTGCTTCTAGTTTATGTAATGCTGGATATAAAGCACCTTCTGTAATTTGCAATTCTCCCTTTGTCAATTCCTTTACTTTTTGTGTAATTTCATAACCATACATTTTATCATTTTGAGCCAATAATTTCAAAATAATAGTTTGTAATGATCCTTTATACAATTTTTGATTTCCCATAAACTTTAGTATTATACCCAAAAAACTTAGGTATACAAATATACATAATTTTCTTATACATAAAAATCTTAGGTATAATTTTATAAGAACTCTAACTTTTGTTCGTAAGGAGTTTGTTATTTTTGCCCAACAAAACTGACTACATGAGTACTTTTTATAAACTATCTATACAACAAATAATTAAAGAAACAAAAGACGCCGTTTCTATACTTTTTAATATTCCTTCTGATTTAAAAGATACATTTCAATTTATTTCAGGGCAATATGTTACTGTAAAAGCAATTATTAATAATGAAGAAGTTCGTAGAGCGTATTCTATATGCGCTTCTCCAAACAGTAATGAGCTGAAAGTAGCAGTAAAAGCGGTTGAAAATGGTAAATTTTCTGTATTCGCTACTTCTCAATTGAAACAAGGAGATGAATTAGAAGTATCGGCTCCTGAAGGTAAATTTACTTTAGAAGCACAAAACGATAAAAATTATCTTGGGTTTGCCGCTGGTAGTGGAATTACTCCTGTAATTTCTATGGTAAAAGCAGTGTTAGAAAATTCTTCATCTACTTTTACATTGATTTATGGTAACAAGTCTACTGAAGACACTATTTTTTACAATGAGTTAAATACTTTACAAACGACATATACTGATCGTTTAAAACTACACTATGTATTTAGTAGAGAACGTAATGAAGATACTTTGTTAGGTAGAATCGATAAATCGCATACCAATTATTTTGTAAAGAATATTTATAAAAATATTTCTTTTGATGCTGCTTTTTTATGTGGGCCAGAGGAAATGATCAATGTGGTTTCTGAAACCTTACAAGAGAACGGTTTTAACAAAGAGCATATTCATTTTGAACTATTTACAGCCTCTACCTCTGAAGAAAATACAGATGCTATACAAAATGGAGAAAGTGAAATCACTGTTTTATTAGATGATGAAGAAACTACATTTTCTATGAAACAAACAGATACGTTGTTAGCAGCTAGTTTACGTAATAAGTTAGACGCTCCATACTCGTGCCAAGGAGGTGTTTGTAGTAGCTGTATTGCGAAGGTAACTGAAGGAAAAGCGGTAATGACTAAAAACTCTATTTTAACTGATGACGAATTAGAAGAAGGGTTAGTTTTAACCTGCCAGGCGCATCCAACCACTGCGAAAGTTGTACTTGATTTTGACGACGTATAAAAATTAAAAAAATTACTATGGAACTAACTACACTAAAGGATGCGTTTTTAATCGGGGTTTTCATGGCCTTTATGATTGGTCCTGTTTTTTTTATGCTCATTAAAACTAGTATTTTAAAAGGGGCGCGAGCAGCTATTGCTTTTGATTTAGGTGTAATTCTTGGTGATATTAGTTTCATACTAATCGCATATTATGGTAGTAGAAGCTTACTAGAAAAAATTAAAGATGACCCTCGTTTGTTTCTCGTTGGGGGTCTAATTCTAGTAATTTATGGTCTTATTACTTACTTAGATAAGAATAATAAAAAAGAAGTTGATGAAACTGAAGTAGAAGTTCCTAAGGCTAATAATTATTTTAGACTTTTTATAAATGGTTTCTTTTTAAACTTTATAAATATTGGTGTATTGGCTGGTTGGCTTGGTATTATGGTTGTTGTTGGCCCCACGCTAAACATGAACCCAAATTCTATTTTTTGGTATTTTGTCACTGTAATTATAGGGTATCTAACAACAGATTTAGTAAAGATAATATTAGCCAAACAACTTAAAAAGAAAATGACTCCTCTAGTTATTTATAGAATTAAAAGAGCTATGGGAGTTTTACTTATTGTTTTTGGTGCTTTTCTTATGCTTAAAGCTTTTATTCCTTTAGAAGAGATAATAGACAACGTATAACTTCAATTTATGCTTGTTATACTCCTAAAATAAGCTGTGCAATTAAAAAGTAAATCAAGATTCCAAAAATATCATTGCTGGTAGTAATAAATGGTCCTGTAGCAATAGCTGGATCTATTCCTCTCTTGTGTAAAAACAAAGGAATAAAGGTTCCTATTAAACCTGCAACCACAATAACCACTACTAACGATACAGAAATAGCCAAAGCCTTCATCATTTCTTGTTCGTAGACAAATACAAAAAGAAACAAGAAAATTGCTAATACCACACCGTTTAACAATGCTAATAGCATCTCTTTTATCAAACGGTTTTTCATACTCCCTCTTACCTCATCATTTGCTAAACCTTGCACAATAATTGCTGATGATTGCACTCCAACATTTCCAGCCATAGCGGCAATTAACGGAGTAAAAAAGAATAAAACAGCATTCTCTTTAAAGGTATGTTCAAAATTACCCATGATCAAGAAAGCTCCTATTCCTCCTAAAAGACCTAAGAACAACCATGGTAATCGTGCTTTTGTTAAATCTAAAATACTATCTTCAGAATCTACGTCTTGCGTAATACCCGCCGCTAATTGATAATCTTTTTCTGCTTCTTCTTTAATGACATCCACAATGTCATCAATAGTAATTCTTCCAACCAAAACTCCCAATTCATCTACTACCGGAATGGCCTCAAGGTCATATTTACGCATTATATTAGCCACCTCTTCTGCAGATTCGTGTACATTCACGAAATCTACTCTTGGTATATAAACATCTGCTATTCTTGATCTAGTAGACGCCATTAACAAGTCTTTTAAAGAAAGCCTTCCTTTTAACTTTCCATCATCATCAACTACATAAATAGAATGTACTCTTGTAACTTCTTCCGCTTGAACACGCATTTCTTTTACACAAGTTAAGACGTTCCAGTTTTCATTCACTTTCACCATCTCCTTAGCCATCAAACCACCAGCCGAGTTTTCATCATAACGTAAAAGCTCTACAATTTCTTTAGCGTGCTCTTTGTCTTCTATCTGTTGCATTACTTCCTGCTTACGATCTTCAGGAAGCTCAGCAATTACATCTGCTGCATCATCGGTGTCAAGCTCTTCAATTTCTTCTGCAATTTCTTTATCTGTAAGCTGCGAAAGAATTTTTTCTCGTACATCTTCATCAACATCCATTAGCACCTCTGAAGTAGTTTCAGAATCTAACAAACGAATAATATATACTGCATCATCAAACGACAATTCGTCCAATACTTCTGCAATATCAGCATGGTGTACATCTGCAAAAAAATCAGAAAGCGCAGTGTCTTTCTTATCTTGAATAAGTGCTCGTACGTTATCTAAAAGTTCTTTAGTGATTTCTAATGCCATCGTTTGCGATTTTTGATGTCAATTCAATAAAACGTTCAACCGACAATTGCTCGGGACGCATCGCAAATATAGGGTCTTCTTTCAAGCTATCCGAAAGTTTAAAGGATTTTAAACTACTTCGTAACATTTTTCTTCGTTGATTGAATGCTGTTTTTACTACTCTAAAAAACAGTTTCTCATCAACTGGAAGTGTATAATTTTCTTTTCTTATAAGTCTTATAACTCCAGAGTCTACTTTTGGAGGTGGGTTAAAAACCGTTGGCGGTACGGTAAATAAATATTCCGCATCATAAAATGCTTGGGTTAAAACCGACAAGATCCCATACGTTTTACTTCCCTCCTTCTCAGCAACTCTTTGTGCTACTTCTTTTTGAAACATTCCAGAAAATTCAGGAACTATATCTCGGTTCTCTATAGCTTTAAAAACAATTTGAGAAGAAATGTTATATGGGAAGTTACCAATAATAGCAACTTGTTCTCCTTTAAAAATAGCTGATAAATCTTGTTTTAAAAAATCCCCTTCTAGAATATTGAATTTATCTTTAGAAGTATCTAATTTAATATGCTCCACAGGAAAAGTTTCTTGCAAGTACTCTACAGATTCAGAATCAAGTTCCATTACGGTAACCTTTGGTGATTTTTCTAATAAATATTTTGTTAGTACTCCCATTCCCGGACCTATTTCTAATACATTATCATACCCATTTTCTGTTAAAGAATCTGCAATCTTTTTCGCTATATTCTCATCTTTTAAAAAATGTTGTCCTAAATGTTTCTTTGCTCTTACAGTCATTAATTACAATCTATTAGATTCTATTTTTTTTGAACTTAAAGATATAATTCCAAAAGAAATTCCTATTCCACATAAAAATCCTCCAATTGTTTCCCACGGTTCAATACCATATTTCAAGTAAGTCATTACAAATCCTATGATTAATAGAAAAACACTTACAATTAAAATTTTCTTTCTATTTCTATAAACAACTTGATTCATTTTATCTAGTTACTACTCACAACAGGATAAAATTCATTGATCACTTTTAACTCAGTGCGGAAGGCTAACGATTTCCCTTCAAAACGAGTTAAACCATCACTTCTTAATCTATCTGCATCGTGCTTATAATAAGCATCTAAATCTTCTCTAGATTTTGCTGTATATTGTATTGAGTAGGTTATTCCCCCCATTTCTTCTTCAACCAAAACCTGCGTCATTTTAGCACTAACAAATCTACCTGTTGCTAACACTTCTGGAATATGTTTTTCTATCCACACTAACCATTCAGCATGAATACTTTCGTCTACATTGACTGTTACGTTATATATATACATTATTAATTCCTTTTAATATTTTAAATATTGTCTCCTCTTAACTTTCTAAATTTCTTTCTAGCGTCTACTAAATAGATACTATTGGGGTGGTCAAAAATAATCTTTTGATAGTATTCTTTTGCCTTTTCTATATCATTTAATTCATTGTGATATAATTTAGCCAAATGATAGTACACATCATCTACTAAAATACCTTCAGCATCCATTTCTAAAATCTTCGCATAATTTAAAATAGCCTCGTCATATCTTTTTAGTTCAATATATATTTTTGCCTGTTTAAATAAGGCTTCGTCTTCTATCGGTTGTCCTTTAAAGTTAGTAATGACCTCTTTTAGTAATGCAACCGCTTCCTCATTTTTACTTTGGTATGCCAATAAACTTGCTTTTGCATATTCCTTTAACCCTGAAGAGACACTGTCTTTTGGTTCATTATCTGAAATTATCAAAAACAAAGCAGCTGCATCATTTGCTATTAATTGACTAGCAGATCCTTTTAATACTTTTAATTGTGCTTTTGCCCATTTAAAATCATTTTTAAAGTAAGACGCCTGTGCTACTTTAAAACGTGCTTGCTGAGCTAAAAAATGATTTTTAAACTGTGTTTGTATCTGTGAGTAATAGATAAGAGCCTTATTAAATTTTTCTGTAAACACTAAAACATCACCTAGTTTAAGTTTTAATGTAGCTTTTGAAAATTTTGAGTTAGCATGTTTCTTTGCTCCCTCTAATACTTCTATGGCTTTTTCAGGGCTTCCCTTTTCAAAGGTCAAATAATCTGCATATGCAATTTGGGTTCTAAACGTATTACGATTAATCCCGTATTCTTTAAAAATCATCTGAAACTGCTCGTCAACATTAGGTTGCTTCGTTTCAACAGCTATTCTTAAGTTATTATTTATTGCAATGAATTTATCTGTTGGGTAATTTGTTTTTTCAATTACCAAATCAAAACACTCTTTAGCAGTTTCGTAATCTTTATTATCAAGTGCAATTTTACCTAAATCATTAATTGCTGCTAATTTATCAGGATCTCGAGCTAATAACGCTTTCTTCTGTATCAATGCTTTACTATATTCTTTCTGACGTATAAATAACCAAGCCAATAAATCATTCCAAATATCTTTTGGATTGCTAATAGACTTCCTTAGCAAAGCTCTTTTAAACAAAATGTTATTTTCATTTTCAGCATCATCATTGATATATCTTGAAGTATATCTTTTTACATTATTTAGGTAGTTCTTGTTCTTGTCTACTAAATTTACATAAGACTCAAACATTCTCTCAAAATCTCCTTTTTCACCATAAATTTGTGCTAGTTGAAACCCATAATTCGAATTTGGGTTGTTTGCCATAATTTTTTCGTAAGCTTCTATTGCATAGTCTAATTTTGTATAATTTCTAAACAAGCTAGCTACAATAGTTCCATATCCTGATTTTTTATTGAGTGATTCTAATGCCTTCTTATAGCTATCTTCTGCAGCTTCTTTCTTTTGTTGTCTCTCGTAAGTATTTCCAAGAATCACATGTAAAAAAGATAATCTCGGTTGTTCTTTTAACTTTCTTGAAAGTAAGTTTTCTGCAACGTTATATTGTTCTGTTTCTTGATAACAGGTAATTAATCTTCTCAAATAAGTTGTGTTGAAAGGGCTTTTCTCATACAACGATTCATATATGGATAATGCTTTATGATATTCATTATTTCTAAAATAATTTTCAGCTATAATAAAATCATTTTGTTGCGCCCATACTAGCGAACTCATTATCAAAAATATAAACAGAAAGGTCTTCTTCATATAACAAATTTATGAAATCAAAACTTAGTTTTTTGAGGTTCTATGATTTTTTACAATTCATTTTAAAAAAGTAGGGGAATTAACTATTTAATTGTTAATAGTTTATTAAAACCACTGGTTTTTATTTCATGTTTGTAACATTTTGGCATGAACTTTGTCTTATTAATAACATAACTAAACAACAGGAACTATGAAAAACTTAACTAAACAATACGAAACAGCAAGAAACAATGCTAATGAGTTTATGAAGAATGGTCAAATATCTAAATATTTTGAAGCGTTGTTAGAAATGAACAAGTACAAAAAATTAATGGTAGCGGTAGTTGCCAATTAATGATTATATATATTTATTTTTAGGGGAATAAAAGAAAAATCCCAAGGATTGCGTATTGCAGCCTTGGGTTTTTCATATAATATATTTTGATAAAGACTTTTTAGTCAATGATATCGAAACCACAATATGGAACCAATACTTCTGGTATTTTAATTCCTTCAGGAGTTTGATAGTTTTCTAGAATTCCAGCCAATACTCTTGGTAAAGCCAAAGAACTTGCATTTAATGTATGTGCTAATTGACTCTTTCCTTCTTTATTTTTAAAACGTAGCTTTAATCTATTTGCTTGAAAAGATTCTACATTTGATGCTGAACTAATTTCTAACCAACGATTTTGTGCTGTAGAATACACTTCAAAATCAAATGTCAGTGCAGCTGTAAATCCAGTGTCACCTCCACACAAACGTAAAATACGATACGGTAATTTTAAATCACGTAAAATCCCTTTGATATGCTCTACTATATCATTTAAAGCATTGTATGAATTATCTGGATGCTCCACACGAACAAGTTCTACCTTATCAAATTGGTGTAAACGATTCAAACCTCTTACATGTGCTCCATAACTTCCTGCCTCTCTTCTAAAACATGGTGTATACCCCGTATACGCTTTTGGCAAATCACTTTCTTGCAATAAATCACCTCTGTGCATATTCGTAATAGGAACTTCTGAAGTAGGAATCAAATACAAATCATCTCCTGTTACATGATACATTTGACCTTCTTTATCTGGTAATTGTCCAGTACCATAACCCGAAGCTTCATTAATTAAATGCGGAACTTGCACTTCTGTATATCCTGCAGCAGTATTTTTATCTAAGAAATAACTAATTAATGCACGCTGTAAACGAGCTCCTTTTCCTTTGAAAATAGGAAAACCTGCTCCACTTACTTTCGCTCCTAATTCGAAATCAATAATATCATACTTCTTCGCCAATTCCCAGTGAGGCAATGCTTCTTCTCCTAATTCTGGAACAATTCCTTCCTTAAAAATTTCTTCATTATCTTCCTCATTTTTACCAGCAACAACTGAAGCATGTGGAATGTTTGGGATTTGATACAACAACCCTTGTAAAGTATTTGCTGCTTCGTTTAACTTCTCTGATAATTCTTTAGATTGCTCTTTTAATTGACCCGTTTTTTCTTTTAGTAAGTTAGCTTTTTGTACTTCTCCAGATTTAAAAAGCCCACCTATTTCCTTGGATATTTTATTAGATTCAGCTAAAACATTATCTAATGAAACTTGTGTAGCTCTACGAGCTTCATCAGCAGTTAATACTTCTTCAATTATTGCTTCTGCATTCGCAAAATTTCTTTTTGCCAATCCTTCTAAAACAGTTTGTTTGTTTTCTCTAATAAACTGAACCTGTAACATCTTTTTAAATTTTAAGAAACGCAAAGATATAGCTTGTTACAGATTTAAGCAATCTTATTTATTGGTTTGTTTGAATATGTAAAAGTGAGTCTTCTTTATCTTTCTCTAGTTGATTCATTAAAGAAGTTACTGAATCAAATTTTTGTTCTTCTCTTAAATAGTACATCAACTCCACGGTAAGTTTTTTACCATATAAGTCATCATCAAAATCAAAAAAATGCACCTCTATTGTTTGATATTCACCATTTACCGTTGGTCTATTACCAATGTTCATCATCCCGTAAACTTTTTGATTATCGATTACAGACTTTACAACATAAACCCCTGTTTTTGGAATCAATTTATACGCTTCTTCAACTTCTATATTAGCGGTTGGGTACCCTATCTTTCCTCCTAACTTTTTTCCATTGACCACTTTTCCAGTTAAAGAAAAATGATATCCCAAGTAGTTGTTAGCCGTTCTTAATTCACCACCAGAAAGAGCTCTTCTTATCTTTGTAGAACTTACAGAAACATCATCTATATCTTGTGCTGGAATTTCTTCCACTGTAAAGTCGTACAAATGAGAATACTCTGTTAGCTGTTCTATATTCCCTTCCCTATTTTTCCCAAAATGATGATCGTATCCTATAATCAATTTGTGTGTATTTAGTTGATTTACCAAAACATCACGTACAAAATCTAATGCAGTAAGTCTGGAAAATTCTTTACTAAAAGGATGAATAATTAAGTAATCGAGTCCTAATTTTTCTAAACGACTTGCTCTTTCATTGATCGTATTTATCAATTCTATAGAAGCATCTTTTTGAAGTACCATTCTTGGGTGAGGAAAGAATGTTAACAGAACAGATTTTTTCCCTGTTTTACGAGCTTCTTTCACTAATTTTTCAATGATTTTTTGATGTCCAATATGAACACCATCAAATGTTCCAATGGTTACAATGGTTTCTTCCGTCGGCTTAAAATCAAAAATTGAGTGGGTTATTTCCAATCGTCCAAAATTATTTTTACAAAGGTACAACTATGCATAAAACTCTCTAAAAACTTACTCTATTTTCTTCAAAAATGCACATTTTACAAAATATTAACGTCAAAAATGATATTATCACAAAATCTGTTTACATATATTTTATAAATAAAAAAAAATTGTATTTTGCGCTTTAGTTAACAAATTAATTTACATTATGATTAAAAGACTATTACTTGTTGCATTTGTGCTGTTTAGCTCAGCTGCAATGGTTGCTCAAACAACCATTTCGGGTACAGTTAAAGATGCAGCTCTAGGTGAAGGAATACCAGGAGCAAACATTAAGGTTTCAAGGAAAGCTGTAGGTACGACTACTGATTTTGATGGGAATTTTACCCTTACAGTGACTGATCAACCTCCCTTTACTATTGAAATTTCTTCTTTAGGGTACCAAACAAAAAGTGTTGAAATAACTCAAAACAACCAAGTTGTTGAAGTTAGTTTAACGGAGAATGCTACTTCTTTAGACGAGGTTGTAGTATCTGCTTCTAGAACTCCAGAACGTGTTATGGAATCTCCTGTAACAATTGAGCGTTTTGATTCTAGAGCAATTAAAAATGCTGCTTCTGCTTCTTACTATGACGCCTTAGAAAATTTAAAAGGAGTTGATGTAAACTCAGGAGGTTTAACTTTTAAAACAGTTAATACTCGTGGTTTTGCTACATTTGGTAATGAACGTTTCGTTCAGTTAGTAGATGGAATGGATAATGCATCTCCTGCCTTAAACTTCGCAATTGGAAACCTTTTAGGTATTTCTGAATTAGATGTGAAAAGTGTAGAAATTTTACCAGGTGCTGCTTCTGCTTTATATGGGGCAAACGCATTTAACGGTATCATGTTAATGACAAGTAGAAACCCTTTTGATGATCAAGGGATCAGTGTAGGATTAAAAGGAGGAATTACTAGTCAAGAAGCTGCTGGTGACAATGCATACTATGATGCAAGTATTAGAATGGCGCATGTTTTTGATGATAAATTTGCTGCAAAAGTTAGTTTAAGCTATTTAAAAGGTGAAGAATGGCATGCTACTGATACGAGAAATACCAATGGTATTGGAGGAACTTATATTCCAGGTTTTAGAGAGCCAGGAAACCCTGCTTCTGATCCTAACTATGATGGTGCGAATGTATACGGTGATGAGGTTTCTACAAACATTAGAGAAGCTTCAGGTGGGTTAGGAATCATTCCTAATGTTAACGTAAGTAGAACAGGATACCACGAAAGAGACTTAATGAACTACGAAGCTAAAAGTGTTAAGTTTAACGGTGCTATTCACTATCGTCCATTAGGAAATGATAGAGTTGAAATTATTTGGAATTCTAAATTTGGTACTGGTAACACTATTTACCAAGGACAAAACAGATATAGTTTAAAGAACTTCTTTATGGAGCAACATAAATTAGAAGTAAGAGGTAAAAACTTCTTTATTAGAGGTTATTTTGCTGGAGAAGATGCTGGAGACTCTTACGATACTCGTTTTGCTGCTATTGGTGTTAACAGCAAGTGGAAATCAAACACTGCTTGGTTCGGTGAATACATCAATACAATTGCTGGAATTAATCTAGCAGGTAACCCATTAGGTTTAACGGAAGCTCAAATTCATCAAGCTGCAAGAGACGTTGCAGATACTGGACGTCCAGAGCCAGGTTCTGCTGAATTCACTAGAATTCTCAACGAAGTTACTGCTGACCCAGATCTTTTAACAGGTTCTAAATTTAGAGACAACACGAACTACTACCACGCAGATGGTAACTTAAACTTACGTGATTATATTGACTGGGCAGAAGTTCAATTTGGAGGTTCTTATCGTCAATACAACCTAAACTCTTTCGGAACTATCTATACCGATGGAGATAGTCCTATTAGCTATGATGAGTACGGAGTATATTCTCAAATTCAGAAAAAAATGATGGATGATAGATTAAAGTTTACTGGATCTATCAGATATGATAAAGCTCAAAACTTTGATGGTAACTTCTCTCCAAGAGTATCTTTAGCATATGCTGCTGGTGAGACTAAAAACCATAACTTCAGAGCTTCATTCCAAACAGGTTTCCGTAATCCAACTACGCAAGATCAATATATTGGTTTAGGTACTGGTGCTGGATTCATTATGGGTACTGCTGAAGATAATTTAGATAGATTTGTTGTAAATCAATCTTTCAACGGAACAAATTACACTATAACTGGTAGAGATGCATTTACCAGAGGGGTATCTGCTGCTTCATTGAGAGCTGGAACTCCAACGTTAACTACTACTGATTTAGTAAAACCTGAAAAAGTTACTGCTTTTGAAGTTGGTTATCGTGGTGCTATTCCGTTAGGAGAAAACAAATTATCTGTTGATTTTAGTACATACTACAACCAATATGAAAACTTTATCGCAAACAAAGATATTATTGTTCCTTTATTTGGTTCTTTCAACAATGGAATTCCAGATGCTTTAGCATTAGCGGCATTATCTAGTAGTGCTAGTAGAGTTGCTATTAGTACTAAAACAAACTCAGAAGTTGATGTAACTTCTTACGGAATTGGTCTTGGATTGAACACAAAAGTATTTAATGGATTTAACGTTGGATTAAACTATACTTGGTCTAAATTTGATTTTGATCAAGCTAAAGATCCTGATTTTGAAGCTGGATTTAACACTCCAGAACACAAAGTTAAAGCACAATTTGGCCACCCTAACTTATTTGAAAACTTCGGATTTAATGTAAGTGCTCGTTGGCAAAACGAATTTTACTGGCAATCTACTTTCTTAGAAGGAAATGTTGAAGACAGAACTGTAATTGATGCTCAAATTAACTATGCTGTACCATCTATTAAATCTATATTTAAAGTTGGAGGTACTAACTTAACAGGTGAAGAGTACTTAAGTGCTCCAGGTGTTGGTGCTATTGGATCTCAATACTACATCTCTTGGACTATTAACAACTAAAAAAAGACACAATGAAAAATATTATAAAATATACTTTTTTGTCTGCACTAATCACAGGTATTGTTGCCTGTGATGTAGACAATACATTGCCAGAAATAAAGGAAGCTTCTTCTGAAACTATAACTGCAAGTGCAGGTTCAGCTGATTTTTCTAAGTATGTTGCAATCGGAGCTTCATTTACTGCTGGTTTTACAGACAACGCTTTATTTAAAGCCGCTCAAGAAAATTCTTTCCCTAATACACTAGCTAAGAAATTTGCTATGGTAGGTGGAGGTAATTTCTCTCAACCTTTAATGAACGATAACTTTGGAGGGCTTATTTTAGCTGGAAATCCTGTTATCAACCCATCTACAGGACAAAGATTATTTGCAGAAAGATTAGTTTTTAATGGTACAGGACCAGCTTCTTTAACAAGCTTAAATCCTTTGGCAATGTCTACTACAGATTTTGCTTTAAATAATCCTACAGGACCTTTTAGTAACTTAGGTGTACCAGGAGCTAAAAGTTTTCATTTACTTGCAGATGGTTACGGAAGCTTAGCTAATTTTCCTGCTGCAGCGAATCCATACGCGATTAGAATTGCTGGAAATACAAATACCTCAATTATTGGTTTAGCGGTTGCTCAAAATCCAACTTTCTTTACGTTATCAGAATTTGGAGGAAATGATGTTTTAGGATATGCAATTACTGGAGGAGACGGATCAAACCCTATCACTCCAACTGCTACTTTCAACGGGGCTTTAGATTTAACAATAAATGCTTTAGCTGCTACCAATGCTAAAGGGCTTATTGCAAACGTTCCATATATTACAAGTTTACCATACTTTACAACTGTACCTCATGCACCATTAGATCCATCTAATCCTGCATTAGCAGCTCAAATACCAACCTTAAACACTGTTTACGGTGCTTTAAATCAAGTATTTTCTGCTTTAGGAGAAACAGAAAGAATTGTTCAATTTTCTACAACTGCTGCAAATCCAGTTATTATTCATGATGAGAACTTAGCTCCTTTATCAGCAACAATTACTGCTGCATTAGGTGCTAATCCAGCTTTTGTTCCTTTTGTTCAATCTTTGGGATTACCTGCTTCTGCAGCTCCTTTAGTTGCACAGTTAATGGGTAACCAATATGGACAAGCTAGACCTGCAACTGAAGATGACTTAATTGTTTTACCTAGTAGCACTATTATTTCAACAGTAAATACAGATGCAGCAGCAAACTTAATTGCTGCAAGTGGAGGGTTATTACCTGCTTCATTAGCTGGTCAATTCTCAGCAGAAGGTGTTACGTTACCATTAGCTGATAAATGGGTGTTAACTCCAGAAGAGCAAATGGAAATTAAAACTGCTACAGACGATTACAACACTAGTTTAAAAGCTAAAGCTGATGCAAACGGTTATGCATTTGTAGATTTTAATGCTATATTACAGCAAGCAGCAACTACCGGATTACCTTTTGACAACAACCTTTTAACGACTAGTTTAGTAACTGGAGGTTTAGTTAGTTTAGACGGTATTCACTTAACTGGTAAGGGGTATGCATTGATGGCTAACAAAATGTTAGAAGCTATTGATACTGCTTACGGTTCTAACTTTGGACAAGCAACTAATGGGTTAGCAAAATCTGAAGATTACCCAACGAACTACTCACCTCTTTTACAATAATAGAAGAGTATACATAGTACAATATCGTAATAAAAAAGAGGAGATTTAAATCTCCTCTTTTTTATTACTATTGTTATTAATTATATACTTCTTATACTTACCATCTTTATAACGATGATAAATAAATATTGGCATTAATATAAAGGCCATATACAAAACCCCTAACCCCATCACTATTCGTGCTTTAGGATGCTCTGTATTTAGCAAATATGCTCCCGTAACCATCCATAGTAAAAAGATGATAAATAATATTTTCAGTACTGTTTTCATCAAAATTCTTTTAATCCTACAAAAATAAAAAACCTACCAACGTTAATTGATAGGTTTTAAACTTATTTATAAATGATTCTATTACATTTTCATTAACCAAGAGCGTACATCTACCTCTTCCTTAATAATAGCTCTTAATTCATCAATTTTAACCCTTCTTTGCTCCATTGTATCTCTATGACGAATGGTAACTGTATTATCTTCTAACGTATCGTGATCTACAGTAATACAGAATGGTGTCCCTGCAGCATCTTGTCTTCTATAACGCTTACCTATACTTACCCCTTGATCATCGATGATAGTATTAAACTCCCATCTTAACTCTTCATAAATCTTTTGAGCTATTTCTGGCAAACCATCTTTATTTGTTAATGGCATTATTGTCGCTTTTACAGGTGCTAAAACAGCTGGTAATTTTAATACTGTTCTTGTCGTTCCATTTTCTAATTCTTCCTCTTGTAAAGATTTAGAAAACACCGCTAAAAACATACGATCCAAACCAATAGATGTTTCAACTACATATGGCACATAACTTTTACCTTCTTCATGATCAAAATATTGCAATTTCTTTCCTGAAAATTCTTCGTGCGCTTTCAAATCGAAATCTGTACGTGAGTGAATACCTTCTAATTCTTTGAATCCGAAAGGAAATTTAAATTCAATATCAGCGGCAGCATCTGCATAATGTGCTAATTTTTCATGATCATGGAAACGATAATTCTCTTCTCCCATTCCTAAAGACAGGTGCCATTTTAAACGTGTTTCTTTCCATTGCTCATACCATTCTCTCTGCGTCCCTGGTTTTACAAAAAATTGCATTTCCATTTGTTCAAACTCACGCATTCTAAAAATAAATTGTCGTGCAACTATTTCGTTACGAAAAGCTTTTCCTGTTTGCGCAATTCCAAATGGTATTTTCATACGTCCAGTCTTTTGAACGTTTAAAAAATTCACAAAAATACCTTGAGCTGTTTCTGGTCTTAGATATACTTGCATTGAACTCTCTGCAGAAGCTCCTAATTGAGTACCAAACATTAAATTAAATTGCTTAACGTCTGTCCAGTTTTTAGATCCCGTTAATGGATCAGCTATTTCTAGTTCCTCAATTAATAATTTTACATCAGCCAAATCTTCATTTTCTAAAGACCTAGCTAATCTCCCTAAAATTGTATTAATTTTCTCTTGGTACCCAAGTACTCTTCCATTAGTAGAAACAAACTCTTCTTTGTTAAAAGCATCACCAAAACGCTTAGCCGCCTTTTTTACTTCTTTATCAATCTTCCCTTCAATTTTAGCACAGTAATCCTCTACCAAAACATCTGCTCTATATCGTTTCTTAGAATCTTTATTATCAATTAAAGGATCATTAAAAGCATCTACGTGGCCGGAAGCTTTCCATGTTGTAGGGTGCATCAGAATAGAAGCATCTATACCTACAATATTTTCGTGCATTTGCACCATTGCTTTCCACCAATATTCTCGAATGTTCTTCTTTAACTCAACTCCATTTTGAGCATAGTCATACACCGCACTTAAACCATCATAAATTTCAGACGATTGAAATACATATCCATATTCCTTTGCGTGTGATAATACCTTTTTAAATTGATCTTCTTGTTTTGCCATGGTGCAAAAATAAAATAAGCTATCAAACTATTGACTATAACACAAAAAAAAAGTGAAGAATAACTTTATTCTTCACTTAAAAAACTATTTTTTTTATTTTTTATCTAAGTTTTACAACTGCATTTCCAGTATAATTACCATCTACAAAAGCACTCACGGTATATTTTCCTTTATTTACATCATCTCTGTTCACCAAAACAAAAGAAACCAAACTCATTCTATCATTTAAATAATTTACCTCTAATGAATCTGTGTATTGGATCATTGCTCCATTTTTT
Organism: Tenacibaculum sp. 190130A14a; assembly: GCF_964048965.1. NCBI lineage: Bacteria > Pseudomonadati > Bacteroidota > Flavobacteriia > Flavobacteriales > Flavobacteriaceae > Tenacibaculum > Tenacibaculum polynesiense. The sequence continues at coordinate 220,626 of NZ_OZ040189.1, read as the reverse complement.
AAACTAGCTTTTCCTTTTGGAGAAACAACTTTCTTATTCTCATCAATAATTTGAATGTAAACCGTTTTTTCTCCTGAATTTGTTACAGGATTCTCTAACAAATCAAAATTAATTTTAAACGCATCTGTTCTACTTGATCTAGAAGTTGTTACTAGTTTACCACTACTTCTTTCTTTCATCGCAACAGCTCTAATAGGGCTTGTTTTTATAACTCCAGCAATTGCAACTTTCTTCTCTAATGTTTGCTGCTTAACTTCTAGCTCATTGTACTTTTTCTCCAAGTTAACATTAATCGTTTCTTTTTGAACTAAAATTTCCTTTGCTATTGTATTTTCTTGAGCTAATGCTTGGTTAGCGGTATTTAACGAATCTATTCTAATAAATAAATTTCGATTTTCTCTTTCTAATGTTGCTATTTTTCTTCGATACTTTCGAATAAGGTCAAAATTATCTAGTTTTAGTGTTGCGATAGAATCTCTAAGATTCTTCATCTTTACCAGCTCAACTTTAAGTCTCTTAGACAATCTTTTTTTTCGGACTACAACATCTGTATAATCCTTTATCATTTCATCTAAATTGGCTTGTAAATCTTTTTTTTCTTGAAGAAAAACACCTTTTAATTCGGTGTAGTCATTGGTTTTTTTGAGGGAATAAAGGCCTAAAAAAACAAAGGCTAATGACAATGCATAAATAATCGCGTTGGATTTTTTCTTAAGGGGATTCATAATTAAGGGATGGTTAGGGGGTTCAACTAATATTTATATATTCATTTATTTCAACTTTAATTTTGTTTCTCCAGAGTACATTTCATTTACAAAAACTTTAATAGTATATACTCCTTTCTTAATCATTTCTCTTTCTACAGATATGAAAGATATAACATTTATTTCTTTATTATGGTATTCTGCTAAAAAAGCATCACTGTAAGGCACCTTCTTACCACCTTTTACTGCTGTTTTACCTTTTTTAGAAATAATGGTATTATTTTCATCTAACACTTGAACAAATACAGGAACAAGTCCTGGATCAACTATTTTATTCTCTAATAAATCAAAAGATATTCTAAAAGCGTCTGTTCTATAAGACCTACTTGTAGACACATGCCTGCCACTATTCTTTTTCTTCATTGCTTCAGCTTTTATTGGAGTAGTTTCAATAACTACTGCAGAAGCAATCTTCTTTTCTAAATCTTCTTTAGTTGCTCTTAAATATCTGTTTTTTCTTTTTAATAAACTGTTTTGGTTTTCTTTTTCGTTTAGAATTTTCTTAACACCTAAATTCTCCTCATTAAGAACATTATTCTCAGCGTATAACGAATCTATTTGTACAAATAACTCCTTATTTGTTTTTTCTAATTCATAGATTCTGTTTCTGAAGTGCTTCATCAAACCATAATTGGTTTCTTTTAGATTACTTACAGAATCTCTTAAAAGAATTAGTTTTTCTAATTCTTCATTAATTTTATAGGACAAGTGTCTATTACTAGTCAATGCGCTTTCATAATCTTCAATTACATTTCCTAGACTCTTCTCCAGCTCTTTTTTTTCTTCATCAAATACTCCTTTTAATCGAGAATAGTCACGTGCATTTTGATAAGACAAAATACCTATAGCTCCGATTAAAAAAAGCAAAAAGATGATTAAGCCATAATAATATCTTTTAGCTTCTTTGTTCATTTAATATCAAAGGGGGACATTAAGTGATTACGTCGAATTTGTGTGCTAATATACTATTTTTTAGTACACTTATATACAAAAGCGGGCGGGAAATTCAAAGGCTCGAAATCTAACTCAATGAAATCTCCGAATACCTTTTTTAATTTTTTGTAGTACGTTAGGCTGTATTGATATTGAATAAACAAGCCTTCTTTCTTAAGTGAAGTATAACTTTCTTTTAAAATATTCGATGATATTTCTTTTGGTATTATTGTAAGTGGTAGACTCGACACAATATAATCTACACTATCATATCCAAGTCTATGAAGTTCTTCTTTAATATGTTCTGCCGAGGCTTTTAAAACAATTAATTGTGAGTGTTCTACTTTTTTTAACTCCGAATAAAAAGCTTCATTAATTTCAAAACAGATTAAAACAGTATTGGGTTGTATCTTCTTTAAAATTCTTTTGGTAATTGCTCCATCTCCTGGACCTAGTTCAACAATAATTTCGGCTTTTGAAAAATCAATTTGCTTTAACATTCTCTTAGCCAAAAATCTAGAACTTGGTGTTACCGTACCAGATGTTTTATAATTTTTTACTGCCTCCTTAAAAAATTGTATCTTTTTACTCAATTGTTTTTTGTTTAACTGAAGTTTTTCCCTGTAAATATGCGATATTTAAAAGATATATTCTATTTATTTTTTCCTAATCTGTGCGTAAACTGTGAAACAACATTGTTGCAAAATGAAAAACATTTATGCACTCACTGTTTGAATGATCTACCAATTATTGACGACAACCCCCATACAAATGTTACACTACATGCTACTTTTTTAGGAAAGATTCCTGTTAAAAATGTGCGTTCATTTTTATATTATCAAAAACATGGAATCACTCAAAAAATTATACATAACTTAAAATATAAAAATCGTCCTGAGCTTGGTGATTACATTGCTAATTGGTTTGGAAGTCAACTGAAAGAATCTAATGTTTTTAAAAATATAGATTATATAGTTCCTGTTCCTTTACATTATAAAAAATTAAAAAAAAGAGGATATAACCAACTAAGTACTTTTGGAAAAACACTTGCCAATCTTCTTGATGCCGAATACAAACCTCAAATTTTAGTTAAAATTTCTTTAGCAAAGACTCAAACTTTTAAAAAACGATTCGAACGTTTTTCAAATGACAACACTTCTTTCAAACTGTCTGACAATCAAATATTTAAAAATAAACATATTTTACTAATTGATGATGTTATTACCACTGGAGCAACACTACAAGCTTGTTGTAACGAACTTTTAAATACTCCAAACATTACAATTAGTATTGCAACCATGGCCTTTACCGAAAAAACCTAAAATTTTATGCTGCATATTTACTACTTTTGATAATGAATTTAAAAAAGAGTTTGTGAAGTACTTCAATCAAATTTTTGTTCTTTTATTAGTATTATTAACCATAGGTTGTGCTAGAAGAGGAAGGCCTGAAGGTGGTCCGAAAGATGAAACTGCTCCTATCATGGTAACAGCTTCACCTCCTTACGAATCTGTAAACTTTAAAGAAGATAAAATCCGAATTCATTTTGATGAATATATCGTTTTAAAGGAACTACAAAAACAACTTGTCGTTTCTCCTCCAATGAAAAACCCTCCTTTAATTACACCACAAGGAACTGCTAGTAAGTACATAAACATCAAAATACTAGACACTTTAAAACCCAACACCACCTATACCTTTAATTTTGGTAATGCTGTTCAGGACAATAATGAAAACAACAAATTAGAAAGTTTTAAATATGTTTTTTCTACAGGAACTTATATTGATTCTTTATCTGTAAAAGGTAACGTTGCTGATGCACTAGAAAAAGAAACTCAAAAAAATATAAATGTCCTTCTTTATAGAGTAGATAGCACTTATAACGATTCTATTGTTTATAAGCGTAAACCTGACTACATCACCAACACTTTAGATTCTACTCTTTTTAATATAACAAACATTAGAGAAGGAAAATATGTATTGTTAGCTTTAAAAGAAGAAGCAAATGATTTTATCTTCAATTCAAAAACAGATAAAATAGGTTTTTTAAAAGATCCTATACTATTACCAAAAGACAGCATTATTGAAGAGGATATTGTGTTTTTTAAAGAAATACAACCTTTTCAATTTAAAAAGGCAAAAGAAGTATCTAAAGGAAAAATTGAATTTGGTTTTGAAGGAAAACAAAAAGATTTAAAAATAGAACTACTTTCTCAAGTACCTAATGATTTCAAATATTTTACACAATTTGAACAAGAGAAAGACACGCTAAATTACTGGCATTCTTTAGTAGAGGCTGATTCTTTAAACTTTAAAGTATCTCATCAAAAATTTATCGATACAGTAACGGTTCGATTACGAAAGAAAAAAGTTGATTCTATAAATGTTAAATCAAATATTTCATCAACCTTACACCCAACAGATACGCTGTTTTTAACTACAAACAACCCTATAGTAAAGCATGATACTAGTAAGTTTACATTAATTGATAAAGACACTGTAAATATTGATTACAAACTGCAAAAAATAGGAATCAACAAGCTGGCAGTACTATTTAAACAAACTCCTAACAATAGATATAGTCTAAAAGTATTACCAAAGGGAATTATAGACCTTTACGAAACTTCTAATGACAGTTTAAACTATAGCTTTAAAACTTTAGAAGCTGAAGACTATGGTAGTATTATTTTAGAGATAAAAAACGAACAAAACAAACCTTTAATTATTGAGTTACTTCAAAAAGATAAAGTTGTAAAAACTGAATATATCTCTTCCTCTAAGAAAATAGAATTCAACTTATTAGAGCCTAAAGAATATTCGGTGAGGGCAATTATTGATGAAAACAATAACAGAAAATGGGATACAGGTAATTTTCTAAAAAAGATACAGCCTGAAAAAATAATTTATTATGAAACGGAATTTAAACTTAGAGCTAACTGGGTTATTCAAAATGAAGTTTTTACGATAAAATAAAAAAAGGCCTGCTAAAAAATTAGCAGGCCTTTTTAGTTAATAATTATAATTCTTCTTTGGGTACTATTTCTTTTTTGCCCAGTTATCTCTCAATCCAACTGTTTTATTGAATACTAGTTTTTCTGAAGTTGAGTCATCATCCATATTAAAATATCCTAAACGCTGAAACTGGAATCTATCTCCAATCTTTGCTTCTTTTAAGCTAGGCTCTACAAAAGCATTGATCGTGTCTAAAGAATTCGGATTTAAGAATTCCATAAAATCCTTATCTTTATGACTATCAGGAGCTTCATCAGAGAATAATCTATCGTATACTCTAACCTCAGCTTGCACAGCATGTTTTATAGAAACCCAATGTAAAGTTCCTTTTACCTTACGTTTACTTTCTTCTGTACCACTACCAGACTTACTTAAAGGATCGTATGTACAGTGAATTTCTGTAATATTACCTGCCTCATCTTTTACACAAGACTCTCCTTTGATAATATAAGCGTTCTTTAAACGTACTTCTTTCCCAATAGTTAAACGAAAATATTTACGGTTTGCTTCTTCTTTGAAATCTTCCCTTTCAATATATAATTCTCTTGAAAAAGGGACTTCTCTACTTCCAGAGTTATCATCTTCTGGATTGTTTTCTGCAACTAAGAATTCCTCTTCGCCTTCAGGGTAATTAGTAATTACTAATTTTACAGGATTTAGAACTCCCATTACTCTATTAGCCGTTTTATTCAAGTCTTCTCTAATCTTAAACTCTAACAGTGCAACATCAATTACATTTTCTCTTTTCGAAACTCCAACGGTTTCTACAAAATTGCGAATAGCTACTGGGGTATATCCTCTACGGCGTAATCCTGAAATTGTTGGCATACGCGGATCATCCCATCCAGATACAATTCCTTCTTCCACTAGCTTCATTAACTTACGCTTACTCATCACTGTGTAGCTTAAGTTTAAACGAGAAAACTCTCTTTGTTTAGGAACTAAAGGAAAGGCTTCTTTACTATATTCATATACATTATCTCTAAACCAGTTATACAATTCTCTATGTGGTTTAAATTCTAAAGAACATAAAGAATGAGATATTTGTTCTAAATAATCGCTCTCTCCATGTGTCCAGTCGTACATAGGATAAATTACCCAATCATTTCCAGTTCTATGATGTGCTTTCTTTAATATACGATACATTAATGGATCTCTCATCAACATATTTGGAGAAGCCATATCTATTTTAGCACGTAATACATGAGTTCCCTCATCGAACTCACCAGCTTTCATTCGTGTAAATAAATCTAAATTTTCATCAATACTTCTATCTCTGTATGGACTATTAGATCCTGCTTGCGTAGGAGTTCCTTTTTGTTCTCTCATTTCTTCAGAAGTTTGAGAATCTACATATGCTTTTCCATCCTTTATTAATTGAACAGCCCAATCATATAGTTGCTGAAAATAATCAGAAGAATAACATTCGTTTTCCCATTGATATCCTAACCATGCCACATCTCGCTTAATAGCATCTACATATTCCTGCTCTTCTTTTGCAGGGTTTGTATCGTCAAAACGAAGGTTAACTGGAGCATTGTATTGCTCTCCTAAACCAAAACTAATTCCTATAGCTTTTGTATGACCAATGTGTAAATATCCATTAGGCTCAGGTGGGAAACGAAAGCGTAAGTTTTCTTTAGGCATCCCATTCGCTAAATCCTCTTCAATGATTTGTTCAATAAAATTTAATGATTTCTTTTCTTCTGACATTTTCTCTTAAATTGAAGTGCAAAATTAATGAAAATAGTTGAGCTCTTTCCTAAATATAAAAACTCCTTTCTTTTAATTAGAAAGGAGTTCATATCCACTTAAACTGAAGCACTCTATGGTGTTAACATTTTATATTTAAGGATTTCAGCTTCGGTCATCCAATGTATGTCACGTGCTTTTGCAGCATTAATTGTAAAATAATAAAATGCCTTTGCATCTGCATCGCTAAAACCAATTGATTTGTAATAATTTATATACGGTAAATGATTGGCATGCCCCTCTGGAAAATCAGTAGCTTCATTTGTTCCATCCGACCAAGAATGTACGCCTATCTTCGTTCCTATATCTCTAGTTCTTTTCTTTCCTGCTAGAAAGAAATCTACTCCTCCTGAAGCAATTTCAGCATTCTCCAATAAATGAATCTCTATATTTAAATCAAATACTCTTTTAGAAAGTTGCAAGTTTACTCGATCGTCAGACGAACCATCACAGTTCTTAATATTAATCTTGTTAATCTCTGAATAACGCGTAAACAACTTATTAAAGTTGACTAATGAAGAACTATTAATTGTTCCGTTCATTTCAACAGTTTTTCCATCATCCAATACTCTGAATATTCCAAAAGTTTTCTGAGTATTTACTAATTCATCATTGCTACTACAACTAGCAACTAATACAAATATTGTTGTTATTAACAACACAATCTTTCTTACTTTCATCTTTACCTGTTTTAAAAATTTATCAAATAAAAAAAGCACATACTTCAGTTATATCAAATCCCTTTTCAGGATGACATCTGAAGTATGCGCTTTTCGCACAAAACTTATGTTATACTTCCAATTTCTTCTTCAGTGATAAAGTACAACATTAAAAGCTATTCGCTTTTATTTAAAACAATATCAAAAAGATTTACCCTACTTCACATCTCAGTTTTACTGGGGTTTTTCTAGTGATATTTAGAAACATTCATTTAAGAATACGCCAAACTTATCTCTTATAAGTTCCATCGGGTAACTCCGTTGGGAATTTATATTGGTTATCTGTTAATAACCCGTATATCGCAGCATCTGTTTTTTGAACTTTGTCTTTAGTATTCAACCTCCACTCTTGTTGAATTTCATTTAACCTAGTGGTTTGTGCTCCTAAAATAGAGCTCATTGCCCAATAAAAATATTCTGTAGCCTGGCAATCGTAGGTACAAGTTGTATCGTCATAAGTATACCAAGCATTTGCTGGATAAGGGTTTGGTATACTTGTAAAACTACCACCTCTTGCATTGTCCATAGCATTTGTTAACGATGTTCCTGCATTCTCGCCAAACACCTCAGGATACGCTTTCGAATACCCTGCATGTGTAATAATATGCCACACTTCTTCTAATGACGCATCAAAACGACCTTTCTTACCTCCAGTAACATAATTCGGTACTGTTTCTTCGTTTCCTAAATCCTGTCCCAATCTACCTGAAGGTGGATTGATATTGTTCATATCAGATTCTGACTTCCACATAAACAAAAATGCTTTATTCTTTTTCATTTCCTCTAACACCTTGATGTTATCAACAACTCCATCTTCATTATTATCTAAGTATTGCGCCATTACATTAGCCGCATGTAATAATTTTGCGTCTTCTACTTTAGCCACTGCATAAATGTCTATTCCAAAAACCACCACTTTTCTATTAAAGCTAGACATTCCTGCATCTGAGTTTGCTATAATCTTAAAATTAGGGTCATTCCCTTCGTTAATAACTCCATTTTGATTTCCATTATTAATTGGATCATCATTTTGAGAACAAGCAACACATCCCATAACAATCAAGGCAAACACCAACATTCCTAATTTCATTAATTTTCTCATATTATCTAATTTTACTTAATTTTTGTTCCTATCATTCTGTTATATTTAGCATCTATTGACATTGGCACTTTTTTAGTTTTCATAAACTCCAATGCCTTTTTTTGATGTGAATTCAGTTTTTCACTTAACCCAGCAAAGTTGATTGCCCAAATTTGATGTATATATTCATTCACCGCAGTTACTTTATCATAATTTCCATTTTCAGCAGCATTTTGTTCCGAAATATCATAAGTTTTTGCGGCAATATCATCTTCCATAAATTGACGTAACTTTTTACCATTTGTAAAAGCAAACTCATTATCAGTTCTACTTATTGCTTCTGTTACTGTATGAAAAACTTCCTCCCATAATGCATTAAATACTTGCGGCCTCCATGTTGAAGATGAAAGCTTATCTAAAGTCCAACCTTTACCGTTGTAGTTTTTTACATAAGGCCAATTATCTGTTTGCATACTCATTCCATAAAGTCCTTTTTTTCTTAATTGTGAAGCTTCTGATATTTTATCTACCATCTTTAACGGCCCAGAAATAAACATGGTTTTTTGTGCAAGCCATTGGTTTAAATTCTTTTTATCATCGTCAACCTCCCCATCATTATTTTGATCCAAAAAACTACTAAACAGACGCACACTATGTTCGAATATTTCTTTTCCTGTAGTTGTATTTGGGGTGGCTTCTTTAGGTTTTGAAGCGCTTCCTACAATATAAAATCCATAGATATTATGCACATAATCTGCATTCTTTTTTAAATATTCTTCTAGAGATAATGTATCATTTTTAACGATTGTATCATTATTTGAACAAGACATACAACTCATTAAAATAGAAAACAACATACTTGTTAAAACAGCTTTTTTAATCATACTTTGAAAATTTTATCATTATGATGTATAACAGCAAAAGACTGCCCAACACTATAGCTTAGTTCATTAAAAAAGTCCGAATAACGGTTATTCGGACTTTTTTAATTGATTTTGGTACTGTTTAGGAGTAATTCCTTCAATATTTTTAAAAACTGCATAGAAGGTGGACTTGGAAGAAAACCCCGCTTCGTTTGCCAAACCTAAAAGTGATAATTGCTTTGCTTTCTTAGAAGACAGTAACTCTTTAAAGGCTTTTACTCTAAATTTATTAATGAAGTAGTAAAAATTATTTTGAGTATGATGATTAATTAGTCTGGACAGTTCTTTTTCTCTAATTCCTACTTTTTCCGAAAGCAATCGTAGATTTAAGTTTTTATTTGTATAAATCTTCTCCTCTTCGATTTGATTTATAATTTTATCGAATAAATCTTTCGCATCTTTTTCTTTATACTCCTTTACTTCTTGAACCTCTTCCTCTAGAAACAATTTTGATTTAAATATTTCAATTTGCGAAAATCCATTGTAGGCAATCCAATAAATCATAAAAAAAGTAAGAATAGTAGAAATAGCAGCGAAGTAATGCATAACGTCTTCGTTTGCCACACCAACTATTTCTTCAAGAATCCAAAACACGTAGAAAAAGAGATAAATAAATACAATTGTTTTAATCCAATTTAAACTCTTGTTTTCAATATCAGAATAGTAATCTTTTATATTCTTTTGATGGTTTCTTACTTCTTTTAACAAGAGTAATAAAAGCACACCATTAAAACAATACTCAAACCATTTTATAAGCTCTTCAGGAAAATCAAAAAAGTTAACTATAATAAAAGGTAGGAATAGTAACACAGATTTTAACTCAATACTCAAATTAAAAGTTAGTCTTACATATAAAAACAACAAAGAAATGGTTGCTAAAGAGGTTTGTAATACGTGCACCTCAACTTCTTTAAATTGTACCGACTCTAAAAACGCATCTAATACTTCTATTGCCAAAGACCATAAAAAAAGCCCTAAAAATATATTCGCCTTTTGATTTCTAGATTTAAGTGAAATAAATAAAAATCCTAGCATTAAAGACGTTGCTATAGATAACACATCTATAATAGACAACATACTAAAATCTAAGGTTATTGAGTCCATCTAATTCTATTTAAGCGAATAAAAATAAAAACAGTAAAGGGAATAGCATTCCCGCTACGGCTAATTTCCAACCTCTTCCTTTAAATCCTTTTTTCCCTAATGGAATTAAAACCCCTGTTATAGCAATAACTAACATGGCTATTCCAAAAATATCTGAATACCAAACCCAAAAGTTGTTTGTTGATTTATGCAAATACATTGAATGCCCTATAATAGGAACTTTCCTTTTATACTCAACAACTCCTTCTCCTGATTTAGCATCTGCATCTAAGATGATATTATCTTTAAAATACACTCTAATTTTTCCGTTTCTTACTCTATGCCCATCATATTTTCCAATATCCTTGGTAAGTTCAGTTATGTATTCTTTTGTAAGTTCTTTTTCTTCCGAAGGAATTGTTAAATCAAATGGTTTATTTTCATAGGTATAATCCATAGGGTACCAATCTTGACGATGGTTTAATATTATTCCAGAAAAAGAAAATGCGATAATTAATCCAACATAAAAATATGCTAAATCTCTATGTAAACTTCTATTTGTTATTTTCATTATTTTATTAAAAGCGTTAAATAAAGAAACCCAAGATAGTATTTCTTGGGTTTAAAATGATGTTAAAAATTAAAGATATCTTATTGTTCGTTCATTTCGATATTAACAACTACCTCAACATCTTTTCCTATAGGCTTCATTCCTTTTCCTACATTAAAATCTTCTCTTTTAATAGAGGTTGTCAATTTTAATCCTGCTTTTTTCTTTCCTCCTCTTCCTTCTATGATTCCATTCAATCTTCCTTTAAAAACAGCTTCCTTTGTAACTCCTTTAATAGTTATTTGTCCAGTAACTTCGAAATCTTTTCCTTCTAACTTCTTGTATGAATTACTCTTGAATACAATATTTGTATGATTTGCAACATCAAAAAAATCTGCTGCTTTTAAATGATTATCTCTTCCAGATTGATTGGTATTGATTGTAGCTGCATCTATTGAAACTTCAAATTTTGGTTCTTCGAATTTTTCATTACTAACCGCAGTAATATCAAATTTACCAAAGTTTCCTGTAACCTCTGAAATCATAAAATGAGAAACTGAAAAAGTGATAGATGAATGTGCTTTATCTACTTTCCAAGTTGTTTGTGCATATACATTTGTAAGCGCTATTAAGGCTATTAAAGTGAAAACTATTTTTTTCATTATTTTTAAAATTTAAAGTGTCTCGCAAAAGTATTTACTCTTAAAAATCAAAAGTTATTAAAAACAGAATATAACTTATGAATTTATGCCAATAGATATCCCTACCCACGATCTAAACACCTCATATAATATCAATATTGAGAAAATATCTCATGACAATAGTTATGATTTTAATACTATTCATAAACATAATTATTTTGAAATCTTATTTTTTGAAAAAGGCGGAGGTTATCAATTAATTGATTTTGAAAAAATTCCTATTGAAGATAATAGCTGCTATATTGTAAAACCCAAACAGATTCATTTGGTAAAAAGGAATTCTGATGCTGATGGATTGCTCATACAATTTACAAGAGAAATGCCTTTTAGTGATTCGTTCACTTTACTCAAAAGCTTTACCAAGTCTGAAGTAATTTTTGAGGAAGATTCTGCTTTGTCTGAAGTGTTCTTTTCTTTATTAAATAGCATTATAGATATACAAAAAAGCAAATCTGTTTTTTACAGAGAAAAAACGATTCATATGCTCTCTTCCCTACTATATTCACTTGAAGAGCAAAACATAAAATCAAAGAAAAACAAACTGAATGAAGTTACCATTCACTTTATTGATTTAGTAGAAAAACATATTAGTAATTTAACGGTTTCTGAGTACGCCAAAGAATTAAGTATTTCTACAAAAAAATTAACCGAAATTGTAAAATCAGATCTCAATTACACTCCTCTGAAATACATTCATAATGTTCTTATTCTTAACATTAAAAGAGATTTAGCTTTTAAACAATTAACACATAAAGAGATTGCTTATCATTACAATTTTGACAGCCCATCTAACTTCAGCATCTTTATAAAAAAGCATACGGGTTTAACACCAACTAAGCTTCAAAAACAACTAACGCTTCAATAAAAAAAGGTTGAGAATATTCTCAACCTTTTTTAAACATATTTAAAAGATACCTTCGTGTTACTCTACAGTAACCGTATTATTTTCTAAATTAATATCAGCCATTAGTTTTGATGGATCAATTTCTACAGATTTTATGTCTTTCTTAGTTGAAAAACTATATGTAGGATGTGCAAAAGTCCAATCTTCTAATTTCTTAGCAGTACCTGGTTTCTCTCCTCTCATCATTCGTAATGGAATATTAAACATCTCTTTAGAGCCATCTTTATAAGTTACTTCAATATCTATTGGCATTGGCATTTTACCAATACGCTCTAAAGTAATCTCTTTACCATTTACAGATTTTATTCCGTAATCAATTGTATGTGTTGTTTGTGTCCATTCATTTAAATACCAATCTAAATGTATTCCAGATACCTTTTCGGCAGTGCGCTTAATATCATTTGGTGTAGGGTGCTTGAATGAAAAATCATTAAAATATTTTTTCAATGTATTTGCTACATTCTCTGCTCCAATAATATATTCTAATTGTGATAAAAAGATATTTCCTTTCGAATAACTCGCTACTCCATAAGCAGTATTTAAATGGTATCTATCTGCATGCGTAGATAATGGTTCTTCTATATTATTTTTTACCACGTAGTTATATCCTCTATAAGAACCAGAATGAGGATTTTCTTTTCCTTCATTTAATATTTCATTCTCTGCTTTATTAGAAATATAGGTTGTAAACCCTTCATCCATCCATGGGTGTTTGCTTTCATTTGTAGCTAATAAAAACTGGAACCATGTATGTGCTAACTCGTGTGCTGTAACACCAAATAAGCTTCCCCATTTACGTTTACCAGTAATTAAAGTACACATAGCATACTCCATTCCTCCATCTCCTCCTTGAATTACTGAGTATTGCTTATATGGATAAGGACCAATATGCTCGCTAAAATACTTCATTAAGTCTGCTGTTTTAGGTTGCAGTTTTTTCCAGTTTTCTAAGAATTGCGCATCAAGTGTCTTCTTGTATAAGAAATGTAAATCTACCCCATTTTTCATTTTATAAACATCATGGGTATAGTCTGGATCTGCAGCCCAAGTAAAATCATGTACATTTGGCGCATTAAATTTCCAAGTTAATTTACTTCCAGAAGGTAGATTTAGCTTTTCTCCTTTGTTCTCATAACCATGTCCTACTTCTTGTGGATTTTGTAAATAACCACTTCCTCCAACTACATAATTTTTATCAATATGAAGTGTTACATCAAAATTACCCCAAACTCCATGAAATTCTCTTCCTAAATATGGAGGTGTGTGCCATCCTTCAAAGTCGTATTCTGCCATTTTAGGATACCATTGCGTCATTGACAAAGCAACCCCTTCTTTACTGTTTCTACCAGATCTACGGATTTGCTTTGGCACCTGTGCATCAAAAATCATATCAAAAGTTACACTTTCTCCTGGTTGAATAGGTTGATTTAAAGTAACCTCTAGAATAGTACCTACTGTTTCATGCGAAACTGCTACTCCATTTTGCTTTAAAGATCCTACTTTGATGTATCCAATTTCAGAAGGTGTTAACTTACTAATTCTATCCCCTACTCTTCCATCTGGATCGGCAATATTTCTAGAGCGAATATCCATTTGAGAATTCGGTTGAAACGCATTAAAATATAAGTGGTAATACACTTTATTTAACACATCTGGAGAATTGTTCGTATACACTAATTTTTGTGTTCCTTTATACTGATATGTTTTTACATCCATATCAATATCCATAGTATAATCTGCGTGCTGTTGCCAGTACCCTTTATCATCAGTTTGTCCTTTATGAGACATTTGTTTGTTGCTTGCACAAGCAACCATAGATAATAAAGAAAGGCCGAATAAAATTTTCTTCATATTGTATATTTTAGTTGTATGCTTCATCAAAAAAAGAGCATTAAACAATGCTCTTTTTTTATGCTTTTATAAACTTAAGTTATTTTCTTCCGTTTACCATTCTATCAGCCATACGTAATGCATTGTAAGCATTTACTACACGACCAGAAACAGATAAATCTGAGAAAGGAACTAATTCTTCTTTTGTTCCAGGCTTGATAACTTTCAAATCAATCTTTGTTCCAGAGTTCATTAAGATATGCTTTACTTGACTAGCACTTAATTCTGGATAATATGAACGAATTAAAGCCGCTACACCTGCTGTAGCTGGAGAAGCCATCGATGTACCACTGAACTTCTTATATTCTCCATCAGGAGTAGTTGAATGAATTCTAACCCCAGGAGCAAAAACATCTACATTTACCTTACCATAGTTTGTAAAAGTAGCTGGTAAATTTTTGTCATAGTTAGCACTCATTGCTCCTACTGTTAAAAAGTTATCTGAAACTTCATTTAATAAGTCAGGTGCATCATTTGGGAATGTTTTTTCAACATCAATATTTTTACTTGAGTTTCCTGCTGCATTTACAATTAATACATCTTTATCTGCTGCATACTTAATTGCATCATATACCCATTGTTTATGTGGAGAAAAAGACTTACCAAAACTTGTGTTAATTACTTTTGCCCCGTTATCAACAGCATAACGAATACCTAAAGCAACATCTTTATCATACTCATCTCCGTCTGGCACAGAACGAACCGCCATAATTTTTACATTATTTGCTACACCATCCATTCCTTTCCCATTTCCTCTAGTTGCACCAATAATACCAGCAACGTGAGATCCATGTGCCTCATCTTTTACATGATGACCAGACTTATTATCTCCATAACCTGGTTTATCATTAATATCTTCTGGATTATCACCTACAACTTTACGGTAATTAGTTTTTAAACTTTCACCGCTAATTGTTTTTTTAGCACCATCAATTAGTTTTCCTAATTCTTTTTTAGCATCTCCTAAAGATAAACCAAAACCATGCATTCTCTCTGCAGTTGCAATAGCTCCTTTTAATGATTCATCTTGTGTATTGATTGCAGTTATTTCTTTGTGCGTATAATCTTTTTTACCAAAATGTTTAGCTAAAAGTCCATCAGCACCTTCTACAGCCATTAAAATTTGTCCGTATCTAGCTTTACTTTGTTCTGCTTTCTTTAATTCCTTATCGTAATATTCTTTTACCTCCTTAGCAGTTTCAGCATCTGCTATAGATGGATTTTTCATAATACGCTCAAACTCTAAGTTTTCTTTATAAGAATCTCCTAAGAAATTCCATCCGTTGATATCATCTACATATCCATTTTTATCATCATCTATTCCATTTCCTGGTTTTTCATCAGCATTAACCCAAGCAACATCAACTAAATCTTCGTGCTTTAAATCAGTACCACTATCTACAACTCCAACAACTACTTCAACTCCTTTTTTACCTTTTAAAAAGTCATATGCCTTCAGCACACTCATTCCTGGTATAGAATCTGTAGCCAAATCTAAATGTTGCCAATTATCTTTTTCGTAATCGGTTAATTTTGCTTTTTTAGCTGGAATATTCACAACAGTATTCGGTCCAGTTGGTACTGGTATTTTACTTACTGTTTTACAACTTGCTAGTGTAGCTACTGCTATCGCTGAGTAAAATACGGGTTTTAAAACTCTCATAATCGCTCTATCTTAATTAAATATATCTGTAAATTTAAATGTTTCTTTTAAACGAACACCTTTTTCTGTATGCTTTACAGTACATAATTCATTGTAAGCATCGTGTTCTAAAAATAAATAGAATTCTTTATCGGCTGCTTCGTTTAAAAAGACTCTTTTTTCTTCTAGGGTAAGTAGTGGTCGGGTATCATACCCCATTACATATGGTAATGGAATGTGCCCTACTGTTGGCAATAAATCGGCCATAAAAACTATTGTTTTTCCTTGATACTCTATTTTTGGAAGCATCTGTTTTTCGGTGTGCCCATCCATAAATAACACATCAAAACCTACCTGATCTTTCGCATTTCTATGAACAAAATTTAATTGCCCATTTTCTTCAATAGGTTTAATGTTTTCTGTTAAAAAGGATGCTTTTTCACGAGCATTGGGTTTGATTGCCCAATTCCAATGACGTTCATTGCTCCATACCTTCGCATTTTTAAATGCAGGCATGTAACCGGTTCTATCTTTATTCCATTGAATGACACCTCCACAATGGTCAAAGTGTAAATGGGTTAAAAAAACATCGGTAATATCATCTCTATGGAATCCATATTGTGCTAAAGAAGTATCAAGCGAAAAATCACCATATAAATAGTAATATCCAAAAAACTTATCGGATTGTTTATTTCCAATCCCGGTATCTACCAACGTTAATCTATCTCCGTCTTCAATAAGCATGCAGCGCATTCCCATTGAAATCATATTCTTTTCGTCAGCTGGGTTGGTTCTTTCCCACAATGATTTCGGAACTACACCAAACATAGCACCTCCATCTAATTTAAAATTACCAGTTTCTATCGGATAAATTCGCATAACCACAAAGATGCAGAATTTTTATGAGCTTTTTGTTAAGAAAAACAAAAAAGCACATCAAATTTGATGTGCTTTTAGAGGTGCCGAGCGGATTCGAACCGCTGTAGATGGTGTTGCAGACCACTGCCTAGCCACTCGGCCACGGCACCTTAAACTAATAAGGACTGCAAATTTACAGTTTTTATCTATTTTTGCAAGCTTTTTTTACTTTTTACGCACATCTTTTAAAACAATTACAACCTCTTCTACATTTCCTCCAATTGGCGGATTTATTTTAGCTACGCTAACTTCCGCTTCCTCAATTAGTTGTATCTCATTAAACATTCTATCTAAAATTCTTTGCGCTACATGCTCTAATAGTTTCGAACGGATAGCCATTTCCTCTTTTACAATATGATTTAGGTGTACATAGTCTACCGTATCTACTAATTCATCCGTTTGAGACGATCGAGATAAATCTGCTTTTACCTCAACATCTACCCTATATTCTGAACCTATTTTTGCTTCTTCTTCTAAACATCCGTGATTTGTAAATAATCGAATGTTGTTTACACGTATAATTCCCATAAAAGCAAAGATACCAATGTTTCTTAATTGGTAAAGAAATCAAAAATGTTACTCAATGCACTTGTGCTTGCTTTATAAAACTCTGTATAACTGCATCGTTTGCAAGTAACACTGGTAAACTTTTTATTTTGAACATCAAAAATTTTAGATAAAGTTCCTCCCGTTGCACGCATTTCTCCTACTTCATAAGAAGTATTATTACACTTTGGACACACATAATTTAAAGGTTTGTTCATATTCTTTTTTATTTATAAGAGCACAAACCTTTAAAAATGTTACACTTTATTTTATTTCAAATGTTTCTTTTTGATTATTTATTTTAACAGTATACTTTCCTTTTGGTAAATAATAGATGTCGTTTTTTGCTTTTTTAAGAACTGCTTCTTTGTTTATTTTTAAGTATGCTTTTCTCCCTTTTTTAGAAAATGAAACATCATATAACACCTCATTAAATCCTCTTGCTGTTTTCACTTTCAATGAATTCACTAGAATATCTCCAGAATAAATATTCACTTCTGTTTCTCCTTCCGAATTCACATAAAACGGAATGGTAATTTCTGGTGTATTAGGTTTTAACCATTTACTCCATGTACTTCCCCATGAGCTTCTCTTTCTAATGTTTTTAATTGAAAATATCGCTTCCTTTTTATCAAACTCTTGTAACGGAGCTACATTTGCCTTGTACAAACTACGTCCATGAGTTCCAACGATTAAGTGTTTTGCTTTGGGTTGAATTACTAAATCGTGAACAGCAACATTTGGTAATCCCTTTTCAAAAGCCTCCCAGTTACTTCCATTGTCAAACGACACGTATAATCCATTATCGGTTCCTAGATATAAAACATTCTTTTTTACAGGGTCTTCCTTTATCACGTTTACAGGTGATGCAGGTAAAGAACCTCCTATATTCTTCCATGTTTTTCCATAATCATCTGACATATAAACATAGGGTGTAAAATCATCCCATCGATATCCGTTTAAGGTTACATATACCCTTTCTTTTTTATGTTTCGAAGCAATTACCCTGCTTACCCATAAATTCTTTGGGAAACTATTAGAAATTTTTTCCCAACTACCTCCTCCATTCATAGAAACATGTACCAATCCGTCATCAGATCCTACATACAACACTCCAAATTGAAATGGACTTTCTGCAATTGTTGTTAAAGTTCCGTAAGCTACATTTCCTTTTTTACCTCCTTGTGTTAAATCGCCAGAAATAGTTTGCCAATCGTTTCCTTTATTTAAAGAACGATGTAATTTATTTCCTCCTAGATATAAAATATCTTGGTTGTGTTTTGACAAATGTATTGGTGTTTGCCAATTGAAACGATATGGTGCTTCTCCCAAATTATGCTTTGGTTGTATATACCTGTTTTGTCCTGTTTTTCTGTTAATTCTATAATAGTTTCCAAATTGATATCCTGTATATACAATATTTGGGTCTCTATCGTCAACAGCTACTTGCATTCCATCACCTCCCATAATGCTTTCATAAGGATTTTTACCTGTTTGATGCCATCTTTTATCCATTTTTGCATTATGGCTTCCTACCCAAACGCCATTATCTTGCAGTCCACCGTATACCTTATAATTCTTTTGGTTATCTGCATACACAGTATAAAACTGTCCAACTGCTGGTTGATTTAACTTGATCCAATTTTCACCATCATCATACGAAATATTCAATCCTCCATCATTACCATCAATTAAATGTCCTTGTTTTTTAGGGTTTACCCATAATGCTTGATGATCTGCATGCACATTTTCTTTACTAATAGAAGTAAAGGTTTTTCCTCCGTCTTTCGATTTTAATATTGGAACTCCTAACACATAAATTGCATTTTTATCTTGTGGGTCTACACGTACTTCTCCAAAGTAATATCCATATGAATAGTAAAGATCATCTAAATATCCTTCATGTGTTTTCTTCCATGATTTACCTCCATTGTCTGTTTTAAAAACCTCAGCTCCAATTACTGGAGTATCAAATAATAAGGCGTTTGCATTTTCTAAATACTTTGCTAAGTCAATAGGTTTTACAGATCCCGCTCGTACCATTTGCTTTACATTTTCGGCTCGATATTTTTCTTGGAACCCATTTGCTTTTAAATAGGTATTTAATTTTTTATCCTTTAAGCTTAAAAACTCAGAAACCGTCATTGTTTTAAAGTCATCTTTCGACAATGCTTTTGAATCTCCTTTCTTTTTATTTTCTTTTTTTCTGCGGAATTGGCTATCATGAAAAGCGTACACTGTGTTCTCATCAAAAACTGCCAATCCTATTCTACCAACTCCATCTCCATTTGGAAAACCATTGTTTTCGGACACTTTTGTCCAAGTAGTTCCTGCATCAGTTGATTTATATATTGCAGAGTTTCTTCCATCTCCATCAAAGTTCCAAGCTTTTCTATCACGTTCCCATGCTGCTGCATACAGCACATTAAAATTATCTGGAGCTTGCTGTACATCTATAACACCTGTATTTTCGTTAATAAATAAGGTCTTTTTCCATGTTTTCCCGCCATCCGTAGTTTTAAAAATTCCTCTTTCTACATTTGACGAATATAAATGTCCTATGACTCCAATTACTACTTCATCTGGATTATTCGGATTTAGTAAAATTCTTCCTATGTGATGAGAATCATGTAAACCTACATTAACCCAGGTTTTCCCTTTATCGATAGACTTTAAAATTCCAATTCCAGCATATGATGAGCGAGATGAATTGTTTTCTCCTGTACCAACCCATAGTGTTCCATTTTTCCAATCTACAGCAATATCACCAACATTTTGCGTTGGAGAACTATCTAGAACAGGTGTAAACGTGGTTCCATTGTTATTGGTATACCAAACACCTCCTGAGGCATAACCTACATAAAACTCTGTAGTATTATTTGGGTTTACATCAATATCAACTACACGTCCACTCATTACTGTTGGACCTATATTTTCAAAAGGTATATTTTTTACCGTTGATTTTTGGGTTAGTTGTGCCTTTTGCTCAAGTGCTTTTTGAACTATTGCTGCTGAAGTAGCTGAATTTTGAGCTATTATGGTTGTGGTGGTTAGTAAAAAACCTAATCCACATATAATTTGTTTCATTAGAGTTTGGTTTAGAAAGGGATGAAGTTACTACATCACTATCTTAAATCAAAAAAATTAACAGATACTAAATTCTTTTCGTAACATAAAAAATAAAAGATTAGATTTGTGAGAGCACAATTATTTTAAGCTATGAACATTTTTATTCTCTCGGTTGGTGAATATATATATTCTACACAAAGAATATTTAAAGAAGCTAAAAGACGCGGGCATAAGGTTAACGTTATTAATCATTTAAAATGCTCAATCAAGCTTAGCAAAGGAGAACATCAAATTTTTTACGACGGTGAAAACATTAGTGAAAAAGCTGATATTATTATTCCTAGAATAGGCGCTTCAGCAACTCGCCACGGTTCAGATGTTGTCAAAGAATTTGAAATGAACAATGTGTATACCACTGCTTCTTCCTTAGGAATTTTGAGAGCACAAAATAAAGTGCGCACTTTACAGATTATGAATAAAGAATCTATACCAATTCCAAGTACTCTTTTTTCTGTAAATCCAGAAAATATTGGCGAACAAATTGACTTGCTAGGAGGTGCTCCTATCATTATAAAACTGCAAGAAGGCACCCACGGTTCTGGTGTAATTTTAGCTGAAAGTAAAAAATCGGCTAAATCTATAATCGATACCATGTATAGTACCAATACACATATTTTGCTTCAAGAGTTTATCAAAGAAAGTAATAGTGAAGACATTCGTGCTTTTGTAGTTGGTAATAAAGTCGTAGCCGCAATGAAACGCAAGGGACTTGAAGATGATTTTCGTTCTAATATTCATAGAGGTGGTAGTGGGTTTAAAATTGACTTGACTCCAGAAGAAGAAGAAATAGCGATAAAAGCTGCTCAACTTCTAAATCTTGACATAGCCGGAGTAGATTTGATTCGATCAAAACGAGGTCCTTTACTTATTGAAGTAAATTCGACTCCTGGTTTACAAGGAATTGAAGCGTATACCAAAGTAGATATAGCCAGAGCTATTGTTAAATTTTTAGAAGAGCATGTTTCAAAAAGCATATAAAAACGAGATCGTAGAAATTAGGGGGCAAAAAATTGAATTAGGAGAATCTAAACTCATCAAGATACCTGTAGATCGATTACCCACAGGTACTTTAATAGAAATTCCAGTATATGTTTTTAATGGTGAAGAACCAGGCCCTACTGTTTTACTTCAAGGAGGATTGCATGGAGATGAAGTAAATAGTGTAGAATTAGTTCGTAGAATGCTAATTGACAAGTCTTATAAAATACATCGAGGATGTGTTATTGTTGTTCCATTACTGAATGTTTTTGGTTTCTTAAATCTCTCTAGAGATATGCATGGAAAAGATGTAAATAGAAGTTTTCCAGGGTCAAGAAAGGGTTCTTTAGCTAGTAGAATGGCGTATTACTTAATGAAAGAGATTATTAAAAATGTAGATTTCGCTATCGATTTTCATACAGGCGGAGCACAACGCAATAATTTTCCTCAAATACGATTTACTCCTGAAGATGAGCGAGGGTTTAAACTTGCCAAGTTGTTTAATGCTCCTCTTATGTTTGGCTCGAAATTAATTGCAAAATCTTTTAGAAATGAATGTTATAAAAACAACATTCCTGTTATTGTTTATGAAGGTGGTGAGTCTTTACGACTAGAAGAAAATGCTATTCAAGAGGGAATCAATGGAACATTGCGTATTCTTAAACATTTTAAAATGATTCATGAAAGCGTAGTTGTGTCTGAAGGAAAAAAAACAATTCACATCCAATCAAGAAAATGGATTCGCGCTCGCGTGGCAGGTATTTTTAATACTAAAGTTAATAATGGAGCTCATGTTAAAAAAGGCGAAATTCTTGGTAACATTATGGACACCTACGGTGAAACTAATTTCCCTGTAAGAGCTCAAAAAGACGGATACATTATTGCAAAAAACAACTTCCCAATTGTTAATATGGGAGATGCATTATTTCATTTTGGAAGCTAAGATTTTATTCTCTTATTGAAAATTTAGGTTCAGATTGCCATACAATATTGATTATTTTCCAGCCATCTTTTGTATGTACCATATTTAAATAATCAATTCCCCAAACTGCGGTAACTTTTGCCACTGCAATTTTATCACATACATCTAAAATTTCTACTTTTTGTATACTATTATCATTTGCTCTATCTCCTTTTGCATTCCATCTTTTTGCTAAACCAATCAGTCGATCAAAAGACATTTCAGAAGCATTTGAATATTGCTCTTTCTTCTTGTTAAACCACCATCCAACTTTTCTAAGTTTTGGATGTACACTTTTATAAGCTAAAGTGGTATCTGCTTTGTAAAAAGTATTGATATAATTACTAGCAGCTTCAGTTACTTCTTTCACTGCTAGTTTTTTTTCTTGAGAAAAAATATTTGCAGAAAATGCAACAACTAAAATAACAACAATTGTTCTCATATTACTGGTTTTTCTCAAAGTTACTCATTTAAATGTTTGATTTTGTTAAAGTTATCATAAGTGTTTTTCAACAACCGCACTTAACCTCAATTTGCTTTATTAATTAAATTATTGTTAATTTATTATCTATTAACTAATTAAAAACAACAAATTATGGAATTAATTATTAGCTTATTAAGTGGTGCCGTAGGTGGTAATATTGCAGGTGCTTTGCTAAAAAAGTTTTCAATGGGTACACTGTGGAACTCAGTAGTGGGTATACTTGGTGGAGGATTAGGTTCCCAACTGTTAGGTATGCTAAATATTGACATTTCAGGTATAATTGGAAACATTGCAGGTAGTGGTGTTGGAGGTGCTGTCTTAATGGTTATTATTGGTTTAATTAAGTCTGCCATGAAGAAATAATTAGCAACATAAAACGAACAAGGCCTAACATTTTGTTGGGCTTTTTTTATACCTTTAAAACATACTTTTTAATTCTGTTTTTAAGTGACACCTTTGCAAACATACTTACAACTTGTTATCAAAGAAAATTCTTTAAACGAGTTCATTCCTGAAATCGTTTCTTGCTTTAAATCAATAACTCTTGGTAAAAATGAATATTTCGTAAAAGAAGGTAATGTATGTAAATACTTTTGCTTTATAGAAAGTGGTATCCTTCAACATTCCATAGAAATTTCTGGTGAAGAGAAAACCACCTATCTCGGTTTAAAAAACACCTGTACCTCAGCCCTGCAAAGCTTCTTACACAAAAAGCCTTCTCGCAAAAACATCAAAGCTTTAAGCGAATGTACACTCTGGGTTATTTCCGTAACAGATTTTAAAGAGCTTTTAAAAAGCAACAAAGCTTTCCATCAATTTTATTTCAATTTGATTGAAAATCAGATTTTTCTAATTGATGATTATAGAATTGACTTACTTACATTGTCTCCAGAAGAGCGTTATCAAAAATTACTTACAACAGAACCTGAATTATTACAAACAGTTCCGTTACATTATTTGGCTTCTTTTTTAGGAATTTCCACAAGACATATGAGTAGAATTCGAAAACTTATCAAATAGTGCCAAATGGCTTAATTTTACATAAATTGTTTCTGTATTTTTGAAAACAACTTTACAATAAATTGAAACAATTATGAAATACCATCCTATAAACAGCCAGTTATTTATTAAAAATCGTAAAAACTTTATGGCGCAAATGAAGCCAAATAGTTTAGCTGTTTTTAATTCAAACGATATTTATCCAGTTAGTGCAGATTCTACCTTACCTTTTCAACAACATAGAGATATTTTTTATTTAAGTGGTGTAGATCAGGAAGAAAGCATATTAGTTGTTTTTCCTGATTGTCCAAAAGAAAACCTTAGAGAGGTTCTTTTTTTAAGAGAAACTAACGAGCATATTGCTGTTTGGGAAGGAGAAAAGCTTACTAAAGAAAAAGCTTTTGAAACGAGCGGAATTAAAACCGTTTTTTGGTTACAAGATTTAGAAAAGGTACTTGCAGAAATGATGGCCTTGGCAGATACGGTTTACATTAATACCAACGAACATTATCGTGCTTCTGTAGAAACAGAAACGCGCGAAGCTCGTTTTACAAAATGGTTATTAAATAAATATCCAGCTCATTCAGTAGCTAAAAGTAATCCTATTTTACAACGTTTACGTTCTGTAAAAGACGCTATTGAGCTTGAGTTAATGCAACAAGCGTGTAACATTACAGAAAAAGGATATCGCAGAGCTCTAGAGTTTGTACAACCAGGTGTTTGGGAATATGAAATCGAAGCAGAGTTTGCTCATGAATTTTTAAGAAATCGTTCTAAAGGATTTGCATACACACCAATTATTGCCAGTGGAAATAATGCCAATGTTTTGCACTACATCGAAAACAACCAACAGTGTAAAGCTGGTGATTTAATTTTATTAGATGTAGGAGCAGAATATGCAAATTACTCATCAGATATGTCTCGTATGATTCCTGTTTCTGGACGTTTTACAGACCGACAAAAAGAGGTTTACAATGCAGTTAACAGAGTAAAAAATGAAGCTACTAAAATGCTTGTACCTGGAACTATTTGGGCAGACTATCATGTAGAAGTAGGAAAAATTATGACTTCTGAATTGTTAGGGTTAGGCTTAATAGACAAAGCTGATGTTGCTAATGAAGATCCGAACTGGCCAGCCTATAAAAAGTATTTTATGCATGGTACTTCTCATCATTTAGGGTTAGATACGCATGACTATGGACTATTGCACGAACCAATGCAAGCGAATATGGTGTTTACTGTAGAACCTGGAATTTATATTCCTGACGAAGGGTTTGGAATCCGTTTAGAAGATGATGTTGTCATCCAAGAAACTGGTGAACCATTTAATTTAATGCGCAATATTCCTATAGAAGCAGAAGAAATTGAAGACATTATGAATAAATAAAAAACGTACCGTTTCTAAAAAGCCAGATTAATTTACATTGATCTGGCTTTTTTATGTATCAAAAAAAACTCCCACCAAAAGTGGGAGTCTTAGCATTAAACTTTAAAATCTACCTATTCTACTCGTAATGTATATTGAGGAGTCGGATTTAACGGACAGAAATATACATACTCGCCTTTTGTTAATGCTACTTTCTTTGATGTTGATTTAGAGTTATTTTTAACTAATGAAGTAACATATGCATTCTTGATATGGTGCTTTTGGTCGGTTTTTCCTTTCGGAGCTAACACAAATCCTACATCATGACCAACATTAGAGTTTGAAATCTCAAAAATGTATGTTCCTTCTTCTAAAGTGATTGATTTTTGGGTAAACTCTCCTTTAGTTTGCTCTAAAGAAACTGTTTTTACTTCTTGTGCTTGTGCTTGGAATGCGAATCCCATCACTACTACTAAAATTGCTATTATTTTTCTCATTTGTATATTATTTTAAGTTTATAATTTAGGTTATGCTTCCACTGAAAACTTTCCTGCTTCTACTTTTGGAAAATCAACTTCAGTTTCTGCTATGTGATTTACGTAATTTGTTAATGTGTTTACTACAACATTTAATAAGATTTCTAAAATATCTTCATCATTATATCCTGCCGCTTTTACCTCAGCAATTTGATCAGAAGTAACATTTCCTCTATTCTTAGTAACAAGTTGTGCAAAGTTTAGTGCTGCTTGTACTTTTGCATCTGAAGACAATCCTTTTCTATTTTCAACAGTTTCTGCTTCAGTTAAACCATTCATTTTTCCTATGGCTGTATGGGCAGATAAACAGTAGTTACATGTATTTTCTTCTGCAATAGCCAAGGCCAATTGCTCTCTAAACTTATTAGAAAAGTTTCCTTCTCCATTTAACTCTCCTAAAGTCAAATATGTTTTTAATAAAGCTGGAGAATTTCCCATTACCTTAATTAAGTTAGGAATGAATCCTAATTTACCTTGTACTGCATCAAATAATTCTTTTGACGCTCCTGTAGTTGTTTCTGGATTTAATGTTTGAATTCTTGTACTCATTTTTATAGATTTTTTTAGGTTATTATTATTTACAGTTACATAATTCTCTATCTGAGAATTGCTCATCGTATTCTTGGTATCCCCAACAGTTAGGGCATTGAATGTTTATTTGTTCTTTCATCTTTCTTCTTTTTTTGTTAACCAAATAATCCTTGGTTAAAATTTCTGATACAAAGATGCGACGAGAATACACCTCAAAAAATGGACAAAAGTTCCTTATACTTGGACAACATTTATTTTACATATTTTTCATTTATTAACATATGTTAATTGCTTAATTGTAAATCTCATGTATATTTGTTGCATCTATATATAGATTCCCCTCTATATATTTCCCCTATAATAGTAAACCCCTTAAACTCGTGTACCCCAAGTATTACGAGTTTTTTTTGTGCTTTATCTTACAGTGTTTATCCTGTTTTTTTTCTAAAAACACATTTATTAACCTATGTTAATTGGTTGATTGTAAAAACCTTATATCTTTGTAGTGTAAATATGAATAATAGATCCCCTCTATACATTCCCCTAATGTAAACCCCTTACGACTCGTAGCCCCCAAAGTTGCGAGTTTTTTTATTTCTTAATCTTTTCTTAACATTAAAAATTAAAATGCAATTTACTTTTGCGAAACATTTTTTATTCCCCTTATTTCATTAATCCCCAAAAAATCCACGTGTGTATTACAGCGTGGTTTTTTCTTTTTGAAATTGTTTTGGAGACTTTCCTGTAGTTTTAGTAAAGAATCTTGAAAAATATGCTGGGTCATTAAACCCTAAGTCGAAAGCGATATGTTTTACAGCTTCTGAAGAATATAACAGCTGTCTTTTGGCTTCAGTAATAATTCTGTTTTTAATAAAGTCGCTTGGTGTTTGTACACCTATCTTTTGAAAATGTTTGGTAAGTGATTTTGGCGAAATACCTAATCTATTTGCATAATCTGTTACGCTGTGTAGTTTTTTAAAGTTTTGCTCTACGAGTATGCTAAAATCTTTGAATAATTTGGTTTCTGTATCATCTTTTACAACATCATGCTCTTTTCTAATTCGAACTGCTGAAATAATAAATTGTTTTAAATAGGCTTGTAACATGTCATATTGAGCAGCTTCTTTTTGTTGAAATTCTTCAATCATATTATCAATAATCATATCTAACTTAACAACATCTGCTTCTTCGGGTTTTATTAGGGGTGTTTCATATACATTGTTAAACAACACTCCATTACAAGAAATTTCAGCATCATGATTTTGAATACAATAGAAATCTTTATGAAAACTTAGTTGATAGGCTTCTTTTATCTTTTCAGATTCTACAGAAAACACTTGTCCTGGTGATAAAAAAAACAACACTCCATTTGAAAAAGAGTAGGTTTTAAAGTCGATGTTATAAGTACCTTTTCCTTCTTTTATCCATATAATTTTTAGTTGTTGCATTTGTTCCGGTTCATTTACCACACAAGCTTTTTCAAACTGTACTGTTTGCAAACTAAAAATATCTTTATAGGTATAGGAAATAATATCTTGTACCGCCATGGCCTTTACATAGTTTTTTTATTGGTCGGAAAAATCGAGATAGCTAACATTTTTCTTTAAAGTTACTGCATTATCATGTTTAACTAATTGCTGTGTTTCGTATTTGAAATTAATAAAAACATTAAACTTTACAAAACAAGAAAAGCCACCTGTTTACGGGTGGCTTTTTCATTGCTGAAAAAATTTTACCAAAGACCTTTTTCAACAATATCATAAGCTTGTTTTATAGCTCCTTCTATCCCTTTACTAAAAGTATATTCAGATTTAACTATTTTTTGTTTTTCATAATTGCTATTATGGTCATAATCTACAACATAAATATATGGATCATCTCCTTCATCTAAATAGAAAAAAACAAACTGCTCACACCCATTACTTTCAGCATATAACCAAAAAGGTTTTTCTATTTCTGTTCCAAACTCCTCCATTGTTTCTTTCATGATTTCTTGGTGCCAGTCCGATCCTATTGTTTTTAAATCTGCTGTATCATATAATGGTAAAGCACCACAATAATCTCCTGCTAAAAACAAAAACTCTCTATAAGCTTGAGGAAATTTTATACCATACTTTTCCTCTATTTTATCTATTTCTTTTTCTGAAACCCCTCTAATCGTTGATTTTCCAATAGTAGAATTTTCAACTAATTTCTCTAAATATTTTATTTCCATTATTCTATTAAATTTAATTCTTGTAATCCTTTATTACCTTGTACAAATCTACCCTCTTTTGCATTCCAAACTGCTTTGACATCTATACTTTTAATATCATATACTTATTCTTGAAACTTTTCTTTTTCTTTTGTTATTTTTACGACTACGATCTCTTGGTTTACTTTTTGTATAAAATCTGGGATTTTTAAGTAGTTGACAAGATCTTTTGTGGTTATTACTTTATTCATTCTTTTTCTCTTTTTTAGTCAAACAATCGAACTCCAACTCCAACATTATGTGTTGGTTGTTGTATCTGATTTAAATTGACTCTGTAGCTTGCAAACCATTTTCCTTTTCTGTTGTATTGTAAACCAAAACTTAGATTGTCAAAAGTTTGCGCATTTCCTCCAACTTCCGAAAAGAGGTATAATCCGCTTCTATAAGTTTTCGGATGCTCTATTGTTTTTGTAATGGTAATTTCTCGAGGTACTTTAAGTTTATATGAAAGTTGACTGTCTAACAATTTTCCTTTTACCAAATCATAACTATAAATTTCTACATCAGTATTATTTAGGGTATCTCTGTATATTTTAGCAGCTATATAATTGGTGGTATCTTTTATAAAAATGGTATCTTTTATAATTTTGGTGACATCATTCTTATGTACATATACCTTTTTATATTTTACTGTTTGAACTTTAAACGTATCTATTTTGGTTTGCCAAACGGTATCTCTTACAATAGTTATTTTAGGTTCTTGCGGTACTCTTTTTTCTTTTTGCTTTGTAAATAAATTAATGAGTAACAATAATATAATTGCCCCCAATAGTAACCTATCGGTTTTCGTTTTAAAAAAATTCATAGCATTGATGTTTTAGGTTAAAAGGTGTTTGTTATTCTCAAAAAAGATAGATTTCGACTGCACTCAACCTGGCAATTAAAACTTCCTTAGAACAACAAAAAACACTAAAATTTTTACTAGAAAAGAACCACTAAAAACTATTGTTAGTGGCTATAAACTTTAGTTTGATTTAAGGAGTGTATACGTTTGTTAAATAAGTAATTGTTAAATGTATTGCCCCTGATGTATTAGGGTTCCCTGTGTCTACAAAAGTTATGTTATCTAAAACCGAACTATCTCCTTGTTCAATAAAACTAAACCTAAAACCATCTACTCTAGTTGTTTTTAAACCATCTATATTTACTGCAGTACCTCCTGTTCCTGTATTAAAATGATCAATATTACTAATATGAGTGTCTAATCCGATTGTTAAAGGGACAGAATTGGGAACATTTATTAATAAAGACCCTGAACTAGCCCCTCCTCCACTAAGAGAGTTTATACTATAAATTACTGTTACTTTATTACCAACTCTTACAAA
Organism: Tenacibaculum sp. 190130A14a; assembly: GCF_964048965.1. Lineage (NCBI taxonomy): Bacteria > Pseudomonadati > Bacteroidota > Flavobacteriia > Flavobacteriales > Flavobacteriaceae > Tenacibaculum > Tenacibaculum polynesiense. The sequence goes on along the minus strand of NZ_OZ040189.1, from coordinate 190,645 downwards.
TCTTCCGGTATTTAAACCACTTGAGGTGTAATTTACTATAGTACTTCCCGAAACTCCCGAAATAGTGGGAGTAAAAGTTCCCTCTTCATAAAAATTTGCTTTCATCAATCCTGCATTAGAAGCATCTGCAACTGGTAATACTGCATCTATACCTGTACTAGAAGCTAATGTTCTAGTAGAAGCGTCATAAGATAAATCTGTAGTTCCTCCGCTAGCATAATTTGCATCGGCATATTCTTTAGTTATTAGCGATTTATTACCTGCTGTATTTATTAATGTATTGGTTAAGCTTGGAGCAGTAATTGTTCCATCTTTTAAAATAATAAGAGCATCACTTCTATTAGATGTATCAGCACCATTACCTACAACAAATACTCTATCTGTTGTAACCAATGTTGTAGCTGAACCAGGGGTATAATCAGTATTATATATTCCTGTTGCAATTTCACCAAGAGACCTAGCTATAGCTCTAACTCCCGATGAATTTGAATAACTACCTGATGCTATAGACCTATCTCCTGATGCAAAAGCTCCTAGTCCTGATGCATTAGTATTAAAATTAACAGCTAATGCTCCTATTCCTCCAGCGTTAGTATTTCTATTTAATGCTACTGCTCCTTTTCCTCCAGCGTTCGAATTTTCTCCTACTGAAAAAGAGTTAGCACCTGAAGCAATTGTATTAAAACCTGCTGCTAAGGAATTATCACCTCTAGCTCCAAAGTTCGTAGTAGGTATTGTTGATGTGGATAAATCTAAAGCATTAGAACCTATATTACCATATTTAGCAGGGTCTTTACCTATTAATCTCCATCCTTTTTTTCCTTCTTCTGTAACTTGTTCTAGTCCTGTTGAAGCTCCTCCAGAAGCACTAATAACGGGTTGTAAAGGATTGGTTTTATCAATAGTGATATTAACTCCTTCTTGATATTCCGGAATTTCATCTTTTGTCACCAACATAAAGGTCCCATTCCCTTTGTAAGGATATTCTAATTTTGTTGTTCCCGGCTCTGAAGATGACTTAAATTTATCTTCTGGGGTCACTCTTATCTGTTTGCGTACTGGATTTGTTTCAATGTAATGACAATCATCAATTCCATAAGCTGTTGCCATACCAAATTCATTTTGAAAATAAATAGACCCAAAATTTTGAATAGATTTATTATTTGGTAGATTAACTTGCTCAGCAATGTACCCTCCTTTATTTGATATTAAAGTAATATCATTTGTGGTGGTAGCTCCATTATCTGTTATTTCTTGTAGTGATTGATCATTTTTCCAACCACTTAAATCCACTGTAAAAGTTGTATTATCATCTCTTGTAAAAGTTGCCATACCATTTACATCTACTGTTCCTGAAACTAAACGCGCTAAATTGGTGTCATCTATATAGTTTGTTAAATCAATTTCTTTAACAAGAACTCCATCTTTTAACAATGATAATTTATTATTCACAATATCTGATAAAGTATATTCCGGATTTTTCTGTTCAGAAGCAATACTTACTTCTCCTACTTCATCAATTACAAATCTTCTATTAGCTTCTCCATCGGGTTGTTTTGCATCGATGTAACTATCGATTAAATCGGCATACTGTTGTTGCGTAGGTTTATCACCTGTTTCAAAAAATTTCTTTAAAGTTTCTTTGTTTTGTTTCATTTTTCTTCTTTTTTATCTGTTTATAAATTGTTTTTGATAAAAAAGAGGCGCTAAAAACGAATGCTAGCGACTAAACTTTTGTATTTATTATATTACTACCAAGTTGATAATGGCACTCTTTTCCATGTATCAGTTGCAACACATACATAAATGTAATCTGTAGTATATCTAATTTCTCCTGTTTTTCCAGTGTCTGAAGCTGAAGCAGGAGCAGTATTTAAAGTACTTACTTTGTAAGATGTAGTTTCCAACTCTCCACTTAATTTACTTGGTAAAGCAACATCAGACTTTATAAAATAAGCTTCACCTGAAACACTAGGTAAGTTATCGTTGTTTGCCTTGATGTAGTATAGATTGTTAACCGATACATCTGCTGCATTTGCGCTATCATACTTTAAGTCTAAATAATTTAAAGTAACATCTCCAGTAACTGTTCCTCCTATTAAGCGAACGTCTGAGTGTGACGCAAATACATCTTGTATGGTTGCTCCTGCATTTGACAATTCTCCTTTTGACCAAGTTCCAAGTACCGTTTCAATATTTGGAGTTCCAGAACCTTCAATTTCTGCATACCCTAAAGCTCCATATACATTTGAAGTATTTCCTGAACCCTTAAAACTTCCTACAGCGTATGATCCCACCAGTAACCCAGAAGTACCTGTTCCTGAATTTCTTCCTATTAATTGAGCTCCATAAATGTTTCCGGAAGTACCTGTTCCTTTATAATCTGCTCTTGATACACTTGCATAAGTAAAATTAGTATTAGATCCAGCAAAAGTATTATTAAGATCGAAAAATGCTCCTACATTATTGGCTCCTTCTGCTTCTTCTTTTACCATTGTAACAAGAGCGCCCGCAATTGGTGTAGAAGCTCCAACTAATAACTTATTTTCTAATTTTAAATCTCCTCCAAAATTTACTTTTCCAGATTTAAAATCAAAACTACCGTCTGATTTAATTCGCAATCTTTCAACAGGTTCTGAATCTAAATAATTAGGCGCAGTATTGAACGTCATTGCTCCTCCACCATCACCTAAAACAGCAATTCTTCCTCCTTTTACTGTAGAAGCTGCTCCCGGAATGTTAAACAAAATTCCAGTTCCTCTTCCCAATCCACTATTACCAAAAGTATTTAAGTTTAGCGTATCAACCACACTAGTTGTTCCTGATAACTGTATTACTTGTTGTTCAGTAAAATTATTCTCTGCATTTAATTTAGCAAAATGTGTTGTATCTTCTTTTAAATTACTTAAATCAACTATAAATGTGGTACTATCATCACGTATAAAAGTTGCAATCCCATTTGCATCTATAGACCCAGAAACTAATCTTGCTAAATTCGTATCATCTAAATAAGTTGTTAAGTCTATTTCTTTCACTTTAACCCCATCTTTTAATAGAGATAACTTATTATTATCAATATCTGACAAAGTATATTCCGGAGTTTTTTGTTCCGAAGCAACACTTACTTCTCCGGTTTCATCAATTACAAATCTTCTATTAGCTTCTCCTGCAGGTTGTTTTACATCGATATAGCTATCGATTAAATCGGCATATTGTTCTTGTGTAGGTTTGTCTCCCGTTTCAAAATATTGTTTTAATTCTTCTTTACTTTTTTTCATTTTCTTCTTTTTTATTGTTTTTAATAAAAAAGAGGCGCCAAAAACGAATGCTAGCGACTAAACTTTTAAAATTTCTTATTGTTCTTTTTCCTCTAACAGTGGTATTAATACATTTATTGAATTAAATGCTTTATTAGCCTCTAATAAACTTAAGATTCCCTTTCCTTGCGCAAATTCTGTACATCTAATTAAAAATGTCATCGCTTCTTTTTGTTCTTTATTCATTATCAATTTAAATTAAAGTTGTTATTATACTACCTGAGTTATCAACGCTAATGCGATATTGTTTTGTACCATCTGGCGTGGTTAATATCAAACCTTTACCACCAATACCTGTACTTACATAATCTCCAGAAGTTGTTACTTCGTTAAGACTTGTATTCCCTAAAACTATTTGATTAGATTTTGTAGGTTGAGAATTATTACCAATTGTTGTTGTATTTACAAAAGTGTATTGAGGTGTAAAGGTATGTTGTCCCGATCCTTCATTTATTAGATTACTCGAAGCTTCTAATGTGTTAGAATCAATAATTTTAAAGACGAAAATACCATTGATATTTAGTCCTCCAATAGCAGTTCCTGTTGTACTATATCTTAGGTTCACTAAACTACCATTATTTCCAAACCCATGATTAAGCATGGTAACCCTATTATTATTAATATCAACTTCAGAAGACAGAATTGTTTTGGCTTTTGAAATATCAGGGTAAAAACTCCCAAACGAGCTATAACCTATAGCAATATTATCACCTCCTTCATTATACCTTAAAGCATAACTACCTATTCCAATAGATCTTGCCCCAAGATTATTAATTAAAGCAGAGTTACCTATCCCATTAGAATCGTTTCCTGAATTATATCTTAATGCGTTAGTTCCGATACCATTTGAATTGATTCCAGAGTTTTTATTCAAAGCATGATATCCAAATCCATTACAATCATATTGAGTATTAAATTGTAACGCGTAATTTCCAAAACCATTAGATCTATCTCCTAAGTTATTACTTAGTGCTCCCGATCCAAAAGCATTCGAATTATCACCCGTATTAAGTAACATCGTATTTATTCCTACAGCATTGACATAATGACCTGTATTACTACTCAGTGCATTCAATCCGAAACCACTGGCATTTACTCCTGTGTTATTAAAAAGAGCTGATACACCAAAACCACTGGAATTTGCTCCAACGTTATTTTGTAATGCTCCATTACCAAACCCGCTAGAATTTATTCCTGTGTTGTCTTTTAAAGAGTTCGTTCCATAACCACTAGCATTTACTCCTGTGTTATTTATTCCTGTATTGAAACCAATCATCATTCCAGATGTTGGTAGCCATTTAGAACCATCCCAATACTCATTTTGATGTTTTACAATATTATTTCCTGTTGCTTTATCCTTTAAATAAACATTATGTCTGGCTTTGCCTACCTTCGTTAACAATGAACCTAACTTAATATCATTAGCTAAATCTAATTGTTTAACTCCTCCTGTAAAAGGAACCAAATTACTCGTGTCTACAGTTTCTCCTACCGTAGCATTAATAACTGGATTGTTAGGATCTGCATTATCAATGCTGATATTTGTTCCTGCCTGATAGCTAGGACTTTTTTGTTCAGAAGTAACACTTACTTCCCCTGTTTCATCAATTACAAATCTTCTATTAGCTTCTCCTTGTGGTTGTTTAGCATCGATATAGCTATCGATTAAATCAGCATATTGCTCTTGTGAAGGCTTGTCTCCTGTTTCAAAAAATTGTTTTAATTCTTCTTTGCTTTTTTTCATTTTTCTTCTTTTTTATCGTTTTTAAATTGTTTTTGATAAAAAAGAGGCGCTAAAAACAATGCTAGCGACTAAACTTTGTTTTAATTAATTTGATATATATTCTATTAACAATTTATGACTTGACAACTCATTTGCAGGTATTTCCCAACCAGAAAACTCTAATAAGTTTGCTCCATAAGTTATCACTCCAGCATTGTCTAATACAACTTTTTGACGCAAACTTGTAGATAAAGGAGCATCTAGATATCCATCTCCAGTTAATACATCAACTCTGACATGAGTTTTAATATTAAAATTATGTGCTAACTCATAAGAAACACTATCAATTGCATTTAAGGCAGCAAGATCAAATACTTTTACAATAGTATCTCCTCCTTGCGTATCTAAAGCAACACTTACTTCTCCTGTTTCATCAATTACAAATCTTCTATTAGCTTCTCCTTGTGGTTGTTTGGCATCGATATAGCTATCGATTAAATCGGCATATTGTTGTTGTGTAGGTTTGTCACCTGTTTCAAAAAATTGTTTTAATTCTTCTTTGCTTTTTTTCATTTTTCTTCTTTTTTATCGTTTTTAAATTGTTTTTGATAAAAAAGAGGCGCTAAAAACTATGTTAGCGACTAAACTTTTTCTTTTTCTTCGTTCTTTTGTTTTTCGGCACCTTGCTCTAAGGTACTTTGCAAACCTGTTTGTTTTAACAAATTATGCAATGCTCTAAAGGGGTTTACTCCATAAATTTTATTGTAGTTCTCTAAAATTGATTTAATCTCAGTCACAGCAATGAATCCTGCTATTATTTTTAAAAAAGGAACTTCATTTACAATGTGTTTTTCTAAAAAATATGCTGAAATTATTACAAGGTTATATATAAAAAATTTAGATACTGTATGTCCCAAACGAATACTTCGAATAGGAACATTATTTTTTATGGCTGCATATGACCCAGTAATAAAATCAACTACTATTAATAACATCATGGTTGTTAACACTCCATTTAAAGGCGATAGTAAAGCTAATAGCCAAAAAATGATATGTGATAACTTATCCATTCTTTTTCAACTTTCTTACATCTAGTACCCTATTTTTAGGGTATGCCTTTATACTTACACTATTTCCTTGATTACCTCCTAACAAATACACATAGCGTTTGGTTTCTTTTATTAAAAAACCAACGTGCCCTTTCCAACTATTAGGGCTTTCTCTCCATAGCACTACAACATCTCCTGGTTGTGGGTTGCTTGTAGAAGCTCCAACTGCTAGCCAGCTACGCGCTGTTAATTTATTAGAGTATTCATAACCTGCTTGTTTTGCTACCCAATTTGCAAAGGCACTACACCAAGCAGTTTCGTCTTTAAATTTAGACTCTTCAAATCCTAAAGATTTAAAATAATTTAGAATTTGTGGATGATCTTTGGAGCCATTTACCTCTTTAACTCCGTATTGCGATAACGCTGTTGATAATAAACTATTCATACAAATGTTTGATTCTTTTAAGCGTTAGCAGATATAAACTTTGAAGTTTTAGATTCTTTTTCATTTTTCTTGACCAGATTCGGGGTTAATCTCAACTTTTTTAGTTTCTGCGTAACATAATGGGTTAATAAATAATTAAACTATTAGAAAAGCAATACAAATATACAACATATTACATACTAAACAAAACAAATTACAATTTATTTTGTATAATGTTTTAGTTTAGAATTATTCTAATTTATCCTTATCAAAGAAAATTACTCCATTTTTTACAGAACTGGTATTTACAAAAGCACTATTCAATTGATCAAACTGAAGTGTAAAATTATGCTTAAAAGAAACTATTTTAAAACGCATTCCATCTCCTTCTAAAACAATTCCTAGTTGTTCTTTGAGCTTCTTAATTTCTATTTCACAAATACATTCATTAGCAGTAAACATAATACTTTTCATTATTTTTATATCTTTTACAATTGCAGAAAAAGTAACCTTGTAAACTTCGTTTTCAAAGTTCTTTTCAGATACTTTTCCATTTATAACAGACATAGATCCTGCCAAACAAACAACACTTTTTTTACAGGTTATTTTAAATAACCTCTCATAACTAATTTTTGGATTTTTCATAACTATTTTTTTCATTAGACTAATATAAACATATTAACATATGTTTTAAAACTTTGTTAACACTTTTATATTGTTTTGTTAAAATAAGAATTCGTTGTTTTTAATTAAGAATACGTTTTAAATTAATAAACAACACCCAACATCTTCCAATAAAAAACCCACCTAAATTTAGGTGGGTTTTTACATATTAATTTCTAATTATTGCTCCCAAGGTTTATTCGTAGGTCTATCATCTGTTAACAAACCAAACTCTTCATTCTCCATAATTCCAGAATCAATAAAAACAACAACTCTTTACAAACTATTTTTTCTATCTAAGAATTTATTAACCCAGTCATGATTATCTCCTTTAATAAATCCTAAATGATAATACTGTAAGTTTTTCATTTTGTTTCTAACCATTCTTCTTGTATCATCCACCCTATCCGTATAACTATTATACTCAACATCTATATCTTTTTCTGGATTATAATTATCTATACACTCTAAATACACCACCTCTGAATATTCAGCATCTAATTTTTTACCAAAATCATAAGTTAAAAAAGTCAGATTAATTCCATCTTCTGGAACATCATATAACTCAATTTCACATGCTAAAAATTTAACGATAAAAGTATTCACCATTTCATCATCCTCAAATACCTCGTACTGAGAAGGCCAATCAAACTCTTCCATAACTTCCTTAATCATTTCTACTGTGAGATAACTCTTTGGAATATATTTTTCTTCACTATTCATAATACTATAATCTTTAATTTTATTTTTTTGATGCTATTTCACCTATTATTTGATAGCCATTTTCTTTTAAATAATCTACTTCTCTTCCAAAAATCGTCTTAACCTTTTTTCCATCAACTCCAACAGCATATTTATCTAACTCTTTCAAGTAAACATATTTAGCAGTTTCTAAGTTAGGGTTTGTCACAAAACGAACATCATCTCCTCTACTTATTACCTCATCTAACCACGGTTTATTTACCTGATCCCAAAAATCATCCGTTACATTTTTCCAATACAATTTAGGATCAGATTTTTCAATTCCTTTATAAGTTTCTTTAATCTTAAACCAAATTGGGGATGACAGTAAATCCGTTCCTCCAATATTTATCCCTTGCTTCCATAAACCTGGCACCTTCTCCCCAAGCTCCTTAATCCTCATAACATCTTTTAACAAACCTGTTATAGCTACAGTAGCATTAGGCTTAAGCTCTATAGTAGAACTTCCATAAATTCTTCTAAACTTCCTTCCTAAAAGCTTTAACTCTTTCCCTTTAGTAAATTTTGCAATAATTTTACCTTTTGAAAAAATATCAACCGCTCCCCCCACAATATTTAAAATTTCATCCAAATATCTTTTAACAGTTTCATCTGATTTATCCTTAGACTTTACAAATAACTCCCTTAAGAATTCTTCAGCTTGATCTTGAGTTAACCCTTCTTCTAGTTTTTTATCATTATAATAAAAAGTATACAGCCCCTCTTCATTTTTCAACATAGAAACCCCAATATTATTCAGTTTTTTCCATGCATTTGCTTTGAACAGCTTAAAAAGACTATTAGCGAATATCGAAAGCGGGTCTACTAAAGTATAGGTTACACTATCTATAACCAAAGCCTTAGCTTGCAGACCAGCAACAAACTCCTTTACCCAAGTTTTTAAATCATCTAAATGTTTAGGAATATTTTTAACAAACTCATCTAACTTCCTATACATTGCTAACACTATCTCTACCGTTAGCTCTGTTGTTTGTACTGTTTTTTCAACAACTACCTTCGCTAATTCTTTATAAGACTTTAATACTGCTCTGGTTGCTTTTGCAATATTGGCGGTTCCTCCAGTAGCAATAAACTGTACTACTTCTGAAGCAATAAATCCTACCAAAAATCCGGTATAATAACCCAGTGCTCCAGGATCGATAGTAACACTTGTATTGGAAGCTTTTGTATACAAACCTACTAACACTTGTGCTGTTGCTATTGGTAAGTATATTAGAAATTGTACCCAGGCTTTTAAGTTTTTTAGTGTAAACGTATTAAGTACCAAATCTATCAGGTTTTCAAAACCTTCTACCAACATACTAAAGTAATACCCTGGCTTTTCAAAGAACTTTGTTGACTGGATAATTCCATTCAAAACATCTACCAAAATAGCTAAAATATCGAAGATAGACTTGAAAAAATCAATAATACTGTTAAGCAGTCCTACCAGCAATCCATTAACAAAATTATAGGAGTTTTGAAGGTTGTTTTTTACTCCGTCAAAAAACTCTTTAAGAATACTAGGTATGTTTTGAAACAACTTTAAAATTCGTTCGCTTTTAAAAGGAACTATTTTTTTAAACAACCAATGTTCATTGAGTTCTTTTGCAAAACTTACAATGGGTATTTCTAATGGTACTATACGTTCTTTGTATATTTTGTTTGCCAGTTCTTCTGACGAAAAACTTTTATTGAAATTCAGTTTCGGTAACAAAGGGTTGTACTTAGGGTTTTCTTTTCCATCAACTTCTGTTTTCCAATAATCATCTCCTAGCTTAAAACCTTCTATTCCACTACTCACTTCTTTGAATATTTCTGAAACAGTTCCTAAGGTAGCATTTGCCGTCCAACGAATAATCCTACCTCCTCCTGAAGGCAACATAAAGTAAAACTTACTTTCTTTTTGCTTCTTGAGCTCCTCGGCAATCATGGTACTTAACTCATTTGCAAGAACATCAACTCCATACGCTCTTGCTATTTCAGCAATTCGAGTTCTGTTTGTTTCTATAAGTGCTTTTACATTTGCTCCTTTTTTAATTCTAAATACTGTTCCAAACGCATTGGTGCCCGAATTACGTTCGATAAAAATGACTACTTCATGTGCATTTACTTGCTGTATCGCCTCATAGGCTTGTAATAGTTGTGCTCCATCTTCTGAAATAAACACCGTAGTAAAAGCATCGTATTCAATACTTTTTTGGTTACTTTTGGATTGTTTACCCACAAACACTTCATCTAAAAGTGCTGCGTTTTCTATTTTTACATAAAATCGTTCGTTAATTTTATAATAGGGTAATGCACCATCTATTAAAAAACCATTTAAAGCACTGATATCATTATCGGTATCGTATTGTAATTTCTTTATTTCTCCAACTGGAGTTGGGTTTTCTTGAGTATAAAAATCTCCATACTCTCCAGACAATGTGCTATTCAAATGAATAAACCATTTATCAGCATCGTCATATCCTTTTTCTATTTCAAAATACAGGGTTTCACTGGGCAGTTCTGTTGCAATTTTATTTTGTGTTACATCTGAAAACACGACCAAGTCTTTAAAATTGGTTTTGTGTTTAAAGTGTTTTTTTCCATATATATGTGCATGCATTTTTTTTGTTTTTAAGGTTTATTAAAAACAAACCTTACCCTACTCTTCTCTTTAATTTCAAAGAGAAGAGGATGTATTTGTAATGTTATAAATGCAGAGGGAAGTCCTCTTTACGTTAAGTATTTCTGATAAGAGATTACTTTGCTAAGTTTGCACGACATTTCAAAACTTTGGGTAAGGGTTGCTGTATTGTGTGTAGAAAAATGTTTTCAAACAAACATTTTTCTACAAAGGTTTACGCTACATTATTGGTGTCTCCAACAATATCATAATCTACACCATCTGGTCCATCACCAATTTTGTAGGTACTCACATCAAATAAACCTTGTCCTTCACAATCAGGGTTACATGGCAAACCACCTTCTTTTAACACTACAGAGTCTGCTTGCAATACAGTTAAAGTAGTAGGAACTCTTGTTTCCCAAGTTCCTTCAACTTCTCCTTCAATAGTTTGCATTTCTTCTGCAATAGATACATATAAATCGTCATCCATATCAGTTACCATTCCTTGACCGTTCCAGATTTCTCCAGTTTTCATATACCAGTTTACGGCTTCTTCAAACCCCGGACGTACTGGCACTACAGATCTTGCCATTCCACTTTGTAAAAAGGCTTGGAAAATAGGATCACTTCCTTCATTATACTCAAAGTTTGCATCCCAACTCGTATCTTCTCCGTAGAAATATGGGTAAAATGTATACGCCATAATTTCCCAATCGAAAGCTTGTTCAAAGAACTTTACTACTTCTGTATGCTTTTGAAATTCTGGTGTTCTTGCTACATACCTGTAATCTTTCTTCTCTCCATCTTTTTTATAATTATCGCGAGAAGCAACAACCTCAAATGGTTTTGTTATCAAGTCAATAGCAATACGCTTTAATTCACGTTTTTCAATACCTCTATTAATTTGTGAGCTTAATTCTTTTTTCTTTTCAGTTGGCTCTTCTCCAATGTTTTGATTTATAATAAACTCATTGTATTCTTGCATGCGCTCATTATAGGCATCCATAATAGCTTTATACGCTTCATTTTGCCATTGCTTTAATCCTTCATCAGATAATTTACATTCAATAGCAACATTAATACTTCCTGTGAAAAAATCTACCTGCGTTGCAGAAACAGCTACATCTCCAGTAAAGTTTAACATCGTTCTAACTACCTTTTTATGCAGCTTCGGCTGGTTTTCTCTATCTGAAATAGTAATATTACCAACATTGATAAAGAACCCTTTAGCACTTGCTGCTCTATCATCTTCAACCCCAGAGTAACTTACCGTAACTTCTTTTGAAGTATAGCCTTCTGGAATTTTGATATTATCATTAATTGATGATGATTCATACGCACCAACCGTTTTTGTAGCATCTAATTTATACGATTCACTCACATAAATCATCTCTTTTGGTTTTGTTAAAATCTCAGAGTTATATTCAGATGCTAATAACAAATAATTACTTGCATTTAATTCACTTGCGTTTTTAACTCCAAAAGATTTTATTTCACTTGGATGTAATGGTTTCTTTGGAAAAATTAATCCTTTAGGTGTATCAGGTTTATCTACTTTTAAATAAGATTCAATATAAAACTTTGCTGGTTCTGGTAAAGCAAACTCATACATTAAACGCTTACCATAATTGATCAATTTATTTTTGTAAATCTTATCTACCCAACGATACACTCCAGTTACATGCTTATCTCCTTTACGATTATCAAAACCATGCGTGTTATTTTCTTCAAATTCTCTTAAAATACGAGAGGTACGTTTGGTACTAATTTTTTGTACTACACGCTCTAAGGCTCTTTCTGTTACTTCTTGTGCATAGGTTTGCGCCTGTGAGTTTGAATTTGATGTTGAATTTGATGAAGCATTATTGTAATTTGTTCCAGCATTAAACGTTGTCTTACCAAACCCTCCTGAAACACTTGCATTAGCTCCAAAACTAGTTGCATTATCGCTATTTACAATTGATGATGTTTCATTTTGCAATTCATTACGTTCTGTTGAGGTAGTGTCTGTTAAGTTTTCAACTTCTCTTTCTGTAGTTTTCTCTGTAGTTCTTTCAGAAGATGTTAATTTTCTAGTTGAACGTTCTTTATATTCACGCGCCATGATATTTTCAATATGTGAAACTTCACCTGGCACATAACAACAAACCTCTTGCTCTACACGTCTAAAATCTGCAATTCCTAACTGAGATACTCCATATAAGTTTTTATCCTCTGTAGCTACTTCAGCCGCCGAATCACCACCAGTATCTTGACCTCCACTAGAAGCTAATTTTGCAACACCAGCATACTTTCCAATAACCTGTGCAAAGTTAAAAAGGAATATATTTGTTGTTAATTTAACGTCTACAAACATATCTGCACTAAACGTTAATTCAATTCCATTATCTAACGTTAGTTCACCAGAAAACACATACTCTCCGCGGGTTAACGTTTCTCCATTTGGAAAAAACTTTAAACTCAATAGGTTTTTATTTTCTCCTAACTTCTCCACCTGAGTATTTGTTAACGTACTTGTTCCGTCTTTTCTTTTCAATTCATAAGACGCACTTACAACATATGCATTTGTATAACCAACATTTAAACTCATTGACAAGGAGTTCTTATTAACAACCAATGCTGGTGCTACTAATCCTGAAAAAGAATACAATTGTGCTCCTTTTAAAGGGTCAATTGATACAGACGTTCCACCAATACTCACTTTTTGAGAAGCTTGAGGTGTTTTTTTATACACCAACTGATACTCCTGTTCTGCCTTATCACGTAATACATTTTTAACTTCTCCGAATGTTTCATATGATTTTAACTCATCAGATTTTAACAATTCTAATGTTTGTGGTGACAATGTAGAATCAGCGCCTCTATTAATTTCTGCTCCTTTTACAAATTCAAATTCTGGTAATTGTAATTCTGGATAAATTTTTAATTCTCGTGAAAAACCATCTTCCTTTACAATTCTTTGAATTTCTGGAGTAGCATCTGCTTTTATTTGCTCTATAGAATCTTCATAAACTTTTAATTCAGCATCGTAGCGTACACTTTCCGCTTTTTTATATGCCGTTTCAGCTTGTTCTAACTCTTTAATTGAAACCTCAATTTGTTGTGCTCTTTCCTTAGCCAATGCCACTTCTAAATCTGCCTGCATATATTTTAACGCATCCGATGATGGTGCCGCCTCAGATTTCACCAATTCTTTTCTTGTTACTACAAGTAAATCTTTTGGAATAATAACACTTGCGTTTGCTCTACGTATAAATTCTTTTTCATTTTCTTCAGTAAATACAATTTCCCCATCTGTTTCTTGGTTAAACCCGCTAGTAAATAGATTAAATGCTTTTAAGAACTGATTGGTTACCAATAATTGAATTAAACGCTCTCTTACCGATACAGATTCTTTTTTAATCGTTTGATAAAACAAATTATCCCAAATAACACGCTCTTGATCTAATGTAAGCGCTGTTGCTCCAGAAAGGTTTGATTGAATGCTCGCATAAGATAAACTTGTTTTGTTACGCATTAACCAACCAGAAAAAACATACAATGCTTCATGCATGTTTTTCAATTCGATTCTGCCAGCAACTGGGGTAAAACCAGTATCAAAAGCTCCTTCTAACGCTGTTTTTCTTTCTTCTTCTGTAGTAGCCGATTCAATTGCTTTAAAAGCTAAACTTTCTGCTTTTTTACTTTCTGGGAAAGAAACAAACCCTGTTTCTTTATCTTCAATTAACTGTGGACTACGTAATGTAACAAACCTAAATAGGTTTGATTTGATTGGTTTTTTACTCATTTCTTTTAAATTTTAATTAATTTTTAATCAAGCTCTTAAGAGCCCTGTTTGTTGCTTTTCTAACAGTTCTTTTTTCTTGATTTAATTTTTTATTCAACAAAATGTTTGAATAAACGAGTATAGATTTCAAAAAAGTGAAGAAATTCAAGTTGAAATCTTAAAAACACAATCGCTAAAACTACACAAATGTTTGATTATTAAAGTTTTTTCGTATATTAGCAATTCATTAACAATGCAAATATACAACATTTTACAATATAAACAAACAAAAGTTTTATTAATTTTGTATTTTGTGTCAATTTTAACTTATTATGGGAATTTCAGAAAAAATAACGGCAATTAGAGATCGATTCAACCTAAACAATTTTTCATTCTCAAAAAAGATTGGGGTCACCGGAACCACTGTAGACAGTATTATTAATGGGCGTCCGCAAAATGACGGCAGTAGAAAAAAAACAAAACCTGGCTACGACGTTCTATCTTCTATTATCAATGTTTTTGACATAAATCCAGACTATCTTTTTGGAAAAAGTGAAGTTATGTTAAAATCAGAAACTTCTCAAATTCAAACATATTCTGGAGTTCCACAAGTAGTTGCCGTAAACAATTCAGGAAACGAAAATGTTGTATACGTTCCTATTCAAGCTAGGGCAGGGTATTTAAATGGTTATGGAGATGTTGATTATATTGAACAACTTCCTTCTTTTCATATGCCCCATTTAAATAACGGTACCTATCGTTGTTTTGAAGTTCAAGGAAACTCAATGGTCCGTACTTTTTTTGATGGTGATTTAGTGTTTGGGAAATATGTTGAAAACCTTAATGATATTAAAGATGGACGTGTATATATTATTGTAAGTAAAAATGATGGCATTGTTTTAAAACGTGTTATTAATCGTATTGAAGAACGTGGAAAACTTATTTTAAAAAGTGATAATAAAGACGGTAACTACCCTACTTACACCATAAACATTGAAGAAGTTATGGAGGTTTGGTACGTAACTATGTTTGCTTCTAAACAAATGCCAGAACCTGTAGATATTTACGATAGATTGCACGAACTTGAAAGTAGGGTTATTGAGTTACAAGAAAACCTATACAGGCAACAAAACTAAATTGTTTCGATTATTTTTATGATGAAACATGTTGTTTTTATTGGCCTATTTCTAATAAGTATTTGTTCTTTTTCTCAATCTTCTTTTCAGAAATTTACAAAACTTTCTTCTCCTAAAAAATGGTGGGTTATTTGGCATCCTTTTAAAGCTCAAAAAGCATTAGCTATCTCAAAAGAAGCCAACTATGTTACTGACTCTATTAAAACATCTCCTCTACTAGATGGTGATATTGCTGGTGGACAAGTAGATGCCTTTCGTCATGCTTACTGGATGGCTAGGTTACATCAAGAAATTGGTGAAAACGCAGCTCGATCATTAGGGAAAGCACATGAAAAAGAAAACTACCAAACCTATAAAAAACGAAAACTTGAAGATGGAGAAGTTCCAGATAAAATAGCTTCTACTATGGATTTATTTAATAATGAAGTAGGCCTAAGTCTTACCTCCAAAGGAAGTAACCTTACCAAAGATGGACTGATATATAAAATCATTAATGCTATCCACAAGGGTAAACTCAAAATGATTCGAAAAGATGTAAAAGGTAACTTTTTAACTTGTGAGGGTAAAAAAATCCCTTGGGATTCTCTCAAAGGAAAATGGGAAAACAATAAGTGTTTGATTAACACAAACAATACTCCTTAGAATGCAGAAAGTATATTTTATTTCTGGTACAATGTGTACAATAGATTTATGGCAATTTGTTTTTCCAAATTTAGAAAATATACTTCCTGCATATATTGATATTACATCTGCACATTCTTTTGAAGACATTAATCAAATCATACTGTCTGAAATATCTGAACCAGCAATTATTGTAGGCTTTTCTTTAGGTGGTTTTTCTGCAATGAATTTTGCAACACAATACCCAAAAATGGTCAAAAAATTATTTATTGTTGCTGCAAACACGAATGGGTTAAAAGAAAAAGAAATCCAACTCAGAAACAGTACTATTGAATTTTTAGAAAAGCATTCCTATAAAGGAATTTCACAAATAAGGATTCAACAATTTCTGCACCCAGATAATCATCAAAATCTAAAACTCATCGATATCATAAAAAAAATGGATGCCGACCTAGGTAAAGATGTCCTTATTCGTCAACTCAAAGCCACTTCTACGAGAATTGATATAACAAAAGAGGTGATCCAATTACAAATCCCGATACATTATATTGCCGCAGAGAATGATATTTTAGTAAAATCTTCAGAAATCAAATCAACTGCTAAAAGCTCAAAAAAAGGAATTTTTGTCAATCTAAAAAACTGCGGACATATGATTCCTCTTGAAAAAGGAAAAGCATTATCGGTTATCTTAAACCAAACAATTACTTGATTTTTAATTTTTTAAAATATAAATTAGTAAAAAAACACTCTCATGAGACTTCTATTCTTATTTGCTTGTTTACTCATACTTGCTAATTGTAAAAACAACAAGCACACATTTACTAAAACCAAAAATTGTGTTGAGCTTATTGTGAAAAAAGACGATTCTCTTGGAAGTATAAGAAATCACGATAGCAAAAAAATCAGTTTGAGCAGTACTATAGATAAATATATTTCTTCTGTAGAAAAATTACACTTTTCAGATTGTTCTAAAGACTTTAATAAAGCATTCCAAAATCATCTTTCTGCTTGGAAAGACATGAAAGCAGTAACCGATAATCATACACTTTTAAGAGGAGAAATGCATTCGCTTTTCGATTCTATTAAGCAAACCAATGATAGTTTGGTCTTTACAAAAAAGTTAACTGCTATTTTTGACACTTGGAAAACAGTAGAAATTGCTATTGAACCCTTTCAATTAAAAGATTAGTTTTTTTATTATTTATACCCATTCTAAATATTTAACAAAATAATTCGCAAAGTTTGTGCAAGTAGTGTATAGCCATTAAATTTGTGCTTATTATTTAATCAATAAACAAAATAATGGGATTATTAAAATCTTCTATCGGAAGAAAATTTGCCATGGCACTTTCGGCATTTTTCTTAATGTTCTTTTTACTACAGCATTTTGCAATCAATTTAACATCAATTTTTCCTGATAACGGATCAACTTTCAATAAGTTATCTCACTTCATGGGAACTAATGCAGTAGTACAATACGTAATGCAACCCGTATTAATTTTCGGTGTAGTATTTCACTTTGTAATGGGATTCGTTTTAGAAATTAAGAACAACAGTGCTCGTCAAGTAAAGTATGCTAAAAACAATGGTGGTGCTAATTCATCTTGGATGAGTAGAAACATGATTTTTAGTGGAGCAGCTATCTTAGCTTTTATTGTATTACACTTTATCGATTTTTGGTTTCCAGAAATTAACACCAAGTTTATTCAAGGAGATTGGAGTGGTATGCACGATGGAGAGTTTAGGTATTTCCACGAATTACAACATAAGTTTGTAAGTCCGATTAGAGTTGGGGCTTATGTAATTGCTTTTGTATTCTTAGCATTACACCTTTTACACGGATTTAATTCTGCTTTCCAATCAGTTGGAGCAAATAACAAATATACAAACGGTTTAAAAACTTTTGGTAAAGTTTACGCAATTGGTATTCCTGTAGGTTTTATCATTATTGCATTATTTCACCATTTTAACCACTAATAAAACCACTTAAATAATATGGCAATTTTAGATTCAAAAGTACCAAAGGGTCCATTAAAAGATAAGTGGACAACTTATAAAGATAAAATCAACTTAGTTAATCCTGCAAATAAACGTTTAATTGATGTTATTGTTGTAGGAACAGGTTTAGCAGGAGGTTCTGCTGCTGCTACTTTAGCTGAGTTAGGATATAACGTAAAAGCATTTGCTTATCAAGATTCTCCTCGTCGTGCACACTCAATTGCTGCGCAGGGGGGTATCAATGCAGCAAAAAATTACCAAGGAGATGGAGATTCTACTTACCGTTTATTTTATGATACGGTAAAAGGAGGAGACTACCGTTCTCGTGAAGCAAACGTTTATCGTTTAGCTGAGGTATCTGCAAATATTATAGATCAATGTGTGGCACAAGGTGTACCTTTTGCTCGTGACTATGGTGGATTATTAGATAACCGTTCTTTTGGAGGGGTATTAGTATCTCGTACTTTCTATGCTAAAGGACAAACTGGTCAGCAATTATTATTAGGAGCATATTCTGCAATGAACCGTCAAATTGCTCGTGGTAAGATTGAGATGTTCAATCGTCATGAAATGTTAGATGTTGTTATTGTTGATGGTAAAGCTCGTGGTATTATAGCTCGTAACATGGTTACTGGTGAGATTGAGCGTCATTCTGCTCATGCCGTTGTAATTGCTTCTGGAGGATACGGAAATGTATATTTCTTATCAACAAATGCAATGGGTTCTAATGCTACTGCAGCATGGAAGATTCACAAAAAAGGAGCTTTCTTTGCAAACCCTTGTTTTACACAGATCCACCCAACTTGTATTCCTCGTTCTGGAGATTACCAATCTAAGTTAACGTTAATGTCTGAATCATTACGTAACGATGGACGTATTTGGGTTCCTAAAAAAATGGAAGATGTTTTAGCAATTAGAGAAGGTAAATTAAAGCCTACTGAAATTGCTGAAGAAGATAGAGATTACTATTTAGAGCGTCGTTACCCTGCTTTTGGTAACTTAGTACCTCGTGATGTTGCTTCTCGTGCTGCCAAAGAGCGTTGTGATGCTGGATTTGGTGTAAACGCTACTGGTGAAGCGGTTTATTTAGATTTTAAATCAGCTATCGAGCGTTACGGAAAAGAACAGTGTAAATTAAAAGGAAACGACAACCCAACGCATGCTGAGATTTTAGCGGAAGGAGAGCAAGTTGTTGAAAACAAATACGGAAACTTATTCCAAATGTACGAGAAGATCGTAGATCAAAACCCGTACAAAACTCCAATGATGATTTATCCTGCAACTCACTATACAATGGGAGGAATTTGGGTAGATTATAACTTAATGACAACGATTCCTGGTTGTTATGCTATTGGTGAAGCTAACTTCTCTGATCACGGTGCGAACCGTTTAGGGGCTTCTGCTTTAATGCAAGGTTTAGCAGATGGATACTTTGTATTACCATATACCATTGGAGATTATTTAGCTGACGATATTCGTACGGGAGCTATTTCTACTGAAACAAAAGAATTTGATGAGGCTGAAAAAGCGGTTAAAGACCGTATTGATTTCTTTGTAAATAATCAAGGAACTCATTCTGTAGATTACTACCACAAGAAACTAGGAAAAATTATGTGGGAGAAATGTGGAATGGCTCGTAACGAAAAAGGTTTAAAAGAAGCTATGGCTGAAATTAAAGCTTTACGTGAAGATTTCTGGAAAAATGTAACTGTACCAGGAGGTGCAAATGAAATGAACCCAGAATTAGAAAAAGCAGGTCGTGTAGCTGATTTCTTAGAATTAGGAGAGTTATTTGCACGTGATGCACTAGACAGAACAGAATCTTGTGGAGGTCACTTTAGAGAGGAATCTGTTGAATTAGATGGTCCTCAAAAAGGAGAAGCAAAGCGTGATGATGTAAACTTTACTTATGTTTCTGCATGGGAATATAAAGGAGAACCTGCTGATGCTGTTTTACACAAAGAAGATTTAGAGTTTAACGATATTGAATTAAAACAACGTTCATACAAATAAGAAGAGGATTATGAATATGAATTTAACACTTAAAATTTGGCGTCAAAAAGACGCAAGTGATAAAGGAAAAATGGTCGAATATAAAGTGACCGATATTTCTGAACATATGTCCTTCTTAGAAATGTTGGACGTATTAAATGAACAATTGATAGCAAAAGGTGAAGAGCCTGTAGCATTCGACCACGACTGTCGTGAAGGTATTTGTGGAATGTGTTCATTATATATTAATGGTGAAGCTCATGGGCCTGATAGAGGAGTAACAACATGTCAGTTACACATGCGTATGTTTAACAACGGCGATACTATTTATATTGAGCCATTTAGAGCAAAAGCTTTCCCTGTTGTAAAAGATTTAGTTGTAGATCGTTCTGCTTTTGATAGAATTCAACAAGCGGGTGGATATGTATCTATAAACACTTCTGGTAATACACAAGACGCGAATGCAATTCCTATTAATAAAGAAAATGCAGACAAAGCTTTTGATGCAGCAACTTGCATCGGTTGTGGTGCATGTGTGGCTACTTGTAAAAACTCATCTGCTATGTTATTTGTTGGAGCAAAAGTTTCTCAATATGCTTTATTACCGCAGGGACAAGTAGAGGCTACAGATCGTGTTCAAAATATGGTAGCTCAAATGGACTTAGAAGGTTTTGGT
Source organism: Tenacibaculum sp. 190130A14a (assembly GCF_964048965.1). Lineage (NCBI taxonomy): Bacteria > Pseudomonadati > Bacteroidota > Flavobacteriia > Flavobacteriales > Flavobacteriaceae > Tenacibaculum > Tenacibaculum polynesiense. The sequence continues at coordinate 169,928 of NZ_OZ040189.1, read as the reverse complement.
AACTGTACAAATACTGGAGCATGTGAAATTGAATGTCCGAAAGGAATTTCTTTAGAAAATATTGCTCGTATGAATTCAGAGTTCTTAAAGGCAAACTTAAAAGGATAATAGCATATATTTCTATATATAATAAAAAGGCTAAGTAAAATTACTTAGCCTTTTTCATTTTTTATAACTAATATTCATACGCTTATGGTTCTCCGTAATAAAAAGATATTTCTTCTTTCTACTTTTGCCCCCGTTGGTTTTTTAAGATTAAATATCGTCTGGGGGGACGAATCTATAAAAACTAAAAAGTTAACTACTATTAACTTATGTAGAGCGCATTCATACTATATGTTTGCGCTTTTTTCTTTTTGGTATGTAACAAAAATCCCCTCAAGTTTACTTATATTGTAGGAGTAATCTATTTAAAAAAAATCAAATGGGAATTTTCGATGAAATTAAAAAGAAACTAAGCAACGAGTTTATTGATATAATTGAGTGGTTAGATAACACTAACGATACCTTGGTGCATCGCTTTGAGCGTTATCAAAATGAAATTAAAAATGGTGCTCAATTAATTGTAAGGGAAGGTCAAATGGCGGTCTTTATTAACGAAGGTCAATTGGCAGATGTTTTTAGTCCTGGAACCTATACACTAAACACGCAAAACCTACCTATATTAGCAACACTTAAAGGTTGGAAATATGGTTTTAATAGTCCATTTAAAGCTGAGGTTTATTTTGTAAGTACTCGTTTATTTACCGATGAAAAATGGGGAACTAAAAACCCTATCACATTAAACGATGAGCGTTTTGGTTTTGTTGAGATTAGAGCTTTTGGTACGTATGCTTTTAAAATTAATGATCCAGGTAAATTTATTAAGGATGTTGTTGGTACCGATAGTAACTTTACTAATTATGAGATTAATGAACATTTAAAAAGTCTTATTTCCACAAGGTTTACAGATACTATTGGAGAGGCTAATTTACCTATTGAATTGTATGCTGCCAATACCAATGAATTATCAGATACTTGTTTAGAAGTTATGAATCCTGAGTTTAACTCAGTAGGTATATCTCTAGAAAAATTTTACATTGAAAATGTTTCTATGCCTGAAGATCTTAAAAAAGAGATTTTTGAGTATAGTAGACTTAACAAACTAGATCTTGATAAACTAGCTAAGTTTAAAGCTGCCAAAGCAATGGAAGTTGCAGCAGCAAATGAATCTGGAGCTGCTGGAGCTGGAATGGGAATGGGAATGGGATTTGCTATGGCGCAACAAATGGGAACTTTGTTTAATCAACAAACGCAATCTACAACCACAAACCCAACTGCCTCAACAGGAGCTACACCTCCCCCATTACCAAATCAACCTCAATATTTTTATGCGGTTAATGGTCAGCAAGCCGGACCTGTTAACTACGAAGCCTTAAAAGGATTATTTGCTGGAGGTAGTATCAATGCAGAAACTTTAGTATGGAAACAAGGAATGCCAAACTGGGCAAGTTTACAAAGTGTACCTGAATTACAAAACTTGTTAGGTTCAGTTCCTCCACCATTACCAAACAACTAAAATAAAACGACAACTCAATTCTACCTGTTATGAAGAGAATAACAGGTGGTTTTACGTGTTTCTCATATAAATGAATCAAGAAACCATACAACATTCTGAGCAAAAAAAACCATGCGTTAATTGCGGTGCTGAACTATTATATAAACCAGGGTCTACCGAAATTAAGTGTGATTATTGTGGCTATGAAGAAACCATAGAAAAAGCAGCTTCGGCATTTGAAGAGCTTGAACTTTACCCCTATTTAGAAAAAATGGGGGCACAATCTCATACAGAAAAAATAAGCATGCTTCATTGTAAATCTTGTGGAGCGAATCAACATGTTGAGGAGAATTACAAGTCTTTACATTGTGTGTATTGCAGTCAACCTTTAGTTGTTGAAGATGCCTATCAAGAAGATTGGATTTTACCTGGGGCTGTACTTCCTTTTCAATTAACTCATAAAGAGTCTCATCAAATTTTCAGAAAATGGGTGAAAGGTTTATGGTTTGCTCCGAATAAACTTCAAAAAGCGGCATTAGACCCTCAAAAAACGAAAGGACTTTATGTTCCATACTGGACTTTTGATGCTGAATTATTTGCTGATTATACTGGCCAGAGAGGTGATTATTATTATGTAACAGAGAGTTACAGTACGGTAGAAAATGGAAAAACCGTTAGACGAACTCGACAGGTAAGAAAAACTCGATGGACCCCAGCTTCTGGATCTATAAGTGGTTTTATTGATGATACACTTATTAGCGCTTCTAAACAACGAAACAACTCCTTACCTAATAAGATAGCACAATGGAATTTAGGTGCTTTACAAACCTTTAATTCAAAGTATTTAGCTGGATTTGTTACTGAAAAATATACGTTACCTTTAAAAGATGGACATTTAAAATCTAAAAGGCAGGCTGAAAAAATAGCAAATAATTGGGCTTGCAGAGATATTGGAGGAGATACCCAATATGTAAGTAGTTTAGATATGAAACTTTCTGAAGAGACTTTTAAACATATACTTCTTCCTGTTTATATCTCATCTTACATATTTAACAATAAGAAGTATCATTTTTATGTAAATGGTCAAACTGGAGTTATTTCTGGTAATAGACCTTATTCTTTTTGGAAAATTTTCTTCGCTGTGATTTTAGGGCTCTTGCTTATTGGTATTATCGCGATTGTTTCCCAACAATAATAAAAACAAACCCCCGAGTTAAACTCGGGGGTTTTTCATTAATCTATTTAGCAGCGACTAATGACTTCTCTATAAACCCTTTTATTTTCAGTGCTTTTCTTTTTGTTTTAGCATTTGACATAACTGTAAACATTTTTGAAAATCCACCTATTCTTTTTGTATCATAAGAGACTTCTATTTTCCCCTTTTTCCCAGGCATAATAGGTTGCGTTGGTTTTTTAGATACTGCACAACCACAAGTTGATATTACCTGTTTAATTATTAATGGCTCTTTTCCAACATTCGTAAACTCAAATACTCGTTTTCCTTCTGAACCTTGAGTTATTTTTCCGTAATCAATTGTTTCTTTTTTAAACTTAAATTCTTGTGCATTTACCATTCCTATGGTAAAAACAAATACTAAAAAGGTAATCATTGTTTTCATAATATTATTATTTATTTAATTCTGTTTCTTTTTTAATTGATGCTATTGCTTCCAAAGCATTAACATTGTTTGAGTCTAAAGCCAATACTTGCGCATAGTTTTTTATGGCTTCTTCATAACGTTTTGCTTTATGTAAACCTTCTGCATAGCTATCAAAAACATTGGTCTTATAAGGGTACATTTTGGTGTTTAATTCAAAAACTAATAAAGCCTTTTCTAGTTCACCAGAGCGCAGTAATTTGTATCCATAAGTATTCAATTCTCTACTTCCTTTGGTATATTCTGATAAATAAGATAGGTAAGCAGTTAGGTTCTTTTTTAGTTCATCAATTCCTTTTTCTTTGATTAATTTATCTAGAAAAAACACTACTCCATAATTGGGGGTATATTTTTCTTCTTTAACAATAGTAAGTATATCTCTTTCAAAATCTTGCTTTGGATACTCAACAATTCTTGCTACTTCTTTATTTTCTTTATAAAAAACGAATGTGGGTACTCTATGAATGTTAAGGCCTTTTTCTTCTCCTCCTGGTGAAGTTTTGTAAGCTTCTGGTTTTCTATCAACAGCAATAAGCTCAACGTTTTTATGGTTTATTTTTGCTTTATCCAGTACTTTATAAAACCTTGGTAATTCACGTTTACTATCTCCACACCAGCTTCCAAAAAACACTTTTATTTTGTAGTTTTTTAAGGGAGCTTTTATTTCTTTTATAACATTGTCGTTTGTAATATAACTTTCATAGTTTTTAGAGTACCAATCAAAATCACTATGATTAAAAGCTTCTATATTGGCTTTTCCTAAAAGCATTAGTTTTCCTTTACTATCTTTAATTGTTTGGTTTATTTCTTGTGCAAACAAAGTGTTAGCTATAAGAAATAAACTCAATATTAATTTTATGTTCATTGGGTTGTTTTAATACGAAACTATAGCTAAAGTGTGTTTTTATAAAACAATCTTTACAAGCTCAAAAAAAGTCTGTACCAACTACATTTTAAAGCGTATCAAATGCATTTTGTATAGAGAAACTTGCATTTTGTACTTAAGGTTTGAGCTTTTAATATTTATTATTTACTTTCAGTGTATGAAAACTATTTTATATAGAAAGAATATTACGCAACTCCTCATTCATGTGTTGTTTTGGGGATTGTTCATTTTCGTTTCTCTATTTGTTTTTACTAATTTTTATTGGGCAGCCAATCCATTTTTACAGTATTTATTTTTACTGCTATTTATTGTATACTTTAATTATTTTATCCTGCTTCCTTTTTTTGTTCGAAAAAAGTGGTATTTCATTTATAGCGTTTTATTTATTTCAATATCTTTTTTTGCTACTCAATTGTATTGCAATGTTTTTGCTCGTTGTGGCTGTTCTGTAATGAAGTGCTTGAGTGATTATTTGTGGCAAACCTTAGTACCCCTACTTTTCTTTTCTTTTTTATGGATGTTATTTAAATTTATTGGTGAACAAGAAAAAGTTGAGAAAGCAAATCAGGAAAGAACTGAAATTGAATTGAAGTTTTTAAAATCTCAAATAAATCCACATGTCTTGTTAAATAATTTAAACACGATTTACGCTTATTCTATAGACAAACCTAGTGAAACTCCTGATTTAATCTTAAAACTGTCTGAAAACCTAAAACACGTTCTATATGAAACAAATTCTCATAAGGTTTTACTTGAAAAAGAACTTAATTTTATTGAAAACTATATAGAGTTTCAAAAAATAAGAACACAAGGGATAAAAAAAGTACATTATACTTCTAGTATTGACAATGACAACTATGCTATAGCTCCTTTACTTTTAATTACCATTATTGAAAATGCTTTTAAGCATAGTTCTACACATAGTGAAATAGTTATATCTATTGAAGTTATTGATGGAGAATTGTTATTAAAATGTCATAACTTATTTGATGTTCAAAAAACCAAAGAAACGAATACTATAGGATTACCTAACCTACAAAAAAGGCTTTCATTAATTTATCCAGATAAACATGATTTGAAATTGAACGAAAAAGATAATTCATTTTCTGTTTTTCTAAATCTAAACTTAAAATAGTTTACAATGAAATGTGTTATTCTTGAAGATGAATTGCCAGCGCAATTAGTTTTAAAAAATTATATCGCAAAGTTTAATCAATTAGAATTGGTTGCAACTTTTCAAACAGCTATTGAAGCTAATTCATATTTAAAAGAGCATTCAGTAGATCTTCTTTTTCTAGATATCAATTTACCAGATATATCGGGGCTAGAATTTGTTAAATCTGTTAAAAACCCTCCTAAAATTATTATGACCACTGCATATCCTAATTTTGCAGTTGATAGTTTTGAATTAGATACTATTGTAGATTATTTGGTAAAGCCTTTTTCTTTAAACCGCTTTTTAAAAGCTATTGGTAAAGCTGAAAAACTTCATCAAGTAGTTAACTCAAAACCGAGTGAATCGTTTGTTTATTTAAATATTGATAAAACACTACATAAAGTAGACACTAGTAGTATTTTGTACATTGAATCTGATCGAAATTATTTGACTTTTGTTACTACTGCAAAAAAATATCTAATTATCGATTCTCTAAAAAATTGGAAAGAGAAATTGGAACCTTATCATTTTATACAAGTTCATAAATCGTTTTTAGTTAACCTTAAAAAGATTAATAATATTGCAGGTAACTTGGTTCAAATAAATGAGAAGAAGATTCCTGTAGGACGAACTTATAAGAAAAAATTAATGGCTAATTTTTAGTTAGCCATTAATTTTGTTTTTATTTCCAAGTATTTTCTGCACTGTCTTGCCCCCAAATAACTGTTGCTAAATAAGGATTGTCAATAAATGGATTTCTGTTACCTTGTTTTGTTGCAAGTACATTATTTCTATTTTTTTCAAAATCTGAAATAGGGTCAGCAGCATTCCATTCTAATAATAAGTTAATCATATTACTATCTGAAGAATTAGCAGTACCTGTAGCTACATTCTTTGGTAAACACTGGCTACCGTAGCGTAGGTACATGTACATCATCATACGTGCTACATCTCCTTTCCATTCTTCACCTGGGTACCATCCTCCTGTTGCATCTCCAGCATTTCCAGAACCAGCAACAAACTTCTTGTTTCCTCTGTTAGAATTCATTGTTACATCTGCAGGTCTTAAATGGTGTGCATCGGAACCTGGACCAGAACTTCCTAAGTTAGGGGTTCCTAAAGATCTCGGGTATACGTGTTCTCTATTCCAATCTGAACCAGCTGATCCTCCATTATTATCTTTCCCTCTAGTCCTATCTGTTACTGCATTTCCATCTGAATCGTTATATCCATACACTAAAAGTACTTTATTGCTATTTGTTGGGTCTAAATCAGATTCCTTCAATGCATTCCAAACTCCTGGTGTATATGATAAAAAAGATGAGTGAGAATTAATGACTACTGTTGCCAATGCTTCTCTTAAATCTGATCCTGTTTTTGTAAAATCTACACTACTGTAATAGCTAGCTAAAGCTGAAGGTATATTAAAGCTCCCAGCGTTTCCACCAGTACTAGTTCCATCATCTTTTACGTTTACAGTTATGGTTGCCGTAGAACAACTAGAAGTTGTAATTGTACTACAAATAGTATAGGTAAATGTATCCGCTCCAACAAAGTCTGTAGCTGGAGTATACCTAAAATTGTTTCCTTCTTTAGCAATTGTAGCTCCTTTGCTAGAAGTCGTATCAAATGTTAATTTTATACTTCCTTCTTTGTACGTGTCATTTGACAAAAAACCAGACAAAGCTGTAGGTGTGTTCTCAGTAGCTTCAAACGCATCATTCACCGCTACCACTTTATCTTCTGGATCAGGTTTTACAACATCACTGTCATTTCCTCCACATCCTACAAAAAATAAGGTTAATAAACCTAATAGATAAACTTTCTTCATTATTAAATCTTTGTGTTTCTAAGATTATACTTTGTCGTGCACTTTCGTAGGCACATGGTCGTTCCAAATAGTTAAAATATCTGTAGCTACACTTGCTCCACTTCCAGCTGCAATAGCAAATTGGCTTCTCCAACCCGCTAAGGTTCCACATACGTATAATCCCTCTCTAATTAAATGGCCAAAGTTACGCAATTGTATTCTATCTTTCATAACATTAGCTCTACTATGTCGTTCTACGTATTTTTCTAATCCTGCAATCTCAAAAGGCTTCGAATAATTCAAGGCTACAACTACTACTTTTGTTAAGTATTCACTCTTATTTGTTATTACCTTGTACCCTTTATCATCTTCTAAAACGGCTTCTACTTTTTCTTTTTCAATTTGTGCTATATGTGGGTATAGGTCGGTTAATTGTTGTTTTCCTTGCAACAAAATATCTTCTCCTTTAGTTCCTTTTGGTACACCTAGCACATTGTTAAATAAAGCGTTTTGTAAATGTGACGTTTTCTGATGCATTATTATTCCTATTTTCTTTCCTTGAGCATAAGCTTTATTATGTGCAGATCCTAAAACCAAAGCACATTGCATACCAGAAACACCTCCTCCTATAATTAAACAATCAAATGTCATATTAAGCAAATAAAATTTTAATGTTTGCAGCAAATAATTTTACCGCAATTGCTAATAAAATAACTCCAAATATCTTTTGAATTATTTTAATTCCGTTAGCTCCAATAATACGTTCTATTTTTGAAGATGTTTTTAATACAACGTATATTAAAACCACGTTTAAAAAAATAGCTACTAATATATTTTCAAAAGCATATTCTGCCCTTAAAGAAAGTAATGTTGTTAAGCTACCTGGACCTGCAATTAAAGGAAAGGCAATCGGAAAAACTGATGCATTCAAGGCGTTGTCTTCGTCTTCTTTATATAAAGTTATTCCTAAAATCATTTCTAAGGCTATGAAAAATAAAATAAATGCACCTGCTACTGCGAATGAGTTTACATCTATTCCAATAAAACTTAAGAGTCGTTGCCCTAAAAACAAAAATACCACCATAATAACTCCTGCTATCAATGATGCTTTTTCTGATTGAATGTGTCCTACTTTTTTTCTTAAATCAATAATAATAGGAATATTTCCAATAATATCTATAACCGCAAATAATACCATAAACGCAGTTACTATTTCTTTTAAATCAAAATTCATGTTTTAATTATTTTTCAATTGTAAAATTAGATAAGTAATCTAACAAACTACTATTTTTGCGACTTAAATATACATGAACTTTTTGTAAAGTTTATAACTATCATTTTTTTATAAGTATGTTTCAACTAGGTAAAACGATTGTTTCCGAAGATATTATTGAAAAGGATTTTGTGTGCAACTTATCTGCATGCAAGGGTATTTGTTGTGTTGCAGGTGAAGCGGGAGCTCCTTTAGAAAAAGAAGAAACCCAAATTTTAGAGGAAATATATCCTGTGGTAAAACCTTTTTTAAGAGAAGAAGGAATAAAAGCTATCGAAGAGCAAGGTACTTGGATTACTAGTGATTTTGGAGAATTAGAAACTCCTTTAGTAAATAATGCAGAATGTGCTTATGTAATTTTTGACGATAAAGGAACTGCTTTATGTGCTATTGAAGAGGCTTACAATAAAAAGCTGGTTAACTGGAAAAAACCTATTTCATGTCACTTATATCCTGTTCGTGTTCAAAACTATAGTGAGTTTGCAGCAGTAAACTACCATAAATGGGATATTTGCGATGATGCATGCTCTTTAGGTAAAGAATTACAAGTTCCTGTGTTTAAATTTGTAAAAGAGGCCTTAATTAGAAAATTTGGTCAACATTGGTATGATGAGTTAACATCAATTTCTGAAAAAAAGAACAAAAAATAAACCAACTAAAAACAAAAAAGAGAAGTAAAATTTACTTCTCTTTTTTAATACTCTTTCTTTTTAAACTTTACTTCACTGTAAAGCTCCAAACTTGTCCTATAGATTTTGCTCCAGCAGCATCTATCGTATTAATTTTCCAATAATATGTTTTTCCTGCTTCTACAGTAACATCCAAATTTTGAACTGTTAAACCAGTTTCTTTTTCATCTGGAGTTGTTGTTTCACCAAAATAAACATCATATTTTAAAGTACTAACATCTGAGTCAGAGTCAGCTCCTTTCCATCTTAAATTAACTGTTCCTGCCGCTACATCATCTTTTCCGTTTTCAGGAGCTTCCAATTTTGCACTAAACGGTGCAGCATTTGTAACTCCATCTCCTTTCGTGAAAAATGCAAATACAGATGATACTGGTCCTTCAGCTTGTTTACTATCTATTGCAGTAACCGTCCAATAATATGCCTTAGATTTATCTAATGTAACTGTAATATTAGAAGCTGTTGCCGTTCTAGTAGTTACATTACTTGTCATACCTCTATCACTTGCAAAAGTTACTTTATAAGATACATTATCATTGTTATTAGGATCTGTTGCATCTGTCCAATCAAAATTAACCGTATTACTAATACATAATTGATTGTTAGTAGGTTGTTGAAGTTCAACTCCACTAGGTGGATCATTTTGTGGAGTGCTACTACCTCCTCCTCCTCCACAAGAAGTTAAGGCAAAGGTAGCAACTGTTAATATTGAATATATTATATTTTTTTTCATCGTTTTAATATTTTAATTGGTTCAGAATTCTCAACTCCTAATTTTAAGATATAAATTCCAGAATTATAATTTTCGAAAGGAACTGTTAATGTGTTTCCACTTACTCTAACTTTTTGGTTAAAGATTACTTTTCCTGTTAAATCATAAACCATTGTTTCTACTTGATCTCTATTTAAGTTATTTGGCATTAACACCTCAATCTTTGTAGAAATTGGGTTTTGTTTTAAGAAAATACCGTCAATCACCATTCTAAATGATCCTTCACAAGCTTTTGCTGTTTTTACTTCTAAAACTCCTTTTTCTTCAACTTGAACGTTAAATGTTTTACTGTTGAAAGTACCAACTAAATCACCGTTTAAATATACATTATAAGGAGCAGTTCCTGAATTTACTTCTACAGTATATTCTTTTGCAGCTTGTTTTTTAGCAACTCTTAAAGAAACTGGTGCAGCTTCATCAATATTAAATTCGAAACATTGCGTATAAGATCTACCATCAACAGAAACACATACCTCATAGCTTCCTGGTGCTAAGCTTTCAAATACAGTAGTACTTGTTGTTCCAATAATGTTCTTAGTTTCGCTCTTTCCTGCTCCATTAAGTGTAACTGTATAATTCACAAATGTTTGCGCAACACTAATTGTTATTTTTCCGTCATTTTGATCAACACATGTTTCTGATGTAATTGATGCAGTAATATTATTTTGTGCTTCGTAGCTAGTATCACAAACATCTCCTACTCCGTCGTTGTTTCCGTCTGCTTGGTCAGCATTTGCAGTATTAATACAGTTATCAACGTCGTCCATAATACCATCTCCATCTGAATCTTGACATGCATCTCCTACTCCATTTCCATCAGCATCCGCTTGATCTGCATTTGCATTATTAGGACAGTTATCTGTATCATCTAAAACTCCATCTCCATCAGTATCTTGACATACATCTCCTACTCCATTTCCATCAGTATCTTTTTGATCTGCATTTGCAGTTCCTGGACAGTTATCAACATCATCCATAATACCATCTCCATCTGAATCTTGACATGCATCTCCTACTCCATCATTATTGAAGTCTTTTTGATCTGGATTTGCTTTATTAATACAGTTATCTACGTTGTCCATAACACCATCTCCATCTGAATCTTGACATGCATCTCCTACTCCATTTCCATCAGCATCTGCTTGATCTGGGTTTGCTGTAGAAATACAGTTATCAACATCGTCCATAATACCATCTCCATCTGTATCTTGACATGCATCTCCTACTCCGTTTCCATCAGTATCTTTTTGATCTGCATTTGCTGTAGAAACACAGTTATCAACTCCATTTAAAACACCATCTCCATCTATATCTCCATCAGGATCTATCTTAAACTCACCAGAGAAAACTCCTCTACCATAAGTAGCAGCAAATACTACATTATCATCACGCAAGTCTAAATCTAAAACCGGAACATTACTCATTCCGTTGTATGATTGTGTCCAACTAGGAGAATCTGCATCAAAATTATCTGTTTGCCAAACCCCTAAGTCAGTACCAATAATAACTTCTTTTGGATTTAAAGGGTTTTGTAAAATTGTTTTTACAGGAATATCTGGTAAATCTCCTTCTTTACTTTTCCAAGTTGTTCCTCCATCACTAGTATACCAAACGCTTGTTACTCCATAGTTATGGAATGTAACAAAAATTTGATTTTCATTCGCTCCAAATTCAATATCAGAAACAGTTCCAACAAAACCTGATCCAGTAATTTCTGTCCAAGTATTTGTGTCTTCATTTGCTTTTTCAACTTTTAAAACTTTTCCATTTCTTAATCCAACAAATAGCGTAGTTGAAGTAGTTGTATGTGGAGACACCTTAATTAATGAAGGCTCTACATTCATTAAATCATTTCTTAATTCATCTTTTACTACAGCTCCACTACTACCTAAGATATTTGAATATCTTCTGATTACAAAATCGCTATCACCTTCCGTATAGTTTGAATATAAAATATTTAATTGAGAATCTAAATCCTCTTGATTTATAAAGTCTCCTCTACTAGCATTTTCGCTATTAATGGTTGTCCATTGACTTGTAGCGTAGTTATATAAATTGATAGAGTTGTTATATACATAGTTTGTAATAAAGTATCTATCAGTTCCATCTTGATCAAAGAAACTTGCTGCTCCATCACCTCCAGCTGCTCTTTCAGAACTGTTGATTCCTGCTGTAGCATTTTCTACAAGCTGCGTACCATTATCTTGTGCTCCAGCTATAAAAAATTCATTTCCACCAAAAGCAGTAGTTGGTGCAACTCCTAAAGTATAAAATTGAAGTGTGTTATAATTCTTGTTTCTTGCTCCTATTGTAGTACCTCCATTATTTGAAAAATACACACCTCCATCAGTACCAAATAACATTCTTGAAGAAGAAGCAAAGGCCATACCATGTTGATCTGCATGTACAATAGGAACACCTAAAGCTGCTAAATTATTGTTGTTTGACCATTTCGAAATTTGTGTCCAAGATGTTCCTCCATCTGTTGATTTAAATAAATCAATTCCTCCTGCATATAATACGTTTTCGTTATTAGGATCAATTGCTAGTAATAAATCATACCATGCTTGTCCTCTGGTAAAGTCATTTGCTGGAATTCCATTGTCTGCATCATTTGGTAACGCTAAATCTGTTACCGTTGCAAAATTATCAGTTGTTTTTAACATCTTAACTGGAGCTGCAGCTGAAGTACCTTCCGCTAATACGTATACTGTATTTGCATTTGTTGGTGATACCACAATTTCAGTTCTATTTGCATCCGCCACCGTATATACTAGGTCAAAATTAGTTCCGTCCGTAGATTTCAAAATTGCTCCTTGTCCATCTCGGAAAGCAGAACTTCTTTTTGTACTTACATAAATAGAGTTATCTGCTGCAATTTTAATTCTTACAGGATGATAACTATTACCTGTTGCTGTTCTTACATCTAATTTTGTAAAGTTTTCTCCATCAGTAGATTTATATATTCCAATAGTATCACCACCTAAATTTGTAGCTCCATATCTATAAAAAACATCTCCCACAGCTATAAAAACCTCAGAAGTTCCTCCGTTATTTCTTACAACGATATCATTAATGTGGTGTATACCTTCTACAGTAGCAAAACCATTCACCGCATCATAATCTCCTCCTGTTAATGTTACATTTACAGCTCCTGAACCTAAAGCTGTTATTAAAGATTCTCCATCATTTTTACCAACCATAATAGAAGGAATGGTTACACTCGGCCCATCGGTTCCTGCTGCCATGTTAAACGGAGCAGTATCTTGGTTATTAACAATAATTATTGCTTTTGCTCCTGCTTGTTGTACTTTTAGTGCTTTTAAAGAAAAGTTACATGCTCCTCTTCTTACAATAGCTATCTTTCCATTTAAGGCTGCTGCGTTTGTTATATTGTCACAAGCATCATTCGCATCAGTAGAAGAAACCGAAGCGTCTCCATTATCATCTTCTGCTAAAACAATATCACTAGTAATTGGAGTAGTTATTGCACTACCAAACGCTTTAGATAAAATTGCTATGTAATCATTTGCTACACTAGCAGGTGAGTTCACCGTTAATTGAACGTTATACTTAATTACTGGACTACCGATTTCTCTACCAATAATTCTATTCCATGTTGTTCCTCCATCTGTAGATTTCCATAATCCGTCTCCATTAATTTCTCCATTTACAAATGTTTCACCTGTTCCTACATAGAATATTTGAGAATTGTTAGGATCAACTGCGATAGAAGAAACCGCTAAATTTTCAGGAATCCCAACACGTTCCCATTTAGAATTTGAATTTGAAATATTCGTGTTTTTCCATAATCCTCCACTTACACCTCCAGCAAATACTGTTTCGTTGGTAGCATCATTTGGATCAAAAATTAAAGCTCTTGTTCTTCCTCCTACATTATCTGGACCTCTTTCAACCCATGCATTATCTGCTTCTCCTGGAGCTTTTAAACCTGCTCTTCTTTTGTTTAACTTTTCTTGAAGATCGTATATTTTTTCTCTATGTGTTTGTCCTGTTGAAGGGTCAATTTCACTCAAAGACTTCTGTTCAAAGTAAGCATTAGGAGGTAATCCCATCGCTTTTCTTTGCTTCTTTGGAAGTTCCGCTATTTTCTGATAAGGGTGGTTTTGTAAAAACTCAGCATGTTGCTTTCTAAGTTTTTCTACTTCTGATTCTTTTTTGAATGAGTCTTTTAAAATTAAACCCACTCCTGCAATCATCAGTAAACCGAAAAAGGGTAGTAGTTTTTTATTCATCTTCATTTTATTTATAACTTATATAACAGGTAAAAAGTTTTTTACCCTACTTTTTTGAAAGAACACAAATCTAACAAATTAATTCTTAGTTATATAACATCGCCTTTTATCTTATTAAATAGGCGTATTGCATATCCATCAGATAACCCTGCTACATAACTACATATTTGCATTATTCTATGGTATAAACTTTCTTTTTCTTGCTGATACTCTTCAGGAAGTAAGTTTAACACCAAAGTGTCATAATTAGATGCTCTTCCTTGAAACTTATTATTGAGTGCTGTTACAAAAACATCTAACAAGTCAGCAATGATCTTATATCCAGCCACTTCCTTCTCAATAACTTCTTTGCTTTTGTAAATTTTATTTACACTTATCTTGATTATGTCGTTAATTTGTGCCTCATACTTACACTTATCTAACAAACCTTTGTCAAAAGTTCCTTTTAAAATTGTTTCTTCATTTGCTAAAAAGATATCTACGGCTTCATTTATCAAGACTCCAATAGCCAACGCTCTTAAATAACTAACTCTATCTTTTTTGTGTTGAAGTGAGTGATATTTTTTGCTGTCTATAACATCTTTCACCAATTTAATCATGTATTCCAACGCATAATCTTCATCTATTAACCCAAGATTAATTCCGTCTTCAAAATCAATAATAGTATAACAAATATCATCAGCCGCCTCTACTAAATATGCTAAAGGATGACGATAGAAAGAAATTCCTTCTCTATCTTTATTGATCAACCCTAAATCATTTGTTATATCCAAAAAAGCTTCTTTTTCACTTTGAAAAAAACCATATTTTTTATCTGAAATATGCTTGGTTGGTTTCTTTGGCAATGATTCTTTAGGATACTTAATAAATGCTCCTAGAGTCGCATAACTCAAACGTAATCCTCCCTCAACTCCATCTCTATTTTCTGTTAAGATCTTAAACCCATTAGCATTTCCTTCAAAATCTATCAAATCTTGATATTCTAAATCGCTTAAGTATTCCTTGTATTGGAGTCCCTTTCCTGTTTTAAAATACTCTCCTATTGCTTTTTCTCCTGAATGACCAAAAGGAGGATTTCCTATATCATGCATTACTGAAGCAGCTGCTACAATTGCACCGAAGTCGTTAAAAGTATATCCTAGTTCTTGTAAATATGGATGACGTTCAAGTAGAACTTTCCCTACACGTCTACCCAATGTCCTTCCTACTACAGACACTTCTAAACTATGGGTAAGTCGCGTATGTACAAAATCTGTTTTTGATAGGGGAATTACTTGTGTTTTATCTTGTAAACTTCTAAAAGCAGAAGAGAAAATTATTCTATCAAAATCTACTTCAAAACCTAAACGAGTTTCATCTTGGTGAATTCGTTCTCTCTTTTGAGTATCTCCATGTCTTTTTAACGACAATAGTTGTTCCCAGTTCATCATCTCAAATAAAATTTTGTCGAAAATACGAAAAAGAGTCTTTTAAAGATTTTAAAAGTTAACCTAAACCTAACTTGTCTTCTGTATCTAATGCGCGAATAACTTCTGATTTACTTGCTACCAGTGTTTTTAACCACTCAGTGAAGTTTTCTATTTTAAAGTAAAGACTTCCATCTTCCCTATTAAAATACGCTAAAGGCCATTCACCATTTTCATCAACTTCAGATGTTATCCAACACCAAGCTCCTCCATTTGAGTCTTCTGTCATTAAACATAATATAGTGTCTACTTCTAGCTCTTTTTCTCCGATCCAATTTATTTGTGCTCCTAACCCTCTTCTGTATTCTTTGAGTTTACCAATGTTTTTTGCACTATCAATACTTTGGTGATATAACCAATCTGCACCATCTCCGAAATATTGCAAGAAAATTTTATAGGAAACGGGCAATGATAACCCTAACTCTTTTTCAATAACTTTTATGTTAATATCTGTTAGCTGTTCACCAATGTTACTATGTAAATAAGAGTCTTCTAACAACAAGATTAATGGTTTAGTAATAGAGTGTTTAGTAATAGAGTGTTTCGTATAAGAAGATTGTTCTAAAGACGCTATCTTATTTGACAATATAAAACCTTCTTTCATCTTCTTTTTTGTTTCCTTTCTTTCTTGTTCGTTTTTTTGATTCAATATGGTTACAAGAAAGGACACAATAAGTATAAAAATTAAAATTCCTTTGAACATAGCTTTGTTTTTTTATAGTATCAAAACTACAAATATTATAAATGAAAAGAGAAGCCTTTCGACTTCTCTTTATACATTTAACTGCTATTATAATTAAATTTCTCCTTTAGTTAGAAATATTAATTCAATTTTAAGATCCACACATTAAACAATCATCTGGACCAGCGTTTTTAGAAGCCTCTACCATTGCTTTAAATTCTTCTTCACTCATTGGCTTGTCTTCATCTTTCTTTTCTACGTCTAACGTAAACTGTTTCGCATTTACGGCAGATTTCGTACGTAAGTAATACATCCCGGTTTTTAATCCAGATTTCCACGCATAGAAATGCATTGATGTTAACTTACCATAATCAGGATCTTTCATAAATAAATTCAACGATTGAGATTGGTCGATAAAATATCCTCTATGGCGAGCCATATCAATAATATCTTTCATACTCATCTCCCAAACCGTTTTGTATAAATCTTTTAAGTCTTGTGGAATAGCTTCAATATGTTGAATAGATCCGTTTGCACGCATAATATCTTCTTTCATATTGTTATCCCATAAACCAAGCTCTACTAAATCTTCTAATAGGTGTTTGTTTACAACGATAAACTCTCCTGACAACACTCTACGCGTATAAATATTAGAAGTGTATGGTTCAAAAGCTTCATTGTTTCCTAAGATTTGAGATGTTGATGCTGTAGGCATAGGAGCTACTAATAAAGAGTTACGAACTCCATGTTTCTTAACATCTTTGCGTAATTTCTTCCAATCCCAACGACCACTCAATTCATCATCGTTAACTCCCCACATATTGTGTTGGAATTCTCCTTGTGACATTGGTGATCCTTCATATGTAGAGTATGCTCCTTTTGCTTTTGCTACTTCCATAGAAGAGGTTACCGCTGCAAAATATAAGGTTTCAAAAATCTCCTGATTTAATTTCTTAGCTTCATCTCCTGTAAAAGGCATACGTAACATGATAAACGCGTCTGCTAATCCTTGAATTCCTAATCCTACAGGACGATGACGCATATTAGAATTCTCTGCTTCTACTACTGGATAATAGTTACGATCAATAACTGTATCTAAGTTTCTAATTACTTTTTTAGTTACTTCAAATAATTTATTATGATCAAAGAATTTATTTCCATTTTCATCTTCTGCAACAAACATTGGTATTGCAATCGATGCTAAGTTACATACTGCTACCTCATCTTCTGCAGTATATTCCATAATCTCAGTACATAGATTTGAAGAACGAATTGTTCCTAAATTCTTTTGGTTTGATTTACGGTTCGCAGCATCTTTGTATAACATGTACGGTGTACCTGTTTCAATTTGAGATTCTAAGATTTTCTCCCATAAATCACGTGCCTTGATTGTTTTTCTTCCCTTTCCTGCTTGCTCGTAACTTGTATACAAACGTTCGAACTCTTCTCCATAAGTATCATATAGATGCGGACATTCGTGTGGACACATTAATGTCCAGTTTCCATCTTCTTGAACACGTTTCATGAATAAATCAGAAATCCACATTGCATAGAATAAATCACGAGCACGCATTTCTTCTTTACCGTGGTTCTTCTTTAAATCTAAAAACTCATAAATATCAGCATGCCAAGGTTCTAAATACATTGCAAAAGACCCCTTACGTTTTCCTCCTCCTTGGTCTACATAACGAGCAGTATCATTAAATACACGTAACATTGGTACAATTCCATTTGATGTACCATTTGTTCCAGCAATATAGCTACCTGTAGCACGAATATTATGTATAGATAAACCAATACCACCAGCAGATTGTGATATTTTAGCCGTTTGTTTTAATGTATCATAAATACCATCAATACTATCGTCTTGCATTTGTAATAAGAAACAAGATGACATTTGTGGTTTTGGAGTACCTGCATTAAATAATGTTGGTGTAGCATGTGTAAAGTACTTTTTACTCATTAACTCGTATGTAGCGATAGCTTCATCAATATCCTCCTTATGAATTCCTATAGACACACGCATTAACATTTGCTGAGGTCTTTCAGAAATTTGTCCGTTTAATTTTAGTAAATAAGAACGCTCTAATGTTTTAAACCCAAAGTAATCGTAGTTGAAGTCGCGACTGTAGATAATTGTAGAGTCTAATTTCTCTGCATTATCCATAATAATTTTATACACGTCATCAGCTAATAATGGAGCCTTATTTCCTGTGCGAGGGTTGATATATTCATACAAATCAGTCATTGTTTCAGAGAATGACTTTTTGGTGTTTTTATGTAAGTTAGATACGGCAATTCTAGCTGCTAATTTTGCATAGTCAGGATGTGCTGTAGTCATTGTAGCTGCTACTTCAGCTGCTAAATTATCTAATTCAGAAGTAGTTACCCCATCATATAATCCTTCAATAACTCGCATTGCTACTTTCACTGGGTCAACAATTTTGTTTAACCCATAACACATTTTTCTTACTCGAGCTGTAATCTTATCGAACATTACTGGCTCTTTTCTGCCATCTCTTTTTACTACATACATATTCCTTTGTTTTCTTTTGAGTTAGTTAATAAATTCCTAGACCAAAGCTTTAAAAACCTTAGTTTAGGGGATATTAATTTAAATTTTTGTTTAGGTTAAATAACTATTTTAACCGAGCTATACCGCGTGTAGGGGATTGCAGTTTTTATTTAGAAATCAGCATCAAAACTAATGCTTCCTGTTCCTCCAGATTTTACTCCTGCTTTTTGGTATTCTGATACTCTTTTTTCGAAGAAATTAGTTTTCCCCTCTAAAGAAATCATTTCCATAAAGTCAAACGGATTTGTAGCGTTGTAAACTTTTTCACAACCAAATTCTACTAATAATCTGTCAGTTACAAACTCTAAATATTGTGTCATTAATTTTGCATTCATTCCTATTAAACTAACAGGCAATGATTCTGTGATAAACTCACGTTCTATATCTAAAGCTGAAACAATGATTTCAGATATTCTTTCTTTTGAAACTTTATTTACTAAGTGATTATTGTGTAAATGAACTGCAAAATCACAGTGCATCCCTTCATCACGAGAAATTAATTCGTTCGAGAAAGTTAATCCTGGTAATAAACCACGTTTCTTTAACCAGAAGATAGAACAGAAAGAACCTGAAAAGAAAATTCCTTCTACTGCTGCAAACGCTATTAATCGCTCTGCAAAAGAATCAGAATCTATCCATTTTAAGGCCCAATCAGCTTTCTTCTTAATTGCTGGAAATACCTCTATTGCTTTAAAAAGACGATCCTTCTCTTCTTCATTTTTAATATATGTATCTATTAATAATGAATATGTTTCTGAATGTATATTTTCCATCATGATTTGGAAACCATAGAAAAATTTTGCTTCAGAATACTGAACTTCATTTACAAAGTTTTCTGCTAAATTTTCATTTACAATACCATCCGATGCTGCAAAAAATGCTAAAATGTGTTTAATAAAATAACGTTCATCGTCCGTTAATTTGGTATTCCAATCATTCAAATCAGAATGTAAATCGATTTCTTCGGCAGTCCAAAAACATGCTTGTTGCTTTTTATACCATTCCCACAAATCATTATGTTGGATTGGAAATATTACAAATCGATCTTTGTTTTCTTGTAAAATAGGTTCAATAGATGACATCCTTTTAAGAGCTAAATTTTAGAGTTATTTTTTTCAAAAAGGGGATAAAACAAAGATTGCAATTTTTGCTAAAATTTAAAAGTCATACTTATTCACAAATCCCTTGAAGTTTTTAACAAAATGGTAATTCTTGAGTAAAAACACCAAAAATCACAAAAATCACAAATACCTGAAAAACAATATTTTAAAAACAAAAAATCAGCTTAAGTAGTGATATTCACTGGGATTCTTATTTTGGGTATAAACATAAAAAAAGTGGAACCTAACCGCTCCACTTTTTACTCTTATAATTATTGCTTATTTCTTAACTTTTAAAACATCTGCAATAATTTGTTCAATTTGATTTTTAGGTAGTGCTCCATTAGCCATTTGTGGATCTTCTCCAATTGGGCAAAATAACATAGAAGGAATACTTCTAATTCCAAATGCTGCAGAAAGTTCTTGTTCTGCTTCGGTGTCTATTTTATAAATGTGGATTTTCCCTTCATATTCTTCACTCAATTGTTCTAATACAGGCGCAAGCATTTTACATGGCCCACACCAATCTGCATAAAAATCAATGATTGCAGGTATTTCTCCTTCAAACTTCCATTCTTTATTCTCTTCATAATTAAAAACTTTCTCAAAAAAGCTTTCTTTTGTTAAATTTTCTGTCATATCACATAATCTAATTAGTGTAAAGGTAGTCGTTTTTCTTTCTAAAAATTACAATTGGAATTTTAATTGTTAAATTCATCTTAAAATGTAACGCTTGGTTAGTTTTTTCTTCTAATTTTGAAAGAATTAACTAATCATTAATAAATACGATGAGAAAAATAATCCTTCCCTTTCTTGCTGCTGGAACTATGCTTGTGGCGTGTAAAGAAAACAAACAAACAAAAAGAGATATTACAGTGAATTACCCTGAAACAACTAAAAAACCTGTTGTAGATGAATATTTTGGTACTAAAGTTACCGATAATTATCGTTGGTTAGAAGATGATCGTAGCCCAGAAACGGAAGCATGGGTGAAAGCTGAAAATGAAGTTACCTTTGATTATTTAAGTAAGATTCCATATCGTGAACAATTAAAAGATCGTTTATCTGAATTATGGAATTATGAAAAAGTAGGCACTCCATTTAAAGAAGGAGATTTTACTTATTTCTATAAAAACGATGGACTTCAAAACCAATACGTACTTTACAGAAAAGATGCTGATGGAAAGGAAGAGGTTTTCCTTGATCCAAATACTTTTTCTGAAGACGGAACTACTTCTTTAGGAGGTGTTAATTTTTCAAAAAGTGGAAACATTGTTGCTTACTCTATTTCTGAAGGAGGAAGTGATTGGAGAAAGATTATTGTAATGGATGCCAAGAATAAAGAAATTATTGGTGACACTTTAGTTGATGTAAAATTCTCAGGTATTGCTTGGAAAGGAGATGAAGGTTTTTACTACTCTAGTTATGACAAACCTAAAGGAAGCGAATTATCTGCTAAAACTGATCAACACAAATTATACTATCATAAATTAAATACTCCTCAAAATACAGATGAGGTAATTTTTGGTGCAACTCCTGAAGAAAAAAATAGATATGTAGGAGGTTATTTAACAGAGGATGATAAATTCTTAGTTATTTCTGCTTCTACTTCTACTTCTGGTAATAAATTATTTTTAAAAGATTTAACTAAATCAGACAGTAAGTTAACGGTTGTTTTAGATAATTATGACAGTGACACCTATGTTATAGATAATAGAGGTGATCAATTATATTTGGTAACTAACTTAAATGCACCGAATAAAAAAGTAGTTACTACTGATGCTAACAATCCTACTCCAGAAAACTGGAAGGACTTTATTGCAGAAACAGAAAATGTATTATCACCTTCTACAGGTGCTGGATATTTTTTTGCTGAATATATGGTAGATGCTGTATCTAAAGTATTACAATATGATTTTGATGGAAAGTTAGTTCGTGAAGTTAAATTACCAGGAGTTGGTTCTGCTGGAGGGTTTGGTGGAAAAACAAATGCAAAAGAGTTGTATTTCTCTTTTACAAACTACAACACACCTAGCTCATCATATAAATTTAATCCAGAAACTGGAACTTACGAAACATACTGGAAGCCTGCTATATCTTTCAACTCTGATGATTATGAAAGTAAACAAGTTTTTTACACTTCAAAAGATAGCACTAAAGTTCCTATGATTATTACCTATAAAAAAGGAATTGAGCTAAATGGAAAAAACCCTACTATTTTATATGGTTATGGTGGGTTTAATATCAGTTTAACTCCAAGTTTTAGTATTGCCAATGCTGTTTGGATGGAACAAGGTGGTGTTTATGCTGTTCCTAATTTACGTGGTGGTGGTGAATATGGTAAAAAGTGGCACGTTGCAGGTACACAATTACAAAAACAAAATGTATTTGATGATTTTATTGCAGCAGCAGAATTCTTGATTTCTAATAAATATACTTCATCTGATTATTTAGCAATAAGAGGTGGATCAAATGGAGGTTTATTAGTAGGAGCTACTATGACACAACGTCCTGATTTAATGCGTGTAGCATTACCAGCTGTTGGAGTATTAGACATGTTACGTTATCATACATTTACAGCAGGTGCTGGTTGGGCTTACGACTATGGTACTGCTGAACAAAGCAAAGAAATGTTTGATTATTTAAAAGGATATTCTCCAGTACATAATGTTAAAGAAGGGGTTGAATATCCTGCTACTATGGTAACTACAGGTGATCATGATGATCGTGTAGTACCTGCTCATAGTTTTAAATTTGCTGCTGAATTACAAGAAAAACATAAAGGAACTAATCCTGTATTAATTCGTATTGAAACAAACGCAGGACATGGTGCAGGAACACCTGTTTCTAAAACTATTGAACAGTACTCTGACATTTTTGGATTTACATTGTATAATATGGGATTCGACGCATTGCCAAACCCTCCAAAAACAAAAATTAAGAGTTAAAGTGTAACAATTTTCAACAAAAACACTCTTATTAAAAATAAGAGTGTTAATATCAATCAAATTTATACATACATGAAAACCATTCACAAAGTTCTGTTTACTTCAGCCGTAGCTTCTTTAGCTATTGTTTCTTGTAAAACAGATCAAAAACCAGAAGAGAAGGTTCAAGGAATTGTTCTTGAAAATATGGATACTTCTGTAAAGCCTACAGAAGATTTTTATAACTACGTTAACGGTACTTGGGATAAGAATACTGAAATTCCAGATGATAGAACACGTTGGGGAAGTTTTTCTGAATTAAGAAAAAAGACCGACGCAGATGTTTTAGCTATTTTAGATGAAGCTATCAAGCAAGGAAATTTTCCAAAAGTAAAAGATGCTCAAGGAAATGAAATTGATAGCGATCAACAAAAAGCCGTAAACTACTTTGAAAGTATCATGGACACTGTTGCTCGTAATCAGCAGGGAATTGATCCTTTAAAACCTTACTTAGCTAAAATTGATGAAATCAAAACTAAAAAAGATGTTGAAACATATTTAATTAATGTGGCTCCATATGGTGGTGGTGGTTTCTTCGGGTTTGGTGTTTTCAATGACTTAAAAAATAGTAACATGAATGCTGGTTATATGGGATCAGCAGGTTTAGGTTTATCTAGAGATTACTATGTAGATGAAGATGCTGATACTAAAGAAAAACTTAAAAAATATGAAGGTTTTGTAGCTACTATGTTACAAAAATTTGGTGATGATGAAGCTACTTCAAAAGAAAATGCTGCGAATGTTGTTGCTTTTGAAGCTAGTTTAGCAAAACCTATGATGACTAAAGAAGATCGTAGAGATACTCGTAAATTATACAACCCTATGACGGTTGCTGAATTACAAACTTTAGCGCCAGCAATTGATTGGGATGCTCATTTAAAAGGTATTGGAGTAGAAAATATCGATAAGGTTATTGTAACAGATCCAAACTACTTTAAAGCAATGAACGATATCTTCTCTAACCGTTCTGTTGACGATATCAAATTATTGTTACGTTGGAATGCTATTAACAATGCTGCTGGTTTATTATCTACAGATTTAGAAACTGCTAACTGGGAATTTTATAGTAAAGATTTAAGAGGTGCTAAGAAGCAACGTCCTCGTAGAGAAAGAGCTTTAGCTTCAGTTAACGGATCTATAGGAGAAGCACTTGGTAAATTATATGTTGATGCTAAGTTCCCACCAGAAGCAAAGAAAAAAGCTAAAGAAATGATTGACAATGTAATGTTAGGTTTCGAAAAGCGTATTAATGGTGTAACTTGGATGGGTGATTCTACAAAGCAAAAAGCTTTAGATAAATTACATAAGTTAACAGTAAAAATTGCATATCCAGACAAATGGAAAGATTACTCTGCATTACAAGTTAAAGGTATTAAAAATGGAGGGTCTTATTTTGAAAATGCTATCAATGTTACAAAATGGAACTACGAAAAGAATATGGAGAAATTAGGTAAGCCTGTAGATAGATCAGAGTGGGGAATGTCTCCTCAAACTGTAAACGCTTACTTTAATCCTGTAAACAATGAAATCGTATTCCCAGCAGCTATTTTACAACCTCCTTTCTACAACTATAAAGCAGACGAAGCTGTAAACTATGGTGGTATTGGAGCTGTAATTGGACATGAAATTTCACATAGCTTTGATGATTCTGGAGCTCGTTTTGACGGTGATGGAAACTTAAATAACTGGTGGACTGACGAAGATTTAAAGAAGTTTACTAAAGAAGGAGAAGCTTTAGTTAAGCAATTCGACGATGTGGTTGCAATAGATAGCGTACATATTAATGGTAAGTTTACTTTAGGAGAAAATATTGGAGACTTAGGTGGTGTAAATGCTGCTTACGAAGGGTTACAAATTTTCTTAGGTAAAAATGGCCGTCCAGCAGATATTGATGGATTTACTCCAGAGCAACGTTTCTTCTTATCATGGGCAACTGTATGGCGTACCAAGGCTAGACCAGATGCTTTAAAGAACTTAATTAAAACTGATCCTCATGCTCCAGGAATGTTCCGTGCATATATGCCTCTTAAAAATGTTGATGCTTTCTACGAAGCTTTTGATGTGAAAGAAGGTGATAAAATGTACTTAAAACCTGAAGACAGAGTTAAAATTTGGTAATACACTAAATTAAAAATATAAAAGCCAGCACAAATGTGTTGGCTTTTTCTTTTTAGTCTTTTATCAAATCAAAAAAAACTCGCAACAC
Source organism: Tenacibaculum sp. 190130A14a (assembly GCF_964048965.1). NCBI lineage: Bacteria > Pseudomonadati > Bacteroidota > Flavobacteriia > Flavobacteriales > Flavobacteriaceae > Tenacibaculum > Tenacibaculum polynesiense. The sequence goes on along the minus strand of NZ_OZ040189.1, from coordinate 144,878 downwards.
AAGGGGTTACGAGTCATAATAAGGGGTTGTTCTTAAGGGGAAAATATAATAGGGAAATTATATACTTACTAAAATACGGCTGCAAATATATTAAGAAACTTAAGTTCAACCTATTAACATAGGTTAATAAATAAATTGAATGATCGCTTCATTTCATTCCTTATTTTTGCACCTATGCTACAAGTAAACAATGTTTCTTTTTCTTATTCTAAAGAAAAAAATACACTGAAAAATGTTTCCTTTAATATTCTTAAAGGAGAACACCTATGTATTATGGGGGAAAGTGGATGCGGTAAATCTACATTGTTAAAAGTTATATATGGGTTATTAGATATAGATGATGGTACTATATTTTGGGATAACAATGAAATTTTAGGCCCTGCACATCATTTAGTTCCAGGAATGGACTTTTTTAAGTATGTTGCTCAAGACTTTGATTTAATGCCTTACATAACGGTAAGCGAAAACATTAAAAAATTTCTGTCTCGTTTTTTTCCTAAAGAGGCAGAAGAAAGAACCCAAGAACTCCTCGATGTTATTGAGATGACAGAATTAGCCAACACAAAAGTCAAAAATTTGAGTGGGGGACAACAACAGCGTGTTGCTATTGCGAGGGCTTTAGCCAAGGAACCAGAGTTATTATTACTCGATGAACCTTTTAGCCAAATTGATAATTTTAAAAAGAATTCATTACGTAGAAAACTTTTTAAGTACTTAAAAGACAAAAACATAGCTTGTATTGTTGCCACACATGATGGTAATGATGCTTTATCTTTTGCTGATAAGATGATTGTTATTCGAAATCAACAAATTATTGCTTATGATACTCCAATGCAGTTATACAACTACACAGAAGAAAAGTATGTTGCTGCTTTGTTTGACGATGTTAACGAAGTACGAATAGATAATAACCAAATACTTGTGTATCCACACCAAATAAAATTGGTAGATACTTCTACTATTAAAGGAGTTGTAACTAATAGTTATTACAAAGGGTATTACTGGTTAATTGAAGTTCTACACAAGAATGATCTTCTTTTTTTTAATCATAACAAAGCATTAGAAAAAGAAAAGACGGTCTTCCTAGAAATAGAAAACCGTCTTAAAAACCAATAATAATTGCTAAAATTATTACTCAACTAATTTGTTAATCTTAACAAAATTTAAAACTCTTTTTACAGTAATAAAACAAGCAACTACTTTAATACCCTACCTTTTTACAAAATATTTTTAATTTTAATGGTCCGATTGTTAAAAACCACTTCATTATCAATACGTTTACCTAGCAATAATTTACCAATTGGTGAAGACGTTGAAACCGCATAATATTTTTTACTTCCTATTTTAAGTTCACCAACACTAACACTTATAAAGTAATTTGCTATATTAGTTTCAACTACTGCTCCTAAACAAACAACTTCAACAGTTTTTTCCACATCAATTTTATGTAGTGTATCTTTCATTTGATTTACTACCAAAAACTGCTGACTTACTTTTTCCATTTCTAACTGCAACATGGCTCTTCCTGTTTCATGTTTATCTCCAGCAGAACTCTTTGTTTCACTTTCTAAAGCTTTTTGGTTAGAAGAAATTACCTTTTCTATTGTTGCTAATTTTGTATTCACAAAAACAATACTTTTAGCATGAAGCTCTTCTTTTATATTCATAACAAATCTGCTAATTCTTTACCTACAACACTTCCAATAGCAACTCCCATTCCTCCTAATCGAACGCCACAAAAAACATTATCTGAAAGTCCTTTTACAATTGCCTTTTTCTGATTTCCAACTCCCATTATTCCACTCCATCTATGATCAATCTCAATATTTATTTTTGGTAAAATTGTTGTTTTTAACAATTCTTCCAGTTTATTTTGAACTAATTCAGTTTGTCCAAATTTTGCCGTTTCTTCGGTTTTAAAATCCAAATTTCTACCTCCTCCAAACAATATTCTATTATTAATATTCCTGAAGTAATAATAACCTTTATCTAAATGAAAAGTCCCTTTAATATGTAAATTATGAATTGGCTTTGTTATTAAAACTTGCGCTCTTGCAGGCTGCACATTTTCGTTAAGAAGTTGTTTTGCAAAACCATTAGTAGCAATACATAATTTACCGCTCGTAAATTCTAATTTATTCGTTTTTATTACTACTGAATCAGCGTTTTCTGCAAAGCCTTGAACCTCAATATTATTTAAAACTTTTACTCCTTCTTTTTGAGCTTTCAATAACAATTCAGCAATCATTTTACCTGTATCTATCTGCCCTTCAAAGATATTGGTAATGTATTTCTCATGTATATTTTCAAATTTGAATAAATTCAAATCTTCTCTAAACACTTGTGTTTTAAATATTGGCTCTAACAAGTTGTTTATCTTTTCTTTCTGAACTAAACACTCTTCATAAAAACCTTTATCTAAAAACAATTCATATCCTTTATTTTCTTGATAATCTATTTTATCATCTCCTAGATTTTGCCTCAATAATTGCAATCCTTCCCAACGTTTTTTTACCAAACCTACTACTTCTTCCTCTGTATGGGATTTTAAATCATCTATAAGTTCAGAGATACTTCCAAAACAGGCAAAACCGGCATTTTTACTACTTGCTCCCTGTGGTAATAATCCTTTTTCAAGAACTAAAATTTTAGACCTAGGATACTTTTCTTTTAATCTTAACGCACAACTTAGACCTACAATTCCACTACCAACAATGGTAAAATCTATATTTGTAAACCACTCTTTTATTTCCCAATAACTGTAATTCATTTATTTATATTTGTAACTTGGCATATTCCTTGAATATCTAAAATTAAACAATAAAATATGATTAGAATGAAACTTTTAGGAATCTTACTTTTAACCTTAAGCTTTACAAATTGTAAAAGTCATAAGTTTGAGCAAAATCCACCTTTTATTGTTCATTCAGCAACTTATGTTCATGTTACTGGAGGAGTACCAGGAAGTCAAAGCTTAAACTTAATGATTGAGTTTACATCGGAAAAAGCAATCGAATTTGAAACTGTTTATTTTCAGGGAAGATCTATAAAACCTGTAGTAGAACAAAAAGTTAACAAGCAATATCTTGCTGCTCGCTACAATACCTCACCTGAAAAAGGTAAACATGACCTTGTTTTACATTCAGACTCAAAAAAAGAATATGGAAATAAACCTACTTCTAAAGAAGAGGAACCTACTTTTAATTTAAAAGAAAATGAAGCTATTATTAGTTACAAAATTAATGGTAAATCACACTTTTATAAATTAAAAAACATCGCAAAAGAGGAATCTGTTTTTATGCCCTCTGCAAATCCAAGATCGAATCAATAGCACCTTCAAAAAGGTGCTTTTTTGTTTTTGGCACGTAATTTGAATCTTTCTAAGCATAACCATAAAAACAAAGCTTATGAAACGTTTAAAATTACTATTTACTGTTATACTTTCTAGTTTATTATTTACATCTTGTGTTGTACAAAATGAAATTATTGATGATGGAATTTCATTAAATCAGTTAGTTTCAAGTTACGATTTATGGTACATTGATGTTCATAGAACTACGGGAAACGGAGACATTCCATTTTTACAAAAGGCATTTACTGTTTCTTTTTTAAACGGAACCATGTATGCCAACAATAATATTGTAGATATCGGTAAAACTGGCAATGGTTTGGGTATTATCACTGGAAATTATCGAGGAATTGATAATATATTAGAAATAAATCATAAATTAGACGGAGCATACGATTTTCGAGTTGTTCAATTGTCAGAAAGTGAAATTAGATTAGATGATACTAGAAGTAACCTTAGTTACTATTTAATTGGTTATCAAAGAAATGAGTTTGATTATGACAAATTATTTTATGACAATATTGAATATTTTTTACAAGAATTTATTGCTTGGGAACGTATAGAAAGTAACGGAGGAACAGCAAATCCGTTTGATGAAGAGCACTTTTTACAGTTTACTCCAGAGAACAACACTACTTTTTATTCATCTCACGATCCATTTGGCACGGATATTGATGTAATAAGATGGGATTACGTAGGAAGCTACATAATTCGCAACGTTCAAGGTGTTAATGACTTAAAATATTTAACACTTAATTATGACAACGGAGATACTGAAGAGTTCGATTTAACCGTTATTAATGATGAAACAATTCAATTGTATCATGTAAGTTCTAAAACTACATATACTTTCTTAGGTAAAGGATTTATTCAATACTTAAAAGGAAAAACAAAGCAAAGTACGTTACCAGCTGTAAGGAATAACAACAGAAAACGTACTAAGATTCAAAGAGAAACAATACTCAAAAGAGTTTAAAGATAAAGTTTGGTTAGTTGATTTTTGATTGGTTATTTATAACCAATTGAAATAAACCGCTCCGCTAGGGGCGGTTTTCTTTTTTATAAGTTTTTGTTAAGTTATGTATCTAGGTTTTATTTTTTGTTTGAATAAACTACCTTTATAAAAACGTTTATATGCAAAAAACAGCACTTATTACTGGAGCTACCTCGGGTATAGGAAAAGCTACAGCTCAATTATTTGCAAAAAATAATATTCATTTAATTCTTTGTGGAAGAAGAGCAGAAAAACTTCAGCAACTCGAAATTGAATTATCTAAAATTACTAAAGTAACTACCCTACAGTTCGATGTAAGGTATAAAGAAGAAGTTCAACAAGCTTTTAATAGTTTACCTGAAGAGTTTAAAAATATTGATATTCTTATAAATAATGCAGGCAATGCTCATGGATTAGATAGTATACAAAATGGGAATATTGATGATTGGGATGCTATGATTGATGGTAACGTAAAAGGGTTATTATATGTTACTAAAGCTGTTATTCCTCAGATGATAGAAAAAAACAATGGGTTTATCGTAAATATCGGCTCTATAGCAGGAAAAGATGTGTACCCTAACGGAAATGTTTATTGCGCCTCTAAGTTTGCTGTAAACGCCTTAAACAAAGGAATGCGAATAGATTTAAACCAACACAATATTAGAGTTTCCGCCATACATCCAGGATTAGTCGAAACAGAATTTTCAGATGTTCGTTTTAAAGGAGACACCGAAAGAGCAAAAACCGTATACCAAGGGTATAAGGCGTTACAACCTGAAGACATTGCCGATATAATTCATTTTGTAGTTACGCGACCATACCATGTGAATATTGAGGACTTAATTGTATATCCAACTGCACAAGCAAGTGCAACTATAATACATAAAAATGAATAATTTTTCTAAAACAATAGCAGGTTGTATGACATGGGGTGTTTGGGGTAAAAACCTCAACACTAATGAAATGATTGATTTAATGCAAACTTGCCTTCAAAACCAAATTACTACATTTGATCATGCCGATATTTATGGCGATTACACCACCGAAGCAGCATTTGGAAAAGCTTTTAATACTAGTAGTGTTAAACGTGAAGAAATACAACTAATTTCTAAGTGTGGTATTCAATACATTGGTAGTTCTAGGAACAATCGTGTTAAGCACTACGATTACTCAAAAGACTATATAATTTGGAGCGTTGAAGAGTCGTTAAAAAACCTTCAAACAGATTATTTAGACCTACTTTTACTGCATAGGCCAAGCCCGTTAATGCATCCGGATGAAATATCAGAAGCGATTTCAATTTTAAAATCACAAGGTAAAATCAACGATTTTGGAGTATCTAATTTTACTCCTCTACAAACCGAGTTAATTGATAAAAAAACCCGCATTTCTGTAAATCAAATTGAAGTTTCTTTAACACAATATTCTTCTTTATTGAATGGTGATTTAAATTATATGCAACTTCATAAAATACAACCCATGGCATGGAGTCCATTAGGCTCTTACTTTAAAGAAGATTCTGAAAAAAATCAACGTATAAAAAAAGAATTGCATCACTTATCTGAAAAATATAACGCTACTGAAAGTCAACTTTTATTAGCATGGTTATATCAACATCCTGCACAAATAATTCCTGTAATTGGTACTACTAACCCAAAAAGAATTGCAGAAGCAGTAGCATCTCAAAAAATTGTTTTAGAAACTGAAGATTGGTTTGCTTTATTAGTAGCTAGTCAAGGCCATAAAGTACCTTAAAATGATAAACAAGCGTTTACTTATAAAAAACTTACTTTCTCATAATGATGAGAACAGTTTTTATGATAAAAAACAAAAGCTTTATCTAAATTCTAAAGAAGGGAAAGCTAAGTTTTTAAAACACGTTTGCGCATTATCAAATTCAAATCCAGAAAACAACTCTTATATTGTAATTGGGGTTGAGGATGAAGATAATACCATTATAGGTGTTGATTTTTATGACGACAGTAAAATTCAAAATCTTATTAATGCCTATTTGGTAAACCCTCCAAAAGTACAGTATGAAAATGTACCCTTTCCAAGACTTCCTCGACATAAAGTAATTGGTTTGGTAACTATTACACCCACTCCAAACATTACCTCTCTTTTAAAAGGAGTTTGGAAATATAAAAAAGGAACTGTTTTTTATCGTAGAGGAAGCAACTCTATGCCCATATATGGTTCGTTCGAATTGAAAAACTCTAACAAAACTATTGTTCAAGCGATAGAAAAAAATGCAAGTAACAATATTCAGTTGACTCTTGATGGGGTTTTTGATTTTATGAATAGTCATAAAGAGGAGTATAATCCGCAGTACAAAGTTTTTAAGGAGCAATTTGTTTTGTGTTGGGCAGGAAAGAAAAAAGTAATTAAAGATGAAGAGTTCTTAACAAGGGTTGATATTGAATTGGTAAACGAACAGGTTCGATTGTTTTTTTCTGCTTTAGATGATGTTCAAATTAGTTACAATGAACAATCTTTTATTATTACTGAATATATTATGTTAGGTATTGATACTAGTGAAAAACGCTATCCTTTAGAAAAAACTATCATTCATTTTAAAGATAATGGTAAACATGATATTGTAACCGAATTTTTATTTAAACCTCCTGTGTATGATTCTGTTATTCTAAAATATGTATACGATAATAACAATGCTATTGTTGCTAAAATAGAAAACAACCTTCCTCTTTCTGTTACAGAACATGAAGATGTATATAAATTACCTACTTCCTATTTAATTTGTTATTTAAATGGTTTTTTAGATGCTCCTGAACAACTAAAAAAGGCTAAAAACTATATTAAAAACCTTGAAGATAAAACCACCTATATTAAGTATAAAGAAGCGATGCGTGTATTACGTAAGGTAAAATATAGTTAAAATACCGTCTCATTTTAACTATTTAAAATTTCTTTCAAGTCTAAAACATCATCTCCATCCTTACCTATCTCTTTTCTTTCTATTCTAAAAAAATGCCATCCCAATCTTTTAGGAATTTCAATATCAGATTTTAAAGAGTCTCCAATCATCATTATCTCATTTGGTTGGTTACCTGTTATTTCTTCTATCTCTTTAAAGATCTTTTCTTCTGGCTTTATTGAACCATAATCACATGAAAAAATCACCTTCTCAAAATATTGATCTAACTTTTTATCAAAAAAAGGCTCTTTATATGGTTCTGCTAAATTGGAAATTAAAAAAAGATTATAACATTTTTCTAACCTACTTAAAATATTATAAACCTCCTTAAAGACCACAACAGAGTTTAATTCCTTTTCTAAATCATTTTTATTTTCTTTAAATAATTTTTTAAATTCACTAGGCAACATTTCTTCTAATTCCACCAAACTCTTGGTCATAACAAGCTTCATATAACTCGAAATGTCTAGGTTAAATCCATTTTTTGATTTTCTATATAGTTTTACAAAAAAATGCTTAGGTTCTTTTATCTTAATAAGAGTATTATATAAATCAAAAACTATTGTTTTTACATTTTTCATTTTTTAATAAATAGTTTTCTTTAAGAGCTAAATTAAATCAAAACTCTTGATAAAACTATTATATCTTAAATAAACCTCAGCTTAGAAAATTGTTTGTTTAATATTTGGGTATCATCTACTTGTAACCACTTATCTAAAATGGTTGCATAAATTTCTCTAAAGTCTATTTCATAACGCAAATCCCCATTAGCATCTAAATTTTGTAGATCTGCTTGTCCGTTGTACATCCCTCGTTTTTTTAGGTTTTTTCCTATAATAAACACATTATTTGCGGTACCATGATCTGTACCATTTGCTGCATTTTGTTGTACTCTACGACCGAACTCAGAAAAAGTAATAATTAATACATCTTCTAAATTTTGGTTTTTCTCTAAATCATTTACAAATACCTCCATACTATCTGCATATAACTTTAATAAACGTGCTTGTCGATTACTTTGATTCGCATGTGTATCAAAACCACTTAAGGCAGCATAGTACACTTGAGTTTCTAATCCTGAATTGATAAATTCAGCAATAGTTTTTAATTGTTTTCCAAATACATTTTTAGGGTAATCTGCCCTTGATGTTGAGGTATTACTCTTTTCATAAATGTACTTAGCTGAAGAACTTGCATCAATCATAGTATTATACAAATACCCCAAATTATGTTCATTTAAATGAGTATCGTTATAATGGTTTAAAACATCTTTAAAAAAAGGTTGCCTTATAGATTGGTACAACAACTTAGGGTTGGTTACCGCTAATCCGTTTTGTTCCTTTCCTTTCAACATTAAAGACAAACTTTCATCAACTTCAATAGCTTTATAAGGTTTTGATTTTGTTACATCTAAAAAACGACCAATCCAACCACTTTGTAAATATTCGTTACTATCACTAGCAGTTTGCCAAATATCAGTAGAACGAAAATGAGAACGATTTGGGTTTGGATAGCCTACATTATTAATAATGCTAACATATCCTTTGTCATATAATTTTTGAAGTGGTGCTAAACTTTTGTGTAAACCAACTTCATCGTTTAACTTCAGAAGGTTGTTTTTAGGAATTGCTAATCCATTTCTTTTTTGGTAATAAATATCATTTCTAAAAGGTATTACCGTATTTAAACCATCATTTCCTCCTTTTAACTGAACTATGACTATTTTTTTATGACTGAATAACTGCTGAGCTTTTTGTTCAAATGCCTTTACAAACTGCGGAACAAAAAATAATCCTCCGCTTGCCAATGATGTTCTTTTTATAAAAATTCTTCTATCCATTTCTACTCTTTTTTAACATAATTGATACTCTGGTAATGACATTAACTGTACGCAAAAGTCTTCTTTAGACACAAATTCACTGTTTTCTAATAATTCTTTTGTTCCCTTATTTACAGAACTAACAAGAACTTTTTCTATTAAACCTTTATTAGAGTTTGTTGGATAATTATTCTCAAACAATTGCCAATTAGGTATAGCTTTTATAAATGTTTTTCTTCTTAATTTTTTCTCACTAAAGTCTCTAATAGTATCTTCTAAACCTCCTTTATCAGAATAGGTGATTTCAGCATTGTTTAAAAGCACCGAAGGGAGTCTTAATCTAGTCACAATAGTGTTGCTATCAATCCATGTTCTTCCTCCTTTCCACCCTGCTACATTCGGTGGACGTAATAAGATTTGTCCTAATAATTTTTGAATCAATAAACTATGCTTGTTATTTTCTATAGTGAATGGAACCACAGTGTGCATTCCTACTAAAAATTCTATTGGTGATTTTATTTTGGTTCCAATATGTTCTTCTTTATAAAACCAGGGAGATGTTAACACAAATCGCATCAAAGTTTTAATATTATACTTAGGATAAAACTCTGAAACCATTTGATCAATAAAATCTGCATTTAATTTTTCATTTATAAAATAGCGATAGATTTTTTCACAGATAAATCTAGCACATTGTTTTTGTTCTAGAATTATATCAATAACATCGTCTCCATCAAAATTTCCTGTTTGACCTAAAAACGTTTTTTCTCCTTCATCATGTTGTCTTCTACGCATTCTAAATTCACCCAAAAAACTATGGTTATACCCTGTAAAAGCTCTTGCGCTTTCCTTAATATCTGTTTCTGAGTAATTTCCTTGTCCTAGCGTAAAGAGTTCCATCAATTCTCTTGCGAAATTCTCATTCGGACTTCTTTTTTTATTCTGTTTATTGTTTAAATATTTTATCATAGCTGGCTCTTTAGAAATAGCCTTTACAAAGCTTCTAAAATCACCCAATGCATATTCTCTTAGTGTATTGTTATACTGCTGAGCAAACAATATATTTTTATCTTCACAAACAAAGTGATTTGCCCAAAAAAGGGTCATTTTTTCTCTTAACAACTCTCTTGGATTGTATAATCTGTCTAACCAAGCTTTGTTTAGTTCCATGATTTTTTTCCTACTGATCTTCATTAATTCTCTTCGTTTCTTTTTGTTTTTAAAATCTTCTCTTGTAAGATTTGTAACAAAAGACGTATCAATAGTCAACGGGCTCACTTTTTCTGATTCTTTAAACAAAACAGCTACAACTTCCTCCCTATTTAAGTGTACATACTTATTCATTTCTAAAGGTGTAATTCCAAACCCAATTCTGTTGTATAAATGTTGTAAATGCTTTGCTTTCATATCTATTAGACAATAAAAGTGCTTAAAGGTTTAAAAACAAAACCTCGCTTATTGCGAGGTTTTAAAATACTATAGATATCAGATTTTACTTTCCACCATCTAATTTATCTTGCCAATCTTTTAGTTCTTTCCATTTACCTTCATAGGCTAATTTGGCTTGTTGAGGCCAAGTAGTTGGTTTGTGCATACGATAACGATCTCCTCCACTTTTTAATACTTCCTGACATTTTTCTACAGTAGCTTCACCTAAAGCTTTCCATGTTTTAATATCAAAATTATGGAACAAGCCTTCAATTTTAGGGCCGATTCCCTCTACAATCTTCAAATCATTTTCTTTTATTTTTTTACCAAACACAGCTTTTGCTGCAGTTCCATCAAAAGGAATTAAAGTAGTCGTTGCTCCTGCTAAAGAAGAGGCCATTGCTACATTGGATGATTGCGCTGCTTTTAAATCCGTTTCTAAGGTTACTTTACTTTTATTACAAGCCTCTAAATCAGCTTCTAGTTGTGCTACTTTGTTTTTCCATACATCTACCTCATTATTATCATTTCCTTTGCTTAAAAGTCTTCCTAATAAATACCCTAATAAAGCACAAATAGCTCCTACTAATAATGGAATTAACCAACATGGTATGTGCATTGCTAATAAGTTCATAATTATATTCTTTGTTTTTTTAGTTAATAGTTACTACAATTCTTCTGTTTTTTGATCTCCCTTCTTCTGTTGTATTATCAGCAATAGGAGCTGTTTGTCCTTTAGAAGAGGTTATTATATTTTCCTCTAAGATTCCAAAATTGATTAAATCTTTTTTTGCTTCATTTGCACGGTTTTGCCCTAATATCATATTTGTATTAGCATTTCCTGTACTATCAGTGTGTCCTACTACACTAATTTTTAATCCAAATTTATCTACACAACGAGAGATCTCTGCAAATTTTTGTTTTTGTTCTGGAGTAAGGTTAATGTGAAACTCTCCTGTTTTAAAATAAAACATTAATGGGTTTTCTTTAATAGCTTCACAAGCTTCTTTCAAAGCTTCGTCATTTGCTACCGAGGCTTCAGTCCTTGTAAAAATCTCGTAGCTTAATGGTCCTAACAAAACTCCATTTTCATTCGAATTCATATCCTCTTTAAGTTCTCCATAAGTATTGATAAGTTTTGATGAAACACCTTGAGAAATCATATAATTCTTTACAGAATTTGCACGGGCCAATCCTAAATTAGGAAATGCAGAGTTGTTTTTTTCATTACTGGTAAAATATCCCGTAATATTAAATCGTTTATTTCCGTTGATATCTAAGTATTCTTTAATCTTTAAGACTCCTTTTTTTAAGGCTTCGGATATTGAATCTTTAATACGAAAATTCGATTTATCAAAATTAAAATTTTCATTTAATGAAAAAGTAAAGTCTCCATTTGCATCTTTAATTTGAAATGGAATAAAAGTTGGTTCTTTTGTATTAGATTTTCCTAAATCATCTGTTACGACTTCTTGTGAATTCGTATCTGAAGAGCATGTTTGTTTCTCACAACAAATGCTACAACAAAAAAACCAATACAACAAGCTTCCGATAAGGATGGTTAATAGAATACCTAATAAATAAGTTGATTTCTTACTCATTTGTTAGTTATTTAAATAGTTGATTGTTAAAGTATTAAAATATAATCAAAAATAAAAATTAACAAATCAGTTTTGTTTTTAAGAGGGTATTAACAACAAGTATTAAATATTTGTTAAGTGTGTTAAAATTTGAAACATTAGCTAAAAGGTAAAGTCTATATAGGTGAACAAACTTTAAAACTCTACCATATGAAAAAAATATTTTTAGCCATGTTTGCTATCGTTTTAGCAACTGGCACCATGACAGCAACAACATCTTCAGAAACTAACCACAAGACTTCGTACGAATTCCTAGAACCAAGCACATTTTGTAAACTTATTCGATCTGGAAATTTCGAGGCGGTAAAAGCTATGATAGAAAACGGAACCAATATTAATCGCAAATCAACAGGGTTAACACCTTTAATGTTTGCTGCAAGATATAATAGAGTAGATATCTTAAAACTTTTAATAGAAAAAGGAGCTAAATTAAAAGTTAAATCAGACAATGGATATACTGCTTTAGATTATGCTAAAATGTCAAAGGCACATGAAGCTTATACAATTATAAAGGAGGCTTTAAACAAAAAATAAACTTCTTTTATATTTATTTGAATTAAAAAAGGGTTTCGAAATTTCGAAACCCTTTTGCTTTTATAAACTTATACTTTTTTATAAGTCAAACTTAATTCCTTGAGCTAAAGGAAGCTCATCAGAATAGTTTACAGTATTCGTTTGTCTTCTCATATAAACTTTCCAAGAATCTGAACCAGACTCACGTCCACCTCCAGTTTCTTTCTCTCCACCAAAAGCACCACCAATCTCAGCTCCTGAAGTACCAATATTTACATTGGCAATACCACAATCTGAACCGGCAAACGACAAGAATCTTTCTGCTTCTTTCATTTCGCTTGTCATAATTGAAGAAGATAATCCTTGAGCAACGCCATTTTGCAATTCAATTGCATTCTCTACATCACCTGAATATTTCATTAAATATAAAATTGGAGCAAACGTTTCATGTTGAACAATTTCAAAATGGTTTTCTGCTTCTATAATTGCTGGTTTAACGTAGCATCCGCTTTCATATCCTTCACCTTCTAAAACTCCTCCTTCAACTAATACTTTACCTCCTTCAGCTTTTGCTTTTTCAATTGCTGCTAAGTAAGTATTTACTGCATCTTTATCAATTAATGGTCCAACGTGATTGTTTTCATCTAATGGGTTTCCGATTCTGATTTGTCCGTATGCACCAACAATAGCATCTCTTACTTTATCATAAACAGATTCATGAATAATTAAACGACGTGTAGACGTACAACGTTGTCCGGCAGTTCCTACTGCTCCAAATACAGCACCCGGAACAACTACTTTTAAATCTGCAGTGGGTGTAATAATGATTGCGTTGTTTCCTCCTAATTCTAATAATGATTTACCAAAACGCTCTGCCACTTTAGCACCAACGATACGTCCCATTCTTGTAGATCCTGTAGCAGATACTAAAGGAATACGAGTATCTTCTGTAATGTACTCTCCTACTTTATAATCTCCATTAACAATACAAGAAATACCTTCTGGTAAGTTGTTATCTTTTAATACCTCAGCAATAATGTTTTGACATGCTACTGAACATAAAGGAGCTTTTTCTGAACCTTTCCAAACACATACATTACCACAAATCCAAGCTAAAGCTGTATTCCAAGACCATACAGCAACAGGGAAGTTAAATGCTGAAATAATTCCAACAACACCTAACGGGTGCCATTGCTCTCTCATTACATGCCCTGGTCTTTCTGATGGAATTACTTGTCCGTTTAACTGACGTGATAATCCAACAGCAAAATCACAGATATCAATCATTTCTTGAACCTCACCTAATCCTTCTTGGTAAGATTTACCCATTTCGTAAGAAACTAATTTACCTAATGGTTCTTTTAATTCTCTTAATTTGTTTCCAAATTGACGAACGATTTCTCCTCTTTGTGGAGCAGGCATAGCTCTAAAAGTTTTAAAAGCAGAAGTAGCTGCTTCCATCACTTTATCATAATCTTCTCTAGTACTAGCTACTACCTTTCCTATTAACTTACCATCAACTGGAGAGTAACTTTCAATAATTTCTCCATTAGAGAAGTTTACTGAACCCGTTGAAGTTCCGTTATTAATTTCTTTTAAGCCTAATTGAGCTAAAGCTTCTTTAATACCAAAATCTGCCATTTTATATTGTAATTTTAGTTGTTTAAATTTAAAGTCCAAAACTACGAATAAATTTATAATTAATAAATTAAACAATTGTAAAGCTTATTGTTTAAAAATAAACAAAACAGTCATGAGAAAAACATTATACCTTGTGTTAATATTACCCTTACTTTTTAGTTGTAACAGCAGTAAAAAAGAGGTATCAACTCCAAAACAGGTTCATGAATTTGCTATTGTAATTCATGGAGGAGCTGGAACTATTTTAAAGAAAAATATGACTCCCGAAAAAGAAGAAGCTTATAAAATTAAATTAAAAGAAGCAATTACTATCGGATACAACATTTTAAAAGAAGGAGGATCTAGTTTAGATGCTGTTGAAAAAACAATTCATGTTTTAGAAAATTCTCCTTTATTTAATGCAGGTAAAGGGGCAGTTTTTACGCATCATGAAACCAATGAGTTGGATGCCTCTATTATGACGGGAATTGATTTAAATGCAGGTGCAGTGGCTGGAGTAAAAAATGTAAAAAACCCTATTTCTTTGGCTCGAAAAGTAATGGAAAACTCTCCTCATGTTCTTCTTTCTGGTGATGGTGCTTCAACTTTTGCAACCGAACAAGGATTAGAAATTGTTGACCCTAGTTATTTTTATACAGAAAAAAGATTTCAATCTTTACAAAAAATTAAAAGCAAAAAGGAAACAAAGCTTGACCATGATGAAAAAACTGCATTTTTTGATGTAGATATTAAGGATAGTAAATTTGGAACTGTTGGATGTGTTGCATTAGATAAAAGTGGTAATATTACGGCTGGTACGTCTACTGGAGGTATGACTAATAAACGTTGGAATAGAATAGGAGATTCTCCAATTATTGGTTCTGGTACCTATGCAAATAATAAAACTTGTGGAGTTTCTTCTACTGGTTGGGGAGAATATTTTATAAGAGCTCAAGTAGCACATGATATTTCTGCACAGATGGAATATAAACAAGTTTCTCTTAAAGAAGCAACTCATAATGTTATTCATAATAAACTTACCAAATTAGGTGGTACAGGAGGTATTATTGCTATTGACAAATACGGTAATATTGTTTATGAATTTAATACTGCCGGTATGTATAGGGCCTCTATGAATGATAAAGGAACTTTAGATGTTCAAATTTATAAATAGCAAAAAAAAATGTGCCTTTTAAAAAAGCTTTAAAACTTCATTAAAAGGCACTGCTATATACACGGGGGGACTAAATTTTAAAATTGGTATTTAATCCCTGAATACAATCCTAAGCTATAAGGTCTAAATCCACTATTGTTAGATGAAAAAGTATTTAATTGTACTTTAAACATTGGATTTAAATTAAGCTTTAATTCTTTCGTAATATTATAATCAAACTCTACACCAAAATTACCACTAAAATCAACAGTGTTTAAGTTATTAACACTTCCAAATGTTTCTGATATTCTCTCTGAAGAAACGGAAACTTCATTTCTATTTAAAAACAAAGAACTAAATCCTGTAACTATTTTTGAACTAAATGTTCCTGTATTTAAAAAGGTGTATTTAATTTCTAAAGGTATTTCAATATATCCTACTTCATGGGTTAGAGTTGCATCTTCATTTATTGGCCCTAAACCGGTAGAACTAATCCCAAAACTAGCCCCAGCAGTACCAAAACTAAAACTACTTAGACCATTATTAGCATAATCAACTGTAGATAAGGATTGACCAACAAAACTAGTGGTTATAGGAACATCTGTATTTGTATAATTATACTTTTGAATATGAACACCTGATTGAATTTCCCATTTACTACTTAATTGATAAGCTAATCTTACTCCATAAGCAATGCTGTTACTTCCATTTGTAGGCGATGTAATTAATTTTTCATCTAGCGGGGAAACCTTTGAAAAAGAATTATTACTAATTACTGCGAAAACTGGTGCTACAGACCACTTATCTTTTTTCTCTTTCTTCTCTTCCTTTTCTTGTGAGTTTACCTCAGCAATCAAATCTTTTTTCTTTTTGAGAATTTCTTTTTTCTCAATTTTTTCAAGAGCATTTTCTTCTGTGTTTTTTTTAACTGGCAAGCTGTTTTCAGGCTTGCCAGTTTCTTTCTTTTCTTTCACAACATGATGATTAACTTGTAAAGACCCTTCAACAACTTTACTTGTTACATCGTTGTTTTTTCCATGCTCATTTTTTTTGCTAATTTTTACAACATGATTAGCGGTTAAAACCTTCTTACTTTCCTTATCAGATTTTTCTAAAGGCTTTTCTTTCAATTTCTTTTTTATGTATTCACTATTAACAATCTTTTGATGCTCTTTCTCCTCATTATTAGGTAAAACTTTATCAAAATTGTTCGTGTCTTTTTCTTTTTTTGTATCTACTATAACAGGAAATTCTGCCTCATTTTTATCCTCTTGATTGTTTAAAAAAGGGTACAATAATAACCCTAAAACAATGGTAGCAGCAATACCTCCTGAAAACCACCAAATAGGTATCACTTTACGTTTTTTTTTCTTCAATTTAGCTTCAATAGCCTTCCAAACCTCGGGGTTAGGGTTTGCCTCAAAGTCTTTGAACTTTTCTTGAAAGAATCTTTCTATGTTTTGATTCTTATCCATTTAAGCCTCTATCTCTATACTTTTAAACATCTTTATCTGTTCTTTTAGAATTAATTTTGCTCTAGACAGGTTAGATTTTGATGTTCCTTCTGAAATGTCTAGCATTTTCGCAATTTCTTTGTGCGAAAAATTATCTAAAACATACAAATTGAACACCAATCTATACCTGTCTGGAAGTTTTTGTATTAACTCCAACAAAACATCTAAATTCAAACTTTCATTTAAATCAACTTCCTCTTCTACTAACCCTTCTTCTTTTATAAGTTGAAGAGGAGACTTTTCTTTATATTTCTGTAAAGCTGTGTTAATAGTTATCCTTTTAACCCAGCCTTCAAAAGATCCTTTGTTATTATACTGTTCTATCTTTTTAAAGATCGTTAAAAAACTATCTTGAAGCGTATCTTCTGCATCTTGATAATTTCTAGAATATTTTAAGCACAGAGCAAAAAGTTTCCTTGCAAAGAGTTCATACATCTCCGCTTGCGCCTTTAATTCTTGTTGGCAACACCTTTTTATTAGTTCCTCTAATGCTATTGTATGTTTGGTTTACTTTATCTTCTCAATATTTTAACACTGGTTTTTTGTTTTGACATTCTACTGATGTTGGTTGGGGGATTACATCACAAGTAGACACTATACCCCACTTCAAATTATACTTTTCTTCTTCATTTGTATAAGTCTCTATTTTTTGTAAAAACTCACCTTCTTTAATTTCTATATGATAGGCTAAATAACCTCGAGGTCCACCACAAGGCTTCGCTCCATAGGCTACTATTTTCCAATCTTCTGAATTTATACAATCCTTACTATTGGCAATACTTAAAATTTCATCAAAAAGATTCATTAAATCTCTATGATCTTTTTCTTGTTCTGTTAGCTCTCTTTGAACAATTAATTCTTTCTGAGTTAATTTCAAAATTTTCCAATTAAATTTTCCAACAAAACTTTCTACTTCGACATATATCGTTTCATTAGCAGATGTCCATTTTCCCTCAGAATTAAAAAACACTAGTGGTGGTGTACCACAAAAGCCAGAACTTCTTTCAATAAACAAACCCGTATTTTTAAAAGAGACTCCGTAGTCCTCCTGTGGTAATTCCTTTACTCTTTTAAAAACAATAGTTTCATTATCATATACTGCATCAGACCAACTTCCAATTAATAAATTAGTTTGATCTATATCCACTTCATTATTTTTCTCACAAGATATAAAGCAAATAGTTAAAACTAATACGGCTTTCAGTATGTAAGTAGCTTTATTCATATTACTTTTATGCTAGTTTAAAACCTTTATCTATACTATAGATACATAAAAATTGAAAAGGTTGCGTCAAATACTATTATTTTTGCAAAAAAAATGAGAGAACAAGTTTTTAACATAAAAGATACAAACGATTTTACGCGTATTTCACTTGAAATTTTTAATCATCAATTCAAGTATAATAGAGTGTACAGGTCATTTTGCGACTTACTATACATTCATCCTTCGGATGTGAAGTCGATACAAGAAATCCCTTTTTTACCTATTCAGTTTTTTAAAACAAAAGAAGTTATTGCCTCTAAAGATGATATTCAGGAGGTTTTTTCTAGCTCAGGAACCACTGGCAGTATTACCAGTAAACATTATGTAACCGATTTACATTGGTATGAGCAAAGTTATTTAAAAGGCTTTGAACATTTTTATGGAAATATTGAAGACTATGTAGTTTTAGCATTACTTCCTAATTACCTTGAAAGAAAAGGTTCTTCTTTAGTTTATATGGTAGATGATTTAATTAAAAAATCGAAACATGAAGAAAGTGGTTTCTACCTAAGTAACATTGATGAATTAGCAAATAAATTAAAGGTTTTAGATACTCAACATCAAAAAGTATTGCTCATAGGAGTTTCTTTTGCCTTGTTGGACTTAATTGAAAAATATAAGTTCAATTTGCAGAATACCATTGTTATGGAAACTGGAGGAATGAAAGGAAGAAGGAAAGAATTAATTCGTGAAGAGCTTCATTCGTTATTATGTCAAGGGTTTGGTGTACAGCAAATTCATTCAGAATATGGTATGACAGAGTTATTAAGTCAGGGATACTCTAAAGGAAATGGTATATTTAACTGCCCTCCTTGGATGCGCATATTAACTCGAGATACAGAAGACCCTTTAACCATAAAATCTAATGGAACATCTGGAGGTATAAACGTTATTGATTTAGCCAACTACAACTCCTGTTCTTTTATTGCTACTCAAGATCTCGGTAAAGTGCATTCAAATAGTAGTTTTGAAATTATTGGTAGGTTTGATAATTCAGATATAAGAGGTTGTAACTTAATGGTTTTGTAAAACAAACCAAATGGTCTGTTTTTGTTTTTTTTATTATATTTGAGAAAACCATCTCTTTATAATGGCAAAAAACGGTAGAGAAAAAATTGTATACGCTGCTTTTAAACTATTCTTGCACAAGGGATATAAAAAGACAAGTTTAGCTGATATTATAAATGCTTCAACACTCTCTAAAGGAGCTATTTACCATCACTTTAAGAGTAAATATGAAATTTATCTAGCAACATTAGATGAATTCTTTTTCAAGTTATATGACAATTTTATTGTTGAGGATAAACACTTAAACTTATTCGATCGTGTTAAAAATAGGTTCTTGTTTTTTGTTGATCTTATTGACTTTATTGAGTCTTCAGATGAACAGAATACTTTTCCCATTAGAAGATATTTTCAATTTCAATTGGAAAGTGAAGAAGATCCTAAAATTAGAGAACATGTTAGTCATACTCTTTTAAAGCTTAATCAAGAAATTTATGACATTATAGAAAAAGCAATTGAGCAAAACGAAATTACAAATCATCTTTCTATATCTGTAATTTCTCAACAACTACTTGCCATTATTGAAGGAATAGCCATTCATCATTCTACCTTGGAAAACAACGGTAAGCAGTTTTTACTTCAAAAATATGATGAGGTAGTGCTACCTTATTTGCATTTACTAACAAAACAAAATTAACTTATCATGAAAAACTGGGCCGAAAATATCTTGTGGAATCCTTCAAAAGTAGCAATGCCTTCAACGGAAAAAGAAATTCAACAACTCGTTTTACAAGCTGTAAACAATCATAAAAAAATCAGAGTTATTGGTTCCGGACATTCTTTTACCGCTCTTTGTAGTACAGAGCATGTTTTGATCAGTTTAGATAAGTATCAAGGTAAAATTCATATTGATAAAGAAAAAAATATTGCTACTGTAAAAGCAGGGACAAAACTATCGTTATTGGGAGAATTGTTGTTCGAGGAAGGTCTGGCTATGGAAAATTTAGGAGACATTAATGTACAATCTATAGCAGGTGCAATTAGTACAGGAACACATGGTACCGGCGTTCAATTAAAATCAATAAGTAATCAGGTTATAGGTTTAAAACTTATTAATGGTAAAGGTGAAGTTATCACTTGTTCTCCAACAAAAAATGTAGCGTTATTTAAAGCAGCTCAAGTTTCTTTAGGAGCTTTTGGTATAATTACAGAAGTTACACTTCAATGCGTTCCTACGTATAAATTAAAGCTTCAAAACAAAAAAGAAAACTTAGATCAAGTATTAGCTACTTTAGATCAAAGAAATGCAGAAAACAGGAACTTTGAATTCTATTGGATTCCTTATACAAACACTGCTTGGACAAAGACCTCAAATATTGTAGAAGACTCTGAACCTGATAAAGTGAATTTTTTTAATTACTGGACAGAATATGTTTTAGAAAATTATGTTTTTAAGGTTTTTTGTGAGTACGCTAAATTATTCCCTTCTCAAAACAAAACTGTTGCCAATATTACTGCTGCAAGCATTACCAATGTAAAAAAAGTATATCATAGTCATAAAGTTTACGCTACGCAACGTTTGGTTAAATTTCATGAAATGGAATACAATATTCCTGCCGAAACATATAAAGATGTTTTTAAAGATGTCAAAAAAATAGTCAACTCTAAAAAATTCAACATTCACTTTCCAATAGAAAACAGATGGGTGAAAGGAGATGATATTTACATGAGTCCAGCCTATGGCAGAGATTCGGCATATATTGCTTGTCATGTCTATAATAAAAAAGATAGTACAGCTTATTTTAAGGCTCTTGAAGAGGTTTTTAGGGCTTATAATGGTAGACCACATTGGGGAAAAATGAACACTGTTTCTGCTGATGATATTCATGTCATGTATCCTAAGTTTGATACTTTTATGTTACTTAGAAAAGAGCATGATCCGGAAAATATCTTTGTAAATACGTACCTTAAAACTTTATTGGGTCTTTAATATTTTTAAAATGAAAACTTATTTTAACAGCTTAAATAAAGAGTTAAAGAACTATCAGAGAGCTATTCCTTGTTTATTGGTAGATTTAGATATTTTAGATAAGAATATTGCGCATACAATAAACAACTTAAAAGAATCATCAAGTCTTCGAATTGTTGTCAAATCTCTTCCTTCTTTGGAACTCGTAAACTATCTTCTAAAAAACACAAAGACTACCAATTTGATGGTTTTTCATCAACCTTTCTTAACCAATTTAGCGACTCATTTATCTTCTAAAAATGATGTTTTATTAGGAAAACCAATGCCTATTAAAACAGCTGATTATTTTTATCAAAACTTACCTAAGTTAACAAACGGTTTTAATCCATACATTCAAATTCAATGGCTAGTAGATACTGAAAAACGTATTAATGAATACATTTCATTAGCTAAAAAGCTTGGTAAAAAACTTCGTTTAAATATTGAACTAAATGTTGGATTGCATCGAGGAGGTTTTTCTTCACTAAAAGAATTAAAAAAAGCATTCCTCTTAATTGAAAAAAACTTGGATTATATAAGTTTTTCAGGTTTTATGGGATATGATCCACATGTAGTTAAACTACCAAGAATAATAAGATCGCAAAAAAAAGCATTTCAATTAGCAAACAGTTTTTATAAAGACTGTAAAAATTTATTATCAAATGAGTTTCCAATTTTATGGGAGAAAGAACTAACTTTTAACGGTGCTGGTAGTCCAACTTTCGACTTACACAAGGTTCAATCATCTCCAATTAATGATATTGCTATTGGTTCTTGTTTTGTAAAACCATCTAACTTTGATATTCCAACATTAAAAGACTATTTCCCTGCTAGCTTTATTGCAACCCCTATTTTAAAATCTTATATAAATACACGTATTCCAGGTTTAGAAAAAGTGAAGTTTCTATTAAACAAAAAATCAGCCTTTATATATGGCGGTTTTTGGAAAGCTGATTATTACTATCCCAAAGGAATTAAACAAAATAATCTATTTGGTGCTTCCACCAATCAAACCTTAGTTAATCTTCATAAAAACTCAGTATTAGGAGTGGATGATTTTATTTTTTTAAGACCACATCAAAGCGAAGCTGTTTTTTTACAGTTTGGAGAGATTCTTCCTGTGAGAAATGGTAAAATCCAAAAACCCTGGTCTTTATTGCAACAGTACTAAAGTTTTCATTTCTATAAAATTGAACATTTTTTTAGTATTTGTAAGTTTGCCTTTTAAGAAGCGACAACATTGGAAACTATTTACTTATGAAGAACATTTTCACTTTTTTATTGTTTTTTACCTCATCGCTAATCTTTGCTCAACACACAGATTATAATACCAAAAAAGGTTATGTTGCTGAAGGTTATGATTTGGTATCCTATTTTAATAATGACGCTCCTTTAGAAGGGAAAAAGAAGTTCCAAACTACCTATGATGGGGCTAAATTTAAATTTTCTTCAGAAGAGAATTTAAACGCTTTTAATGAAGACCCTGCTAAATACATTCCACAATATGGTGGGTATTGTGCTTATGCAATTGCTGAAAAGAATAAGAAAATGTACATAGATCCAGAAGTTTTTGAAATAAGAGATGGAAAATTATATCTTTTTTATAGCTCTTGGATTGGTAGTAAATTAAGTGATTGGCAAGAAGGAGATGTTAAAAAAAGACAACATAAAGGTGATAAAAACTGGGAAACTTTAAAGCTTAAAAAATAACTCGAAAGTATATGAAGAAAATTGTTACTTTTTTAATGTTGTTGTTCTCTACAATAGCATTTTCACAACAATACAATGTTAAAAAAGGAGCCATTGCTAATGGTTACGACGTTGTGTCTTATTTTGATAATGAAGCCAAAAAAGGAAAGAAAGATTTTTCTACAATCTATGATGGCGTTAAGTTTAGGTTTTCTTCAAGGAAAAATTTAGAAAAATTCAAAAAAAGCCCAACAAGTTATATTCCACAATATGGTGGGTACTGTGCATATGCAATTGGTAAAACTGGTGAAAAAGTTGCTATAAATCCTAAGACTTTCGAAATAAGAGACAATAAGTTGTATTTGTTTTATAATGCATGGGGAACCAACACATTAGACCTTTGGTTAAAAGAAGGTGCCGAAGATTTACAAAAACAAGCAGATATAAACTGGCCTAAAATAAATCAATAAACGATTTGTTTTATTGCGGGGAAAAAGAGTCGAATTAATTTTTCGGCTCTTTTTTCTTTAAAATCAACTCTTTTTTATTGTTATTTTTGTTTGGTAAAAAGACTTCTATGAACAACTTTTCATTTTTTAATCGAACAAATATTCAACAAGAATTACAAAATACTGAATTTGATGTTTTAATCATTGGAGGAGGAATTACAGGTGCTGGTATTGCCCTTGATGCTGCCTCAAGAGGTATGAAAGTAGCTCTAATTGAAAAAAATGACTTCGCATCTGGTACTTCTAGTAAATCTACAAAACTTATTCATGGAGGTTTACGATACTTGAAACAGTTTGATTTTTGGTTAGTAAAAGAAGTAGGTACAGAAAGAGCTATTGTTCATAAACTAGCTCCTCATTTAGTGATCCCTGAAAAAATGATTTTACCACTTATTGAAGGAGGAACTTATGGTTCTTGGTTAACTTCAATTGGTTTAAAAGTATACGATGTATTAGCATCTGTAGAAGGTGATGACAAACGCAAAATGCTAGATAAACAAGAGGCTTTAGAAAAAGAACCGCTATTACCAGAAAGTATATTAAATGGAGCAGGGTTTTATGCCGAATATCGTACTGATGATGCACGTTTAACCATTGAAATTTTAAAAACGGCTAGTCAATATGATGCACAAATTATTAACTATACAGAAGCTACTGAATTTATTTATGAAGATAAACGTGTAGTAGGAGCTTCTGTTACAGATACATTTAACGGTAAGCAGTTTGACATAAAGGCTAAATACGTTGTAAATGCTGCAGGACCATGGGTAGATGAATTACGTCAAATAAATAATTCTAAAATAGGCAAACGTTTACACTTAACTAAAGGAGTACATTTAGTTGTTCCTCATGAAAAATTACCAGTAAAACAATCTGTATATTTTGATATTCCAGATGGTAGAATGATGTTTGCTATTCCGAGAGGAAAAGTTACTTATTTTGGTACTACCGATACTAATTATCAAGAAAACAAAGATAAGGTTGAGACCAGTATTGTAGATGCTTTGTATTTAATAGAAGCGGTAAACAATATGTTTCCTGAGATTCACCTTACTCTCGAAGATATTGAGTCTTCTTGGGCAGGTTTAAGACCTTTAATTCATGAAGAAGGTAAATCTGCCTCTGAGTTGTCTCGTAAAGATGAAATTTTTGTTTCTGACACCAAACTGATTTCTATTGCCGGTGGTAAGTTAACTGGCTATAGAAAAATGGCTGAACGAATTGTTGATATTATAGCTAAAAAAATGAAAAGGCGTTTTGAAACCGAATTTGAACCAATACAAACAGAAGATATAATATTAACTGGTGGTCCTTTTCAAAATTACAAATCAGTAAAACTGTATACAAAACAAGTTGCTAAACGAATTAAAGTTGATGGTTTGACTAAACAAGATGCCAATTATCTTGTGCATAACTATGGAAAACAAACGGACGTAATTCTTGATAAATTTGATGAGTTTACTACAATTGAAAATATTGATCAACGTTTGTTAAAAGCTGAAATTTGGTTTACAATCCAGCACGAAATGACCTGCACCCCTACCGACTTTTTTATGCGTAGAACTGGTCGCTTATTCTTTGATAAACCAAGTGTTGATCTATTTAAAAACTTTACTTTAACGGAGTTTAAAAACTATTTTAATTGGGATGATACCACTACTCAAAACCAATTGCAAAAATTAAATGATAAAATAGCTATTGCTATTAATTTTGCTTAACAATAAATTATGATTTTCAGCTAAAAAAAGAATTATATATTTGCACTTCCAAAAACTATCCCTAATAATAGTTCGTTAACCATTAAATGTTTTCCCCAATTATGAAACAAAAATTATTAGTACTGGTATTCACATTTGTGTGTTTGGTTGCAAAAGGTCAAACAGTAAACGTTGTATCTGCATCAGATATTGACAATATTAAAATAAATAGTACCACACTTTCTGATTTAAAAAAGACCTACGGAAAAAAAGATAAAGTTGAAGCTTTTTTTGGAGCTCCTGCATCTTACAATGTAACGGTTAATAATAGTTATTATCAATTTAGATATGACGGTTTTAAACTTGATTTTTCAACATTAAACAAGAAAAAGGCATATATAGAGTCTTTTGAAATAAGTACCAATAAAAATACTTTTGCCATAAAAGGTGTTACTGTTGCTGTTGGAGATAATATCAGTAAATTAGGTGAGGTTAAGGTTAGTACAGCTAGAAATGGTGCTAAGAGTATCTTATACTCTCCTTGTGAAGACTGCGATTTATTTATTAATATCGATTTTGACGCTTCAAATACTATAACAAAAATTACTTATTACGATATGTCGTAGTTTTAAAAATAATATCAAATAAAAAAGGAAGCTTTTCAGCTTCCTTTTTTTTATGTCTTTTTTAGTTTTGATTATTCGATGTAGCATCAGGGTCCTCTTGATCTAAACTTATTACTTCAGCAGTATTTGTAATAATTCCTGCACTATTAATTGTTGCTGCTATTTGAATACTTCTTGATGCTCCATTCGGAATACTTGGTATGCTCCAATCTCCACTTACTGAATCGTAAGTTCCTGTACTAATTACTGAGTTTCCGATATCATAAGTTAATGCTGAAGGCAATAGGTCTCTTACCACAACATTTGTTGCTTCTTGTGGACCATCATTCATAATTGTTAATGTAAAAACTATTCCTTCTCCTACTTTCGGAATTGCTGAATTTACCGTTTTAGTCAGATGTAAGTCAGATGTTGGCACAACTTCAAGTGTGAAATAATCATTATCATTAAAAGAAATTGTTGCAGAATATACACCTCCAGCAAGTGTTAAGTCATACTCTTCTGAAACTGTACTGAAGTTAGAAACTGTACTTCTTACCAACTTAAGAATTCCT
The DNA here is from genome assembly GCF_964048965.1 of Tenacibaculum sp. 190130A14a. NCBI lineage: Bacteria > Pseudomonadati > Bacteroidota > Flavobacteriia > Flavobacteriales > Flavobacteriaceae > Tenacibaculum > Tenacibaculum polynesiense. Next base: position 118,561 of record NZ_OZ040189.1, on the reverse strand, counting down.
GTTGGTGCACCTGTTAAATCTATATCTGATGCATTTACTGAAAAATTAACAGTACCTACATCACCCGTTTCACTAACTCTCCACTTCGTATCTAAACGATATCTTTTACTTGGCGCACCTACTGCAGAAAAATCATAGTTCGCATTTATCAAATCTTCACCCCAAAAAAGATATTCATTATTACTTAAATTTGAAGGAGAGTTAATACTAATTATTCCTGTTCCTTGAGAATTGGTGTGGTTAGATCCATCGGATGCCTGACCTATTCCTGCAACTTTATGATCAAAATTTCCTCCTGAAGTATCTTCGTCATAAAAATCAATAGATGCTAAAGACTGATTATACTTTGCGGTTAAATAATTATCAATTATAATTCTTTGAGCAGTATTCACTTTCGATCTAAAAATAATTACCTCTGTCATATTGCCATTGAAATTATCTCCTAACCCAAATCTGTGTGAGGCATGACTAGTATATACTCTGGTATTTGCTCTATTCTGCAATAGAGTTCCATTTCTATAGAGTTGCTTCCCTGTAGAAGGGTTCGCGTCATAAGACCATAAAGAATAATTGGTTAAATTAGATAACCCTCCTACTTGAATTCTTGCATTGGTAGTACAGCATTGTCCTATATCAAAATAAACTGTACTATCAGACCATGGAATATGACATGAAAATCGTTGACGTTGATGTGGTAATGTAGAATATGGCCATGAAGAAGTTATCGAATTTGCTTTTGCATATATAAATGAAGATGCTTGATTTGTAACAAAGTTACTGGTGGTTAGGTTTAAGCCTGTTCGTAATATCCCTGTCCTATTAAACTGAATTTCATCATAACCATTTAATGAACCAGTAATTAATTGAGGAGCATTTCCATTTTGAGACATGTCATGCGCTGTATATCCTGCAGAATTGGTCCAACCTGTAACGTTTGTTCCAGAGTTATTAACTCCATTGTCTGTTCGGTACCACATAATTAAGTCTGAGCTACCATCATTCGTTCCAACTCCTCCAGGACCTGTTTGAGCAAAAACATTTACATAAATCAATAAAATTAATAGAGGGACTTTCTTCATTATAACAAAAATACCCTTTTTAGTCTTTTTTCTCAAAAAATCTAATTTGTTTAAACAACTATATTGTATTCATTATTATTAAACAAAAAAAAGGAGGCTCATGAGCTTCCTTTTTTATATAATTTAAATTTTATTCAAGCTTTTCGTGCTCTTCCATATCCTTAGTTAGATCAAGTTTTCGTAGCGTTGGATTTAATATCGCAGTAGACGCAACCGTAATTAAAGTCATCGTTCCTCCAAAAACTACTGCAGTAACAGTTCCCATCAATTTGGCCGTAACTCCACTTTCTAGAGCTCCTAATTCATTAGAAGATCCTACAAACATAGAATTCACTGAAGCAACTCTACCTCTCATATGATCAGGCGTTTTTAACTGTAAAATTGTTTGTCGTATTACCATAGAAACACCATCCGTTACTCCGCTAAAGAATAAAGCAACCAGAGATACCCAAAATATAGTAGATAAACCAAAGACTATAATACATATTCCAAATCCAAAAATGGCCGCTAAAAGCTTTATTCCTGCATTTTTACTGATAGGTATATAAGCTGTTATTAACATAGTTAAAAAGGCTCCTACAGCTGGTGCTGCTCTTAATACACCAAAACCTTCCGCTCCTACTTCCAATATATCTTGAGCAAAAACGGGTAATAAGGCAATTGCTCCTCCAAACAGTACCGAAATCATATCAAGAGTAAGAGCTCCCAAAATTGCTTTGGTTTTGAATACAAAGGAAATTCCTTCTTTTAAACTTTTTCCTATTGGTTCTCCTTTTTTATGATTCATTATTGGCTTTTTCTTTATCAAGAAAACAAATAATAGAGAAGTTACGACTAGTGAAAAAACAATATTCAAAGAAAATGGCACTCCGTAAAAAGCAATTGTAAATCCAGCAAAAGCCGGACCTAAAACAGTAGCTACTTGCCAAGTGCTACTACTCCAAGTAGCTGCATTTGGATATAGTTTTTTAGGAACGATAAGCGCTATTAATGAAAATATAGTTGGACCAAAAAACGAGCGTAAAAAACCTCCAAAAAATACTAATGCATAGATAGAGTACAGTACGGTATTAGAACTCCAACCTTCAACAAATTCTGGAGTTGTTAAAAAGTACAATCCAAAACTAATCAACGAGAATAAAGCAATACACAAAGCCAAAAGATTTCTTTTTTCTTTTTGATCAACAATATGTCCTGCAAACAAGGCCATTGAAAAGGCTGGAACAAATTCACAGGCGCCAATAATACCTAAACTTAATTTGCTATTTGTCATTGCATATATCTCCCACTCTATAATCACAAACTGCATAGACCAAGCAAAAACCAATAAAAAACGAACCAAAAGAAAAATATTAAACTCCTTTATTCGTAAAGAAGCATACGGATCTTTTTTTTCCATGTAAATAGTTTAATAAGTTAGTTCAGTTTTAAATCCATTAATATGGCAAAGGTTTCATTTACATCTCTTTCTTTTACAACAATGGTCATTTCATGTGTTGTAGAAATAACTTCTTGAACGGCAATATTTGCCCAAGCAAATTGTTTTAAAATAAAGTAATAAACCCCTGATTGTTCTAAGTTTTCTTTAGGAAGTTTTATGGTAATAGAAGCTAAATCATTTACATTATTTATTAAAGTTTCCTTCTTAAATATATCTTCAATAAAGGGTTGTAAATTTTTACTAATTACAATATTAGTTTCAAAAATACCTTGAGAAACGGTTAAAAAATAATCATTACTATCGGCTGATTTACTTAGAAGTTTTGCGATTTCTTTTAATAAAGATGGGGTATTTCTAAATGTATAATCACATAAATCCGACCGAACAATTACATCTCCTAAATTAAGAGCTAAACGTTTTATATTCTTACGCACTCTTAATTCATTTACAGGAGATAGACGATTAATTGCCATCATTACAGCTCCTACTTTTACTTCTTTCTTTAAAAGTTGTGAAACCTCTGGCAATATTAATCTCGCCAATGAAGATACATTAATCAATTTCTCATGCAACGCCTCCTCTATAAAGGGAGTTTTACGAATTGTAATCTCAACTGCTTCTTGAATAGTTTTCATTAATGTTTAATTTTAAACTCTATGTTATAAATAAAAATAAATCTATGTAAAAATATACTTTTATTCAAAAAATACTATTCTTTTATAAAAAACTTTGTAAATGAGAATTTTAGGTTAAATTTGTTGCTATTGTAATTTTTTACAAGACCTACACAACACTAACTAGTAAGGAGCGATTGGTGAGGTTTCCTTTTATAAGAAGGATTATTTGTACAAATGCAAACAACTAATCTAATCTATTTGTTAACTTAAAAAACTCATCTTTCGCTTCTTTTTTATCGTACAGTACATTATATACTGCATCAATTATAGGAGTTTTAGCTCCATTTTTTTTGTTCAAATTATAAGCACTTTTTGTGGCATAATATCCTTCTGCTACCATACTCATTTCAAACATTGCCGATTTTACGGTGTATCCTTTACCAATCATATTACCAAACATTCTATTTCTACTAAAAACAGAATATCCAGTAACTAGTAAGTCTCCAAGGTAAGCTGAGTTATTAATATTACGTTTCATTTTATGTACTTTCTTAATAAAACGTTTCATCTCTCTAATGGCATTACTCATTAAAACAGATTGGAAATTATCTCCATATCCTAATCCATGAGCAATTCCCGCAGCAATAGCATAAATATTTTTTAACATGGCAGCATATTCTGTACCAATAATATCATCTGATATTTTAGTTTTAATATACCTTCCTGCTATATATTTACTTAAATCTTTTGCTTTTTGTTCATCTTGACATGCAATTGTTAAATAAGATAAACGTTCCATAGCTACTTCTTCAGCATGACATGGTCCTGTAATTACCCCAATATTTTCAAAAGGTACATTGTGAATATCATGAAAATGTTCTCCAACAATTAATCCGCTTTCAGGAACAATACCTTTTATGGCTGAAAAAACAATCTTCTTTTCTAAGGGTAAAGACAACTTTTCTAGTTCTGTTTTTAAAAATGCTGAAGGAATTGCAAAGATGAGTACATCGTACTTATCAACAATATAATTCATATCATCCGACAAATCTAATTGTTCAGGATGCAACTCCGCAGAACTTAAATAACTCGGGTTATGTTTATTACGCTTTATATGTTCAATAGCATATACACTTCGCATATACCATCCTATAGTCTCTAAATTTTCAGATAACATTTTAACAATAGCAGTTGCCCAACTTCCGCCACCTAGTACCGCTATTTTTGGTTGTTTATTCATAGTAGAAATGTTTGTAATACAAAATTAAGAAAACTAAACTCGGTTTAAAACTTAAGGTTATTATATTTGAAAAATGAATTTTCCGACTATGAACGTACAAATAATAAATAAATCAAAACACCAAATACCAGCTTATGAAACTGAGGGATCAGCTGGAATGGATTTACGTGCTAATATTGATGAAGCAATTGTGTTAAAACCTTTAGAACGTGCAATTGTAAAAACTGGATTGTTTATAGCTCTTCCTGTTGGGTATGAAGCTCAAGTTCGTCCGCGTAGTGGACTTGCAGCAAAAAAAGGTATTACTGTACTGAACGCTCCAGGTACTGTAGATGCTGATTACAGAGGAGAAATTGGTGTGATTTTAGTAAATCTTTCTAACGAAGATTTTACCATAAATGATGGAGAACGCATTGCACAATTAGTAATTGCTAAACACGAACGTGTGCTTTGGCAAGAAGTACAGGTTTTAGATGAAACCGAACGCGGTGCAGGTGGATTTGGTAGTACTGGGGTTTAAGAAAGTATTTTGTATAATTGACTCATTTTTCTGAGCTCATCATACAATAATTCAAAATCTAAAAAGCAATGTGAATTGTATTGGTAGCCTCGTTTTTTATAAAATTCAAACGCTTGAGGTTTTTCATTCATAGCATCTAACCAAATCAATTCATATTGTTTTTTTATTGCTTGGTTTTCCAACCAGTTTAATAAAGTCTTTCCTATTCCATTTCCTTGAGTTTTTGCATGTAAATATATTCTGTGAAGCTTTACACACTTTTTTCCTTCAAATCCATTTAACTCTTGGTTCCATAAAACTCTAAAATTCCCTACAATTTCATTTTTGAATACTACAAAATAATAGGCTGTATTATTCTCTTTTAGCTCTTTTATTAAGTTTTCTCTTGAATATTGCGTATTCAAATACCAAGTACCAGAATCTTTCCAAAAATGACTATATGCAGCCGTATATACCTCTTTCATTAAGCTAAAAAGAGACTCCGAATCTTTATCCGAAATCTCTTTTAGTTGTATATGTTCTGTAATTGTTATCAAGGTTACTTTTTATATATTTCTTTTCCGTTAAAAACGGTTTTTACAATTTTAGCTGTTTTTATTTGATTGGAAGGAATTTCAAAAATATTTTTATCTACTACCACAAAATCCGCTAGTTTTCCTACCTCTAAAGATCCTACTTTATCTTCTTGTCTCATAACATATGCTCCATTGATAGTATACGATTTAATTGCTTCAGATAAAGAAATATTTTGAGGAGCTCTTGTAACGGCATTCTGAATTCCAATAAAGGGATTCAATGAACTCACGTTCCAATCACTACTCAACGTTACTCTAGCACCAACCTCTTTTAAAGATTTTATAGGTATCAAATTATTTGCTAAAGTGCTTCCTACTAAATAATCATTTTCATGCCAATGATGAGGTTGTGTAAATGTTCCTGCAACTTGAGCATCTGCTGTTACATTTAGTTGTTTAAATCTCTTCAAATCGCCAATATCTACCATTTCCACATGAGTTAATCGATGTCTTCCGTTAGATGTTCCACTTTGCTCAATGGCATTTAATGCTTCTGTAACTCCTCTATTACCAATAGCATGTATGTGAAAATCAAAACCAACGTTTTCTAATTCTTTAATATAAGTAGCAATTCTAGCTTCAGAAAAATAATTTAATCCGTTGTTAGTAGCTAAACCAAAATAATCCTCTTTATAGTTAGAATGTAATGCTGCTGTTGTATTATGAGTAATACCATCTGAATACAACTTGATTTGATTGATTTTCAATAAACTATTTTTATCGTTTGAAAACATCTTTTTTAAAGCTGCTATTTGTTCTATATCATTTGCCGCAGGATATGCCCAAAGACCTAAATTAAAACGTGCTGTTAATTTATTATCTGCTGCTAAATTTCCCCAAGTTTTATGTTGATTTCTTTTCCAATACGTCCTTGCATCTGAAACCGACGTAATACCATGTTTTGCCAACTCTGGCAATACAAATTGTACCATACCATCATATTCACCATTAGCATCATTTAAAGCAGTAACAGCTTGTTGAAAAACTACATCTCCAGCATTATCTATTAGAATACCTAACAGCTCCCCTTTTTCTTTCATAATAATTCCTCCTTGAGGATTTTTAGTGGTTGCTGTAATACCTGCCAATTCTAATCCTTTTGAATTTATCCACATAGAATGAGAGGTTTGCTCCATAATAATCACAGGACGATCTGATACTGCCTCATCTATTATTTTTAATGGGTTTCTCTTTGCTTGAAACAATGTTTCAATAGAATGACCAAAACCGATTAACCAAGCTACATCTGGATTTTCTCTTGCAGCTTTTTTAATAGTTGAAATATAATTTTCTGGATTTACTTCTTCTTCATTAAGTTCAAAAGAAGTTGTGGTTGATCCGACTTCCATAGGGTGCATATGAACATCATGAAAACCAGGAAGAACTAATTTCCCTAGTAAATTTATCTTTTCTCCTCCTTTTTCTAATTTATTTTCTGCCTCAGCGTTTGATCCAACAAAAATTATTTCATTTTTATCTATTATCATTGCTTCTGCCCAAGGCTGTTTATCATTGACGGTATAAATTTTTCCATTGTAATACATTTTTTGAGTACTATTTAACTGTGTATGTATTCCAATTTCTTCTTTTTTAGTACATGATTTAGTAGATAAAATAATAGTTAAAAAAATAACGACTAATTTCATTTTTTTCATTTTAGTGTCGATTTTAATAATCAACCTTTTAAAGGTACATAAATTTCTGTTTCGTATTCTTCAGGGTTCTCAGTATGAGTTTCGTGTTTTATATAAAACTCTAAAAAAGGAGCTTCAGATATTTCTCTATTTGTTGAAAATAACCAGTTACTAAAAATTTTATCATAAGTTGTACTTATAGAATGATACGCTCCTATATGAGTAAAAACTGCATATTTTTGACTTGGAATTGTTTTAATTTTAAATTTTCCGTCAGGAATTCTTAGTGTATCATCTATTATCAAACAAGCATCATAATTATAAATTATATTTTCAGAAATAATAGGTTCATCCCATATAATTCCAAATGATTCAAGGCTATCTACATCTATTTTTTCTTTACTAACCTCATTTACTAATTGGTTCCAAACTTCATCAATTTTAGTACTGTAATAATCTCCTCTAAATGTTTTATATACTACTTTTTTAGTTTCTAAAACAGTTATTCTGTCTTCAAAAAAAGGCATGATTGTGTTTTCTTTTGAATGTGTTTTAAACAGTTCTTCTTTTTTGGTTCTATAGATAGCAGGTGTAATCCCAAAATGTTTTTTAAATGATTTACTGTAAGATTGAACATCTGAATAACCTACTTTTTCGGCTATTTCTTTAATTTCATCATTTGTAAATAACAATAGTTTTGCACTACTTTCTATTTTAACTCTTGTAACATAAGCACCTATTGTTTCATTATAGTATGCTTTGAAAATACGCTGTAAATTTCTGTATGAAAAATTAGAGAGCTCTTCTAAATTTTCTATTGAAATTTTCTCATTGTATGCTGTTCTTATATAGGAAACTACTTGTTGCAACCGGTTTTTATAAAAATCTTTTGTTTCCATACCACAAATGTAAAATGAAGAAGTTAGTTCGCTTTTGTCTTAAATTGACAACTTTTTTAAAGTACATAAAAAAAAGCTGTTGAAAAAATCAACAGCCTTTTGAAATAGTAATAGTTTAACTTTTAATTTAAAATTACTTATTCTTGATTTTCAATAGCATCTTTTATTTTGTTTTCTAATTCTTCCATTAGTTCAGGGTTATCTTTGATTAAGCCTTTTACAGCATCTCTACCCTGTCCTAATTTAGTATCTCCGTAACTAAACCAAGATCCACTTTTCTTTATAATACCGTATTCTACACCAATATCAAGAACCTCTCCTACTTTCGAAATTCCTGCTCCATACATAATATCAAATTCTGTAGTTTGGAATGGAGGTGCTACTTTATTCTTTACAATCTTAACTTTTGTACTGTTACCGATAACTCTATCTCCATCTTTAATTTGCGTTCTTCTACGGATATCTAAACGAACAGAAGCATAAAATTTTAATGCGTTACCTCCTGTAGTAGTCTCTGGATTACCAAACATTACACCAATTTTTTCACGTAATTGGTTAATGAATATTACAGTACAATTTGTTTTACTTATTGTACCTGTTAACTTACGTAAAGCTTGTGACATTAAACGAGCATGAAGTCCCATTTTTGAGTCTCCCATTTCCCCTTCAATTTCAGATTTTGGTGTTAAAGCAGCAACAGAATCGATAACTACAATATCAATTGCTCCAGAACGGATTAAATTATCTGCAATTTCTAGAGCTTGTTCACCATGATCTGGTTGAGATATAATTAAATTGTCAACATCTACCCCTAAACTTTCTGCATAAAAACGATCAAATGCATGTTCTGCATCAATAAATGCAGCTATCCCACCTGCCTTTTGAGCTTCAGCAATTGCATGAATAGTTAGAGTAGTTTTACCTGAAGATTCTGGTCCATAAATTTCTATAATTCTACCTCTAGGATATCCTCCAACTCCTAAAGCTAAATCTAATCCTAAAGATCCTGAAGAAATGGCATCTACATCATCTACTTGGGTATCCCCCAATTTCATTACAGTTCCTTTTCCATAGGTTTTGTCTAACTTATCTAGTGTTAGCTGAAGCGCTTTTAGTTTCGCTTCTTTTTCTTTATCTGCTGCCATAAATCGTTCTAGTTATTTTTTAAAATAAGAGTTGCTAAGGTATGAAAAACTCGCGGTAATTTACTAGCTTTTTACAACTCAATATTTGTAATTTTGTTTTCCTTATTTTTTACTAATGCAAAAGCACCGCCACTTTATTATTCATAAACCTTACGGATATCTTTCTCAATTCATAAATAATCAAACTAAAAGGAAAAAGAAGTTGCTCGGTGATTTAGATTTTAATTTTCCAAATGGTACGATGGCTATTGGTAGATTAGATGTAAAATCTGAAGGATTATTATTATTAACAACCGATGGAAAAGTAAGTGATTTTATAACTACAAGAGGGAAAGTTGAAAAAGAATATTATGTTCAAGTTAATGGAGCTATTTCTTCTTTTGAAATTGAAAAGTTATCGCAAGGTGTGGAAATCGGTATACATGGTAAAAAATACATTACCAAACCATGTAAAGTTACATTAATAGATACTCCCAATTTTGAAGAACGTTCAAAAAAAATTCGTGATGATAGACACGGACCTACTTCATGGGTTTCTATTACATTAACAGAAGGCAAATTTAGACAGGTTCGAAAAATGACTTCTGCTGTTGGTTTTCCTACATTGCGATTAGTTAGAATTCGAATAGGAAACATACTTTTAAATGACCTACAATCTGGTGAAGTCATAGAAGTAAGTAAATTACTTTAATTTAAGTATTTTTGCGGCTTTGAAAAAAAGCTAAATGAAAAAAATTTTTACCCTACTACTTTGTACTTTTTGTTTATTCTCATATGCACAAAACACCTATGTACCTGACGATAATTTTGAACAAGTTTTAATTGATTTAGGCTATGATTCTGGTCCTTTAGACGATTATATTCCTACAAAAAATATTGAAAATGTAACTGAATTAATATTACCTGGACAATCTTCTTTACCAACTTTTCCAAATGATATTAAAGATTTAACAGGAATTGGTGGGTTTAAATCTTTAAAAAAACTAACACTAGATTATTTCTCTAACTATTTTACCACCACTTTAGATTTATCTGAAAACACAAAGCTAGAAGAATTATATGTAGATGCTAACTTTTTGCATCATATTAATCTATCTAAGAATATAGAGTTAAAAATCTTAGAATTAAGAATGATATCTCTTTTGAAAGAACTTGATTTATCAAATAACATTAATCTTAAAAAACTTTTTATAAATGGTGGTACACTGTTTACAGAGTTAGATTTATCTTCTAATTCTCAAATTGAAGAGATCCATTTTATACAAATGCATTTTACAGATTTAAAATTGTACAACAACAAAAAGCTTAAGTTATTTAAATCAGAAGCAACATCATATATCGATTTAGATTTATCAAAATGTACTGGATTGGAAATGGTATCCTTTGATAGTAACGATGCAATGAGTATTAATCTTAACAATAATAATAACACTAAAATAATCGATTTTTCGGCAGTTAAATCTGCTTTCATCCACTGTATAAGAGTAGATGATGTTGCATACAGTAAAGCTAACTGGACAAAAGTATATGATAGTTCAATTTTTAGTGAAACTTGTGGTAATTTTCAAAAATTAACATATGTACCTGATGATAATTTTGAACAAGCTTTAATCGATTTAGGGTATGATACTGGTGCATTAGATAATTATGTTCCTACAGATAATATAAGTCCAGTTACTAATTTAAAAGTTGACAACTTAAACATTTCTGATTTAACCGGAATTCAAGATTTTATAAGTTTAGAACGATTAAATATTTCTAACAACAAAATAGAATTACTTGATTTAAGTAATAATACTAAAGTAACAGAAATTCACTGCGATAAAAATGAAATAACAAATTTAGATCTTTCTCAAAATCTAGATTTAACTTTTCTATATTGTAGTAACAATAATTTAAATTCTCTTGACTTAAATGCTAACATTAAATTATTTGACCTCCATTGTTCTAATAACCCTTTAACAAGTTTATTACTTCCTAAAAATAATATATTAGATGGTTTACATGTTAATTCTACTTTACTCTCTGAGTTAGATTTAAGAGGACAATCTAACTTAATTTCACACCCAGCCTCATTTTTACAAATTCATGATACACCTAATCTAATTTGTGTATATGTTGATGATGTAGACTACTATAATAATGATCCATTAAATGCAATCACAAAAGATGCTAAAAGTGTTTTTGTAAAAGATGAAGCCGCATGTAATGTGTTAACTTGTTCAATTTCTGTTGAAACACTTAGTGATATAAAAGCCTGTGAAAATTTTACATTACCTAACTTAACCAATGGGAACTATTATACGCAAGCAAATGGAATGGGAACTAAACTTAATCCCGGACACATTATTAACACTTCGCAAACTATATTTATTTACAATGTAGATCCTATAAATACAACATGTTCTAATGAGTCTTCTTTCGATATTACTATTACTAACAAACCTAATGTAGATATTGTCAGTGATGTAAAAGCCTGTGAGAACTTTACACTCCCTAACTTAACCAATGGGAACTACTATACGCAAGCAAATGGAATGGGAACTAAACTTAATCCCGGACACATTATTAACACTTCGCAAACTATATTTATTTACAACGTAGATCCTATAAATACTACTTGTTCTAATGAATCCTCTTTCAATATTACTATTACTAACAAACCTAATGTAGATAGTATCAGTGATGTAAAAGCTTGTGAGAACTTTACACTCCCTAACTTAACCAATGGGAACTACTATACGCAAGCAAATGGAATGGGAACTAAACTTAATCCCGGACACATTATTAACACTTCGCAAACTATATTTATTTACAATGTAGATCCTATAAATACAACATGTTCTAATGAGTCTTCTTTCGATATTACTATTACTAACAAACCTAATGTAGATATTGTCAGTGATGTAAAAGCTTGTGAGAACTTTACACTCCCTAACTTAACCAATGGTAACTACTATACGCAAGCAAATGGAATGGGAACTAAACTTAATCCCGGACACATTATTAACACTTCGCAAACTATATTTATTTACAACGTAGATCCTATAAATACAACATGTTCTAATGAGTCTTCTTTCGATATTACTATTACTAACAAACCTAATGTAGATAGTATCAGTGATGTAAAAGCTTGTGAGAACTTTACACTCCCTAACTTAACCAATGGTAACTACTATACGCAAGCAAATGGAATGGGAACTAAACTTAACCCTGGACACGTTATTAACACCTCACAAACTATATTTATTTACAACGTAAATCCTATAAATACAACATGTTCTAATGAGTCTTCTTTCGATATTACTATTACTAACAAACCTAATGTAGATAGTATCAGTGATGTAAAAGCTTGTGAGAACTTTACACTCCCTAACTTAACCAATGGTAACTACTATACGCAAGCAAATGGAATGGGAACTAAACTTAACCCTGGACACGTTATTAACACCTCACAAACTATATTTATTTACAATGTAGATCCTATAAATACTACTTGTTCTAATGAGTCTTCTTTCGATATTACTATTACTAACAAACCTAATGTAGATATTGTCAGTGATGTAAAAGCTTGTGAGAACTTTACACTCCCTAACTTAACCAATGGTAACTACTATACGCAAGCAAATGGAATGGGAACTAAACTTAACCCTGGACACGTTATTAACACCTCACAAACTATATTTATTTACAATGTAGATCCTATAAATACTACTTGTTCTAATGAGTCTTCTTTCGATATTACTATTACTAACAAACCTAATGTAGATATTGTCAGTGATGTAAAAGCTTGTGAGAACTTTACACTCCCTAACTTAACCAATGGTAACTACTATACGCAAGCAAATGGAATGGGAACTAAACTTAACCCTGGACACGTTATTAACACCTCACAAACTATATTTATTTACAATGTAGATCCTATAAATACAACATGTTCTAATGAGTCTTCTTTCGATATTACTATTACTAACAAACCTAATGTAGATAGTATCAGTGATGTAAAAGCTTGTGAGAACTTTACACTCCCTAACTTAACCAATGGTAACTACTATACACAAGCAAATGGAATGGGAACTAAACTTAACCCTGGGCACGTTATTAACACCTCACAAACTATATTTATTTACAATGTAGATCCTATAAATACTACTTGTTCTAATGAGTCTTCTTTCAATATTACTATTAACAACAAACCAATTATTGATACACTAAACGATATCAGTTTATATGATTCTTATATTTTACCTGTTATAACCAATGGAAACTATTATACCGAGTCAAATGGAATGGGGACCAAACTTAATCCTGGACACGTTATTAACACTTCGCAAACATTATTTATTTATAGTATAGATTCAAATACAAATTGTAGTAATCAAAGTAGTTTTACCATAACCATCCAAAAATTTGATGATGATATACACATACCACCATATTTTACTCCGAATAATGATGGAAAAAATGATACTTGGATTGTTAAAGGAAATGGTATTAGCGAAGTTTTAATTTACAATAGATTTGGTAAAAAAATAGGTAAAATAAATCCGAATGATTCAGGATGGAATGGCTATTACAATGGAGAACAATTGGCCAGTAATACTTACTGGTACCAAGTAGTTTATAAAAATGGAAAAGTAAAAATTGGTTCTTTTGCTTTGGTAAGAAAATAAGCTCCTAAAAAAATAAAGGCTGAGAATGTTCTCAGCCTTTATTTTTTATCATTTTTATATGTGGAATTCCATCTTCTAAGTACTCCTCACCTATCTTCTCAAATCCATGAGATTCATAAAATTTTTTTAAATAAGTTTGTGCTGATATCGTTATCTTAGAATTATTAAAAACTTCCTCAATAGTTTTAATTGAAGCTTTAATAATATCATGTCCATAACCATACTTACGTTCTTCTTTTTTTACTACTACCCTACCAATACTAGGTGTATCAAAATAATACCCACCATCAAAAATACGTGTATAAGCCACCGTTTTATCTTCCTTTAACCCAATAACATGCAATGCGTCTTTATCTTTACCATCTACGTCTTGATATGCACAGTCTTGCTCTAGAACAAAAACTTCAGAACGCAATTGAAGTAAATCATATAGTTCTGAAGTTGTTAATTCTTGAAATGTTTTTATTTTTATATTCATATTAACAATCACATGCTATTTTATTAACTCTATTAGCATGTCTTCCTCCTTCAAATTCAGTAGTTAAAAATAACTTCACAAAACCTAAAGCTTGCTGTAAAGACACAAAACGAGCTGGAATCGTTAATATATTAGCATTATTATGTTGACGTGTTAATTCAACCAATTCGTTATTCCAACATAAGGCTGCTCTAACACCTTGATGCTTGTTAGCAGTCATTTGAGCACCATTTCCACTACCACATAAAATAATTCCCATTTCTGCCTGTCCAGTTTCAACAGCTTCAGCAGTTGGATGAATCGTATCTGGATAATCCATACTATCATTAGTATTTGTTCCAAAATTGATTACTTTATGGCCCATTTCTTCTAAAAGTTGAACAATTTCAAATTTATATTCGGTACCTGCATGGTCATTACCAATAGCAATTGTCATAATTTGTTGATTTTAATTTAGTTGTGAACCACAAAAATACAGTTATTAACGGTTATCAACAGTAATTAACAATGCTTTTTTCAGCATTCTTAATAACCTACTGTAGCTTAAGGGGTTACATAATATAAATAAATTGTTAAGAACTAATTGTATGTTTTCAAAAAAAGATTTGATTATTTACATAAAATTTACAATACAAGAACTCATTTTAATTATGCAACTTTTTTTTTGAGATTTTAATGAACATTTATCAACATAAAATTTACAATTTATTTACAGTAAAAATGAAATTAACTATTCAATAAAAACTGTTGAACAATGTTTATAACTTTTGTTAATAACTACATTTTCTAGTTGATTTTTAAGATTTTATTACACTGATAACTTGTTATTATTTTTTAATAACTGATAAAACCAAATATTACTTCTACTTTTTACTCTACATATTCACAAGCTATAATAACAACTATATTCTTTTTTAAATTTTTAAAATCTTTTTTATTAATTATATAATATGTTAATAACGTTTAAATTTTAAAAAAAGTAACGCTACTAATCGTAATGAAAAATATAGTACAGTGAAAAGAAAATATAGAATAGATCTTAAGAGAGAAGGTTAGGTAAAATTAAAAAGTATGAATGTTAAGATTAAGCCGATTTGGTCTTCTTTAGGCTTTTAACTAAGTGTACGGTATCTTTTACCTTCACTGTTTCTGCCTCCGTAGGGTTCTTTTTGTTCAAAGTAGCGTTAATACTTATAGCGGTAACTGCAATACCTGCTATAAATATGAATAAAAATAAAGCTATTATTTTACGTAAGTTTTTCATTTATAACGCCTTTCTATTAATAAAGACGAATAATTTTAACAAACGTTACAATTTTCTTAAGTTTTTTTTAACTTTTACGAGTTAAGGAATAATAAACTGTATTGCATTTGGTATAATACTAACTTCAACTGCTCCAGTACCAATTAGTTCACCATCGGCTTGAATAAAAGGAAGATCTGTATGTTTTGTTGGTGTAACAGTAATTTTATCTGTTACATAGGTTGTTACTTTATTATGTGAAGTAATTTTGCCGTTATAGAGTTTGTTTAAATTATAAACTAAATCTAAGATATTCAGGTTTTTAGCAAAAGTAATATCTAATAAACCATCATTACTTTTTTTGTACTTAGTAAGTTGCATTCCTCCTCCAGAGTATTTACAAATTCCGAAAAGTGTCATTAAACAAGTATCCGTTACAGTTGAATTGTTAACAACAAGCCTAAAAGGTGTTCGTTTGTAAAAAAGTAAACCAGAAAGTCCACTTAATAAGTACGCTATGGGTCCAAAGCGTTTGAGTTTATTTAGTTTATTAACAACATAACCATCATATCCTATTCCAGCAACATTGTTAAAATATGAAGAAGTATTTTCAAGTTTTAAATACCCAATATCTTGATATACAGAGTTTTGGTTTTTGATTATTTGAATTGCTTTTGATGTATTTTTTGGAATATGATATGTTTTAATCCAATCATTTCCTGTTCCGAGAGGAATAACACCAATAGTAACGGCATCATTGTTGATAATTGTTTGACGCATTACACCATTTACAATATGATGCAAAGTACCATCACCACCACAAGAAATAATTTTAGAAAAACCATTTGATATGGCTTTATGAACAAGTTCGATTTCATGTTTGTGGTGAGTTGTAAATTCAAACTCAAAAGAAATTTTATTATGGGTTAATTCTTGTTGAATTTGTGCCCATAATTTTTTAAAATTTCCATTGCCAGCATTTGGATTTACAATAACAAACCAAGAATTGTTCATAAGTGAAATAATGATATAAAGTTTGCCAATGTACAAAATAGAATTTATAACAGTTATTTAATAGATAAGTGAATGATTTTATTTGTACTTTGCTAACCAAATATTTAAGACGAAAGATTTAATGACAAGAAAGAAGAAAATTTACAAGAAAAAAGGAAAAATAATTAAAGATTTAACTAGAAACATTTTCAAGATTTTAAACGAAAATTCTGAAAAATCTTACAACTACAAACAAATTGCGTCGAAAATGGGAATTTCTGATACTGATGGAAAAACCCAAATACTTCAAAAACTAGTAGAACTTACAGCTTCTAAAAAAATAGTAGAGATAGATAGAGGAAAGTTTCAAATTAATGAAGAAAGAAATTACCATATTGGTACATTGGATGTAACTTCAAATGGGAATGCATATTTTATGAGCGACGATTTCGAACATGATATTTTTGTTCCTTCAGTTAATTTGAATAGAGGATTACATAATGATACTGTAAAAGCATATGTTTATACAAAAAGAAAGAGTAAGAAATTAGAAGCAGATGTAGTAGAAGTTTTAAACAGAGCTAAAAATGAATTTGTTGGAACACTACAAATGAGTAAGAACTTTGGTTTTGTATTACCAGATAACCAAAAAATGTATGCTGATATTTTTATTGCAAAAAGTAAACTTGGTGATGCGCAACACGGTGATAAAGTCTTAGCTAAACTGACTGATTGGCCTGATAATTCTAAAAATCCTTTTGGTAAAATTGTACAGGTATTAGGGAAACCAGGAGAACATAATACAGAGATCCATTCAATTTTGTTAGAGTATGGCTTACCTTATGAGTTTCCTAAAGAAATTGAAGAAGAAGCTTCTCATTTACCAATAGAAATTACTCCAGAAGAAGTTCGTAAAAGACGCGATATGCGTGGAGATCTAACATTTACGATAGATCCAAAAGACGCAAAGGATTTTGATGATGCGTTATCTTTTACAAAATTAGAAAACGGTAACTATGAAATAGGAATTCATATTGCGGATGTTTCGCATTATGTGCAACCTAAAACTAAATTGGATGAGGAGGCTTATGATAGGGCAACTTCGGTTTATTTAGTAGATAGAGTAGTTCCTATGTTGCCAGAAATGTTGAGTAATGGAGTTTGTTCATTAAGACCAGAAGAAGAAAAATTAACCTTTTCTGCTGTATTTGAAATGAATGAAAAAGCGCAAATAATTGATCAATGGTTTGGTAGAACTGTAACTTATTCAGATAAACGTTTTGCTTATGAAGAAGCACAAGCAATTATTGAAAATAAGAACAATATAGTACCTAAAGAAGTTTCTTTAATTGATCAAGAATATGTGGTTGATGAAAATATAGTAGAAGCTATTTTGAAATTGGATGAACTAGCAAAGAAGTTACGTAAGCGACGTATGAAAGCAGGTGCTATTTCTTTTGATAAGGTGGAAGTAAAATTCAATTTAGATGAAGAGGCAAATCCAATAGGAGTCTTTTTTAAAGAAGCCAAAGATGCTAACAAATTGATTGAAGAATTTATGCTATTAGCTAATAGAAAAGTAGCTGAATTTATTGGTTTTAAGGCTGGAAAGGCTACAAATAAAACTTTTGTATATCGTGTGCATGATGAACCAGATATTGAAAAATTACAATCATTACAAAATATTGTGAGTAAGTTTGGTTATAAGATTAATACTGAAACACGTGAGAAAACATCTGATAGTTTAAACAAGCTTTTAACTGATGTTCATGGAAAGGCAGAGGCTAATATGGTAGAAACGTTGGCTATTCGATCAATGAGTAAGGCAGAATATACTACGCAGAATATTGGACATTACGGATTGGCTTTTGATTATTATTCACACTTTACATCTCCCATCAGACGTTATCCAGATGTAATGACACATCGATTACTACAACATTATTTAGATGGAGGAAATTCACCAAAAGCAGAAATTTATGAAGAACGTTGCAAACATTCTTCTAAAATGGAAGAATTAGCATCTAAGGCAGAACGTGATTCTATTAAGTATATGCAAATTAAGTATATGCAAGATCATAAAGATATTGATTTTGAAGGAGTTGTTTCTGGTGTTACTGAATGGGGAATTTATGTAGAGATTAAATCTAATAAATGTGAAGGAATGGTTCGTATCAAAGATTTAAAGGATGATTACTATATTTTTGATGAGAAACAATATGCGGCAGTTGGACAAGCTAATAAGAATATTATTCAATTAGGTGATGAAGTCGTAGTTAAGGTTAAGCATACTGATTTAGAACGTAAGCATTTAGATTTTGAATTAATTTCTCATTAATATTTGATAACTGCAACAATAAAAAGATAAAATAGTCTTTATAGTAGTAGTACTTATGGTACTATTTAAATATGTGAATTATGAAGAAAATAATCTATATAAGTTTGTTTCTACTAACATCTTTGGTTAGTGCTCAAACAACAATAACAAAAGAATTAGGAGAATTTTCTGAGCTTAAGGTATATAATGGTATTGAGTTAGAGATCATTCAATCTGAAGAACAGAAAATTGTAATTACTGGAGAAAAAGCTGAAAAGGTAAAGATTAAACAGAATGATACTACTTTAAAAATTTCTTTGAGGTTTCCTGAAACTATGGCTGAAGGTAAAGTAAAAGCGAAATTGTACATCAAAAAAGAATTAAAAATTATTGATGGTAATGAGGGAGCTATAATTACTGGAAAAGGTTTTGATCAACTTAAAATTGAAATTAAAGCTCAGGAAGGAGCTTTTATCAATCTTGTGGTAAATACTAAGCATTTAAAAGTAAAAACGTCTTCAGGAGGTGTTATAAAGCTTTCTGGAAAAGCAAAGAACCAAACGGTAGATGCTAATCTTGGAGGAACTTATCATGGTTATAACATGATGATCTCAAATGTATGTGTGGTAAAAGCAGGATCGGGTGCAAAAGTAGAAATACAATCTGGAGAAACTTTAGATGCTAAAGTTTCCTTTGGCGGAAGTATTTTCTATAAAGGAAATCCAGAGGTTTTAAAAGATAAAAAAGTAATTGGCGGAGTTATTGAACACAGAAGTTAATTTTGTATCTTTGCAGCGTTAAAACTCAAGAAAATGATTTCAAATACTATATTTTTAGGAATACCTGGAGGATATCAAATTATCATCATATTAGTAGTAGTTTTATTACTATTTGGAGGACGTAAGATTCCTGAATTAATGAGAGGTTTAGGTTCTGGTATTAAAGAATTTAAAGATGCTAGTAAAACTGAAGGAGACGATAAAATAGAAGAGAAAAAATAAGTATTGTACTTATTCAAGAAATAGAAAGCTCAAATCTAAATATTTAGATTTGAGCTTTTGTCTTTTTAAAGAGATAATGAAAGTCCCCCGAAATCCATTATTTTTTCATTGGAACTAAACTAATAATAAATTTAATTAAATAATTGATTTTGTTATGAATAGGAATTTAATTTGGTTTAAAAGTGATGAATGGGAAGTTTAGTAACTTAAGAAATCTTTTAAATCGTTTTTAGAAAACCTTCGAGATATAGGAATATTAAAATCTGTTTTGGTTGTTTTTATTAAATAGCCTCTTGCATTGCCAGAATATTCACTAATATACCTTGTGTTTATGATGTATGATTTGTGACAACGTATGATATTTTTATAAGCTTTCAAATCTTGTTCTATTTTAGATAGAGTAGTTCTAAATAAAATTTCTTTCACACCAGTTGGTTCATCAATAAAATAACTAGCATAGTTTCCTTCAGAACTTATATATATAAGTTTATTAATATCTAGTGTTATTTGATTATTAGATTGTAATGAAGTAAAAGAAAATAGGGATTCTTCATGTATTATGTTAGTACTAAAATGATTGTGCTCATTAATATATTTTGTAGTTTTTTTTCTTTTTTTACGTAGTTCTATTTCATCAAAATAGAGCCAAAATAAAATAGGGAAAAATCCAATAGCATATGAGTAAGACAGTATTTGAAGGTATCCAGCTATTTGCTCTTGTCCAATACTTTGTCGAATATAAATGTTGTATGGATATGAAATAGTACCAATGGTTATTACCGTAACATTTAATAGAATAAATTGTTTAAAAACCGTTCTAGTTTCGGGATTAAAAAAAGCTTTACATAGTTTTGGTAGGAAATACAATATTAAAATAATAGATATTGTAGAAATGCAACCAAATCCAAAACAAAAGAGAACTAAATTTTCTCCTAGAAGGTGTATTCTAAAAGGTTGAAATACAATGAGAAATAAGGATACTATTAAACCAAATACAACACTTACAATTAAGTTATAAGTGCTATAAATTGGTGAGTAATAGGGTTTATTCAACCATTTTAGTATGTTATTTATCACATTTTATGAGGTATTAAAATTTAATGGCCGTACCTGATGCCGTAACCATAAGCATTCCACCATTTGGTCCAACAGTTTCATAATCCAAATCAACCCCAACAATTGCATCAGCTCCAAGTTGTTCTGCTCTGTCTTGCATTTCTTTTAAGGCACTTTCTTTAGCTTGTCTTAGTACTTTTTCATAGGATGCAGATCTACCTCCTACAATGTCTCTAATACCTGCGAAAAAATCTTTAATAAAATTGGCTCCAATAATTGTTTCACCTGTAACAATTCCTAGATATTGTTGTGCAGGTTTGTTTTCAATGGTGTTTGTGGTTGTTATTATCATATTTTGGTAATTAATTTAATAAAAAAAACCTGAAATAGAAAAATCAGGTTTTTAAAAAGGTATATAAATTATTGTTATTCGTTATTTTTCTTTTTGGCTTTTGCTTCTTTCATGGCTTCACCTATTTGATTACTTGCGGCAAAACTTGCAACCATATCGTTTAACATTTGACTACCAGCTTGAGGAGAATTAGGTAGTAATATTAAATTACTATTTGTATCAGAACCTATAGATTGTAAAGTATCATAGTGTTGAGTTACCACAATTAAAGCAGAAGCTTCTTGAGAGTTAATACCAACTTTATTCAATACTTCAACAGATTCTTCTAATCCGCGAGCAATTTCACGTCTTTGGTCAGCAATACCTTGTCCTTGTAAACGTTTACTTTCTGCTTCTGCTTTTGCTTTTTCTACGATTAAAATACGTTGTGCATCACCTTCATACTGTGCGGCAACCTTTTCACGCTCTGCTGCATTAATACGGTTCATAGCTTCTTTTACTTGAGAATCAGGATCAATATCAGTAACTAATGTTTTTATAATATCATAACCATACTCCATCATTGCGTCATTTAATTCTGATTTTACTGCAATTGCAATGTCATCTTTCTTTACAAATACATCATCTAAACGCATTTTAGGTACTTCTGCACGCACAACGTCAAATACATATGAAGTAATCTGGTCGTGCGGATAATCAAGCTTATAAAAGGCTTCATATACCTTATCTCTGATAACTTTGTACTGAACAGAAACTTTTAATTTAACAAAAACGTCATCTAAAGTTTTTGTTTCAACAATTACATCTAATTGTTGAATTTTTAAACTTAGTTTTCCTGCAATTCGATCTACTAATGGAATTTTTAAATGTAATCCTGAGTGTCTTATGCTGTGAAATTTACCAAATCTCTCTATGATAGCCGCGGTTTGTTGTTTTACAATAAAGAAAGAGGATAGTAAGATTATTATTCCGAAGAAAATAAAGGGATACAAATAAATAGGCATGGTGTTAATTTTTAATAGTTAGTAATTTTTCTTTAAATATATAGCTTATATATCGTATAAGACGCAATTTTTAGAAAATGTTACAACTAAGAAGGAGATAACTTATATTTGCTAAAAATCGATTATATGGAACTTATACAAAAAAACATTACTGAAATTTTAGCCTTATTATTTTTAATAGTTACTTTTTTACAATCAGGTATAGATAAGGTAACAGATTGGAATGGAAACTTATCTTTTATAAAAGACCATTTTAAAAACTCACCTTTAAAAAATATGGTACCGTTATTATTGGCTGTTATTTTAGTTTTAGAATTATTAGCTGGTGCTTTAATGTTTGTTGGAATTTTTCATTTGGCTACCACAGGTAATCATGAGATGGCTTTAATTGGAGCTGAGCTTTCTGCAGTGACTTTAATTTTTTTATTAGTAGGACAACGTTTGGCTAAAGATTATGCTGGTGCAATGACCTTAGCTGTTTACTTTGTAATTTCAATTTTTACAGTATTTTTATTAAATAAGTAAAACTTATTGTTAAGTATAAAACAATAAATTACAACTATATAAAAACCTCTTAAATAAGCGATTTAAGAGGTTTTATTTTTTATGTAAGGTATATAGATATTTAAATACTTAAAAATCTATTAAGAGCTTTTAAAATCAATATTCACCTATTTTTTAAGTATGTAAATGTGTGAAGAGTACTCTTTGGTCTTTTTGGCTTTTAAGTTTGATTTAAAACCAAGATAAAAGGCTTTAATAGGGTTTGATTTTCCTGTTTTATATTTTTCGCTTAATAGAGAAACATAGTAAGAATCAAATTTCATTGGTAGAATATTTTCAAGTTGAAATCCGTACTGTGAAAATATTTTTTGAATACTCTTTTTAGAAAAATGCCAAAGATGTCTTGGAACATCAAATGCGGCCCAATGTTCTTTGTAGTAAATTGCATCGTAACTTTTGTAATTAGGTACAGCGATAATTAATTTGCCATTTGGTTTAAGTAGTTCTTTTAAAACTTCAATGTATTCAAATAAATTAGGTACATGTTCTAATACATGCCATAGAGTTATTACATCGAATTTTTTATTTTCTATATCTGTTAGTTTTTCCTCTAAGTTGATATCTTTTTCAAGTGCAATGGTTCTTGCTTTTTTTGAAGGTTCTACACCGGTAATATTCCAATTATCGTTGACACATGTTTTGAGAAAATCACCTGTTCCAGCACCAATATCTAATATATCTTTTTCTTGTGTATTAAAAGAATTGATTAGTTTCAATTTCTTTTTTAGAGAATAATTTTTGACGAGTTGATATATTTTGTCAAATAGAGTTTTCTTACTATCAGTATGCGATATATATAATTCGCTTTGATAATATTTATCAAGGTTAGAGGGTACTGGGGAAGTGACTAATAAATCATAAGTTTGATTATACATCACTTCGTAGCTTTCTTTACTAACGGTATAATCAATACAGTTCAACAAAGGTTCTAAATCTTTGTAGAGCTCTTTTGGGTTGTTCAAGTTGAGTTGATTTTTTAAATGTTCCACATGGAACATATAATTCTATTACGATACAATATTACGTAAAAAATAAAAACGTTCCACATGGAACGTTTTTATTTTTTTGCAAAAATTGCTTTTTATTACCTACCCATATAAACGAGTAATACGGAAATGTCGCTTGGAGATACACCACTAATTCTGCTTGCTTGAGAAATACTTGTTGGTTGTATTTTACTTAGTTTTTCTCTTGCTTCAAATGATAATGATTTTACTTTGGTGTAATCAAAATTAGAAGGTATAGGTACACTTTCTAATCTATTTAATTTATCTGCATTTGCTTTCTCTTTTTCAATATATCCAGAGTACTTTAAATGTATTTCTACTTGTTCTATAATTTCAGAATCAATTTCGTTTTCCGTGATAAAAGAATTTAGTTTTTCAATAGAAAGTAAATCTGATAATTCTATTTGAGGGCGAGAAGCGATCTTTACCAGCTTCATTGATTGATTAATAGATGCAGAGTTTTTTCTTTCTAAAATAGGATTAACTTCTTCTTTTTTGATGCTTAACTCTTCAATGAATTTGATTAGAGAATTTGTTTTGTTTTTCTTTTGAAGAACTCTATCTAAACGATTTTGCTTAGCTAAACCTATTTTATATGATTTTTCTGTTAAACGGATATCTGCATTATCTTGTCTTAACAATGTTCTGTATTCAGCTCGTGATGTAAACATTCTATATGGTTCTTCTGTACCTTTTGTGATTAAATCATCTATTAAAACTCCTATATAAGCTTCACTTCTTTTTAAAATAAAAGGATCTTTATTTTGAGTTTTAAGAGCTGCATTTACTCCGGCCATTAATCCTTGTGCTGCGGCTTCTTCATATCCTGTAGTTCCGTTTATTTGACCTGCAAAAAATAAATTTTCAATTAATTTAGTTTCTAGGTTATGTTTCAATTGTGTTGGTGGAAAATAATCGTATTCAATTGCATATCCATATCTGAAGAATTTTACTTTTTCAAATCCTGGTATAGATCGAATCGCTTTGTCTTGAATATCTTCAGGTAAAGAAGTAGAGAACCCGTTTACGTAAATTTCAACAGTATTCCATCCTTCTGGTTCAACAAATACTTGATGACGTTCCTTTTCTGCAAAACGATTTATTTTATCTTCAACAGAAGGGCAATATCGTGGTCCTGTAGATTTGATTCTACCATTAAACATTGGTGAACGATCAAAACCTTCTTTAAGTAAATCATGTACTTCAGGATTTGTATATGTTAAGTAACAAGAACGTTGTTTGGTTAAACTTTTTGTAATAGGTAAGTAGGAGAATTTTTCAGGATTATCATCTCCTGGTTGTTCAGTCATTTTAGAATAATCTAAAGAGCGTCCATCTACACGTGGTGGTGTTCCAGTTTTCATTCTTCCTGCTTCAAAACCTTTAGCAACTAGATCTTCTGTAATTCCAGTTGAAGCACCCTCTCCTGCTCTACCACCTCCAAAAGTTTTTTCACCAATATGAATTAATCCATTTAAAAAAGTACCTGCAGTTACAATAACTGTTTTAGCTTTTATTTCTAAACCTAATGCGGTTTTAACACCTGTAATTTTATCCCCATCGAAGATTAATCCGTTTACTGAATCTTGATAGAAGTCTAAATTATCGGTTTGTTCTAACATGGTTCTCCAGCACTCTGCAAATTGCATACGATCTGATTGTGCCCTTGGACTCCACATAGCGGGTCCTTTTGATTTGTTTAGCATTTTAAATTGTATAGCTGTCTTGTCTGTAACTATGGCGCTATAACCTCCTAATGCATCAATTTCTCGAACTATTTGCCCTTTAGCTATTCCACCCATTGCAGGGTTACAACTCATTTGGGCAATGTTTTGTAAGTTCATTGTAATAAGTAATGTGTGTGCACCCATATTGGCACTAGCTGCTGCTGCTTCACTTCCAGCATGCCCTCCTCCTACTACAATAACATCATAAACTGTATTATATAAACTCATTTTTTTTGTTTCAGTTCCACGTGGAACTTTAAGGTTTTATTGGTTTAATATTTCTAAACAAGCATTCTCTTTAGAACGCATAATTTCTTTTTCTTCGTTTGTTTTATCCTTGTACTTCATGTAATGTAACACGCCGTGAATTATTACACGATGTAATTCATCTGCAAAGGTAGTGTCAAAATCATTAGCATTATCGGCAACTCTTTCTGTGGAAATAAAAATATCTCCTCCTACTAAACTTCCCATGGTATAATCAAAACTAATGATGTCGGTTAAAGTATCGTGGTTTAAAAACTCAACATTTATTTTGTGTAAGTAATCATCGTTACAAAAAATATAGGTAAGCTCTCCTAATTCAAACCCCTCTTTTTCGATACAGTTTTGTATCCACTCAGAAGTTTTTGCTTCATTTTCTAATTTAAAATCGTTCTCGTAGTTAAAGGTAATCATAACTTAAATATTGTTAGTTTGAATAATAAAACCTTTTAAGTTTCTTGAATATACAATAAACCTAAAACTAGCTTTAAGGAAACAACTAGATTCATGTTTGAAATCACTAATCTCTTCTAATTTATCAATAAAATGTTTCTTGTCTACTTCTTTATAAGTCGTTTCAGATAACGTATTATTTACAAGTTTATTTTCGTTATCAATTACAAACTCGAAATACTTTTTTTCTTTTACGGCCTCATAATTATTAAAATGAATGTCATTCGGTTGAGTGGGACCAAAACCTGCTGGAGCACTAAATTGTATTTGTTGGTGCATCATATTCATATGCATCATATGATGATGCCACCACCAATTGTAATGATAAGAGTATTCAATATCTACATAATCTACACGTACCTTAACGTTATCATCTTTTGTTTTATTTACAGTAATCGTTGTGTTATGTTTGTTCTTTCCAGCTGCTTTTAAGAAAGCTTCAAAGCCATTAAAATGATTTGTTTTTACCAAGCTTTTTAATAGTGATTGATCTATGTTTATCGTAGATGAATTTCCATTGTCTAAAGAATGTATTTTTATACTTCCTGTTTTTTTATTGTTTGCAAATTGATACAGCTTGTTGTTGTGATAAAATGATGTGATTTTTTTATATGCTCCTTCTGAGTTTCTGTTTTTAAAAGATGTAATATTTGAAGGAATCAATTCTTCTTTATTAAGTGGGATTGAAAGATATTCAGTATACCCATGTATTGTATTTTCTTTGGTGAAAATAAGTTTTGAGTCATCTAGATAAGCACGTAATTTAGCTACAGATCCGTTGGCAACGAATTCATCAGTTTTAACGGCTTCTATATGTGAATCAAAAAAATCTCTATACTTATCAAAGTTTTTGTCATAAGTGTAAGTTAGTGTCTTTACTTTATCGGTTCCTTTAAATGCTATAAGTTTAAATTCTTTTTTATTCTTATAAACTAAAATAGAACTGTTTTTCTTTCTTATTGATGTGCTAAAATCTTCATGGTTTATAGCTTCATTTTCTTTGATTGAATTACTAGATAAATCAATATCGATTCTTTTAATAAACTCTTTTTTATCTTTTGTAAAACTTAAAAGTAACGAGAGGACCGTATCTTCTTTATGAAATGAAACAATATTATAAGCAAATTCATTTGTTATAGCCTCTAGGGTTGTAATATCATTTCCATCAAAAATATAAGGGTGAATTGTATGTAGTTTATTCTTTTTATTCTTTGAAAAAATAAGATGGAAAGAGGTAGTGTTAGATAAATCACCTGAAAAAGTATGGTCAACTTTAAAGTGTTTAGGTAATTTAATTAGACTTGTAATTGTATTATTTGCATAACTTATAGATACAAATAGCAATACAAATGAAAATTTTAAAAAAGTATTCATTAGCGATTATTAAATAAAATATGTTAGAATTAAGTTATTCCTGTTTTTGAGGCGAGTTAAAATACTCCTGCACCTTCTTTTTGTAATTTTGGCGCAAAGGTAGTGATTGTCTATTTAAAATCTCTGTTTGGTTGTAAAACAACTTCTTAAATTGTAGCTGTTTAGCATTGGAATTCTTGTAATTATTAAAATTGGTACGAGATTTACGTTTTTTATCTCTGTTTTGTTCAAATGTAGCTTTATCCAACTTTAATAATTCATAGTTTAATCTTTGCATTCTATTAATAGTCTCTTGGGTAAAACCTTTTTCTAAGATTTCATTTTCCAATTGCTCCATTTGTTTTAATGCATTTTTCGCTTTTCCGTTTCCATCTCTTCCTTCTTTTATAGCATTTTCTAACTGTTGTCTTAATTCAGATTGCTCTTTATATATCTCATACAATTCGCCATCTAAATCATCACCTTGTCCATCCTTGCCGTTTTGTTGTTTTCCTTCTCCTTTTTGCTTACCTCCTTCTCCATCTTTTGGTTGAC
This sequence comes from Tenacibaculum sp. 190130A14a, assembly GCF_964048965.1. Classification (NCBI taxonomy): domain Bacteria; kingdom Pseudomonadati; phylum Bacteroidota; class Flavobacteriia; order Flavobacteriales; family Flavobacteriaceae; genus Tenacibaculum; species Tenacibaculum polynesiense. The sequence continues at coordinate 90,371 of NZ_OZ040189.1, read as the reverse complement.
CTTGGTTCTTCTTTTGCATACCTTGATTCATTTTTTCCATTAGAGATTCTTGCTTCTGAATAATATCTGGTAAACTAAAAGACTTTCCTTTTCCATTTCCTTTTCCGCTTCCTGGTTTAGGGTTTTGCATAGCGTCTAAGGTGTTACTTAACATATCTGCTAAGTTGTTTGCAGCAGTCATTACATATTGTTGATTAGAAAGACCATTTCTAAAATTATTATCAGCAAAGTTCTCTAAAGATTGATCTAAGTTGTAATGCGCATCTGCTAAATGATTTTGAATCTTAGAACTTATTCTTGGGTTCTTCATTGAAAGAACAAATAAACTATCATCAATGTGTTCAAAATATGCTTTTAACTGATGCTGTTTTTGTAAATTTTTTCCAAAATTTGGATGAGATGAACTTGTACTAGAAAATACATTCATTAGCGATTCTTGGTCAAAAGAAAAGGTGATTAAATTCTCTAATACTTGACGCATTCCTTCCATGGTTTCTTCTTCCATTTCGGCACTCATTGATTGCATTGAGTTTTGCATCTTCTGACTCATTTCCTGCATTTTTTCAGCCGCCTTTTTCTGGTTCTTTTTTGCGTCTGACTGTTTTTTATTGTCTAAATTTTCTTGTGCCTTGTTAAGTTCATTTTCAGCTTCCTTTTTCATTTCTTCCATAGAAGGAATGTCCATTGGCTGTTTTAATTTTTCATTTTCCTTCTTTAAATCGTCAAGTTCTTTTTTAGCTTGTTCAAACTCCTTTTGTATTTCTTTTTGTTCTTCTGACGAACTTTCTTTATTGGCAAGCTCTTCTTGTTTTTTAGCTAACTCATTTAATTTATCTGCTATTTGCATTGTTTTTTGCTCAACATAAAAACGTTTAGTTAGTTCTAAAATTCGTTCTAAACTTCGTTCTTGTTGTTTGTTTTGAGAAGCTAGTTCTTTCGCTTTTTTTAGTAAATCGTCTTTGTTTAATTTTTCTGCAAGCTTTTTTAATTCATCTAAAGTTTTCTGTTGTTTTTCTAGTTGTTTTAACTCTTCAATACGTTTCTTTAAATCTTCCTTTTTCTCTTGAAGTTTTTCATTTTGAGAAGGTTTTTCTTCTAGGTTTTCCTGTAATTTATCAGTTTGACGCTGCATCATTTTTTGATACTGCTCTTGTCTTTTTAATAAGTTTTGAATCTTCTTTTGATCGTTCCAATTCATATTCTTTTTATTCTGAATATCAAATTGAACCTTCTCGAGTGCCTTTTTATTTTTTTGCTGGTTTTGAAGTGAGTTCTCAAGGTTATCTATATAATCTTTTTGTTCATTTAATAACTCTTGTTCTATTTCTTCGTTGGTCTTCTGTCTGTAAGAAAACTTCTTGCTTACTGTTTTTTTGCTTCCATTTACGGCATCATTATCAAAAACCTGGAAGAATAGTTCGTAATTGATTCCTTCAACTAAATTCAAGTTATCTGGAAAAGAATAGAAGAAGGTTTGAATACTTTCTTTTCCAATGGAAATAGTGTGTGTGTTTAGGAGTTGAGGTTGAGTTACGTCATAGTACACTAATTCTAATTTTTTAAATCCATAGTCGTCTGAAATCTTTCCAGCAAATTGAGCCTCTCCTCTACTAATGCTATCAATATTTGAGTTAACGATAATTTGCGGATACTCATCTTTTATAACATCAACACTAAACTGTAAATTATCGTAGTTTTTTAAAAATGAATTAGAAGTGGCTATTTGATATTGTAGCGGATTAAGAATTTTTTTCTCGTACGAAAAATCATTGCGTTCGTTTTGTGTAAAAATTTCAGTTTTTTCATTGTTAATGAAATTAACTGTATCAGTTTCAATCGTTTTAACGTTCCATTTTATGAATGTTCCTTGTGGAACAATTGTATTTCCTGAATTTTCTAAGCGCTCATTTTTCTTACCTGTATAACGTGGGTAAATTAACTCCATGCTTATGTTTTGTATAGAAGGAGCTTTTATAATGTTTATAGTATGCGTTGTAGAACGAACATTATTCGAAGATGCATGAAAGGTTATTTCCTCTTGAATATTGTTAAAAGTATACGAGTATAACCCTACCCCTTCGTTTTGCATAAAATACTCTTGATTATTAAAGTTTATTTTAACTGCGTTCGGAAGTACTTCTCCTTTAGCTTCTATATATACAGTTAAAGGATCACCTTGAATCACATTTAAATCGTTTGAAGTAAGAAAAAATGAAAAAGGTGCAGGAGGAGCATAAGCTGTTTGGTGATTTACAATTCGATCAAAACTTTGGTTAATGTTTTTGTTAAAACCGGTAACTAAAGAAACTAGCCAAATTAAAACAGGAATCAGCGCATATTTTAAATACTTTTTGTTTGCTGAAAAATTGATTGCTTTTGAAAATGGAATCGGTTGTAATTCGGTTGACTTTTGCTCAATACTTGCGATTAATAAATCAGATTGATTACTGTCTTGTTTTAGTTGAAGAATATTTAATAGTTTGTCTTTTACTTCAGGAAAGTGATTTCCAATAATTCTAGAGGCTTCTTCTTGAGAAATACCGTTTTTTAAACCCAGCAATTTAAAAATAGGAAAACATATAAAGCGAACTAATAATACAAGCTCTACAGCAATAAAAATCCAAAAAAGAAGTGTTCTATAGGTAGGTTGCAACCATAAGAAATGTTCAATAAATACGGTAAAGAAAAAGTAAAGTAATCCTAAAGAAACAAATAAAATGCTTCCTTTTATCAACTCGTTTAAATAAAACTTTTTACTGAATTGTTGTAATTTATATTCTATTTTGTTTAAAAAAGTCATACAGTATTATTGAAGTGTATTAATATCTTGTGTTTGCTTATGCTTTATTTTTCGGCTATATCTATCAGATTTGCAAATAAAACAACTACAAGGGCTGCCATGAGATCTAAATGCAAATAAATTTCCATCTCGCTCCATAAGACCACGAATTCGTAGTCTTCTTTTATATTTGAGCATTTTTATTCGAAATCTTTCTCGTTTATTCAAAAATGAGCCTTTTTTTGTTAATAACTATAAAATTACAGCTTTTTATCTAAGTTTCTTGTTAAAGAATTGTGTAAGTATTACCTTAGTTGTACTACTAATTAGGTGATTTTTTAAACTTAAATATAAAAGGCATGAAAAAACTATTCATTTTTACCGCACTATTTGTATCGTTTTCTGTATTAGCTCAAAGTCCTTGGACTAAGAAAAAAGGAGAGGGATATGTTCAATTATCTTTTACAACAATTTCTAATTACGATCAGTTATACGGAAATCCTGATTATGCTACGCAAAGAGAAATTACAGACAATACCTTACAATTGTATGCAGAATATGGATTATCTGATAAAACTACTTTAATTGGAAATATTCCTTTAAAACTTATTCAAACAGGAGATGCTGTAGCTACAACACCAATAATTACAGAAGAGTCTAAAACAACCCTTGGAAACATTCAATTAGGAATAAAGCACAACTTTATTAACAAGAAATGGTTGTTATCAGGGCAATTAACGGTAGAAGCAAATACCAGTAGTTATGAAGCTGCTTCAGGTTTACGTTCTGGTTATGATGCTTGGAGTTTTACACCTTTGGTTATTGCAGGAAGAGGTTTTGATAATTGGTATGTACAGGCATTTACAGGATTTGATATTAGAACAAACGATTATAGTAGCAACTATAAACTAGGTGGTGAAGTAGGATATAAAGCTATCGATTGGTTATGGATTGCTGGGTTTTTAGACGGAGTAATGTCATTAAAAAATGGGGATTTAATACAACCAATACAAAATATTGCAACAGGATTGTATGTAAATGATCAAAGTTATGCTGCTTTTGGTTTAAAGTTAATCGGAGAATTTAACGATAAATTTGGTGCAAACCTTGGATTTGGAGGGGCTTTTTCTGGAAGAAATGTTCCAAAAAAACCAGCTATTAGCTTTGGTTTATACCATAAATTCTAAAAAGTAAGGGAAATCCTTACTTTTTTTACGGTGTTTTTTAAAAGGAAATTTTAAGTATGGTATATATTGCAATCACTAACTAATCTTAAAATTTTTATATCATGTTAAAAAACATTTCAAGTTTAGGATCTACTCTAAACAAGGATGAGCAAAAGAACATTAATGGTGGCGGATGGCATATTAGATGCTTTACTGCAAAGGATTGTCCTCCTTGGGACTCTTTCTGCCTAAATGGTTATTGCCAATACATGTAAAATTTTAAAGCGAGTTAAACTCGCTTTTTTTATGGAATAAATTTAAGAATAGTTGTAGCCGTAGTTGGTTTAATACTTTATTAGACCTACCAAATGTAGGTTTATTGTACAAAAGAAAACCATCGAAGACGTTTTTACCAATAGGAAAAGAATTAATAAATAGTCGTTTCTTAAATTAGAATCTTTTTGATTTAACATCCTACTTTTCTACATAAAAACCACTTTACAATTGAAAAAATGATAAGTATCTTTGCGCTTTCAAATTGAATTTTAAAAATGACTGAAAACGTAAGAGTACGCTTTGCTCCTAGTCCAACAGGACCTTTACACATGGGTGGTGTTAGAACTGCCTTGTTTAATTATTTATTTGCTAAAAAACATAACGGAACTTTTGTATTACGTATTGAAGATACTGATCAAACACGTTACGTAGCCAATGCAGAACAGTATATTATTGATTCGTTAGATTGGTGTCAAATACCTTTTGATGAAGGTCCAGGAAGAAATGAAAAGTTTGGTCCTTATCGTCAGTCAGAACGAAAAGAATTATATAAAAAATATGCCGATGAATTAATAGCTAAAGGATGGGCGTATTATGCATTTGATACAGCAGAGGAGTTAACTGCACATAGAAATGACCATGAAGAAAAAGGAAAGACGTTTATTTATAATTGGCATAATCGCGAGAAATTACAAAACTCATTATCCTTATCTTCTGAAGAAGTGACAGCGAAAATCGCTGCAGGTGAGAAATTTGTAGTACGTTTTAAATCTCCAAAAGATGAAGTTTTGGTATTACAAGATGAAATTCGTGGAGAAATAAAAATTGACACTAACTTATTGGATGATAAGGTTTTATTTAAGTCAGATGGTATGCCAACCTATCATTTAGCGAACATTGTAGATGATCATTTAATGGAAATTTCTCACGTAATTCGTGGAGAGGAATGGTTACCGTCATTGGCATTACACGTGTTGTTATACAGAGCGTTTGATTGGACAGCACCTAAATTTGCGCATTTACCATTAATCTTAAAGCCAGTAGGAAAAGGGAAATTGAGTAAGCGTGATGGAGATAAATTAGGATTTCCGGTATTTCCTTTAGAATATACTAACGAAACTTCAGGAGATGTTTCACGTGGATATAAAGAAGACGGGTATTTTGCCGAGGCATTTGTAAATATGTTGTCTTTATTAGGTTGGAATCCAGGTACAGAGCAAGAGCTATTTAGTTTAGAAGAATTGATACAAAGTTTTGATTTACAAAGAGTTAGTAAATCTGGAGCTAAGTTTAGTCCTGAAAAAACACAATGGTTTAATCAACAATATTTACAGAAGAAATCTGACAAGGAATTGGCAGATTTATACTTAGCTATATTAGCTGATCATACTATTGAAACTGACAGTACATATGTAGAAAAAGTAGTAGGTTTAGTAAAAGAAAGAGCAACGTTTGTAGCTGATTTTTGGGACCTATCTAACTTTTTCTTTGTAAATCCTTCTGAATACGATCCAAAAGCTAGTAAAAAGCAATGGAAAGAAGGAACACCAGATTTAATGAAAGAATTAGTAACTGTAATTGAAGGTATTGAAGATTTTAGTTCAGAAAATACTGAAACTAAGGTAAAAGAGTGGATTACAGCAAAAGAAATAGGATTTGGTAAAGTAATGCAACCACTTCGTTTAAGTCTTGTAGGAGCTTTAAAAGGCCCTCACCTATTTGATATTATGGCTATGATTGGCAAACAAGCCACGATAAATCGAATAAACAATGCAATAACAACATTATCATAACAAAAAAAGCGGCTCAATTGCCGCTTTTTTTGTTTTATAGTTAACTGTTTAAAAACAGTGCATTCTACCTTTAGAAGATCTTGCGGCATGGTTACCACCAATAAAAATATTATCCCAATTAAGTCTAAAAACAACGCCTAATGTACCTTGAATATGAGATCTCATACTACTGTAAGCTTCAAATGAATGTTTATAGTACAATTGAGGGTTAATTCCAATAGCTTGATTGATCCAGTAAATACCTCCAGCACCAATGTTCAGTGTAGGAGTCATTTTAAGTTCAGAATCTACAATACTACCACCAGCAAATACATAAGGAGCAAAGTTTTCAAATAACGGATCAAAATTATAACGAACCGATCCATCCATAGAAAAATACTTTACAGAATTCTTAATAAAGCCAGGTTCAAAAGTGTTAAAAGAAATTGCTCCGTCTATAGAAAAACGCTCACCAACTGGCATTGTCATGTTTAAACGTGGAGCTTGAAAAATATGTTGATCACCAATAAAATTAGCGTCATCTGTACTAAATCTTGTAATTGCTATCCCGGCTCCAATTTGCCATGAGTCATTTAAATTTTGGGCAATAGCACTTGTTGTAATTGAAAAAATAAGGGCGAAAAAGAAAACTTTTTTTATCATCGTAATAGTTTTATAATAGTATAACAAGTTTAGCGCAAATTTAGTATGTTTTATTTACACAGCATTCACTTTTTTTATTGCAGTAGTAAAATCCTCTAAATCATTATCATTCATTACCAAATGGATAGCTTCATCGCACACTTTCTCTACATTATCTAAAGGAAATTGTAAAGCAACAGCAATTTTTCGCATTAAAGTAACTTCATTTTTATCTACAGAATCATCCGCAAAAATCATTTTGGTTAAACGATATAATCGTTCAATACGTTCATCATAACTTACAGGTGCATTTACTGGAAATTTTTCAGGAGACTTTAAAATTTCTTCATATTCATGATCACTGATATGTAATTTTTTAGCAGCAAGATTTAAAAGCCGTTGTTCTCCTTCTGTAATAATTTGGTCGGTTTTTGCAATTTTAACAATGCTTGCAAAATGACCAATTTCCTGTTTGTGTTTTCCACTTGAATATAAATCTGAAATTGACATGGTTTTTTATGTTTTAATAATTAAAATATCTTGTACTTTATTAGAAGCATGGTTGAACAAAAAGTCACGAAAAACTTTTTTAGAAAAATAAGCAAATCTGTTAAAAAAATCAATATTAGTTTTTCTTATAAACTCTTTTGTAATTATAGAAAATCATGATAAAACAGGCTTTTTTTAAGGGTGTTTTTAGCAATTTTAAAAAAAGGATAGATAGATTCGTTGATTTTAGTTTTAAATTATCTAAAAAAGTAATTAAAATAAGTTTTCATCAATCTTACGAACAAAATTTGAAATTCTAACATTTTTCTGTCATAATGCGAATTTTTTCGCATCAAGTTGTTTCCAAAATTCTTAAAACGTCCATTTAAAAAATAAGAGTAAAAAATAAAAAAGTCATTTTGATAAAATCAAGAAATTTTTATTTCATTGTTTTTTACGGTTGAGAGTTTAACATATAAAGTTTAAATGGGAAAACTGCTCTTTAATATCACTCAAACGAATCATAATTTTTAAATATTACTAAAAACAAATTACGTAGGTTACTGAATTAGAACTATACTAAAATTAATCAGTAAAAACCTTTTTTGAGATAAAAATCAATGAGTTACGGATAGCCGTAAGTGAGTTTCATAATTTATGCATAACTATGTGTGCATCGAGATATTTATTAATGATTCAAGTTTAATACTTGTTAAATGGAAGCGTAAACATTAGTTGAATTACTAGATAAGTATAAACTATGACTGGAATTACTATTTCTATTTAAAACCACCCCATATTTTATCTCAGATTTTTATAATTGTTAAGTGAGCAAACTATTGTAGTACACTACAATAGTTTGCAAATTAACCAAGATGTATACCGTATTGATTAATGAAATAGAATTTTAGTATCAATTTATCTCAATCAAAACCAACAAGAAAAAATAACCCCGTATCTTTGCTCAAATTTTTAGTACGTTGAGCAAGCAAACTATTGTAAATTACTACCAACAGTCTGCTAAAGTAAGCAAGATTGTTAGTGCGCTTCAACAAGAACAAAACCATTTTCAAATATCGAATTTGGTCGGTTCTTCGTTGTCTTTTGTTATTTCCGAAACTTTTAAACAAGCCGATAAACCTTATTTATTTATCTGTAATGATAAGGAAGAAGCAGCCTATTATTTAAACGATTTAGAGCAGTTGTTAGGTGATAAAAATGTACTCTTTTATCCAGGGTCGTATCGCCGTCCATATCAAATAGAAGAAACCGACAATGCCAACGTGCTCTTACGTTCGGAAGTATTAAACCGTATCAACTCTCGTAAAAAACCTGCGATTATTGTTACCTACCCTACTGCCCTATTTGAAAAAGTAGTTACTAAAAAGGAACTCGAAAAGAATACTTTAAAAGTGTCTATGGGAGAGCAATTATCGCTCGATTTTGTGAATGAAGTATTGTTTGAATACAACTTCAATCGTGTCGATTTTGTGACTGAACCTGGAGAGTTTTCGGTACGTGGAGGAATCATTGATGTGTTTTCATTTTCAAATGATGAACCTTATCGTATTGAGTTTTTTGGAGATGAGGTAGACAGCATCCGTACCTTTGATGTAGAAACCCAATTATCTACAGACAAGCTGAAGAAAGTAAGCATTATGCCGAATGTAGAAAACAAGGCATTGCAAGAAAGTAGAGAAAGCTTTTTAAAATACATCTCTTCAAAGACCGTAGTTTTTTATCAGAATTTAGAGCTATTGTCTGATAAACTAGACAAGTTTTATCGCAAAGCAGAGTTGTCTTTTGAAGAATTATCTAAAGAAATCAACCATGCAAAACCGGAAGAGCTGTTTTGTAATGGAGCATTGATTCGAAAAGACCTAGAAAGTTTTACCAGGACAAGTTTAGGAAGAGGACAAACAGGAGACGCAAATGAAATAGCTTTTGATACCCACCCGCAACCTTCCTTCAATAAAAAGTTCGACCTGTTAATTCAGAATTTCAATGAGTTTTCAGCAAAAGGATTTACCAACTATATCTTTTGTGCCAATGATAAACAAGCACAGCGTTTTAAGGATATTTTTGACGATAACGAACAAGAGGTTTCCTATGAAACTATTGTATTTCCATTATACCAAGGTTTTGTTGATTTAGATAACAAAATTGTGTGTTATACCGATCATCAAATTTTTGAACGCTACCATAAATTCCGATTGAAAAACGGATATGCTAAAAAGCAATCCATTACCCTTCAAGAACTCACAAAATTAGAAGTGGGCGATTATGTAACACACATAGACCACGGAATTGGAAAGTTTGGAGGACTGCAAAAAATTGATGTAGAAGGAAACAAACAAGAAGCTATTAAGTTAGTCTATGGCGACCGTGATATTTTGTATGTAAGCATACACTCCTTGCATAAAATTTCTAAGTTTAACGGAAAAGACGGAAAACCACCGAAGATTTACAAACTTGGATCGAATGCTTGGAAGAAAGTAAAACAGAAAACCAAGAAACGTGTTAAGGAAATAGCCTTTAACCTAATTCAACTGTATGCAAAACGTAAACTAGAAAAAGGCTATGCCTTCGGACCAGATACACATATGCAACACGAGTTGGAAGCAAGTTTCTTGTATGAAGATACTCCAGATCAGTTTACAGCTACACTAGATGTAAAAACTGATATGGAAAAAGAGCAACCGATGGATCGTTTGGTTTGTGGTGATGTAGGATTTGGTAAAACAGAAGTTGCCATTCGTGCTGCATTTAAAGCAGTAGACAACGGAAAGCAGGTTGCCATCTTAGTACCAACCACAGTTTTAGCGTTTCAGCACTTTAAAACCTTTTCTAAGCGATTAAAAGACTTTCCGGTTACAATTGACTACCTAAACCGTTTTAGGACCGCAAAACAGCGTAAAGGAGTTTTAGAAGGGGTAGCTGATGGAGGTGTAGATATTGTGATAGGAACACATCAGTTAACCAATAAAAACATCAAATTTAAAGACTTAGGTTTGTTGGTGATTGATGAAGAACAAAAGTTCGGAGTAGCAGCGAAAGATAAGTTGAAGACCATTAAGGAAAACGTAGATACCTTAACACTAACGGCAACACCTATTCCACGTACCTTACAGTTTAGCTTAATGGCGGCACGTGATTTATCGGTAATTAAAACACCACCACCTAACCGTCATCCCATTGAAACCAATGTAATTCGTTTTTCTGAAGAAACTATTCGTGATGCCATTTCGTATGAGATTTCACGTGGAGGACAAGTGTTTTTTATTCATAATCGAATTGAAAACATCAAGGAAGTTGCTGGTTTAGTACAACGACTAGTGCCAGATGCAAAGATTGGTATTGGTCATGGGCAAATGGAAGGAAAAAAGTTAGAAGAATTGATGCTAGCTTTTATGAACAATGAGTTTGATGTACTGATTTCTACGACTATTATTGAAAGTGGATTAGATGTACCAAATGCAAACACCATTTTTATCAATAATGCTAATAACTTCGGATTATCAGATTTGCATCAAATGCGCGGACGTGTAGGACGTTCGAACAAAAAAGCATTTTGTTATTTCATCACACCACCGTATCATCATATGACCGACGATGCACGTAAACGTATTCAGGCGTTGGAAATGTTTTCTGATTTAGGAAGTGGATTAAATATTGCCATGAAAGATCTTGAAATTCGTGGTGCTGGTGATTTATTAGGAGGCGAACAAAGTGGATTTATCAATGATATCGGGTTTGATGCCTATCAGAAAATCTTACAAGAAGCTATTGAAGAGCTGAAAGAAAACGAGTTTAAAGACCTATATGTTTCAGAAGATAATGGTAAACCAAAAGAATATGTAAAAGAGGTTCAAATTGATACCGATTTTGAGATTCTATTCCCAGATGATTATGTAAACTCTGTAAGTGAACGTTTAATCTTGTATAACAAGTTGTCTACTTTAACCACAGAAGAAGAATTATTAGCGTATGAAAGTGATATTACCGATCGTTTTGGAGAGTTTCCAACACAGGTAGTAGATTTATTCGATAGTGTTCGTATTAAGTGGTTAGCAAAGTCGTTAGGATTGGAAAAAATCATCCTAAAGAAGAAGCGTATGATTGGGTATTTTGTTTCTAATCAGCAAAGTGATTTTTATCAAACAGAAGCATTTACAAGAATGTTACAGTATGTACAAAAGAATCCAAAGAGCTGTGTGATGAAAGAAAAGGAAACCAAAAGTGGTTTACGCTTATTAATTACTTTTATTAAAATAGATTCTATAGGAAAAGCGTTGAGTACGTTACAGAAGATATAACAGCTTACTAATTAGTAGTTTTTAGTTTTGAATTATTAGTTATGAGACTCTCTAGTTGTCACTTCGAGTGAAATTAGATGTAGCATTAGCGGAATATAATTTAGTATCGAGAAGTATGTTAAAAGCGTTGTTCTCCATACATTTTTTCTTCATTATTATTCAGAAAAACCACTCGAACTGACATATTTGATTATCAGTTTTTAGTTTTGAATTGCTAATAAGAATATTAACTCCTTATACTAACCTTTTGTTTTATATTGCAATTACTTAAAACCCTAACATTACATGGCATCAATCTTCGGACATGCACTTACCGCAGTAGCAATCGGAACTAGTTTTTCAAAGACAATTCAAGACAAAAAGTTCTGGATTCTAGGGATTGTTTGTGCTATCATACCCGATGCAGATGTACTGGGGTTTCAATACGGAATCCCTTATGAAAGCTTCTGGGGACATCGTGGATTTTCGCATTCCATTGTTTTTAGTGTGCTTTTTGGAATACTCATAACCTTGTTGTTTTATAGTAGGGTTCTTTTTAGCAAAAAAGGTTTATTGTATATCCTGTTTTTTAGTTTATGTACTATTTCACATGCCTTATTAGATGCCCTAACCAATGGCGGAATGGGCGTTGCATTATTAGCTCCATTTGATAATACCCGATACTTCTTTCCATGGCGTCCGATTCAAGTATCTCCAATAGGAGCAAGTCGCTTTTTTAGTGAATGGGGATTACGTGTGATTTATAGTGAACTACTATGGATTGGAATTCCTGCGATAAGCTATATGGTTTTTGTAATTATAGGAAAGAAAATGATAGAACGTTCGTAATACCTACCATAGGCTTTCAAAATAGCTTACTCTTTTTTTGTTGTTAACAATCTTAAAAGTCTTTCTTTTGGAAAAGGTATCTAGTTCAAAATGCATGGTATCTACTTTTGTGCTTATAGGTAAATCATAACTTAAAGAAAAAGAATAATCTGGTAAAAAATCTTCATATCCGTATTCATAACTAATATTATGAGCACTTTTAGGTACTTTAGGAAACCATTTAACTTTAGTTATTTCATGATACTCTTTTTCGGTTAAGTTTTCGGCAATATTCCCATGAAACCAATTTCCTTGATAAGGTTTTACTTTTTGAATAATTTGAGCACGCAATTCTTTGTCTATAAATCTATTGTTGTAAATTTTTTTGCTATAGTCTATATAAAAAGAACTACTCAAAATAACAACGAAGCAACTTGATAAGAATATTTTCTTAATATTTGAGTTAACTTTAAAATGACGAAAAAGAAAAACTAACATTCTTAATAGCAAAAGAAAAAGAACCGATAACCCAATTAGTTTAAGGGTTTCAAAAGAATAAGTGTTTTTATTAAACTCAAATTCAAAGTCGTCTAACCATACTAAAAGTAAGAGCCATAATATCACGAAATTGACTAAAACTACAACCAGATATTTTAAAGATTTCCTAAACATTTTACACTTATTCTAGGCTAAAGATTTCATCATTGTTGTAAGAAGCTTAACCACATCTTCTTTGTTATACTTCCAAGATAAATACGAAATAGGAACAATTTGAATACCTACACGATGTAAGATACGATAGCGTTCTATGTCAAAAGCTGTTGTATAACTTCCAGGATACCCGATTAAATCAATTCCGAGGTATTTATGATCCTTTTCTAGTAATAAATCTATGCTCAACCCTGCAATGACATATCCAACATGAATAGTAGTGTTAAATGGCTTTAAAAAGGCTTGTATCTCTTTACTAAAACTATCATCTATAACATTTGAAACTGGTTGTGGAATCACTTTCTGTTCAAAAGAACTCAAATAATGTCGTAATTGAGATTTTTCAGGAAGTTCTTTAGGTTCTACTGAATAAAAAATATGCTGTTCATTACGCGCTCTGGTGATGGCTACATTAAACACATCTTCTTTGTTTAAGTAGTTTAAGCTAGCAAAATGAGATTGACTGCTTACAGCCATTGATAATAGCATTACATCACGCTCTTCTCCCTGAAAATGATAAGGAGTACCCAATTTTATCTGGTGTTTTTTAATGGTAGCTAGTTCAAAAGTTTCTTTGATTAACTTGGTTAAATAGTTGGTTTGCTGTCTGAAAGGAGACAATACACCAATACTAGTTGCCAAATTTTTATGAGTTTCTAATTCTGCTTTTACGATTTTCTGGATGTGTTGAACAATCCTTCGAGCTTCTTTTTTATTCACTCCAATATCATCTTGCACTCCATTTGTTTTATGTAAAAAAACTGCTTGTTTTTCTTTATTTGAAGGTGTTTGTGTCATAATACGAAGCGCCTCACCGTAAAAAGAATGATTGCTAAATCGAATAATATCTGGCAGCGATCGGTAATGCTCGTCTAATAACACAATTTGATTTCCTTTTGCCGTATGCTCTAAAGTGAAATCTAATAAACTCTTTTTTCGATAATCAAACCGTACCGCATCGTTGATTCCTTCTTGTTGTTGAAAACGATACATCTGCGTTTTAGACAAGAAACTAATATGTCGTAATTGATTGGTATCACCCGCCACTACTACTTTTTTAGCACGTTGAAAAACAGGTAAACAAGAAGCAATATCACATTGGGTAGCTTCATCAACTATCGCAATATCAAACAACTCCTTTTGTAAAGGAAGACTGGTGGCAATTTCATCTATTTTCACTAGCCAAACAGGTAGAAAATGGGTTAGTGGTTTTGCATTAAGGCTTTGCAGTTGTTTACTTACCAACGACTTTTCATCTGTTTGAATAATGTTAGAAAGTGTTATTAATTTTTGTAGTTCTTTGTTAGAATACCAAATAATGGTTGAGATGAGGTTTTTAAACAAATCATCTTTAGCACTTTTTTCGAATAAGGTTAAAGTGTCAAAATACTGTTGTATAATATTCCACTCATCTCGTTCAAAAGAGTGAATAAATAAAATATCTATTTTAGATAAGGTTTTTTGAACAAAACTCTCCGAAAGGTACTTTTCCATGCGGCTGATATCTCTTTCTGTTTTTTCTGTAAAATCCTTTTCTAACTGAACCAGTTTATCATATAATTGGTTTTTTTTAAGACGGGCTTTGTAAGCTTCTGTTTTATGGTTTTCCTTGTAATAATTACCATTGATAATTCTTCTAAGCTTTGCTAACAAAGTTCTCTTGTAGTAGTTCCCTCCTACTTTTACTGAGAAATCCCCAATTTTAGAACTCATTAACTTATCAGAAACTACTTGTAAAGCTTGTGCTGTTTTGGTAACAATCAGTACACTTTTTCCTTTGCTTACATAATCTTGTGCAATGGCGTTGATGGTATAGGTTTTTCCAGTTCCTGGTGGCCCAAAAATGACCGATTTATCGTAATTAGAAGCATTTTGTACAATGCGTTCTTGTGCCGAATTTAATAGCAACGGAATTTTGATAGGCTCGTTGAGTTTAAAAGAAAACTGTTGTAGTTCCGAAGAAAAGAAAGCCTGTAAACCTTGAGAATAATCTGGGTTATTCTTTAAAACTTCCAATTCATTTACTACAGAATTGATGTTATTAGCACGACTTGACACAAAAATACCCGCACTGGCAATGGTTGTAAACTGCTCAACATCTTTCGTGTTTTGAAGTTGTTTTTTTATATAGGTTTGATTCTTCAGCTTAGGATAAAGTAAAAAATCAGTATCAAAAGTCAAGTTTACAATGTGCTTTTCAACAACTCTTTGTAACTGACCAATAAATCCAAATGTGATATACGGTTGGTACTCCAGAAGCATTTCTATCTCCGTAAAAAAATCATCAAAAGATGTTTTAAATAACAAACTTCTACAAAAAGCAATATTCAATTGCCTTGATTCATGATTAATTCTTACAAAATAGTCTCCGTCTTTTTTTTCAATAGCTGCTTTGTAAATGAATAAAGGCGCCACTACAGAAGTAGTTTTCTTTCTAAAATTACTGCGTTTTCCTGTACAAAAAAGACTCCCATACCAAAGCTCTTTATCGTTTTTAAAAAGCTCTAAAGTTTGTAATTTATCCTTAGCCTGTTTGGTAGGAATAAATTGTAGCGGATACTTGTTATTCACTAATTCTTCTTCAGTTTTTATAATAAACTGATTCTCATATTTAGAAGAAAAGAAATTTAAGACTCCAGTTTCTTTATTATCGGCCTGATAGCACTTGTGAAAATAAGAGATGTAATTAGCAATCATAATTTTAAAAGAGATGCTAACATACACAAAATTTAATTATCATTGCACAAAACGAATTTTGTGAAGCAGAACCATTCTAATCACCTATTTCAATTAGTTTTAGCCACTTTTTTTATCAGTACTTCAGGAGTATTGGGTAGGTATATTGCTATGCCGTCTGAAGTAATCATTTGGTTTCGTTCTGCTTTTGCAGTAGTTTTTTTATATGCTTTTTGTAAGTATCGAAAAATAGACTTACGCATAAAATCGCTCAAGCACTACCTTCCTTTTATTATTGGAGGTATTTTTATGGCAGCCCATTGGGTAACTTATTTTTATGCATTAAAATTATCTAATGTGGCCATTGGAATGCTGTCGCTTTATACATTTCCGGTAATGTTGGCTTTTTTAGAGCCCTTGTTTTTAAAGGTGAAGTTTAATCCGATGCATATTGTACTAGGAATTTTAGTACTAATCGGATTGTATATTCTATCTCCAGAGTTTAGTTTAGAAAGTTCTAGCATTCAAGGGATTTTATTTGGATTGTTATCTGCCTTATGTTACTCCATTCGAATTCTAATTTTAAAGCAATATGTAACACAATATAACGGAGTAATGCTAATGTTATACCAAACCATTATTATTTCCATTTGTTTGTTTCCAGTGTTGTTTTTTATGGACATTTCAGGGTTCGAAAGTCAATTTCCGTATATACTAATGTTGGCTTTGTTAACAACAGCGATTGGGCATAGTTTAATGGTACATTCTTTACAATTCTTTTCAGCTTCTACAGCAAGTATTATTAGTAGTGTACAACCTATTTTCGGAATCATATTAGCCTTTTTCTTTTTAAACGAAGTACCTACGTTGAACACTGTTTTTGGAGGTAGCTTGATTTTAACTACGGTAGTTATTGAGAGTATTCGTAGCAAGAAGAAATAAGTTTTAACAGCATATTAATAACACACACACGTATAATTTTCACGAACTTTATAGAAACCAAACTAATATCATGAGAATTATTGCTGTACTATGTAGTCTTTTTTTGTTGAGTTGTGCTCCTAAAAAAGAACCTTTATCTGCTGAAGAAATCATTGAAAAAAGTATTCAGTTTCACGATGCTAAGAAACAATGGAACTCTGTTAACCTTGCTGTTCATATGCAAGAACCACGTGTTGGAAACCCTAAACGATTTTCGGTTATCAATCTTAACAATCAAGAGAGTTCTTTTCAATTACAACGAAACAGAGACACACATATTTCTACTCATATTGTTGATAAAAATGGGCAAGCTACTACCCTACTCGATAATGGAATAGTTACCGATTCTTTATTGATAAAAAAATACAGATTGGAACCTAAACGAAATGCAAGTTACCATCGATTTTATAAGGTAATGCTAGGTTTACCAATGTCTTTACCAGAAAACATTCAAGAGATAAAAGAGATTAGTAAAGTCGACTTTAATAATCACCAAAGTTATAAGGTTGAAATTGTTTTAAAAGAACCGTTGTTTTCTAAAAATTGGTATGTGTTTTTCTCTCAAAAAGACTTTAAAGTGTTGGGTGTTGAAATGTTTTTTCCAGATAACCCAAACAAAGGAGAACGCTTGGTTTTTGAAGGAGAATTTGAATCAAACGGAATAAAAATTCCTAGAATGAAACATTGGTACGAATTAAATAATGAATATTCTGGGAGTGATATTATTGTGAGTGAGTTAAAAGAGTAATTAGGAAACACGCATGTTCTCATAATTTCGCTTCACAAAAGAAAGTGCATTTTCTAGTATTCCCCCCATATTTTCGCTTCGTTTAAAAGGGACATCTTTTGTAAAATCGAAAATTTGCTGTTTTAATATATCAATATTTTTAGGTGTAGAAATTGCATCATTTTTCATACACGAAACGAGCTCATTTATTCTTTTACCTGAACTTAAAATTCGTTTGGCAACAATAGAACGCTCTTCTATTTTGTATTGATTGATAGAAGTTTCTTGAAGCTTCTCTCCTACCAAAGCTACCATTTGAAGGTTTTCTTTAAAAAACTGCGGATAATATACTTTAAACTTTCCTTCAAAACACTGCTGATCAAAATCAATTGCTCTGATTTTATACACTACATGATCAAAATCGTGCGTAGGAACAATTACATAGTTATACGAACGCATGTCTCCTAGTAAACGAATCATACAGCGCTCATTAAATTTTACAAACTCTTTGGCTATTTGAGCCTTTTCCATTTCTGTACAATTCGGCAACATTTCTTTGATAAAAACATCTCCAGGAATACCAGCAATATGCTCTTCAATTAAAGTGTTTTTATACACCAAATAGTTGAGGTTGTATGGAGAAAGCATATGCTCTAATTCTAAACCATAAATACGAGAAGCATCAGTTTTTTTTACGTAGAAATAGGTGTAATTATCGTTTAAAATATTTCGAACCTTTATTCTAAAAGGTTTAGAATTTCCAAAGGTACAGTAATCAACTGCATCAATATTTAAGTACGGAATGGTGTCTTCATTACCATTAGAATGTAAAATAGTATATACTTTTTTGAGACTTAAATCAATCTCTTCACGTTCAAATTCAGAATAGTATACACGAACCCATAAGGTATCTTCATCATTTTTATCATATACCACAATAGAGCCTTGGAAACGCAATAAATCTTCATAAAACACAGGGATTTTTATATTTCTACTATGTTCAGATAAATAAACATGCAACTGCTCAGTTACTGGAAAAGCAGGCTTTTTTTGTGACATTAATTTTTCTTCTGAAGACATGTGATGTGTTTTATTGCTACTAATGTAAATGAATTCTTTGGAATAGTATTTGTTGGTTTTAAGGAAACTATAAACTATGAAAAACTATTTACTACGCATTCCAAAACCTTGCCACGAAGATTGGTCAAAAATGACACCTAATGAAAAAGGAAAGTTTTGTAGCTCTTGTGCAAAAACGGTGGTCGATTTCACCAAAAAATCTCCTCAAGAAATTCAAGAATATTTGATTGAAAATAGAGGACAAAGAGTATGTGGACACTTTTATAGAAAGCAATTAGATAGTATTGTAATTCAGTTACCAGAAAATACGTTTTTACAACCTCTATCCTTTCAAAAACTTTTTCTATTAACCCTATTATTAGTGATGGGAACAACGTTGTTTAGTTGTAAAACAGATACTGGAAAAACACAAAAAATAGAAAAGGTTGAATTGATTGATATAATCGTAAAACAGGATAGCGTTATTGATTTGGATAGTATCAAAGGTCTTGAGCTGGATGGGTTTGTTGTACCAATCTCTAAAGAAGACTCGATTAAAAAAGAGTGTAAAATTCCACCACCACCCACACCTACCACAGGAATTGTAATTGAATCAACTGGAGAGGTTGAAGGTGAAATAGTAGAACCTTTTGATATTGATAAAGTAAAGGAATTACCAGAAGAGGAAGAGTTGGAAGAGCCTCTATCACTACAACCAAATGATAGTCTTTCAATAACCGAAATTATGGGAGCTATTATAGAGGGAGAAGTTAAATTGGTTGAAGGTCCACCATATTCTATTCATGTGATAGATAACTATGTGCGATTTAAAGAAGATAAAAACCTTTCTGAGGAAAAAGCGAAACAAGGTTTTGAAAAGAAAATAAAAGGACATGTAAAAGAAAAGTTTCAAATTGAACTTACAGAAAATCTTGGTTTAAAAACTCAGAAATATAAAATTTACACACAGCTAATTATAGATGCAAAAGGAGTTGTTTCTGATATCAAGGTAAGAGCACCTCACCCCAAATTAGAAAAGCATGTGATTGAAATTGTACAAAAATTACCGCAGTTTATCCCAGCTATAAAAGATGGGAAAAAGGTATCTGTGAAGTACACATTACCAATAACGTTTAAAATAAACTAAGTTTCAAACAGTTTACCTGGTAAAGGTTTAATTATGCCTTTCAGTTCCATTTGTAAAAGGATAGAAGAAAGTTGATAAATAGGTATTTCACATGATAAAGCTATGGTGTCTATGTGTTGTTTATTATTTGCTTGAAGGTAATCATATATTTTTTGTTCGACATCTGTTAGATTTACAAATAATTCCACTTGTTTAGGAGTGGAAACCTTGGGGATATCCCAATTAAGCATGGCAATAATATCTTGTGCAGAAGAGAGTAAATGAGCTTGATTATTTTTAATTAAATTATTACAACCTTGACTATAAATATCCGTTGTTTTTCCAGGAAGAGCAAAGACATCGCGATGGTAAGAATTGGCAATATCAGCAGTGACTAGAGAGCCTCCTTTATTAGCAGATTCAATAATAATGGTTGCTTTTGAAAGTCCAGCCACAATACGATTTCGTTTGAGAAAGTTTTCACGTTGCGGTTTTTCTTGATGCCAAAACTCTGTAATGAATCCGCTGTTTTTATGAATTTCATGAATATATTTTTTATGCGACTTAGGATAAATGTCTTCTAAACCATGTGCTAAAACGGCTAAGGTTTGCAGGTTGTTTTTAACAGCTGATTTATGAGCACAAATATCAACACCATAAGCAAAACCACTAACAATAATTGGGTTGTAAGGTTGCAATTCTTCAATAAGTTGATTGCAGAAATCACGACCATAAATGGTCATATTTCTAGTACCCACAACAGAAATTGTTTTGGTATTGTTGAAGTTGATATTTCCTTCTTGAAAAAATAAGATGGGGGCATCAATACAGTGTTTTAATTTTTCGGGATAATTTTCATCCAAAAAATAAGAATAGGTGATATTGTTTTGTAAAATATACGCTAGCTCTTTCTCTGCTCTTCTCAAGTTATTTTTATCAAGCAAATTTTGAATAGTAAAGCTTCCAATACCCGATATTTTGGACAATGTATTGGAGCTCTCTTTAAAGATTTGCTCAACACTTCCAATGGTATTGATAAGCTTTTTAGCAATAATATCACCTACTTTAGAAGTAGCTTGTAAGCGTAAAACAGCCAATAATTTTTCTGTTTCCATGATGCAATTTTTTGATTATCAATATACAAAAAACTGTTGATAAAAATCTTGATAACTTTACCAAACCAAGCTTTATTTTTCTATTTTTGTTACTATGACATTAGCCAACTATATCAACGATTTATTATACAGATACGATTGTGTAATTGTTCCTAATTTTGGAGGTTTTGTAACCAATAAGATAGGTGCAAAAGTGAATAACTTTACGCATACTATGCAACCTCCTAAAAAGCAAATCACTTTCAATACTTATTTAAAGCACAATGATGGTTTGTTAGCTAATTATGTTGCTTCTAGCGAGAAAATAACATTTCAGCAAGCAGTGTCAAAAATACAGGAAGAAGTAACAAAGTGGGAAGAAGCTTTAAAAGAAGGATCAGTTGAAGTTTCGGCTGTAGGAACTTTGTCATTAAATGATGAAAATCAAATTACTTTTGAACCTAATAAACAAAGTAACTTCTTAACGGAATCATTTGGTTTGGCTGAGGTTACTTCACCTGCAGTTGGAAGAATGCAAGAGGTTGTTGCTAATGAACCAACAGTTGTTACTACTGAAGAAGAAGATCGTAAAACTATTGTAATTCCTATGTTTGCAAAGAGAGCAGTTGCTGCTGCGGTAGTATTAGGAGTTGGATATTTAGGTTGGAATATGATTAATAACAACCTAGAACAAAAAGAAATTGCTGCGCAAAATAAAGCTGCTGATAAGAAGATTCAGTCAGCAACTTTTGTAATAGACAATCCGTTGCCAACTATCAACTTAAACGTTTCGAAAGAGGAAACGAAGAATTTCCATATTATTGCTGGTGCTTTTCAATTAGAAGAAAATGCAACAAACAAGGTAAATCAACTAAAAGAAGCTGGTTTTGATGCACATGTTGTTGGAAAAAATGGATTAGGTTTAATACAGGTTGCTTTTGCTAGTTTTAGTTCAAGAGAAGAGGCTAGAACAGAATTAGTGCAGATTAAAAACTTAATAAGCAAAGACGCTTGGTTGCTTGAAAAATAAGCCCTTTTTTTAAGAAGATTTCATGAGTGCCTTTTTTGAAGGTTTGCGTATCTTTGCCTCAAAATTTAACAATGAGTACAAAGACACCTAAAGAGTCATTAACCATACTTACAGATTTAGTTTTACCAGGTGAAACTAACTATTTAGATAATCTTTTTGGAGGTGAATTATTAGCTCGTATGGATAGAGCTTGTAGTATTGCTGCACGTCGTCATTCACGTAGAATTGTTGTTACAGCTTCAGTTAACCATGTTGCCTTTTCTAAATCGGTACCCGTAGGAAGTGTGGTATCTGTAGAAGCGAAGGTTTCACGTGCATTTAAATCGTCTATGGAAGTATATGTAGATGTTTGGATAGAAGATCGTCAATCTGGAGAAAGAACACAGGTAAATGAAGGTATTTATACCTTTGTAGCTGTAGATGAAACAGGAAAGCCTGTACCAATTCCACAAATAGAACCAGAAACGGAATTAGAAAAGAAACGTTACGATGGTGCTTTGCGTAGAAAACAACTAAGTTTAGTTTTAGCAGGTAAAATGGAACCTAAGGATGCTACAGAATTAAAAGCATTATTTACAGAGTAAAAAAATGTGTATTTATATAACGAAAAAGGAAGCTGAAAAGCTTCCTTTTTTTTTATTGTTCTAACTCACCATTTTCAGAAAGAAAAACGGCAATGGTCTTTGTTTTTTCAAATTGAGAAAATATGATAATCATAATAACCGTAATAGGCACGGAAAGAATCATACCTGTAATACCCCAAATTTTACCCCAAATTGCTAAAGATAATATGGTAACTAGAGGGCTTAAATTCAAGGATTTTCCAAACACTTTAGGCTCTATAATATTACCCACAACTACTTGAACTGCTCCTACCGCAATTAGTACAATTAAAAAGGGTGTAAACTCACCAAACTGTATCAAACTAAAAATGGCTGGAAATACAGTAGCTATTAAAGAACCAATAGTTGGAATATAATTTAATAAGAAAATTAAAAAAGCCCAGAAAGGAGCACTGTCCACCCCTACCAATACCAATACAATGTAACTTAAAATACCTGTAAGTAAGCTTACATAAGTTTTTAAACGTAAGTAACTAGAAATAGAGCTTTCAATTTTGACTAAAATTGGTTGAATTTGTGAGTTTTCTTTAAAAATAACGTTGCGGAGTTTTCTTTTAAAACTAGCTTCCTCTAAAAAGATAAATAAAGCGTATATAACAATCATAAAAGTATCGCCTAGTATTCCACTTATTCCATTAGCGATATTGCCTAAAACTGTACCGTAATTAAAATTACCAACTACTGATTTTACCGACTTGATAATATCGATATGAAAATAGGCATTTAACTTCTTAATAATAGCATCTACATTAGGTTCGTATTTAGAATACGAAGTAGATAAATCAGCGATACTGTTACTTATAATTTCAGAAATAAAACCGAAACCTAAAATAATAAGCGTAAATACTAAAATATTGCTTAACCAATGAGGAATAAACCTTTTTGCGAACGGTAATTTGTAGATACTTTTACGTATTTCCCGTGTTAAAAACCAAAAAATTAAAGCAAAAACAAAAGGAATCAATATTCCTTTTCCAATCACTAAAGTAGTTATTACTGCTATGGCAACAATAATAAAGTTAGCTGCATTCTTCATGTGTGGAAGGTACTAATTTTTTCGAATCCAATGTTGCGGATTTAAACGTGTTAAATTTTTATATAAAATAAATCCAAGTCGAGTTTTACCTGAAACTTTATCGGTAAACACTTTTCCTACAGTATCTCCAGTTTTTACGACATCTCCTTTTTTAACAGAAACAGATTCTAAATTATTATAAGCAGAAATGTAGTTACCATGTTGTATTAAAACAGATTTTTTTCCATCATTATTAGCTTGAATGGTTAGTACTTTACCATTAAAAATACTTTGAGCATTTGCTTTTGATTTGGTTACGATATGTAAACCAGGGCTGTTTATTTTTATTCCTGGAAATGTAGGGTGCGGTTGTACACCAAATTTACGAGTTATAATACCATTTACAGGCCAAGGCAAGTTTCCTTTGTTTTGTTCAAAGTTGGCCAATAATTTCTTTTCAGCTGCATTTAATACAAATCCGGATGATTTCTTAGCTCCTTTTTTATTTTTGTTTGCACGAGCAATAGCTGCCCTAATAAGTTTATCAATTCGGGCGGTGATACGTTTTTCTTCTTTCAGTTTATTTTGTAAGCTTCTTTTGTACTTACGTTCCTGTTTTTTGATCTTGGTAACTAAACTTTCTTGACTTTTCTTGTCTTTTTCTATGGCATCTTTTTGATCTTTTTCGTCAGCTAAAAGGCTTTCCTTAGCTTTTTTTCTTTTAGCTAAAGAGTCGTTTAATTTTTCAATAAGTGCAATCTTCAACATGATTTCCTCACCTTGCTTTTTTCTGAAATCACTGTATTGTTGCATATACTTTAAGCGCTTATATGCTTGATAAAAATTCTTAGAAGAGAGTAAAAACATGGTTTTACTTTGTTGAGACTTACTTTTATAAGTTTTCACAACCATGTCTGAATAATCTTTTTTTAACGTGCTTAACTCCTTGTTATTCTTTTTAATTTCTCGCTCATTACCCTTAATCTCTGTAGCTAACTCTTGAGCTTCTAAATCAATAGTTTCAATCAAGCGTTCACGAGCACTAATTTTTTGATTTAAGTCTTTTAAATCATCTAAAGCATTGTCTTTTTTCTTTTTGGTGTTGAAAAGAAGAGAGTTCATTTGTTTAATCTCTTTTTTAATCTTTTTACGCCTATTTTCAAGCTCTTTTCGAGATTGACCATATGATGACACTCCAATTAAAAAAAAGGACAAAAATGATATGTAAAAAAACTTTTTAGTCATTATAGTTTAATTTCTTTATATCCAGAAGGTATTCTAAAATCGAAATTTAGATTTTTGTTAAATTCTACAGATCTGTAAGTAATATCAATCTTTGTGAATTTTAGTTTGTTTTTCCCATGAATAACCACCTTTTTAGGAAAAACTACTTTATTCTTAACGCTATAACTAGGGTATTTAATATCTAAACGTTGTTCTTTTATTGAATTTACTACTGATTGCTGGTTAAGTTTAAAATGAGTTGGGTTGATGTCGAAAAAGACATCAAATAAAGTTGATTGCTTTTTAGGTGATAACCTGTAAGAAGCATTGATTATTTCAACTTCTTGTTTTTGAGAAGTTAGATCTAAACTTGCTTGACCAAGCAACATATTTTGTAATTGTTCAAAAGTAACATCAACACCTAAAAGTTCTTTTAGCATAGAAAAATCACCGTCGAAGTAATTTTTCTTATAAGGAGAATAAAAACGTACTTTCTGAGGGGTAATTTTAGCTTTAAAAACAGTAATAAACTTAGTTCCTTTTAACCAAATAACTTCATCTTTTTTCAGCTTCATATGTACTGAAAAACCTACGTTTTCTTTATTGTCTTTATAATTAACCTTAAGTCTAGCATCAACTGTTTTCTTATCAAAAGACACATTTTTATGCTTTTTTGCTACTCTCCTAGCCGATAAATTTTCTAAAACGACATTATCAGAAGTAATCGTTTTGGTAGATTTACAAGAAGCAAATAATAAGATACTTACTAAAAGAAATTTAAATATTCTCATCAATTTATAAGGTACTTTTATAAAGCTTTAAGCTTTTTTTGAAATTTATTTATATTCTTTTGGTCTCCTAGTTTTTTATAAGCTTTAATCAACTCTTTATAAAAATCAGATTCCATTGTTGGATTATCTATAACAAAATCAATACCATTCTGTAGACTACTAATGGCTTTTTTGTGTTGGTTGTTGATTATTAAGGCTCTTCCGTTCATTAGGTATACCAATGGTTGTGCAGGGAAAAGAGCAAGTCCTTGTTCACTGAAAGATAACAAATCAGTATCGTTATTTTTATAAAGCTGAAGTAACAAACTTTGCAGTATAGCGAAACTTTTCTCTTTGGCAAATTGAGTTTTCAAATTTACATTTGAAGTATTACCAGCAATTGAGGTATTACTTTTTGATGTAGAAGTTTCTCTTTCGGAGTTATCATTAAGCTTTTCTTGAATTCTTCGTAATCTGGCGTTTAATAATTTGGCTTCATCTAATTCGTTTAAGACTTGTTTAGCCTTTGGTAAATCTCTGTTTTGTAAGTGTAAATAGACTAATGCTCTTTTTTTCTTTGGAAAAAGTGATGCAATTTTTTCTTGAATTTCAATAGCTTCAGGAAAAGAATTCATTCTTTTATGAATGGCTACGATATGTTCAAGTATCCATAAATTATCAATTTCTTGCTGTAGCGCTAAATTAGCATACTCTAGAGCTTCAAAAGTTCTGTTTAAACTAAAATAGTTTTTTGAAAGCTCAAACAAAACAGCTTTGTTGTTTGGAATTAAAACGTTGCACTCATCCAAAGCTTCAATAGCTTTTTGAGGTTCTTTTTTAGCTTTTTCAGAAAGTGCTTTAAAGAAGAACTGTTGAAATTTTATATTCTTTTCTTCCCCAACAGAAGATTTTATTTGAATGCTATCTTGAGCATAGATAACTATTGAACAAAACACAAAGAACAAAGACAAAATTGTCTTTATTCTTTTCGATTGTTTTTTTAAACTTTCTTTATGTAAGTTCTGTATAATCACCTATACTTACTGATGTATAATTACCATTATATTTTGCATGATTACCAATCATAGCATTGTCTAAATTAGCATTAGAAACCTGTACGTTTGTTTGAATTAAAGAATTAACAATAGTAGAGTTTTCTACAATACTATTTTCTCCAATAGATACATAAGGTCCTATTTTAGTGTTTTTTAGAACAACATTCTTGCCAATATAACAAGGTTGAATAATTTCAGCGTTTTCTAAAACAACATCTTCTGAGACTAAGTTGTTACCTTCCGTTTGTTCAAAACCTAGTACTTGTTTATTTGTGTCAACTGTAGGATCTTTTTTACCACAATCCATCCAAGCATCTACTTTACCAGGAATAAATTGAGCTCCTTGTTGTTTTAATGACTCTAAAACATTGGTTAATTGATATTCTCCGTTTTCTTTTAAATCGTTGTCAATTAAATATTGAATTTCATCTTTAACTTTATCACCATCTTTAAAATAATAAATACCAATAATTGCTAAATCTGAAACAAAATCTTTTGGTTTTTCAACGAAATCAGTAATAATTCCATTATCTAATTTAACAACACCAAAAGCACTCGGATCCTCAACTTGTTTTACCCAAATAGCGCCATCTGCATTGGTGTCTAAAGTAAAATCAGCTTTGAATAATGTATCGGCATAAGCTACAACGCATGGTCCAGAAAGAGAATCTTTAGCACAGTAAATAGCATGAGCTGTTCCTAAAGCTTGTTCTTGCACATATACAGATCCTTTCGCTCCTAAGCTTTCAGCTATCTTGATTAATTTATCCTTAGTATTTGTAGGAAACCCCTTGGCAATAGGCCCAATAATGAATGCAATCTCTTCAATAGGTTGCTTTACTACAGAAGCTATATCTTCTACTAAACGCTGCACGATTGATTTACCTGCAATAACCGTTAATGGCTTCGGAGTTGTTAATGTATGTGGTCTTAAACGCGACCCAATTCCTGCCATTGGTACAATAATCTTCATAATCTTTTCTTCAGTTTTTTTAACAGTGCAATATACTACTTATTGTAGTATAGAAAAAAGTTAAATTCCTTTCGGAATAGCATTGATTAAAGTTTGTGTGTAGCTGGTTTTAGGATTGTTATATACTTCATCTGCGTCTGCCATTTCTTCTATTTTTCCTTGGTTCATTACAATAAGTTGATCTGCCATGTATTTTACAACGGATAAATCATGAGATATAAAAATATAAGTAAAGTTGTATTCTGATTTTAAACTGTTTAATAAGTTTAAAACTTGTGCTTGTATAGAAACATCAAGAGCAGAAACAGATTCATCACAAATAATTAGTTTTGGTTGTAATGCAATAGTACGTGCAATACCAATTCTTTGACGTTGTCCTCCAGAAAACTCGTGTGGATAACGATAAAAATGTTCTTTAGAAAGCCCTACCTTTTCTAGTAAATTCATCACATACTCAATTCTTTCAGAATTTGAATTAAAGATATTGTGAACTTTCATCGGCTCTAAAATAGCGTTACCAACAGTAATTCTTGGGTTTAAAGAAGAAAAAGGATCTTGAAATATAATTTGAATCTCTTTTCTTAATAGCTTTAGTTCTTTTTTAGACACTTTAGTAATGTCTTTGTTTTTATAAAAAATGCTACCAGAAGTTGCTTTTTCAAGCTGTAATATAGTTCTACTTAAAGTTGTTTTTCCACATCCGCTCTCTCCTACTAGACCTAAAGTTTCTCCTTCATAAATTTTAAAAGAAACCGTATCTACCGCTTTAACTACTTTTTGCTTTTGAAACCAAAATCCACCAGCAACAAATTCCTTTTTAAGATCAACCACTTCTAATAAAGGAGGTTGATTGTAGAGTTTTTCATGAAAAGCTTTTCGTTCTTCTGATGTATACACAGTATGATCAACGGTGTTTTCAATAAAATTTGTAACTGTTGGTAAGTTTTTTAAACGTTCTGAAATGTTAGGTTTCGATTTAATAAGTGCTTGTGTGTATTCTTTTTGAGGAGTTAAAAAGATCTCTTTACTTGTTCCTTGTTCAATAATATTTCCCTGATACATAACCACTACTCTATCGGCTATTTCA
Source organism: Tenacibaculum sp. 190130A14a (assembly GCF_964048965.1). Classification (NCBI taxonomy): domain Bacteria; kingdom Pseudomonadati; phylum Bacteroidota; class Flavobacteriia; order Flavobacteriales; family Flavobacteriaceae; genus Tenacibaculum; species Tenacibaculum polynesiense. Next base: position 61,973 of record NZ_OZ040189.1, on the reverse strand, counting down.
GATACCAAAGACAAATCATGAGAAATGAAAATAATACTCATTTTTGTCTCTTGTTGTAGTTCTTTTAACAAGTAAATAATTTCCTTTTGTACAGTTACATCTAAAGCAGTAGTTGGCTCATCAGCAATTAATAGTTGAGGTTTACAAGCAATTGCCATGGCAATCATAACACGCTGCTTTTGTCCACCGCTAATTTCATGCGGATATGCGTTGAAAATTTGTTCTGGTCTAGGTAATTTTACTTTGGTAAAAAGTGAAAGGACTTCTTTTTTTATTTCTTTTTGAGATAAGTCTGTATGAATTTTTAAAATCTCAGCAACTTGATACCCACAACTTAATGTTGGATTAAGAGAGCTCATAGGCTCTTGGAAAATCATTGCTATTTTGTTGCCTCTAATTTTTTGAAACTCTTTTTCGGTATAATTAAGAATTGGAATTTGATTAAACAGAATATCTCCCTTTATATGTGCACTTTTAGGAAGTAACCCTAAAATAGCAAGTGTGCTTATTGATTTTCCACTTCCACTTTCGCCTACAATTCCTAAAATCTCGTTTTTCTGAACAGAGAAATTAAGGTCGTAGGTAACCTGTTTATCAAAAAAAGAGATGTTTAAATTTTTAATAATTAGCATATAATGTAAAAGTAATTAAAAATATTTTTCACTTAATTTTTTGATTTCTAGAGATTAAGAATTATTTTCGTTACCGATTTGATAATATTTTAATATAATTTATGATTAAATGTTAGAATATTAACATAAGTATTAACTATAACCAAAACTTTTAACAATGAGAAAAATTACTTTATTTTTCCTTTCACTCATTTTTGTTAGTAGTACATTACTCTCTCAAGAAAAAAGGAATTGTCATTCGATGAACAATTTAGAGTACCGACAATCTTTAGATCCAACTTTGAAAGAAAGGATGGATGAAATTGAATCTTTTACTAGAAAAAAGGTAAAACAATTAGAAAACCTTCAAGGTAAAATCAATGGGCAAATTATTACTATTCCAGTAGTTATCCATGTAATTTACAGTAATTCACAAGAAAATATTAGTATGGCACAAATTCAATCTCAGATTGATGTGTTAAACGAAGACTTCCGAAGAACAAATTCAGATGCTACCAATAAGTGGTCACAGGCAGCAGATACTCAAATAGAGTTCCAGTTAGCAACGGTTGATCCAAACGGAAATGCAACTACAGGTGTTACCAGAAAATCATCTACTAGAACTTCTTGGGGAACCAATGATGCAATGAAAAAATCTTCTCAAGGAGGAGTAGACCCATGGAATGCTGGAGAGTATTTAAACATGTGGGTATGTAATATTGGAGGTGGAATTTTAGGATATGCGCAATTTCCTGGAGGAAGTGCTTCGACAGATGGGGTAGTAATGAGTCCTCAATATTTTGGTAGTTCAGATAAAGGATCAGGATTCTATTTATCGGCACCATTTGATAAAGGACGTACTACAACGCATGAGGTTGGTCACTTTTTAAACTTACGTCACATTTGGGGTGATGGAGGATGTAGTGTTGATGATTTTGTTTCTGATACCCCAACATCAGACGCAGCTAATTATGGTTGTGCAACAGGACATAATTCATGTGGTAGCGAAGATATGGTAGAGAACTATATGGATTATTCAGATGATTCTTGTATGAATTTGTTTACAACTGGACAAAAGAATAGAATGCGTGCAGTATTGGAATCAGGAGGTTCTCGTAGAAGTTTAGCTTTGTCAGATAAATTTGGAGGAGGATCTACACCAACGTGTTCAGATGGAATTCAGAATGGAGATGAAACAGGGATTGATTGTGGAGGTTCATCTTGTGCTCCATGTCAAACTTCATGTACAGATAATGAAGTAACTTTTAGTTTAACATTTGATAATTACGCTTCAGAAACTTCTTGGACTATTACCAATGCTTCTGGTTCAACAGTTGCTTCTGGAAGTGGTTATGGAAGTGGAAATAATGGAACAACTATTACAGAAAATTTATGTTTACCTGATGGTTGTTACACATTTACAATTAACGATTCATACGGAGATGGAATTTGCTGTTCTTACGGAAATGGTTCATATTCAATAACAGACGCCAGCGGTAGTTTAGCTTCAGGTGGTTCTTTTGGAAGCTCAGAGTCTAAACAGTTTTGTGTAGGAGGTTCTGCTCCACCTACATGTTCTGATGGAATTCAAAATGGAGACGAAACGGGAGTTGACTGTGGAGGTTCTTCATGTGCTCCATGTGACAACGGTGGTGGAAATACCGTATTACATGAAGGAAACTTCGAGTCAGGATGGGATGGATGGTCTGATGGAGGTAGCGATTGTTACCGTTACTCAGGCTCAAGATCAAGTGAAGGAAGCTACTCAATAAGAATTAGAGATAATTCTGGTACAGCATCAGCGATGACATCAGAAACGTTTAACTTATCATCATTTAATCAAGTAGAAGTATCATTCGAGTTCTATGCTTATAGTATGGAAAACAATGAAGATTTCTGGTTGCGTTATTATAACGGATCAAGTTGGTCAACATTAAAAGCATGGAGTAGAGGTACTGACTTTAACAATAATACATTCTATTCGGCTACGGTAACGATAAATGCTTCAGATGTTAATTTTGCGAATAATGCACAATTCAGATTCCAATGTGATGCGAGTGGAAATGCGGATCATGTATATATAGATAAGGTAAAAATTACAGGAATCGGATCAGGAGCAAGAAATACAGGAGGAGATACGCTAGTTGCAATAAGAAGTTTAGACACCACGAGAGAAGGAGGTACTTTAGACGAAGAATTTGCTATTTATCCTAATCCAGTTAAAGGAAATACATTATTTGTAAAGACTTTAGAAAGATCGAATGCAGACTATAGAATTATCAATATGCTTGGTCAAGTTGTTAAAAAAGGAAGGTTATCAAAACAAATAGATGTAGGAAATTTACAATCTGGTGTTTATTTGTTTGAAATAAATGAAATAGATGAAAAAATTACACGAAAATTTGTTAAAAAATAAAAATTTTAACTTTTTTTAAGATTATTTATAAGCCCAGTGACTCACTGGGCTTATTTGATTTTTTACCCCCTTATATTCGTGGTTTTGAGGAAGTGGTGATTTTGGTTATTACATCTTTTTTATATATTTGACGCGTTTTCAACAAAAAAAATGGGTTTTTATCGAATAAAAATCAATAAAAACTCTCTTTTGTTTAAGTATTAACTAAGTCAAATAATTTAACTAAAAACCCTTCGTTCATGAAAAGAACAATTACTCTTGCACTTTCGTGCTTATTTGTGGGTACCGCTGCATTCGCTCAGCAAAAAACGACCCTAGTAAAACGTTCATGTGATGCAGACGTTGTAATGAAAAAACGTCAAAAGAACAATCCAGAAGCTAAAAAGTACATGCTGGAAATGGAATCCTATACTCAAAAGAGAGTACAGGAAATGAAAAACTTACAAGGTAAGATAGAAAATGGAGTTTATAAAATTCCAGTTGTTGTACATATCTTATATACAAATTCTACAAACAACATTAGTAATGCGCAAATTCAATCTCAGTTAGACGTATTGAATGCAGATTTCCGTAGAACAAACTCTGATGCAAATAATAAGTGGTCTCAGGCTGCAGATACTAAAATTGAATTTTATTTAGCACAAGTTGATCCTAATGGTAACGCTACTACTGGTATTACCAGAAAACAAGTATCGAAAGCTACTTGGGCAACAGATGATTCTATGAAGAAATCTTCTCAAGGAGGAGTTGATCCATGGGATACTGCTGAGTATTTAAATATGTGGATTGTTGATGCTTTAAGTAGTGGAGGAAGAACAATCTTAGGATATGCACAGTTCCCTTGGGATACTGATAAGTCTACTGATGGAGTTGTAATGGCAGATCAATATTTTGGTACTACTGGAACAGCTCAGGCTCCTTTTGATGGTGGTAGAACTACTACGCATGAGGTAGGTCACTTCTTCGGATTACGTCACATTTGGGGTGATGGAGGATGTAGTGTTGATGATTTTGTATCTGATACTCCAGCATCTGACGCTGCAAACTATGGTTGTGCAACAGGTCATAACTCTTGTGGATCTGAAGATATGGTACAAAACTATATGGATTACTCTGATGATTCTTGTATGAATTTATTTACAGCAGGTCAAAGAGATAGAATGCAAACTTACTTAGCTGCTGGTGGAGCAAGACGCGCTTTAGCTTTATCTGATAAAGCTGGTAGTGGTGGTGGAGGAACTAACCCTCCTGCAACTTGTTCATCAACAATTTCATCTTTCCCATATGCTGAAGGATTTGAATCTGGAGATGCTTGGACTCAAGTTACTGGAGATGCTGGAAACTGGGTAAGAAGAACAGGAAGTACTCCATCTTCTGGAACAGGACCTAGTTCTGCAACTCAAGGATCTTACTATATGTTCTTAGAAGCTTCTTCTAATAATAGTACAGGACAAATCGGATCTAATGCAACAGCTATTTTAGAAAGTGCTTGTTTCGATTTAGCAGGTAAGTCTTCAGCTACTTTCGCATTCAAAAATCATATGTATGGAAACAATGTTGGATCATTAAAGGTTCAAGCATTAAAGGACGGAGAGTCTTCTTGGTCAGATATTTGGTCTGATTCAGGAAATAAAGGAAACCAATGGAACTCGGTTTCTGTTAACTTAAGTGCATACTTAGGTGGAAAAGTTAAATTAAGACTAGTTGGTACTACTGGTAACGGATGGTCTAGTGATATTGCTGTTGATGATTTATCAGTTACTACTGGTGGAGGGTCTACTGCAGATACACAAGCACCTACTGCTCCAGGAAGTTTAGCTGCTTCAAATATTGCGCAAACTTCATTAACATTAAACTGGAATGCTTCTTCAGATAACGTAGGAGTAACTGGATATGATGTATATCAAGGATCTACTAATATTGGATCTACTACAAATACAAGTGTAAATGTAACAGGATTAACTGCTGCTACAGCATATACGTTCTCTGTAAGAGCTAAAGATGCTGCAGGTAACCAATCTTCTGCAAGCTCAGTAAATGCTACTACATTATCAAATACATTAACTTATTGTGGTTCTCAAGGTAATCGTTCAACTTACGAGTGGATTGATAACGTAGAATTAGGAGGAATGACAAATGCTACTGGTGACAACGGAGGTTACGAAGACTTTACAGCTAAGGTTGCTACTTTAGCACAAGGAAGTTCAAACCAAATGGTTGTAAGTGCTGGATTTAGAAGTACTGCTTATACAGAACACTGGGCTGTATGGATTGACTTCAACCAAAATGGAACATTTGATGCGTCAGAAAAGGTTGTATCTGGTTCTTCTTCAAGTGCAAACAATTTAACGGCTACAGTTGCTGTACCAGCAGGAGCTACTTTAGGAAGCACAAGAATGCGTGTATCTATGAAGTATAATGCTGCTCAAACTGCTTGTGAAACTTTTGACGATGGAGAAGTAGAAGATTATACGGTAAATATCGTTTCTAGTGCAAGACAACCAAATCCGGTTAGCGCTGAAAGATTAGGAAATGAAGCTTCTTTAGATTTAGTAGCATTCCCTAACCCAGCAAGTGATTTTGTTCAAGTTAAAATTGGAGCGAAGTCAACTGCAACTAGCTATAGAATTGTAAACACTATTGGACGTGTAGTAAAAGCTGGACGTTTAAATGGAAATAGTATCAACGTTTCTGACTTAAATACAGGAATGTATATCTTAGAAGTTAATGATGGTCAAAAATCATTATCAACTAAGCTAATGAAAAGATAATCAACACTGATTAGAATAATTTTAAATCCGAGTTATAATTTATAGCTCGGATTTTTTTACTCGAATTATTAACCAAAACCCTTCAAAAATGAAAAATAATTTCAAGTTATTGGTTGGTGGTTTGTCTTTAGCAGTAGCTTCTACAATAGGCTACAAAGAATTTCAATCTTATGAGGCACAAAAAGAGATTGAAAATAAAAGACAAATACACGAAGCATTTTTAGAAAACAGTCCTTACAAAGAAACTTTAAAGTGGGACAAAAAAACAAGAAAGCTGAATGGGCTTCCGCCTAATAGGTATTTCGAACAAATGGCAGAGTTAACAATGAACCCTGCAACAGGAGAATTGGAACAGGGAAATGTTACAAAACTTCGTCAAGAATTAGTTAACATGAGACAATCTCTTAAAAACCCAGGAGATAACACCAATGCTTGGGTAGAAAGAGGGCCTAATAACGTAGGGGGTAGAACAAGAGTTATTATGTTTGATCCAAACGATGCTACTAACAACAAGGTATATGCCGGAGGTGTTAGTGGAGGTTTATGGGTAAACAATAATATTTCAAGTGCTAGTTCACAATGGCAAAGAGTTCAAAATGTACCTGGAAACTTATCTGTTACATCTATCACAGTAGACCCAAGAAACTCTAATACTTGGTATGTAGGAACAGGAGAACAGTATACTGCAGGAGATGTAGTAGGTAATGGAGTTTATAAAACTACTGATGGTGGTACTACATGGACTGCTGTAAATATTCCAGCAGCTGGAGGTGGTACAATTAACCACAATGCAACCAATGTTTTCTTATCAGGAATTCACTATGTAAATGATGTTTTAGCTTGGGATAATGGTACTTCTACAGAATTATTTGTAGCGGTAGGAGCACATGTATATGGAGCTTCTTCTTCTCCTAGAAACTGGTTAGGATTACAATCTGCTGGTTTATATCGCTCTACAGATGGTGGTGCAAATTGGAATAGAATTGAAACAGCAGGAATGCGCTATGATTTCAATGGAAACAATTACTACTACATACCAAATGATTTAGAAGTAGGAGCAGATAACAAAATATGGATGGGTACAATAAACTCTGCATTAGGTCAAGGCGGAGGTAGAGTATTTAGTTCTGCAAATGGTTCGGCATGGACAGAAGCAGCTGCTTCTCCGTTAACAGAATCTAACAGAGTAGAAATAGAACCATCGGCTTCAAATGCAAACAAATTGTATGTTTTAGCACAAGGAACCACTTCAGCAGCTCCGGTGCGTATTTTCAAAACAACTAACGGATTTTCTTCAGTATCAACAGTAAGCTTACCAAACGATGCAGATACAAACATTGCGGCAAACGACTTTTGTCGTGGACAGGCGTTCTACGATTTAGTTATTGAAGCAGATCCAAGTAACGATAATACATTGTATGTAGGAGGGATCGATTTATTTAAATCTACCAATGGAGGTAACTCATGGAGTCAGTTATCTCACTGGTATGGTGGATTTGGTATTTCAAACAATGTACATGCAGATCAACACTCTATTGCCTTTGGAAACAATTCATCTACAAAAATGTTATTTGGTAATGATGGAGGTATTTACTATTCAGGAAATGCAGGAAGTTCTATAGGTGTAAGAAACAACGGATACAACGTTACACAATTTGTAAAAGCTGGTATTGGACCAGATGGCTCAGGAGATACTAACGGTATTTTTAGTGCAGGTGCTCAAGATAACGGAACGCAAGCTTTTAGAAATGCTTCTGCTGGAATCAATAGTTCTACTGAATTAAGTGATGGAGATGGTTTTTACACATTTGTAGATAAAGACGGGCAATACATGATTGCTACTTATGTACACAACGTTATTTATCGTTTTAATTTACCATGGAATGGTTTAGGAAGAAGACAAGGTGGAGCGACTACCTTATCTAGTGATCAAAGTACTGGAGATTTCGTAAATCAAATGGGATATGATAGTGATGCAAACAGGTTGTTATCTAATAACTCAACTTCTTCTGCAAATGCTATTTTAAGTGTAAATGTTGCTTCAAATAGTAAAGGAACATTATCAAATAGTTTATTAGATGCAAAGCCTACAGCATTTAGAGCTTCTCCTTTTACAGCAAACCGTTGGTTTGTAGGATTAGCAAACGGTAAACTTTTAAAACTTTCTAGTGTTGGTAATTCTAGTGCAACATTTGCGAGTGTTACAACTCCTTTTGTTGGGTCAGTTTCTTCGGTTAGGTTTGGAGCTACTGAGAATGATATTTTTGTAACGATTCATAACTACGGAGTTACGAGTGTATGGGCAACTTCAGATGGAGGTGCTAACTGGGTAAATAAAGAAGGAAACTTACCAAATATTCCAGTAAGAGATTTCTTACAAAACCCATTAGATAGAAATGAAGCAATTGTAGCTACTCAATTAGGAGTTTGGGCAACGTCTAACTTTAATGCAGCGAGTCCTAATTGGTCACAATCTTACAACGGAATGAGCGATGTAAGTGTTACATCACTTGATTATTGGAATGTAAACGGAACAAATACTCAAAATAAAATTATTGCTTCTACCTATGGTAGAGGAGTGTTTACAGGAACATTTACAGCAAATACTGTTGCTGATACGCAAGCACCAACTGCACCAAGCAGTTTAGCAGCGTCTAATATTGCGGCAACTTCATTAACTTTAAACTGGAATGCTTCAACAGATAATGTAGGGGTAAGTGGATATGATATTTATAGTGGAACAACAAAACTAGGAACATCGACAACTACTTCATACAATGTTACTGGTTTATCAGCAAGCACTGCTTATACATTTACAGTAAGAGCTAAAGATGCAGCAGGAAACGAATCTACAGCAAGTAATGCGGTAAATGTTACGACAACTGCAATTACTATTTCATGTTCATCAACAATCACTTCTTTCCCATATGCAGAAGGGTTTGAATCTGGAGATGGATGGACGCAAGTTACCGGTGATGCTGGAAACTGGGTAAGAAAGAGTGGAAGTACTCCTTCTTCTGGAACCGGACCAAGTTCAGCAACAGAAGGATCAAATTATATGTTCTTAGAAGCTTCTTCTAACAGTAGTCCTGGACAAATTGGATCTAATGCTACAGCAATTTTAGAAAGTGCATGTTTTGATTTAACAGGAAAATCATCTGCGGCGTTTACTTTTAAAAACCATATGTATGGAAACAATGTTGGATCTTTAAAAGTACAAGCATCTTCAGATGGAGCTGCATGGACTGATGTATGGTCCGATTCAGGAAACAAAGGAAACCAATGGAATTCAGTTTCAGTAAACTTAAGTGCTTATTTAGGAGCTAATGTTAAGTTAAGAATTGTAGGTACTACAGGAAATGGATGGTCTAGTGACATTGCTGTTGACGATTTAGCGGTTACAGCTGTTAATGAAGGAGCAGATACGCAAGCACCAACAGCACCTACAAGTTTTGCTGCTACCAATGTGGCTCAAACTTCGTTAACATTAAACTGGTCTGCTTCAACTGACAATGTTGGAGTAACTGGATACGATGTTTTCCAAGGATCAACTAAATTGGCTACTGTAACAACCACAACGTATAATGTTACTGGTTTAACAGCTGCAACAGCATATACATTCTCAGTAAAAGCAAAAGATGCTGCTGGAAATGAATCTGCTTCAAGTACAATAAACGTTACTACTCAAGCAAATACAACGGTTACATATTGTGATTCAAAAGGAAATCGTTCAACTTATGAATGGATTGACAATGTAGAGCTAGGAGGAATGACAAATGCTACAGGAGATAATGGAGGTTATGCTGACTTTACTTCTAAGGTAGCAACACTTGTACAAGGAAGTTCAAACCAAATGGTAGTTAGTGCAGGATTTAGAAGTTCATCTTATACAGAGCATTGGGCTGTTTGGATTGATTTTAATAAAAACGGAACTTTTGATGCATCAGAAAAAGTTGTTTCTGGTTCTTCTTCAAGTGCAAACAATTTAACATCTACAGTTGCAGTACCAGCAGATGCAGTATTAGGAAATACAAGAATGCGTGTATCTATGAAGTATAACTCAGCTCAAACTGCTTGTGAAACATTTGCTGATGGAGAAGTTGAAGATTATACGGTTAATATCGTGGCTTCTGCAAGTTCTATTTTTAACGTTTCTAGTATTACTTCTGGAACAACAGAACAATTAGGAAATGAAAGAAGTATTGAATTACTAGCTTTCCCAAATCCAGCAAAAGATTTTGTAACGGTTAAATTAGGTTCTAAAGTAGACAACTTATCATACAATATGATTAATAGTCTTGGAGCTGTTATTAAGAGAGGAGAGTTAAACTCATCAGCTATTGATGTTTCCGATTTAAATACAGGAATTTATATTTTACAGGTGAATGACGGTCAAAAAACAATGACTACAAAACTTCTTAAAAAATAAATTACAAAAAATTAACATTTAGAGAACCCCAGTGTTTTACTGGGGTTTTTTATGTATTTAACTGAATTTCCATCGATTAACTTTGATTGTTTGTTTCTAACTTTGTAAAAAATTTATATATTTGGTTCGTTTTTAACAAAAAAATAAGATTTTTTTAAGAATTATTTTAAAAAAACTTGTTTCAAGTTAATAATCAATTAACCAAATAAACCCTTCAAAAAATGAAAAACAAGTACTTCAAAAGTCTTGTTTTGGCAGGAGCTGTCGTTGGATTTAGTTTCCAAGCTCAAGCACAAAACAAGCGAGAGGTAGATCAAATTCGTAGTAAATACAATTTGACCAAGTTAGAATCAATGAAGCAAAACTTCCAAAAAAAAGCTTCAGAAGAAAAACAACAAGCTATTCAGATTGCACAACAACGTGGATGGAAAACAAAAATTACCACCGCAGATGGCCGCATGATGGAACTTCAAAGAGTAGTAGATGGTAAACCTATTTACTATACTACGTACAATGTAGATGCAGCAAGATCTACAAGAACAAACCACTTAAATTCTGGAGGATCATTAGGGTTAAACTTAATGGGACAAGGAATGACCGCTTATGTATGGGATGGTGGTATTGCAAGAGCTTCTCACCAAGAATATGATGGAGCAGGAGGAAACAACCGTTTCTCTGTATTCGATGGTAGTTCATCATTAAACTTCCATGCGGCACACGTAACAGGTACTATTATGGCATCTGGGGTTCAAGCCAATGCAAAGGGAATGGCACCACATTCTAAAGTAAGAGGTAGTGACTGGAATAGTGATACTTCAGAAGCAACAAATGCAGCTTCAAACGGAATGTTAGTGTCAAATCACTCATATGGATTTGCTACAAGAAACCAGTTTGGACAAGTACAATTACCACAACATTATTTTGGAGGATATATTACGACTTCTCGTGATTGGGATCAAATCATGTTTAATGCACCAAACTACTTAATGGTAGTGGCTGCTGGTAACGATGGTAATGATAATACAGCTAACAATAACCCAACTGGTGGATCTGGATGGGATAAATTAACGGGTCATTCAACTTCTAAAAATAATTTAGTAGTTGCAAATGCTCAAGATGCAAATGTTGATGCAAGTGGAAATTTAGTTTCTGTATCTATCAATAGTTCTAGTAGTGAAGGACCAACAGATGATTTCCGTATTAAGCCAGATATCACTGGTAATGGAACGGGAGTATATTCAACATATCAAAATAGTGATACAGCATATAATACAATCTCTGGTACCTCTATGGCTTCTCCAAATGTAACAGGATCTTTACTATTATTACAAGAGCATCACAAAAATTTAAATAGTGGTAGTTTCATGAGAGCTGCTACTTTAAAAGGATTAGCTTTACATACAGCTGATGATGCTGGAGCTTCTGGACCAGACGCAGTATTTGGTTGGGGACTTTTAAATGCGAAAAGAGCAGCTGAAACGATTACTAAAAAAGGTAATCAAGCAAAAATGGAAGAGTTAACTTTAACTTCTGGTCAAACATATACTATTACAGTTGATTCTGATGGAAGTAGCCCATTATTAGCTTCTATTTCTTGGACAGATAGACCAGGTACAGCTAATACTACAGTAAACTCTACTACACCAGTTTTAGTAAATGACTTAGATATCCGTGTTTCTAAAGGAGGAACAACATACCTTCCTTATAAATTAACAGGACCAACTACAAGTGCTAAGCAAGACAATAATGTTGACCCTTTTGAAAGAGTAGACATTGCAAATGCTTCAGGTACTTATACAATTACAGTTACTCATAAAGGATCTTTAACAGGAGGTAGCCAAAACTATTCATTAATAGTAACAGGTATTACAGGAACACCTCCAGTATGTAACGCAACTGTTCCAACAGGAGTAGGGACTAGTAACGTAACTTCTTCTGGTGCAGATGTTGCTTGGACAGCCGTTCCAAATGCTACTTATGATGTAAGATATCGTCAAACAGGAACTTCATCTTGGACTACAAATGCTGTCTCTACAACATCAACTTCTTTAAGTGGATTATCAGCTTCTACTCAATACGAAGTACAAGTTCGTAGTAAGTGTTCTTCTGGAAACTCTAGTTATAGTTCATCTGTAAACTTTACAACTTCAGCTCCACCATCAATTAGCTGTTCTTCAACAGTTACTTCGTATCCTTATAGTGAAGGATTTGAATCTGGTGACGGTTGGACACAAGTTACAGGAGATGACGGAAATTGGGTAAGAAGAACTGGAAGCACTCCATCTTCAGGAACAGGACCAAGTTCTGCAACACAAGGATCATACTATATGTTCTTAGAAGCTTCTACTAACGGAAGTACAGGACAAATTGGAAATAACGCAACAGCGATTTTAGAAAGTGCTTGTTTCAATCTATCAGGAAAATCATCGGCAACATTTGCATTTAAAAACCATATGTATGGTAACAACGTTGGATCATTAAAAGTTCAGGCTTCATCTGATGGAACAAACTGGACAGATGTATGGTCTGATTCTGGAAACAAAGGAAACCAATGGAATACTGTTTCTGTAAACCTTAGTTCTTATGTTGGAAGTACAATCAAATTGAGATTAGTAGGAACAACTGGAAATGGATGGTCAAGTGATATTGCTGTAGATGATTTATCAGTAACAGCAGTTAATGATGGTCCAGATACAGAAGCTCCAACAGCTCCAACTAGTTTAGCTGCTTCTAATGTAGCTCAAACATCATTAACATTAAACTGGACTGCTTCTTCAGATAATGTTGCAGTAACAGGATATGATGTATATCAAGGGTCTACAAACCTAGGAACAGTTACAGGAACATCTACAAATGTTACTGGTTTAACCGCTGCAACAGCATATACATTCTCTGTAAGAGCTAAAGATGCTGCTGGAAATGTGTCAGCTTCAAGTAATACAGTTAATGTTACTACATTATCTACTGCATTAAACTATTGTGATTCTAAAGGAAACAGAGTAACTTATGAGTGGATTGATAATGTAGAATTAGGAGGAATGACAAATGCAACTGGTGCTAACGGTGGATATGGAGATTTCACATCTAAAGTAGCAACCTTAGCACAAGGAAGTTCAAACCAAATGATTGTAAGCGCTGGATTTAGAAGTACTGCTTATACAGAACATTGGGCGGTATGGATTGACTTCAACCAAAACGGAACATTTGATGCTTCTGAAAAAGTTGTTTCTGGTTCTTCTTCAAGCGCAAATAACTTAACGGCTACTGTTGCTGTACCAGCAAACGCAACCTTAGGTAATACAAGAATGCGTGTATCTATGAAGTATAACTCAGCTCAAACTGCTTGTGAAACATTTGCAGATGGAGAGGTAGAAGATTATACAGTAAATATTACAGCTTCAACTGCTAGCTTTACTACATTTGGTGGACCAAGAGCTACTGGTGATCCATTAGGAAATGAAGCTTCTTTAGATTTAGTAGCATTCCCTAATCCAGCAAGTGACTTTGTACAAGTTAAATTAGCTGCAAAAGGAGAAATGAGCTATAGAATTGTAAACATTGTTGGTGCTGTAGTGAAAACTGGACGTATCAATGGAAATAACATCAGCGTTTCTGATTTAAATACAGGAGCGTACATTTTAGAAGTTAATGATGGACAGAAATTATTAACTACTAAGCTGATTAAGAAATAATACAAAACCCTTCATTATATTAATATTAATCAGTTATAACCCGAGCAATTGCTCGGGTTTTTTGTTTCTTTGCAAAAAAGATTAATAGATGAATTACCTATCAGTTGAAAACATTGCAAAAGCCTACGGAGAAAGAGTGCTATTTGAGGATATTTCTTTCGGAATAAATAAAGATCAAAAGATTGCTTTTGTAGCAAAAAATGGTAGTGGAAAAACATCTATTTTAAACATTATTGCTGGAAATGATACTCCAGATTCTGGACAAGTAGTAAGCAGAAAAGGAATCAATATTGCCTATTTAGCTCAAGACAATAAATTAAATGCCGAGCTAACCATTGAAGAAACAATTTTCTCTACAGAAAATAAGATTCTACCTATTATACAACAGTATGAAAAGGCATTAAAAAATCCTGATGATACAGATGAGTATCAAAAAGCATTTGAGTTAATGGAACAGCACAATGCATGGGATTTTGAAACACAATACAAACAAATACTATCCAAACTTAAACTACACGATCTAACGCAGAAAGTAGCAAGTTTGTCTGGAGGGCAAAAGAAACGCTTAGCTTTAGCGGTTATCTTAATCAACAAACCAGATTTGTTAATTTTAGATGAGCCAACGAATCATTTAGATTTAGAAATGATTGAGTGGCTAGAAGCGTTTTTTACAAAAGAAAAAATAACCTTGTTCATGGTAACGCACGATCGATACTTCTTAGAACGTGTGTGTAATGAAATTATAGAATTAGATAACGGTAAGCTTTATAAATACAAAGGAAACTACTCATACTATCTACAAAATAAAGAAGAGAGATTAGCGCTAGAGGCTACCAACTTAAGTAAAGCCAAAAGTTTGTTTAAAAAAGAATTGGATTGGATGCGTCGCCAACCAAAAGCACGTACCACCAAATCAAAGTCGCGTATTGATGACTTTTTTGAAATTAAAAAGAAAGCAAAACAACGAAGACACGAACACCAAGTTCAATTAGAAATTAATATGGAACGTTTGGGAAGTAAAATTGTTGAGCTTCATAAATTGAAAAAAGATTTTGATGATAAAAAGATTCTTGATGGTTTTGACTATGTTTTTAAAAAAGGAGAACGTATTGGGATCATTGGAAAAAATGGAACAGGAAAATCATCATTTTTAAATATCCTTACTGGTAATACACCTGTAGATGGAGGAAAAGTGGTAGTAGGAGATACCGTAAAGTTCGGATATTATACCCAGAAAGGAATACGTGTTAAAGAAGGACAAAAAGTAATTGAAGTAATTAAAGAATTTGGAGAGTATATTCCGTTAACCAAAGGAAGAAAAATATCTGCAGCGCAGTTATTAGAACGCTTTTTGTTTGATAGAAAAAAACAATATGACTTTGTTGAAAAACTAAGTGGAGGAGAACAAAAACGTTTGTACTTATGTGCGGTATTAATTCAAAATCCGAATTTTTTAATTTTAGATGAGCCTACAAACGACTTAGACGTGGTTACTTTAAATGTATTAGAAAGCTTTTTATTAGACTATCCAGGAAATTTAATAGTGGTTTCTCACGATCGTTATTTTATGGATAAGATAGTAGATTCTTTATTTGTGTTTAGAGGAGAAGGAGTTGTTGAGAATTTCCCTGGAAATTACACTGATTTTAGAGCGTATGAAGATTCTAGAGTATCAGAACCCAAAACAGAAAAGAAAGTAGAGGAAAAGAAGGAAAAAGCACCTCAAAAAGGAAAGTTAAGTTATAATGAAAAGCGTGAGTTTGGTGTTTTAGAAATTGATATTGAAAAACTACAGAAAAAGAAAGTACAATTAGAAGGTAAATTTACCAATGGAGAAATTCCAATGGAAGAAATCAATGATAAATCTATTGAATTACAACAAATCATTGAGAGCTTAGAAGAAAAGGAAGAACGTTGGTTCGAGTTGTCTATGAAATTAGAAGGGGAGTAACGGTTTCGGTTATGATTTTTTGCGGGAAAAGGATGCGAGTCGTTTTTCGATGTTGAGGAAATTCAGCCGCAATTAATTATACATCATGTTGCGCTTTCGTTGTTTTAATTCTACTGTTTTAAATATTTTCAGCAAATCGTTTTTGTCGAATTCCATATTTGATTTAATTCCGATTGATAATTTATTTTTTGAACTATCAAGTATGGGTTCAAAATGGACACTTGAAATATTAGGTGTTTCTTTGTTTTTCCACAGTGCGATTGTCCTTTTATAATTTCCAATTGTATCAATAGTCAATTCATAATTCTCGAATTTTTTTCGTTCCTCATCTGGTATACAGAAAGGAATTTTAAATTCAACTTCTTTATATTTAAGAGTGTAGTAATAATTACAATTATTTTCAAAACCATTTTGAGTAGCAATACTATCAGTCATTATATGTAAAGTCAAATTCTTTACTTTTTTAATGACTTCATTTGGATTTATAGCCCCATTTTCGTCTTCATAAGGTTTCAAGTCAATTTTGTTGAAGAATTTTTGAATCGATTCAAAGTCCATTCCTTTTCGACTTTCCTCAACGTAACTTCTTTCATCTAAAGGTGGTTTTGGAGAATACCATCCATAATCAAAAAAGAAAGTCGATTTTTTGTTTTTAATTTCTCCGACAAAAGAGTCAATTCCGTCAATCCTTTAATATTTAAAGTCGGTTGGTAGAATAATACTGAATAACTCAAAGTCTATTAAGTGACTTTTTCCATCATTTTGAGAAATGTATTTCACTCCGTCATTGCAGCTAATTAAAAGTAGAAATAAAAATAATATGAGAATGTTTTTTTTCAGTTCGATTGTTTTTTTAATGAAGCACAACAACCTTTCGGTTTAGCATTTATTAACTATGATTTATACACGGTGTTGCCCACAGTTTTATTCTTTTTTTCTTTCAAATATCGTTTTTCCTCGAATTTTAAAATCAGTTTCACTTACTACTCTTCCTAATTTTATTATTTCAACAATCGAGTCGTTTTTGTCGTATTTATACTCTGTCATAAATTCCACAAATTCGTTTGGGTTTGTTCCTTGGTTAAATGAACTGTCAATTTCTCTTATTAGTTTACCTTTTTGATTAAACTCAAATTTTGTTTTCATTCTAAGGCCTCCACTAAAAGTACAATCTTCGATTATTGGTCGGTTTATAGAATCATAATGAAATTCATAAATTTTAGGTTCTGTGTTATGCTCTTTAATAATTTTCTTTTTTATAACTCCATTTTCGAATTCTTGTGTTATGGTTCTGAGGTTAGTTTTTGTTTCAATTAGATTTTTCTCTGAATCATATTTAAAAGACTTAATAGTATCAATCTTTTCATCGTTTTCTGTGATGAGTTTCAATAATCCACTTTCATCATACACATAATTTTGCGTGTCAATTTTCGCTAATCCTTTTCCTTCTCTTTTATAAATTGATTTGGTTTTTTCTATTCGGTTATTTTCATCGTAAAAGTAAAATTCAACATTACTTATATTAATTAAACGGTTTTTTGAATCATAACTTTTAAATGATTTTCTAATGAAGGTTATAGAATCGTGTTTATTTATTTTTTTTTCGGTTGTCCAAACTCGATACTTTTCTTTTGCTTTAAATTCAGCAATCAGTTTTTCTTCTTCTAAATTTCCACAAGAACTTAAAAGTAAACTTAAGAATTTTATGAATAGCAGTTTTTTCAAATTATAGGTAACGTTCTGTGTATGGGGCGTGGCTGACCGAAGGGAGGCTATGACCTATACACCTTGTTAGCTACTGTAGCCCGATTAGCACTGCCGTTTCTTTTTACTATCTATTTTCTTTTCTCTGTATCCTTTTCCCGTGCGAGAGGAGAAGAGATTTTTATTTGTTTTATATTCTTTTTAATCTATGCGTTGGCTTTGCTCTTTGCCACCGCAGGAACGAGGATGGCAATGTGCAAACAGCGTTGGCATTACCAAAACATATACTTTCCACTTTTCTTTTCTGCTAATAGTTTCTCGTTGTCAAACCCCATTCCCTTATTATATTGTTTATCAAAAATTTCAGGTAAATCTGGAGTAGTTACAATCCTGTCTGCTTTCTCAATTTTCTTTTCTGTTAAAACTCCGTTCAAATACCCGCCACAAACTTCAAGTTCATCTGAACAAATCAGCTTACCATGTAATTCTTCTCTTAGATAAAGGTAGTTTATGAAATCTTGCGGTCTTTTCTTCTTTGCAATCATTGTCAGAAAAAATGTCTCTAAGTCATCAAGTTTAATAACCCAAGGATATATTCCGTCTTCTTCAATTTCTAAAAGAGTCGACAGATCGTTTTGTATTTGCCCAAATGAATTGATATTAACAATAATTGAAAAATCATTTTCTTCATATTGAGTTGTATCAATTTCTTCAATCAGATTTCCATTCTTATCCTCAATTTTTAATGGAACTTGATCAATAAATTTCTGTTCAACTCTTTTAGTTTGAGTATGTCCATAACCAATACAAGCTTTGAAGTCATCCTTTATTTTCACAAATGCTTTGTTAGGATCACGCATTGGTTCACGCAAATTGTATCCTTTTGCCTCAATGATAAAAGCATAATTTTTCCATAGAAACAGTATGTCTTGTTCACAACCATCAACATAATAACCTTCAAAGCATTTATAATCTTTTTTGAAGAATTTCTTGAACAGGTTTACAATTCTATTTTCAAGCAGTTTTCCTTTTTTGTCAATGAGCTTGTCTTTTGCTCTACTATTTTTCGAACATATCCTTTCAAGTAAATCATCAATTGCATGAATTACCTGTTTAACTTCGAACACCTGAAATATTTCTTCTCCAATATCTACGATAGGAAACTCATATAACGGATTGCTTGGTCTTGTTGAAGTGTAGTATAGAAAATCACTTTGTTTTCTTTTGCAGGTAAGAAGCGATAAAATGATATTTATCTTTTCAATTGATAATTCATTAGAAACCAAGTCTTCTGATTTGAAGCGGTTAATAATACCATGATCAGCAACGAACGTATATATGGGGCGATTTTGCTCTCCCATCTCTTTGATAAAATCAGGAGCTTCATCAACAACACCCATTTGGATTTTGGTGTAGGTTAACCATTCTTCTTGAAAAAGATCTTTTCTTGTCCCAAACCCTTGAAACTTTCGTTGGACTAAATCATCTAAATTATTGTAGAATTGAATGAAGTCTTCAGTTTTTACACCGGATTCAACTTCAATCGTATCATCTAATTGAGAATACAAGTCGCTTACCCAATTTATGGTTTGCTCTTCATAGTTTAATGGACCCTGATTGAAGTAAGATAGGAATGATGGCATAGCCACTTGTCTAATTTTTTTCCATTCTTCATCAATTTCTTCGTCTGGTTTTGGGAAGAAAAGCTTATCATACTCTCGTTCTATTTGATTCAAGAGTTCAACAATCTTATTCCATTTCTCAGGCGTGTATTGAATATCTATCCCATTGCTATTATCAGATGAAACGACAAGACCACCAAGGAAATATAGCTGACGCATAGGTGAAGAGAGTTGGCCAAGTTGATCTTGTGCTCTTCCCGAAGCTATGCTCTTCATCAACCCTGAAAGATCACCAAGAAACCATTGAGTATCATAAGTTGACACTAAATCTTTTAATTCTTGTGATTTGGCTTCTAAGCTCATAACTAATCTTTCGTTGAGACAAACAAGTCTCGAATGTCAACACCTAAAAATTGAGAAATCTGATAAAACACTTCCACTGAAGGTTGTACATCATTAGTACACCATCTTGAAACGGTAGATTCTGTTTTATCAAGATGCTTTGCAAGCTCCTTAGACGATATATTCTTTTCAGCCAAAACTGCTTTTATCCGATTGTAATTTATTTTGTCCATTGTGCAATTTAATTGCTGTTTGGTGTAAATATAGTAAGTCTATAATTTTTCATTTTTCATCAAAATTGTAGTCTCATGCAAATTTCTTTCCTTTTAATCGAATAAAAATTTCACAATACAATAATTTATTGTATTTTCGTAAAAATTAATTTTTGTCATAAAGCAATTATTATGAGCAGAAGATATACCAAAGCCGATTTAGAACAAATCGTTTCCGTTCAACTGGAAAACCTAAATGCTATGCATGACCTTTTGAGTATCATGAAGCATCAAAATGAATTATTGAATAGTGCTAACAAGAAATTGAAAGATGAAATCACAGATTTTAAGCAGAAGTTGTATCCAACTAGAAAACGAAATTCAAATTCTTAAATCTGCGGGTGGGGAAGCAAGCTCTTTGTGGCTGTCCCGAAGGGCAGGCGCAATGTGCTTGTCCGTGCGTTGGCAAAATCAAATAAAAATCTCTTGTGCGGTGGGGGAAATTACCACTAACCTTTCTTAGGGCTATTGTTGCCAACGGTCTAGTATAAGAATAGTAGCGGATTTATAAACACTAACTTTTCGGATTAGACATGACCATAAATATAAAAAAAGCGATTTCGATTAAGTACCGAAACCGCTATTATTTTTATACGTTGTTGTACGCAGTTTTTATTCTGCCAATTTCTTCCAAAAGACGATTTTGTCATCTCCCTTTTCATAAAACTCAGGGATTACAGCTTGTTTAGTGTAATTACATTTAATGTAAAATTCCCGTGTTAATTCAAATTCAGGTTTTCCAGATGTTTCTACAATCAAAATACGGTTGCCTTTTGCTTTCAACTCGTTTTCAATGTATTCCATCATTTTTTTACCAATACCATTTCCTTGTTCTTCCTTATTCACAGCTATTGCATAAAGGTTGTAAGTTCCTTCGGTTAGCCTTTCTGGTGCACAGTAGCCAATTGAAATGGGTTTCCCGTTATCTATTGTGGTAAACCAAATGTCTGTTGATTTTTCGTTATTCAAATAATCACTTATCATGTCATCAAGTAAGTATGAAGGAAACAACTCACTAGAATCAAGTACTTTCTTTAATTCAGGAATATCTGCTTTTTCTACTTTTCTAATTTGTTCGTTCATTTTCTATGTTTTGAGAGCAAATTTAAAGTTCAACAAACAGCTATAATTGTAAGATTCTGCTATTATATGCTTTTGAAGGACTTACGCCTAAAACAGTTTTAAAGGAATTGGTCAAATGAGCTTGGTCAAAAAATCCACTCTGTATTGAAACGTCTGTCAAGTTAGTGTTCTCGCTTAAATACAGATTTATAGCCTGACGTAATCTATTCCAAACAAGATATTTTTTGATTGAAATTCCGATATGTTCTTTGAAAAGGTGGGAAAGTCTGCTGTTTGATAAAAATACTTTTGAGGTCAATTCCGAAATAAGGTTTTTGTACTCAAGTTCATTTTCCTCAATGAATTTAATGCTTTCGTCAATTCGCTTGTCCGTTGGTGTTTTTAAGTCGATTGTCCTTGCGAGATTTTTAACTTCTGAAAACAGTTCGTTTTTCTTCTCAAATTTGGTCTTTACAAAAACTCCATTTTGAAAATTTATTCCATTATTTACAAAAAAATCGGTTAATCTTAAATTATGACTTTCTACCATTAAAACTCTGATGGAACAGTTTTTTGAAGACACTTTATGTTCAGTGTTCGAGTCGATAATGGCAAACTCCAAATTCTCAATAATCTGTCCATTCGATAGTAATGAAAAAGTTCCATTTGTTGCACTTATGATTTCGACAACAGGATGTGAATGAAGTTCTGTATTCAGTTCATCAAATTCGAAGCTATAAATCCCTTTTTTTATGTCAAAATCGTGAATTTTCATTGATAGATTTCGGTTGTTTTAAATTGCGTACAACTTATTTATATGTGCATAAAAAGTGTTGCTATACCTCTGTTTTGGGTAGTATAAACGCACATTTTATGTTGTTTACTTAATGCTTAATTGAGCACTAAATTAATTTTAGTACCTGATATTTCTTTGCGGATACCTGCGTAAAGAAAATGTCATCAACTAGTTAAAAAATAAAAGGAATAAATGAATTATTTCTTTCGCAAATTTCTGAGTTAAATGTAACAATTATGCCCAACAAAACAAAAATAGTAGACTTAAACACTCACTATTTGTGCTTCTTTAATTAAAGGTTTGTTTAAAAAACGAAGTAAAAGCTGAGCAACGGCAATCGTATCGCGTTCACAATATGCTACAATTCGAGGAAGATTTTTTTCTTTATAATAAACATTCGCAACTTCACTACCATCAATATCTTCTTTAGGTGAAGGAATATTTAAAATATAGGTGAGTAGTTTTAATGAAGTATAATGTTTATAATCTCCAAATTTCCACAATTCCATGGTGTCTAAATGTGCAACTTCCCAAGGTTTTTTTCCAAATAGATTAAGTTTTTCAGGAAGTTCAATTTGATGAACAATCATTCTTCTAGCAATAAAAGGAAAGTCAAATTCTTTCCCGTTGTGAGCACATAAAAGATGTTTCTTTTGATTGAAATGTGCATCTAATAAAGATTTAAAATCTTGTAAAAGTTGCTTTTCTGAATCAGAAGAAAAAGAAGTAACACGGAACTCTAATGCCTTGTTTCTTTCAATAAAATATCCTACAGAAATACAAATAATTTTACCAAACTCGGCCCAAATACCTGCTCTGTGGTAAAACTCTTCTGGAGTAAACTCATTTTTTCTTTGATAGCTGGTTTTGTGTTCAAATAACTCTTGAGCAAGTGAAGGAACTTGTTCCCAATGCTCATATAAAGGCACTGTTTCAATGTCCAAGAACAACACATTTTGAATGTCAATAGTTTGTGTCATGATTTGTATAGCAATTTTAAGTACGATGAAAGATACAAAAAACGGAAGAATTTTGAAATAAAGTAACTATTGGCATAAAAAGAGATAACAAAAGAATAGCAATGTTTCTATAACATTAAATCAACGTTAAGTTAGAATATGACGGTTTAGGTTTATTATTTTATCGTTATTTTTGAACAACATATAATATTAAAAAATACTATGGATACTAGCGATATTAAGATTTTACTAGTAGATGATGAACCAGATATTTTAGAAATTGTTGAATACAATTTAAAAACAGAAGGATATCAAGTTTTTACAGCAAATAATGGTGCCGAAGGTGTTAAAATGGCTAAGAAGGTTACTCCGCATTTAATCTTGTTAGACATTATGATGCCAGAAATGGATGGAATTGAAGCTTGTGAAAAAATTAGAAATATAAAACCGTTAGAAGATGTTATCATATCTTTTTTAACGGCAAGAGGAGAAGACTATTCTCAGGTAGCTGGTTTTGACGCTGGTGCAGATGATTATATTACCAAACCAATTAAACCAAAAGTATTGGTGAGTAAAATAAAATCGTTATTACGTAGATTAAAAACAGAAGAAAAAGCTGATAGTACTACTAAAATTGGGGATATTATTATTAATAGAGACGAGTATGTAGTATTTAAAGGAGATAAAAGAATCTCTTTACCAAGAAAAGAATTTGAACTGTTTTCGTTATTAACTTCTAAACCAGGAAAGGTATTTAAAAGAGAAGTTATTTTAGATACTGTTTGGGGAAATGAAGTAGTAGTAGGAGGAAGAACTATTGATGTACATATTAGAAAACTTCGTGAAAAAATAGGTGACGAGTTTTTTAAAACCGTAAAAGGAGTAGGGTATAAATTTGTACTTGAAGGTTCAGACAAATAAAGAACAAACTCAATAAAAATATGTAGATTGCCTAAAAGCAATCTACTTTTGTTTTATATAAGATGAAAAAAATAAAAAAAACATACAGTTATGCCCTATGGTCGGCGTTATATTCTACAATATTATCTGTAATCATAGCAATTTTATCGTATTTACTTTTAATTAACTCACTAGGAATCGGTTCTTTGATTGTATTTGCAATAGCTATGTTTATTGTCTCTTTTTTTGTCATCCAATACAGAGCAGAAAACTTTATTTATTTACGTGTTAAAAAGCTATATGAAGATATTTCTATTTTAGATGTAAATGATTTAGAAAGAAAAAAAGTAACTACTGATGTAGAGGCATTAACTAAAAGTGTACAAGAGTACGTAGAAGAAAAGAGTGAGGAGATTGCTAATTTAACGCAAAGAGACTCTTTTAGAAGAGACTTTTTAGGAAATGTAGCCCATGAGTTAAAAACACCATTATTTACCGTTCAGGGTTATATTTTAACGCTGATTGAAGGCGCGGCAGAAGATGAGGTAATTCGAACGAAGTATTTAGAAAGAGCTAATAAAGGAGTGGAAAGATTAACTTCTATTGTAAAAGATTTGGATATGATTGCCAAACTGGAAATGGAAGGAATGAAAATGAATGTAGAGAGCTTTAATATTTTAGAACTGATACAAAACGTTTTTGACCTGTTTGAAATGAAGGCTAAGAAACGCAATATCGCTTTAAAATTTGATAAAGTATATGAGTTTCCACATCATGTAAAAGGAGACGTAGAACGTATAGAACAAGTGTTAATAAACCTAATTGTAAACTCAATTAAATACGGAAAAGTTGGTGGAGCTACTACAGTGAGTATTGAGAACTACAATGCTAATAAATATGTTATTAAAGTAAATGATGATGGTGAAGGAATTAGACCAGAACATCATTCACGTTTATTTGAGCGTTTTTATAGAGTTGATCAAAGTAGATCGAGAGAGCAAGGAGGCTCTGGTCTTGGACTTTCAATTGTAAAACATATTATTGAAGCACATAATGAAACCATATTGCTTAAAAGTGATTATGGTAAAGGCTCTGAATTTTCTTTTACTATAGAAAAAGCATTGTAAAATAACTTGATTTAAATATTCATTTAAATCAAGAAGTAGGTGATTCGATTACTTTTTTTACATGAAACAACTACCTGAGTCTTATTGATAATGTATAATTTTACAACGTGAAAAAGAAATAAATAAAAATTGAAAAAGAAAAGGGTATAAATTGCTATGATATGAATTAATTATGCTATGTAAACTTAACAAGTATTACTAAAAGACAAAAAAAGGAAGCAAGAGCTTCCTTTTTTTTTGTTTATGTATTGTTATATTAAATCAAAACCGATGTCTTTTCGATAATTCATCTTTTCAAAAGAGATTTTATCAATATTCGTATAAGATTTTTCTAAAGCATCTTTAATGGTGTCTCCAAAAGAAGTAATTGCCATTACTCTACCACCACTAGTTATTACGTTACCATCTTTTTCAGTAGTACCTGCATGGAATACAATTGAATTTTCTACAGTATCAAAACCAGTAATTTCTTTACCTTTTTCATATGCTTCAGGGTAACCACCTGAAACTAACATAACAGTTGTTGCTGTTTGTGAAGTTACTTCGTAAGATTTACTATCTAATGTTTGAGATGCAACACCTTCAAATAAATCTACTAAGTCAGATTGTATACGAGGCAATACTACTTCTGTTTCTGGATCTCCCATTCGAACATTGTATTCAATTACAAAAGGATCTCCTTGAACGTTCATTAAACCAATAAAAATGAATCCACGATAATCGATTCCATCTTTTTGTAAACCGTCAACTGTTGGCTTTATAATGCGTTCTTCAACTTTGTTTAAAAAAGCGTCATCTGCAAATGGTACTGGAGAAATAGCACCCATACCACCAGTATTTAAACCAGTATCTCCCTCTCCAATTCTTTTATAGTCTTTAGCAGATGGTAATACTTTATAATTTTTACCATCTGTTAAAACAAAAACAGAAAGTTCAATTCCGTCTAAAAACTCTTCAATAACTACTGTAGAAGAAGCTTCTCCAAACTTTTGATTGCTTAGCATTTCTGTAAGTTCAGCTTTTGCTTCATCTAAAGAATTTAAGATCAATACCCCTTTTCCGGCAGCCAATCCATCTGCTTTTAAAACGTAAGGAGCTTCTAAGGTTTCTAAAAAAGACTTACCTGCTTCTAAAGTATCTTTAGTAAAAGATTGGTATCGGGCAGTTGGGATGTTGTGTTTTTCCATAAACTGCTTAGAAAAGTCTTTACTTCCTTCTAATTCTGCACCATCTTTTTTAGGTCCAATTACTGGAATATTTTTTAATTCCTCATCAGCTAAAAAGAAATCATGAACTCCAGCTACTAAGGGAGCTTCAGGTCCCACAACAACCATATCAATAGCGTGTTGTAAAACGGTTTCTTTTACCTGATTAAAATTGGTTGGGTTAATGTTGATATTCGTAGCAATTTTTGAGGTACCTGCATTTCCAGGTGCTACAAATAAAGAATTGATTTTGTTACTTTCAGAAAGTTTTTTAGTAAAAGCGTGTTCTCTACCGCCTGATCCTAAAATGAGAATATTCATTATGTTGTGTTGTTGTGTTGTGCTTGCAAATATAGAATAATACCAATTCTTACTTAAACAAAAAGACCTCTTTTACATAAAAGAGGTCTTTTTTATATTCTTATACTCGCTGGGCGATTAAAATATCTGTTCTAATATTTTTTGTGTAATGGCATAGGTCGGAGTTACTCCACTCATTCCTAATCCTCCAGAAGCAAGTGTTGCACCTGTTTCTAATGGATTATCTGATGCGTAATATGCATAACGCACTTTTACATTTTCAGAAACATTCCCTCTAATTCTTGAAGCAGACTGAATAGCTTTTTGATAGTGGGCTCCTTCCATTTCTAAACCAATTACATTCCAAGTAGAATCGTGGAAGAACTTTAATAAGTCTTTGTTTTGTAATGAAGTTCCTAATACGGTTACCATAGCCCCGTCAAAAACTTGCACACCAAATCCTTCTAAATCTTCTTTTGCTAGTTCATTTTTAAAAGGATAGTTATCTGCTGTTCCTTCAAAAATATGTGAAGAAGGAATCATGATATCTCCTTTACCACCTTCTAAAATACCTGCTTTACCCATAATTGAAACCGATCGTACATCTAAATGAATTGTATTTCCTCCTGTTTTATAAGGTTTCAACAACTCGTCCATAGTTTCATAGGCTTGCTCACCAAAAGCATAATCCATTACAATAATTACTGGGTTTTCTCCTACAGAATGTACTTTGTTAAAAGCAGTAGTATCAAAATTGATTTTTTCAGTATCAATAATTTGAACATTGATATTGGTTCCTGAAGTATCTTTTAAATAAATCAACCCATTTTCAGAAGCATAGTTCTTAACCGCTTTTTGTAAAGGTTGACTATTAGAATTACTTAACAACTCAAATAATTCAAAGTTTTGATGTTTTTTAGCCTCTTTTTCAAGAGCATTTGGTGCATAAATAGTATTTAAAACACTATGCATATTGGCACTAATAATATGAATTGGTCTTTCTAATAAACCATGCTCTGCCATGGTTTTTTTAATATTATTAGCCCAAATTTCTCCGTATATATGATGTCCTATTTCTTCATTTAATACAGAACTAAACTTTATAGAACGTTTTTGATCAAATAAAACTTCGTTAATTGCTAATTTACCTAACCAATAAATTAAATGGAAAAATCTGTTAGGATTTTCTTCAGAAGAAAAAGTATTATAAGCATCATACACTTCATCATAAGTTCTACCTAAAATACCTCCTAAATGTACAACTAGCACATCCTTTTCTTCATCTGTAACTGATTTATTGTGTAATACAATATCTTCTAAATGTTGCCATTCTCTAATAAATTTCTCTCCATTACCAATAATTACTCTATCCTTTATTTTGTGAGATTCAATAAATAAAAAAGTCAAGTGTGTTAGAATATCATAAATTTCCGAACGTCCTCGGGTAATCTCAATATTCATTTGGTCTTTATCAATTCGGTAACAGTTTCTTCTTCTCTTTGGAGGAATAATAGCTTTAAACTTAGAGTTTCTATAACCCTCATCTGCAGTTAAATTGATAAACTGGCATTCTTCAATTCCTTCTGGTAAACGTTCTATAACATACACTAAACCGTTTAACTCAGTTTTGTTTTCAGCAATTGAACCATAAATTTCTGGACGAAGAGAAAGAAGAGATTTGCGTAAAGTTTCACCCGAAACCCCCATAGGCTTATAAAAACCACGACTAAATAAATGTCGCATTGAAATATATAAACGTTCTATGGCATTGGTTGATTCTTGGGCTCTTGTACGCTCTTTATTTATAGATTTTGACATATGTTTTTTGATGGGCAAATATACAAAAAAGTTAATTTGCTAGTTTTTGTTTAAAATTTGATTGTATTTCTTAGGATTATTTAAAAGTGCTACTGCTTTTTTAATAGTATTGTCATTTTTAAATTGATACAAATACAATCCTTCTTTATAAAAGGCTTGTTCTACAATTTCATTCTGAATTTTATCCATAAGAAGATCCTTATTCTTGGCAATACTGGCAACTTTTTCTTCTTTTAAAGTTTTCGCAATAGCATTGTAATTGTTTTTTATAGAATTACTGTTTTTTGTAGCCTTGTATGCTTTTTTAAACAAATTTTCTTGTTTTGAAACGAAAGATGTATCAGAAGCAATTAGGTAATTTTTAAACTGATTAAAGTTAGCATCTGAGTATGTAAAAGAATCCGCGTTTAAATTAGGTTGTTTTCTAATAAAATCGATGGCATAATTAAAAATTGCTCTCGATTTTAATAAGTTTTTAGTGTCTTCTGTTTTTTCAGAATATTCAATTTCAACATCAGGCATTACACCTCCACCATCGTATACTGTTCTTCCATTTTCTGTTTTAAAGGCATTCACAGTACCTTCTGAGAATTTTGGAACCTTACCTGTTTTCGGATCACGATTGGCATAATCTAACTCTTGAATACATCGACCACTAGGAGTATAGTATTTAGAAACGGTAATTTTCATTTGTGTTCCATAACTCAAATTAAAATAGCGTTGCACTAACCCTTTTCCAAAAGAACGTTCTCCCATAATAACCCCTCGATCATAATCTTGAAGAGCACCAGAAACTATTTCAGAAGCAGAAGCAGAACGTCCGTTAATTAAAACAACCACAGGTATTTCAGTATCTAGAGGTTCTCTATTTCCTTTGTAAGTTCTAGAATTAGCGGCTATTTTACCACGTGTATCCACTATTTTTTTTCCTTTTTCAATAAATAGATTAACAATATTAATAGCATCAAATAAGGAACCTCCAGGATTACTTCTTAAATCAAAAACAAGCTTTTTCATCCCTTTCCCCTTTAACTCCGTAAAAGCTCTGGTTACCTCTTCGGAAGCTTTCGAAGCAATAAATCGAGTTAATACTATATAACCTGTATCTTCATTAATCATTTCATAAAAAGGAACTGGATTTACAACAACCTTATCAAGTTTTAAATTAAAATTTTTAGGCACTCCATTTCTTGTTGCTTTGATTATAATATCCTTATTTGGAACTCCCTTTAACACTTGCGAAAGTTGATTACGTTCTAAGTTTTTTAAGTCTTGTCCGTTTACATTGGTAATTAAATCACCTGGTTTAATCCCTGCTTTATCAGCTGAAAACCCTTTATAAACATTGGCAACAATAATTCCCTTTTTAGTATAGTAACTCGCAATTCCAATACCTCCGTATTCTCCTTCTCTTCGAATACGTGCATCTTCAACATCTTGTTCATTGAAGAAATTAGTATAAGGATCAATGTTTTTTAAGGTGTTTTTAATGGATTTATCGGTTAAATCACCAGGGTTAATCTCATCAATGTAATTGATGTTTAATTCTTTAAACAAATTGTTGTAAATCTCTATTTGTTTGGCAATTTCAAAAAATCGATTTTGGAATGAAAACAAAAATGAAATGACAACTAAAGCCCCGAGAAAAAATAAATTCTTTTTTTTCATATCTATTGGAGTTGAAATTAATTTAGGAAGAAAAAGAGTTTAGCTTTTTTCTTCTTTAGAAATATCTTGTACGAAAAGGGTGAGTAACTTCTTCATTTTATGCTCAATATTGGCATATTCCCACTCTTCCTTTGCAAGATAGGAAATCATAAACACATATGGTTTATCAATATTGTTATAAACTGTTAATTTTTCTTTTCTGTAAGCTTCTCTAAGCAGTCTTTTTATTCGGTTTCTATCAACCGCCTTTTTAAAATTTCTTTTAGGAACAGAAACTCCTACTTGAGCTGGATATTTTGAAGTATGCTCTGCTTGTATATAGACCATGCGAAGTGGAAAAACTTTTATAGATATTCCTTCTTCGTATAATTTACCAATTAGCTTTCTGCTCTTTAATCGTTCGTCTTTCCCTAACGTAAATCTCATAAAGTACAAACATACGGAAACCATAGCTAAAAATCATTTTTTTAATTACATTTGGAAGAATTCTAAAACTCAAACAACTATGGATTTATTTCAAGCTCCAGATTATTATAATATAGATGATTTATTAACTGAAGAGCATAAGCTTGTTAGAGATGCTTCTAGAGAATGGGTAAAGAGAGAAGTATCACCGATTATTGAAGATTATGCACAACGCGCCGAATTTCCAACACAAATTATTGGAGGATTGGCAGAAATTGGAGCTTTTGGTCCGTATATTCCTGAAGAGTATGGAGGAGCAGGCTTAGACCAAATTTCATATGGTTTAATCATGCAAGAAATTGAAAGAGGAGATTCAGGGGTGCGTTCTACTGCATCGGTTCAATCATCTTTGGTGATGTATCCAATTTATAAATATGGAACAGAAGAACAACGTAAGAAATATTTACCAAAATTAGCTTCTGGAGAATGGATGGGATGCTTTGGTTTAACTGAGCCAAATCACGGATCAAACCCAGGAGGAATGGAAACCAAGTTTAAAGATATGGGTGACCATTACTTATTAAATGGAGCTAAAATGTGGATTTCAAACGCTCCTTTTGCTCAAGTAGCTGTGGTTTGGGCTAAGAATGAAGAAGGTCGTATTCATGGTTTAATAGTAGAGCGTGGAATGGAAGGTTTTTCTACTCCAGAAACACATAACAAATGGTCGTTACGTGCTTCTTCAACTGGAGAGTTAATTTTTGATAACGTTAAGGTACCTAAAGAAAACTTATTACCAAATAAAAGTGGTTTAGGAGCACCTTTAGGATGTTTAGATTCTGCGCGTTACGGAATTGCTTGGGGAGCTATTGGTGCAGCAATGGACTGTTATGATACCGCATTACGTTATTCTAAAGAACGTACGCAGTTTGGTAAACCAATTGGGCAATTTCAATTACAGCAAAAGAAATTGGCTGAAATGATTACAGAAATTACCAAAGCACAATTATTAGCATGGAGGTTAGGAGTATTGCGTAATGAAGGAAGAGCTACTTCTGCACAAATTTCTATGGCAAAACGTAATAATGTAGAAATGGCAATTAATATAGCACGTGAGGCACGTCAAATGCTAGGAGGAATGGGTATTTCAGGAGAATATTCTATTATGCGTCATTCTATGAATTTAGAAAGTGTAATTACCTATGAAGGAACTCATGATATACACTTGTTAATTACAGGTTTAGATGTTACAGGATTAAATGCTTTTAAATAAAAATAAATTAATTAATTGTTATGAAAAGAAGATATAGTTTAATAGCCCTTTTAATGCTTTCTTTAAGTGTTTTTGCTCAAAAGAAGACTTTTTCTGAAATAAGTATGGAAAAGCTTATTGAAGAAACACAGTTTTCAAGTGATTCTGATGATTACATGGAACTTATATGGTGGATTCCAACAGAATATTGGCAAGTTGCATTTTCGCAAGATACATCCGTAAGTGATTCAGAAAGAAACATGATTGTAGATATGATGAACGATTATGTTCTTGTGGTATTTATTAAAGGAAAAATAGGAGTTTTTGGAGGGGTAACTTTTGAAGACAAGGAAGTGCTTAGAGAAAAGGTTCGCGTTTTTTACAATGGAAATATGCTTAAAAAACTTGACCAAGATGAGGTTCCAGCCGATTTACAAAACATGATTGGTTTAATGAAACCTGTTATGAAAAATATGATCGGGCCTTTAGGAGAAAATATGGAGTTTGTTATTTTTAAAAATGACAAAAAAAATGCAATAGATGCTTATAAAGAAGGTTCTTTATCTTTTGAATTGTTCGATTTTAAACCTGAATTAGAATTACCTCTAGGCAGCTTACTTTTAGAAAAGAAATGCGAAGAAGATGATAAACTATACAATGGTAAATGGGCTTATTGTCCATTTCATGGTAAAGAGCTGGTAAGTCAATAAAGAATAGAATTATACTATAAATAAAAAAGGATGTGTTTTAACACATCCTTTTTTTAACCAAAAAACTATTGCTTTTTCTTACCGCTATTAATTAAAAGTAATAATGCGGTAACCAAACCAACACATACTAAACCGAAAATTGCTATCATAATAGTTCCATTTGTCCATGAAACTAATGGAATATTAATCAACTGTACCATTATCAAATATATTTACCTCAAAAGTACAGTAGGTTCTCTTCTAAAAACATGACTTTTGTCAGGTTAAAAAATTAAACATGAAAAAGAAGAAAATACTTAATATGAAGGATCTATTTGTTCCCAACCAGTTTTGGTTTTCTTATAATAAAACATATTGTCTAGTCCTGTACCACACAATAGATAGGGTTGATAACGATAATCTCGTATAACAGCTGTTTTTTTCTTTGAACTGTATATAGGATAAGCCAAATTATGAATATATTTATTATTAAATTTTGCCTTCCATACTCTTTTTCTATTCTTGGAATTGCCTTCGCAAAAGAAAGTGCAGTATTCGTCCCAGTCTATAAAATCAATTCCTTTCAAGTTTTCTTTCTTCCAATAGTTTTTTGTGAAAATTGGACGTAGAGGAACAGAATCCATATAGCTAAAGTAAGTATCAGGTTCAAGTTTGGTAAATTTTAACTTTATTGGTTTTAGTTGACGAGGGTTAACATAAACTATAGAGTCATAGTTATACGATATCGTAGATAGATGTTTATTGATAACTTCATAAGCATCTTTTTCTGTAAACTCTTGCTTTACTTTATGTTTCTTTTGATAACAGCTTAAAAACATAAGAGTCATCAGAATTAATAATATCTTTTTCATTTTTTTAAGAGTAGATTAAACCACACAGTTGCACCATAAAAATATAGAGAAACCTCAAACAATATACGCTTTATAGTTTTTATCAATAGCTGGATTTACAATATTTTTAAAATTGTAGTGTTTTTTCCAATATAAAATAAGAGCAATAGCAATTACATCTAGTAGCACAAATAAAATACTTCCTTCCACGCCAAAAGCACCTCCCGAAATTATGTTGTCAGTTGTGTGTACGGTCATAATACTTGCTTTAGTAATATTACCACTAACTGGAAAGCCAAATACAGCTCCTTGAAATAAGTTCCATGATAAATGCATACCAATCGACATTCCTAAACGACTTGTAATTAGAAAAGGTAGGCACATTATAATAGCATCTAAACCTAAATTAATGGTAGACATAACAGAGGCTCCAGTATTGTCTATATGAGCAATACCAAATAATGGAGCAATTAAGAAAAGAATGATCAGCGCACGTTTTACAGGATCTTTTTTAAATGTTCTTAACGCTTCATAAACAATGTAAAATAGAAAAGCTCTAAAGAAAATTTCCTCTACACTACTTCCAATAATTAATCCGAAAAACTCAGATATAAAAGCCCCAATAAAAGAATAATCAGGAGAACTTGTGGTAAAGAAATTTACAATGGTAAGATTACCTGTAAGATATAAGAACATAAAGAAAAGTGAGAGTTGTATGATAGGAATTAAAAAACCAAAAGAGAACTCTTTCATCCAAATCTTATTTATTCTTAACCCATACTTTTTAAAAGATGATTTATCGAGATATTTAACTTGTATGTATAAACTGGTAAGAACAGATAACAAGTAAATAGATGCAGAGATATACCCTCTTAAAAGCCCCTGTGGCATTATTTTTTGCAAGAGTACTTGTAGAGGAATGTTAATTGAAAAAGTGATGGCTATAAAAAGGAATAAACGCCATATAGGACGCACCTTGTTAATAGAATTGAAAATAACTTTACGCATATAAGATTTTTTTTAACGAATAATTTGAGCGAAAGTTATTGAGGATAAATGTTTTAAAATAGAATGAAATTAGCCAAGCGAAAAAAACTTAAAATTTTCTAATGTTTTTAGGGTTAGACCCTAGATATAATCTAAAAACTCGGGTCATATGACTATGATCTGAGAACCCACTAGCATAGGCAATTTCTGTAATTGGCATTTGTGTATGGAATAAATAATGCAACGCCCTTTGCACTTTAACCTTTCTCATGTACCCTCCTAAAGACTCCTGGAAGTATTTTTTGAAGTATTTAGAAATGGTAACAGGGTGTACATTTAAAATTTGAGATAACTCTTCTAACGACACAAATTCACTATATCTATCTTCTATTATTTCTTTGAGTTGGTCAACCCAAACAGGTTTGTGAGATGAAATGGGAGTTGGTGTAAATAGTGATGTTAAAGAAGCTTGAATGGTATCTGTGGTATATATATCAGTAATGAGTAGTTCATTATAAATTTTTATCAATTCAAGATATGCTTCTGTTTGATAAGTGCTTGAAGTATTTAAATGATGAAAACTTAGCTCATTTTTGGTGAAAAAATCCTCTTTTAATTCTAAATTCAGATTTTTAGAAGGAAAAGCGGTAAATCTGTTTCTGTGAATTTCACCTCGATTATAGGCCATAATTTTTCCAGGAGTTACTTGTCGATCTTCCTTTTTTCTAGACTCTAAATTTCCTCCTTGTAAGATTAAAGATAAATGAATGTCTTCATGAGAATGCCATTCTTCTGATACAGGTTTCGTATAATTCACAATAGAAACATCACAAAAATCTAAATGAAATTTTTTATTAGTTGTACCTAGAAAAGTGTTTGGTTTTAATTTTAATGCTGTATCTAAACTCATAGAATATCCTAATGTAATTACTTGAAAAACGATTAGGACATATTCTTGTTACAGTTGGTTTTTTCTATGTGGAGTTTGTTTGGGGTTATTCCTCGTTAAACTTTGTTTTTAATCCGTCAATACTTACTTTGTTTCGATCTTCCCAATATTGCTCAATCCCATCTTCACCTTTGTCTTTTGCCCAGTCTAACAATTGATTTCGTTCTTCTTTATATTCATAAAAAGGAATAGACATGCCGCAAGAAGTTTGTACACTTTCAATGGTTACATCAAATATTTGACGAGTTCCTTCTAATTGAGGAAACAAATCAATCAAATCATTCCATTCAGAATCGGTTGGAAGAATTTCTTGCGCTTTTCCGTATAAGCGTAAAATATTAGGAGCTCCTTCAAAAGCACAAAACATGATGGTTATTCTATTATCTTCAAGTAAATGCGCTGAGGTTTCGTTACCACTACCGGTAACACTTAACCAAGCGATTCTATTTTCATTGAGTATTCTAAAAGAATCCATTCCTTTAGGAGATAGATTAATACGTCCATCTTTAGGAGCTGTTGCTACAAAAAACACTTTTTGTTTTTTGATAAATGATTGCATTCTAGCTGGAATCTTTTCATAGAATTTAGCCATAGTGTTTTATTTATTAAGTTAATCAATCCAATCTTTGGTACGTTCTACTGCTTTTTGCCATTTTTTATAAAGCTGTTCTCTTTTTTCTGAAGAGAATGTAGGAGCAAAACGTTGATGTATTTTTCTACGTGTAACGATATCTTCTTGTTTCCATAAGCCTACACAAATTCCTGCAAGGTAAGCAGCCCCCATAACCGTAGTTTCAATAATTTCTGGACGTTCGACTGCTGTGTTTAAAATATCTGCCTGAAATTGCATTAAATAGTTGTTAGCACAAGCTCCACCATCTACTTTTAAAGAAGTCAATTTTACTTCACTGTCTTTTTGCATTACATCTAAAATATCTTTGGTTTGATATGCTAATGCATCTAATGTAGCTTTTATAAGGTGGTTTTTCCCGGTATCTCTTGTTAATCCAAAAACAGCTCCTCGAGCATACATGTCCCAATAGGGAGCACCTAAACCTGCAAAAGCAGGAACTACATATACAGGGTTTTCTCCTGTTACTTCTTTTGCAAAAGCTTCGCTTTCTTTTGCATCTTTTATTATTTGTAGTCCATCACGTAACCATTGAATTGCCGAACCAGCAACAAAAACACTTCCTTCTAATGCATAATATACTTTGTTGTCAATTCCCCAAGCAATAGTAGTTAACAAACCATTTTTAGAATACTCTAATTGTTCTCCTGTATTCATTAGCATAAAACATCCTGTTCCATAAGTGTTTTTTGCTTCTCCTTTTTGAAAACAAGCTTGTCCAAACAACGCAGATTGCTGATCGCCAGCAATCCCAGCAATTGGAATTTGTATCCCGTCTAGCTCATAATCTCCAAAATGGAAAGAAGAAGGTTGTACTTGAGGGAGCATACTTTTAGGAATGTCTAGTTCTGAAAGAAGTGTGGTATCCCACTGTAATTCTTTAATGTCATATAGCATAGTTCTAGAGGCATTGCTATAATCGGTAGCATGTATAGTACCTTTGGTTAAATTCCACAATAACCAAGTGTCAATGGTTCCAAATAATAAATTACCAGCATTAGCTTCCTTTTTAGCTCCAGCTACATTTTGAAGAATCCAATTAATTTTTGTAGCAGAGAAATAACTATCAATTACCAATCCTGTAGTTTTTCGAACATGTGCTTCTAACCCCTTTTCTTTAAGGTTTTCGCAAATTGGTGCAGTACGTTTGTCTTGCCAAACAATGGCATTGTATACAGGCTTTCCTGTATGTTTGTTCCACACCACCGTGGTTTCTCGTTGATTGGTAATACCAATTCCTTTAATTTCTGAAGGATGAATATTGGCTTTTTGTATGGCTTTTTTTAAAGTATTCAGTTGCGTTTCTAAAATTTCTTCAGCATTGTGCTCTACCCAGCCAGATTGCGGAAATATTTGTTGAAATTCTTGTTGATGCATTGCTACAATTGCTCCCGATTCGTTAATAATTACAGAACGAGAACTGGTAGTACCTTGATCTAACGCAACGATGTATTTTGCCATTGATTATACTAGTTAATTTATATTATAAAAACAGCAATTTACGATTTAAACTGTTGGAAATAAAAAAACCGTCTTGATAAATTTATCAAGACGGTTTTTACCCCTTTAATAGTTCTTACTAGTGTCTTAAAGCGTAACTAGCGCCTTTACCAAATTCTGCTAAAGTTGATAATAAATCGTTTAATACACTTGCAGTTTTTTTAAGTAAAATTTTCCCCATTTTTACATAAAATTTAAAATTAATAATTCCCCTTTCGTTCGATTGAACATTACAAAGATACGGCAGCTTTTAAGGTTTGTACAAGGGGATTTCCGCAAATTAAATAGGAAAAATCCGCAAATTAAATAATTGATTACTAGGTGTATAAAACAACAAAACTTCTAGTTTCCTAGAAGTTTGTTTTCCCCTTAAAAAATTCCCCTAAACCAAAATTATGGTTGGTTTGTGAGTGGCAAATATATAAGAGTTATTTTCTTTTGAAAAAGGGATGTCCGAAGGTTAAAATGTGGTTTTCCGTAAAATACATTTTAGTCATAAAAAAAACCTTTTGAGTTTAACTCAAAAGGCTTCAAAGTCTTTTTTTCTTCTTGTTAGAATCTTTCCCGAATAACAAATAATTCCGTTACAAATATAGTTGGGTATTAAAGTTTAAAAAACGGGATAACCGAAGATTAAAATGTGGTTTTCCGTAAATCTAACTTCGGTGTTTTTTTAGTGTCTTAAAGCGTAACTAGCACCTTTACCAAATTCTGCTAAAGTTGATAATAAAGTATTAAAAGCTCCTGTTGTTTTTGTAAGTAAAGTTTTCCCCATTTTTACTAATTTTTATAATGTATGTTTTCCCCTTTTGTTCAATTGAACACTGCAAATGTATGAGCGTTTTTGAGTTTTATAAAGGGGATTTCCGCAACTTAAAAAGTAAAAATCCGCAAGAAATAAATTTATAAAAAGGGAGGTGTATAAAACAACAAAACTTCTAGTCTCCTAGAAGTTTGTTTTTTCCCCTTAAATTACCCTAAACCAACATTACTATTGGCTGGATGGTTACAAATATATAAGGGATCTGTTTTTTAAGAAAAGGGATGTCCGAAGAATGAATTGCAGTTTTCCGCAAGGAGTAATTTTAGGTATTAAAAAAGCCTTTTGAGTTTAACTCAAAAGGCTTTTAGTCTTTTTTTTCCCTTTTTTTTTCAGAACTTTTCCCAAGTGACAAATAATTCTGATACAAATGTATGGGCTTTTATATGGTTAAGAAAAGGGATGTCCGAATCTTAAAATGTGGTTTTCCGCAATTTAGTCTAAAATACCCAGTTCTTTTGCTTTTAATACCAGGTCGGTATTGTTTACAGCATTTAAATCGGTTCTTAATTTAGCTAATTTACTTTCTATAGATCTTCCTTTAATAGGTGTACCATCTGCTTTGGTAATTACTCCTTCCATATTGCTAATTTTAGCATGTTTAGGAAGTTCTTTTAAAATTTGAATAGCCACTTCATCCATTTGAATTTCTATGAGGGCTCTTTTTAAAAGTTTTTGGTGAATTTCGTGGGTGTAATACACCTCATTTGCCAACATTTTTTGAATGGCAAATCGCAATTCATTGGTATTACAGTTTCCTTTTAATATATAAGCAGAAGGGTTTAAGTTGTGAATTACATTATACACTCTGTTGGTTTCAAAATGTCCGGTAATTACACCAGTTTTAACTGGAATTTCAGCTTGCTGAATTGCATTAATCAATGCTTCACCTCCATCTAAAACAGAGTTTTCTGTGGTGTTGTCAAAACTTAAATCGGTAAATAAAATATGAAAGGGATTGATAGCTTGATTGGCTTTTATTTTAGAGAAAGCCTCGTCACAAGAAGAAGCGGTTTCAATGTCTAAACCGTCAATTTCTTTCAAATAAGATAAAATTCCTTCAATTATTAATTGATGATCGTCTACAATTAGTATTCTAGTTTTTTCAGGCATTTAATGGTATTTGAATATGAATTTTGGTTCCGTTACCTACTTCGCTGTCAATAGTTAGCGTTCCGCTTAACTCTTCTACACGTTCTTGTATGTTACGTAAACCTATTCCTTTTTTACTCATATTGGTATCAAAGCCTATACCATTATCAGTAATATTCAAAAATACATATTTTTTGTGTACCGAAAAATCGATTGTTATTAAGTTTGCTTGCGCATATTTTTGACAGTTTTGTATGCTTTCGCGAACACTTAAATACAGTAACCTTTTAATAGCACTATTTACCTGTGTCCAATCGTGTTCTTGTAGCCCATTTACCTTAATTCTAAAGTCTAGAGAAAAATAGTCACTGACCAAATTGATAATTTGATCTCTAAAAGGAACCTTTTTAAAACTTACACTACTTAATTGATGCGATAAGTTGCGTACATTTTCCTTGACATCATTTAGTTTAGAAGCCTCATCAAAAAGTTGTGACTTTTCTAATTTTTGATGAAGCATACGTAAATCACCTGCAACTTCATCGTGTAAAGATTTAGCAATTTGTTTACGCTCTTGCTCACGAGCAGCGGCTTTTTGC
Organism: Tenacibaculum sp. 190130A14a; assembly: GCF_964048965.1. Classification (NCBI taxonomy): domain Bacteria; kingdom Pseudomonadati; phylum Bacteroidota; class Flavobacteriia; order Flavobacteriales; family Flavobacteriaceae; genus Tenacibaculum; species Tenacibaculum polynesiense. The sequence goes on along the minus strand of NZ_OZ040189.1, from coordinate 22,553 downwards.
AGTTGTGATTCAAATAGCATTCGTTTTCTTCTAAAGGTAAAGAACGAAATACTAAAGCCAAATAATAATAAAACACTCGCAGCGACTAACCAACCTATTGTTTTTTGTTGTTTATGATATTTGATTTCTGTGAACTGTCTTTCGTTATCAATTTTTAACTGAACATTTTCTTTTTCCTTTTTTTCAGTTTCGTACGTAATCTTTGCAAATTGATTTTTTTGAGTCCTTTCTTTTTGAAATAGGCTATCATTAAGTTCTACATACTCTTCTAAATATTTTTTGGATTTTTTTCCTGTTGTTAATTCAGACAATTTTTTTAGAGCTTCTAACCATTTTTTATTATTTTGAGTTTGTTTAGAATATTTCAATGATTGGTTTAAATGAAATATGGCTTTAGAAACATTCTTATTATCTCTATAATAATCAGAAATATTGATATGAGTCATTCCGATATCACTAAGATACTTTTGGCTTTTTCTAATATTTAAAACTTCAATATACTGCTCTAAAACATTTTCCTTATTACCTAATAAAAAATTACTGGCGGCCAAATTTTCTAATAACAAGGTATAGTGTACAGGATATTTGTTCTTTATATCTTTAAAAGCAAGACCTTGTTTGAAATAATTTATCGCCTTTTTATGTTCACCTTGATTTTGGTATAAATAACCAATATTATTTAAAACAAATAAATTCGCTCTTTCTTTTCTTGTTTGATCACTGTTTAGTTTGTTGATATCTAAGGCTTTGTTGTAATATTTTTCTGCGTCTTTAACATTGTTAAGTTCGGATGAAACAAAACCTAAATTGTTATAAACATTGACCAAATATTTATATGACTTAATGGGTTCTAGATATTTTAAAGCTTCAATTGAACTAATCTCGCTACCCAAGAAGTCTTTAACTTCTCGTTGTATATTAGCAATACTTAAGAGTCTTCTTCCTACAGCTAATGAATCTTTAATTTTAATGGAAATATTTTTTGATTTATGGTAAAAATAAAAGGCGCTGTCAATGTTTAATTTAATTCTGTGTTCTAAAGCATTAAAGTGTAGTTTTCTAGCTAAGAAGAGAGAATCCTTATTTGATAAATATAGATTATGGATGTTTTCGTTAGAATATAAGAGATGTTCTATTGAACCATTATAAAAACTTCTTACTCCTAATTTTACATTCGTTTTATAAATTATAGAATCATTTTTAGTTTGATTTGCAAAAAAAACAGCTTTTTTAAGCAATAAGAGTTCCTCTTTCCCTGTTTTTTTTATAGCCAATGAGGAATAAAAATTAACTGAGTCAAGTACCTTTTTTTGAGAGTAAAAGTTTAAAGAGAAAAAAAGGGATATGTATAGTACTATTTTTTTCATAAAAGAAACACCTTTAAATATTTAAAGGTGCTTGTTTTTATTTTATTCAATACTAAAATTTACCGTCATCACCACCATCATTACCACCACCACCACCAGTATCTGTGCTTCCTCCTCCAGTTTTGTCGGTATTTCCACCTCCAAGGATAATGTTCTTAGCTAATTTCATTTCAGTAAGTAATACATTTTTCATAATTAAAGTTTTAAGTTAAAAATTCGACCATTTACATGGGGGATTATCCCACTAAAATATGGTATTCTCTACAAAGATGCAAGGTTTATAGGTTTTTTAATAAGACAGCTAATATATTACCAACCAATGCTAACTGGGTACTAGATTGTAGTTCAGGTTAGTTTAAAAAAATAGGAGAGATTTTTTTTGTATTCACAGTCATTGAAAATAGGTGAAATTTCTTTTCAATTTAGTTAGTTTCATCCAAAATAGTAATTAAGAACAAATGTTAGAAATTAATGGGTTATTTCACCGTGCTTCTTTTGAAGGACGATTTGATTTTTGTTTGGTAATTGCGAGGTACGAAGCAATCTTATTATTGAGAGTTTTAGATTTTGGTAGATTACTTCACACGTCTTGAAGTATGTTCGTAATGGTGAATTAGCTTCTCATTTTTGTAAACAAATCCCATAGTACCACACCACAACTTACTGAAATGTTTAATGAATGTTTGGTTCCTAATTGCGGAATTTCAATACAACCATGTGACGAAGAAACCACTTCTTGCTGTACCCCTTTAACCTCATTTCCAAAAACAACTGCATAGGTTTGATTATGGGTGATTTCAAATGTGTCTAACATAGTTGCATTTTCTGCTTGTTCAATAGAAAATACTTGTACATTTTCAGCTTTTAGTTTTTCTATCAAAGTTAAGGTGTCTTCAACATACTCCCAAGCAACCGATTCTGTTGCTCCTAAAGCAGTTTTATGAATTTCTTTATTTGGTGGAGTAGCGGTAATTCCACACAAATAAATTTTTTCAATTAAAAAAGCATCCGAAGTTCTAAAAACAGAACCGATATTGTTTAAACTTCTAATATTATCTAACACTACAATTATTGGTGTTTTAGATGCTTGTTTAAACTCATCTACACTAATTCTACCTAACTCATTGTTTTTAAGTTTTCGCATGTTTTATTTTTTGATTGTGAATAACTTGAAATACAAGAAACTTGAAAGTTTTTCTATCTTCGCAAAACTAATTCAAAATTCCGAAACACTTGGCAAAAACAAAGGCAAAAAAGGTAACTCCGTTAATGCAACAATACAATGGTATTAAAGCTAAATACCCTGATGCAATGTTACTTTTTAGAGTTGGAGATTTTTATGAAACATTTGGAGAAGATGCTAAGAAAGCTGCTGAGGTTCTTGGAATTATTCTAACAAAGAGAGGAGCAGGTAGTGAAAGTGAAACAGCATTGGCTGGTTTTCCGCATCATTCCTTAAATACTTATTTGCCTAAATTAGTAAAAGCAGGGTTACGTGTAGCTATTTGCGATCAGTTAGAAGACCCTAAAATGACCAAGAAAATTGTAAAACGCGGTGTTACCGAATTGGTAACTCCAGGAGTTGCTTTAAACGACGAAGTTTTACAAACCAAAACCAACAACTTTTTAGCTTCTGTACATTTTGGAAAGAAATTATTAGGAGTTTCGTTTTTAGATGTATCTACAGGAGAATTTCTAATTGCCCAAGGAAACGAAGAATATATAGATAAGTTATTGCAGAACTTTTCGCCAAGTGAAGTTTTAGTTCAAAAGCAACATAAACAACGTTTTCTAGAATTATTTACAGATCGATTCCATAGCTTTTATTTAGAAGACTGGGTTTTTCAAAAAGATTATGGATATGAAAATCTTACCAGTCATTTTAAGGTACAAAACTTAAAAGGGTTTGGGGTAGAAGAGTTAGATCATGGAATTGTTTCGGCAGGTGCTATTTTATATTATTTATCAGAAACACAACATAACAAATTATCGCACATCCAATCTATTGGAAGAATTTTAGAAGATAATTATGTTTGGATGGATCGTTTTACGGTAAAGAACTTAGAGTTATATGGAGGAAACTCGGTAAACTCGGTTACGTTGTTAGACGTAATTGACAAAACCATTTCTCCAATGGGAGGACGTTTGTTAAAACGTTGGTTGGCGTTACCATTAAAAGACATTGACCAAATTAAAAGTCGCCATGAACTAGTTTCTTTTCTATTAGAAGACGAATCGTTTTTTGATACGGTTACCTATCAATTACAGCAAGTTTCAGATATAGAGCGTTTAATTTCTAAAGTAGCTACTGGAAAAGTATCGCCAAGAGAAGTGGTGTTGTTGAAGAACTCTTTAAAGGCCATTCATCCTATTAAAAATGCTGCGGAAGCAAGTAAGAATGCTGCCGTAAAAATGATAGGGAAGTTGTTGCACAACTGTGAAGAACTAGTTGCTAAAATAACCACTTCTTTATTTGACGAAGCTCCAGTAAATATTAACAAAGGAAATGCGATTGCAACAGGGGTTTCTAGTGAATTAGATGAGTTAAGAGCTATTGCCAACTCAGGGAAAGAGTATTTAGACAATATGTTGGCTCGCGAAACCGAGAGAACAGGAATTCCGAGTTTAAAAATAGCCTTTAATAATGTATTTGGTTACTATATTGAAGTAAGAAACACACATAAAGATAAAGTGCCTGAAGAATGGATTCGTAAGCAAACTTTGGTTAATGCAGAGCGTTATATTACCGAAGAATTAAAAGAATACGAAACTAAAATTTTAGGAGCTGAAGAAAAAATTCAGCAATTAGAAGTTGAGTTGTTTGCTGAGTTAATTCAATACATAATTCAATTTGTACCGCAAGTACAAAGCAATGCACAATTGGTGGCACAAATAGACTGTTTGTTGTCGTTTGCAACTTTAGCAAAAGAGAATGAATATGTTCGTCCAACCATGGATACAACCACCGATTTAGACATTAAAAACGGTCGACATCCTGTAATAGAAAAGCAATTGCCTATAGGTGAAGAGTATGTAGCCAATAGCGTATTGTTGAATAGAGAGAATCAACAAATTATTATGATTACTGGTCCTAATATGTCTGGTAAATCGGCTATTTTACGTCAAACAGCATTAGTTGTATTATTGGCTCAAATAGGAAGTTATGTACCTGCTGAAGCGGCTCGAATTGGTATTGTAGATAAGATTTTTACCAGAGTAGGAGCAAGTGATAATATTTCTATGGGAGAAAGTACCTTTATGGTAGAAATGAATGAAACCGCTTCTATTTTGAACAATGTTTCCGACCGTAGTTTGGTATTGTTAGATGAAATTGGTCGTGGTACTTCTACCTATGATGGTATTTCTATTGCTTGGGCAATTACAGAGTACTTACACGAGCACCCATCCAAAGCAAAAACCCTATTTGCTACGCACTACCATGAGTTAAATGAAATGACTACCTCATTTGAACGTATTAAAAACTTTAATGTATCAGTAAAAGAGTTAGAAGACAGCATTATTTTCTTAAGAAAACTGGTAGCAGGAGGAAGCAACCACAGTTTTGGTATTCATGTGGCAAAATTAGCTGGAATGCCTAATTTGGTTATTAAACGTGCTAACAAAATTCTACAAAAATTAGAAGAAAATCATTCTCATAGTGAAGTAAAGGACTCGTTAAAAGAAGCGCAAGAGGAAGAATTACAATTGAGCTTTTTCCAGTTAGATGACCCTTTGTTAGAAGATTTAAGAGAAGAAATTCTTACAACCAATATAGATACACTTACGCCTATAGAAGCTTTAATGAAGCTCAATGAAATTAAACGTATGCTTACAAAAAAGTAAAAGGAATTACTTTTATTTACTTGGTAGTTTTCTATTCATTAATGGTGAATTAATAATGTAATCATCTACATTTTCAAAAGTATTAAGTTTAGATTTTGAAAGGTGTTTTAATTTGTCTACGTAGTTTATATTTGGACTAAGATGCTTGTTTTCAAAAACTTCTTGAACGAAAAACTCTCTGAATTGATATACAGGTTTTTCATTTCTTTCATAAATGCGTCGATTATCAATATCTTTTACTTTCTTAATAAAAACTTTTATTTTTTCTGATTTTATTTTTTTGATATTAAACGTGTTATTTGCTGCTTCTTTTTTAAATAATTGCTTTACCTCTGGGTTTATGATATCAGCGTTTTTTGCAACCTCTAAAACGATGTTTTGATCATCTATAATGGAAAGATTGGTAAGTGGAATTTCTTTGTTATCATACAAAACTGAAAAGTTTTTCAGTTTTAAGGTTCTCAAATTAATTTTTTTATTGAATTGAATAGAAAAACGCTTTGTTTCTGGGGTATAAGTTATTTCTTGTTCTCTAAAAACTTCATTGTCCAAAACACCATGAAATAAATTATTAACACTAATGTAGTTGAGGTGCATTTTATGTTTACTTCTTCTGTATTCAATATCTACATTTAAGAGAATATGAGATGTATCAACATCATAAACAGTGTATTTGAAACTGTGAATAGCAAAGTCAGATAAAGATATGTTAACTTCTCCTTTAACTAGATGACTGATAGATGTTTTATCTTGTTTGTTGGTAAATGTAATGCTAACTAAAGTTTCACCATTACTTTTGATTTTTTTTGATTTTTTGAAATCGTGATTAGATAAAAATTCATCTTTTAATTTATATACATAAGAAAAGGACTTTTGGTTAAAAAGACGAATTGGATTATGTGCATTGAGTATACTTAATTCATTTCCTCCATAACTTATAATTTTTGCGTTTTTAATGTTTTTACTGGTATCATCATATGATACAGCCAATAAGCTATCTGTTTTATAGTTGAGATTAGTATTGAATTTATATAAGGCACTTTTGTTTTTATTGTCTACTAACTTATTAGATAAAATTCCGTTATCAAACTCTTCAACAATGGCTTCGTTTAAGTTATAATACTCTCCATCATTACATATTTGATAATCTCTATAATAACCAATATAAGAATGGGGTGTTAAAGCTAAGTTTGACTGAATGGAATAAACAGCTTTTTGGACTATTTTAAATGCAGATAATTTCTTTTTTGAAGCGTTTACAATCACCTGGTCAAGAGTTTCTTCACTTGGTAACATTCGTAAGGTGTTCATTTTTTTTGTGCTCAAAGAGCTAATCGCAATGACTAAAGGTTGAAAACCCATTGAAGAAATCTCTATGGATGTAATGCTTTTTAGCTTATCCATTGGAAGTCTAAACTGTCCGTTATAATCAGCAACGACCCCTCTTGAAGTTCCTACAAATTTAACGGTAGGAAATGCAACGGGGTCGTTGGTTTCTGTATCTATAACTTCTACAGTTATTGTGTTTTGAGCAAACGAACAATGAACTACAAAAGCAATAATAATTTTAAGTGCAAATTTCATAGACAATATTGATTTTTTGAGGTATTCAAAAATTTGATAAAATCAAATTAATTGATAATCAATATACAATATTTTCTATTGTTTCGTAGAAATCTAAAAAGATTTAACGTTGCAGTAATAATGCTTACAACTTTCCTCTTAAAACTAATAAAGGAACGCTACAATGAAACTCTTGTTTTAAAATAGTATTCTTTTCCCAAAGTTTTTGAAAGAATCCTCGTTTACGTCTAAAAACGCATAACATATCTGGATTATTCGATTGGAAATGCTCTAATACACCTTGAAAAGTAGTAGCATTTTCAGTAACAGTTAACTCAGATTTTACAGCTTCTAATTCTTTATTTAATACTAAATCAGCATCGGTATAATTCGGTGTTTTTACCAATAATAAATTAGTACTAGCATCAAATTTATCTAAGATTAATTGTAATGGACTTAATACATTTTCTTGGTTGATAATTCCCGATTTAAACGCAGTTAATACCTTTTTTACAGGAGTAAACTGATATCCTTCTGGAATCACTAACATAGGAATGTTGGTTTGTTTTAAAACACTTCCTGATGTATTTCCTAAAAACACCTCTTCTTTAATGGAGTTACTTTTAGGTCCCATGATAATTAAATCTACTCCTAACTCTCTATCAATAGAAGTAATACTTTCTAATACATCACCTTTAGCAGTAATCAACTTAATTTCTACATTTTTTCTATCAATAGCATTCACCATAGTACGTAAATACAAATTTGTTTCACGTTGCATGGTATCATCTGCATTTACAAACGCTCCAGCTTTCGATAAAATTTTATAAGCACGCATTACAAATACTTTTGCACCTACGGCATCTGCAAAATTTACAGCGTATTGTAATGTGTTAATTGAGTTTTCTGTTGAACCTATTGGAACTAGTATATGTTTCATTTCAAATTTTTTGAGCTACAAAGGTAGTTATTTTTTACTCCTTTTTTTACTCAATTTATTTCTATGAGTAAAAGAATATCTGTTCCTTTGTTGTACGTTATGACCTACGATATAAGCTTTAAACATATTAACAAATTGGCCATTCCAGCATTAATTGCTGGCGTAGCAGAACCTTTACTTTCTACAACCGATTTGGCCATTGTAGGAAATATTAAGTATAACGCAACAGAGAGTATTGCTGCTATTGGTATTGTAGGAGCCTTTCTTTCAATGCTTATTTGGGTGTTTGGACAAACCCGAAGTGGAATTTCCTCTATTATATCACAATATGTAGGAGCCAACAAACTAGAAGAAGTAAAAAATTTACCCGCTCAGGCCATTATAATTGTAGTGAGTACTAGTTTAATTGTCTTAGGGTTAAGCTACCCGTTTGCTAAAGAAATATTTCAGTTTTATAATGCTTCAGGAACTATTTTAGAATTCTGTGTTGAATATTATAAAATTCGAGTATTCGGGTTCCCGTTTACACTTTTTGTAATTGCCGTTTTTGGTACGTTTAGAGGTTTGCAAAACACCTATTACCCTATGTTAATTGCTATTGTAGGAACCGTGGTGAATATTGTTTTAGATCTAGCATTAGTATATGGTATTGAAGGATACATCGAACCAATGAATATTCAAGGAGCGGCTTATGCTAGCGTTATTGCGCAAATAGTAATGGCAATACTGTCAGCCTATTTACTACTTACTAAAACGCCTATTTCTTTAAAAGTAGAATTTCCATTTAACGAGGAAATTCCGCGATTTGTAGTCATGATTTTAAACTTGTTTGTACGTACTATTGCTTTAAATACAGCCTTGTATTTTGCGACTGCTTATGCTACAGACTACGGAAAAGAATACATTGCAGCATATACCATCGGACTTAACTTGTGGTTAATGGGGGCGTTTATGATTGATGGGTATTCTAGTGCAGGAAATATATTATCAGGAAAACTACTCGGAGCAAAGGCTTATGACACCTTGATAAGCTTAGGAAACAAATTGATTGTGTATGGGTTTGTTTTTGGAGGAGTATTGGCAGCAGTTGGGTTTGTGTTTTACAATTTTATAGGAAGCATTTTTACCAAAGAAGCATTGGTGCTGGAGCAATTTTACAATACGTTTTGGATTATCTTACTCATGCAACCTGTATGTTCTATAGCATTTATTTATGATGGAATGTTTAAAGGTCTTGGAGAAATGAAATTTTTAAGAAATGTATTATTACTTTCTACGGGATTGGTATTTATTCCAGTACTTTTAATTTTTGATCATTTAGACTATAAATTATATGCCATCTGGATTGCTTTTTACGGATGGATAATTGCCAGAGGAATTCCGTTGATTTTCAAGTTTAGAGCTAAGTTTTTACCATTGAGCAAACAAAACTAAAATTCTTTTTCAAAAACAATCTTTGTTTGACCACTATCATTGGTGTATATCTGTACAATATCAAAACCATTCTTAAGATTTAAAATCAACATAGGTTTGTATTGATTCATAGATTTGGTTTTTAATTTAGAAAATCCATGTTCTCGAACCCATTTTTCTTGTAATGATGCCAAGGTTTTAGCAATTCCTTTTTTTCTATAGTCTTCTAAAACACCACCCACCCAGCTGTAAAAGGTAGTTTCGTCGTATCGATAACCAATTTTAAATCCAACAGGTGTTTTTTGATTATATGCAATTAAGCAAAGTATTTGAGCTTTAGTTTTAATACGTTCTATAAAGAATTTGAGTTGTGCATCTTCAAAAATAGTAGCATATAAATGCAATAGCTCTTCTAACTGTGCTTGCTTAGGAATACCTTCTATAACCGAATATTGCATTTGATCTTTCATAATTTCTTAAAAACTAAAATTAAGATTATTTTTGAACAAACTATAAAAAATGACAACAACAAGATCCAACGGAAGTTTATATACACGTATAGAAAATAAAATTGCTACGGTTGAATTCGGGCATCCAGCGAGTAATTCATTTCCTAGCGAATTATTAGAGCGTTTGGCCAATGAGTTCGATACATTATCTACCAATGATGAGGTAGCTATTATTGTGTTAAAATCGGAAGGAGAAAGAGCGTTTTGTGCAGGAGCTTCTTTTGATGAGTTGGTAGCTATTGATAATTTGAAGGATGGTAAATATTTCTTTTCTGGTTTTGCCAATGTAATCAATGCCATGCGTCGTTGTTCTAAATTAATTGTAGGAAGAGTGCAAGGAAAGACTGTTGGAGGAGGTGTTGGTTTAGCAGCGGCTTGTGATTATGTATTAGCAACAGAAGCGGCTTCTATTAAATTATCGGAGTTTACTATTGGAATAGGTCCTTTTGTAATTGCACCGGCAGTAGAACGCAAAGTAGGTGTAAGTGGATTGGCAGAACTTACGTTAGATGCTACTAGTTGGAAAAATGCCTATTGGGCAAAAGATAAAGGGTTGTATGCTAGAGTGTTTGAAAATATTGATGAGTTAGATAAAGAAGTCGAAATTTTTACTGAAAAATTGGGTTCTTACAATCCAGAGGCTTTAGACGAAATGAAAAAGGCACTTTGGATAGGAACTGAACATTGGCAAGAATTGTTAATAGAAAGAGCGGAAACCTCGGGAAAGTTAGTCTTATCTGACTTTACTAAAAACGCATTGGCAAAATTTAAAAAGTAAATTCGTACTTTCGACGATTATAAAAAACAAAGATTATGGGTGGAGATTATTTATTTGCCGTTTTAGCTGCTTTAGTAGCAGTAGTATATTTTTTTAATAAGTACAGAGCAAACAAAAAGTTTAGAAGAAAATAAACGTTGCTTTTTTCTTTCAAAAAGAGATGATGTATTATGAGTAAGATTAGAATTACCAAGCAATTTAGCTTTGAAACAGGGCATGCTTTATATGGATACGATGGTAAGTGTAAAAATGTACACGGGCATAGCTATAAGCTCTCGGTAACGGTTATTGGAACACCTATTTCAGATACTTCGAATGTAAAGTATGGAATGGTGATTGATTTTGGAGATCTTAAAAAGATCGTAAAAGAAGAAATTGTAGATGTTTTTGATCATGCCACAGTATTTAATCAAAACACGCCACATGTTGAATTGGCAAAAGAGTTAAAAGATAGAGGACATCATGTAATATTAGTAGACTATCAGCCAACAAGTGAGATGATGGTGATCGATTTTGCTGATAAGATAAAAAGTCGTTTACCAGAAAGTTTGTTGTTACATTCTATTAAACTACAAGAAACAGATACTAGTTTTGCCGAATGGTATGCTAGTGACAATAAATAAAAAAATCCTGCAAAAGCAGGATTTTTTTTATTAAAATAGGAAACAAGCGTTATTTATTTCCCGTTAAATTCATTCATGGTATTTGATAAACCTGCGGTAATAAAAGAAGTTACTGCATTTACAGAGAAAGGAATGCGTTCTATCATAGCACTTTCTTCTTCAGCGCTCCATTTTCCTAATACAAAATCAACTTGACGTCCTTTTCTGTATTCTGAGCCTACACCAAAGCGAAAACGAGGGTAAGCACCAGTGTTAAATTTATCTTGTATATCTTTAAGTCCGTTGTGTCCGCCAGAACTTCCTTTTCCTTTGATACGCACTTTTCCGAAGTCGATATTTAAATCGTCTGTAATTACCAATAAGTTTTCTACTTGAATATTTTCTTTTTTCATCCAATACATTACAGCCTTTCCACTAAGGTTCATATAAGTGCTAGGTTTTAATACAAAGACGGTCTTCCCTTTAATTTTTAGTTTGGATATATCGCCTAACTTATCAGTTTCAAAGCTTCCTTCGTGTTCTTTTACAAAGGCATCTACAATTTTAAAACCTATATTATGGCGAGTTTCGTCATATTTTTCACCAATATTACCTAAACCTACAATTAAAAACTTTTTCATTGGATCTGTTTCTATTTCTGATACTGTTTTATGAGAAGTTTTAAATAACTTCTTTAAAAAGTTGAAAATATTCATGTTTTAAACTAAAAAAAGCGCTACACAAAGTAACGCTTTTATTTATTTTTAGTAGCTAATTCTTAAGCTTCTTCTGTTTCAGCAGCAGCTTTAGCAGCGTTACGAGACATACGTACTTGAGCAACCACAGTGTTATCTGGGTGTAAGAAAGTATACTTTTCGTTTGCTAATTTAGTTACATATAATTTGTTACCAATTTCTAACTCAGTAATATCAGCTTCGATAAAATCTGGTAAGTTAGCTGGTAAAGCTTTAACTTTTAATTTACGTAAGTTGTGACGTAAAGCACCCCCTACCATAACACCTTTAGCAGATCCTACTAATTTTACAGGAATTTCCATAGTTACTGGCTTGTCTTCGAATAACTGGAAGAAATCAATGTGTAAAATAGCATCAGTTACTGGGTGGAACTGAATGTCTTGTAAAACAGCGGCATAAGTTTGTCCGTCAAGCTCAATCGTTGCAGTATATACATTTGGAGTAAAAACTAACGGTTTGAACGCTTTTGCTTCAGCTGAAAAGTGAACAGGCTTGTCTCCTCCGTATAATACGCAAGGAACCTTTCCAGCATTACGTAAGGCTTTTGTTGCTTTTTTACCTACGCTTTCTCTTTGAGATCCTTTGATTGTAATTGATTGCATTACTTAATTATTTATTTATAAAATTTACATTAAAAACTGATCGCTAATAGATGTATTGTCTTGAACTTTTTTCATCACATCAGCGAATAAAGCGGCGCAAGATACAACTTTTATTTTAGAAACTTGCCTTTTTAAAGGAATTGTATCTGAAACAATTAGCTCTGTTAGCTTAGAATTTTGAATTCTTTCATATGCATTACCTGATAAGATTGGATGTGTACATATAGCTCTTACACTTTTAGCACCACGTTCCATCATTAAATCGGCTGCTTTGGTTAAAGTTCCTCCAGTGTCAATCATATCATCAACAAGGATTACGTTTTTACCTTCTACATTACCAATTAACTCCATATGAGAAATAACATTGGCCTTTAAACGTTGCTTATAACAAATAACAACTTCACTTTCTAAATATTTAGAGTATGCATAAGCTCTTTTAGAACCTCCCATATCTGGAGAGGCTACCGTTAGGTTAGTTAACTGTAGGCTTTTTACATATGGTAAGAAAATAGTAGATGCATATAAGTGGTCTACTGGCTTTTCAAAGAAACCTTGGATTTGATCTGCGTGTAAATCCATGGTCATAATTCTTGTAGCACCTGCAGCTTCTAATAATTTTGCTACCAATTTAGCACCGATTGCTACACGTGGCTTGTCTTTTCTGTCTTGACGAGCCCAACCAAAATAAGGCATTACTGCAGTAATATGACGAGCAGAAGCACGTTTAGCAGCGTCGCACATTAATAGCATTTCCATTAAGTTGTCTGCTGAAGGAAAGGTAGATCCGATTAAAAATACTCTGCGACCTCTTACAGATTCTTCAAATGCTGGTTGAAATTCACCATCGCTAAAATGAGTAGTTTTTACATTACCTAATTCGGCACCGTATATTTTAGCAATTTCTTCTGCTAGTTCAGTACTTTGTGAACAAGCAAAAAATTTGGGGCTTAATTGATTTGTAGCCATTGACCAAGATGTTATTATGAGTTAGTGTTGTTGTTGGGGCAAAAATAAAACTATTTTGAGAGTTTAAAAGTTATTTTTTAAATGATTTAAATAAAATATTTTTTTAGCTTTGCTGCCTACTTTAGCCAAAGTGGTGGAATTGGTAGACACGTCGGATTCAAAATCCGATGCTCGCAAGGGCGTGTGGGTTCGAGTCCCACCTTTGGTACAAAAAACACTTGATGAATTATTGGTTAATTCTTAAGTGTTTTTTTGTTTATAATCGACGCAACTCTTATTGTATAGTTTAGATGAATATTCGTGTGTGATACGATCCTGTTGAGTTTTATGAATTTTTTATCATATGAAGGAAAAATATAAATGATGAAAAAGCAGTTACAATTAAGAAAAAGAGTGCTTTTAAAAACCAAAGGTTGGCTTTCATCATAAATTTTAGAAAAAGAATGTTGAGCACAAACAACACTAAAGAAACTATAAAAATGGAATTAGATGCCAAACCAATTTCATTAATATGATTCATTGAAACAATCAACTTTTCTTTTTCGGTAAAATCATTAGCGTTTAGCTTTACTGATTCTATAAGTGCCTTAGCACTTGCAATTCTGGTTTTAATATACCAGTTCCAACCAAAAATAACAACCAAGTTTAGTAGTACGATTACATATGGTTTTTTGATGTTTTCCATAAAAGAATCAATTTTTTTGATGGTAAAGTTAACCTATAAATTTTTAAACATAGTTAAACTATGAGTAAGAACTATTATCATTGTTTTAGTTACAAACAGATCACATCGGAAGAGGATGATGGATCGTTCAATTCTAGCAAAGGATGATAATATGCATCTACTAATATATATGAAATGATTACACCATGACTAAATAAAAATGTAGAGAGTTTTTCATGTAGGGCCTTGTCTGCATTTTCAAGAGATGTAATACGGTTTTGAATTTCTTTAATTTCTTCTTCAGTAATAGTATCAACTTTTTTGGGAGCAGGTAATGAAAACTTAAAGGCTAAATCTTCTTTACTGATATAGCTCCAATACTCGAATAAATCATGGTTTTCTAAGTTTTTCTTGGTTAGAGAATTGAGTTCTTTAAGTACCAATTGCTTGGTATGTTTATCTTCTTGATCAAAAGCACTATCATATTGAGAGATAAGCTCTAAAACTTTAGGAAATAATTTTTCTGCTCTTTGTATGTTGGGTGTTAGTTCTGGTCTTAGGGTCATTTTTAAGCTAATATAGTCGGTTATCTTTACTTTAACAAAGCACGTACAGTACTGGTTTTATTAAAATAATCAAAGGAAGAAATGCAGGGATCTACTTTTCCAATGAGTTTTTCAATTTTTTGATAGATTGTAGCCAAAGATTTATAGTATTCTAGAAACATTGTAGGAGGAATATTCAATTCATTGCTCCATTCAAGAATATCTTCAGTTTCATTAAAGAGTTCTAGAGAGATAAGAACAAGGTACCAATTCATTAAAGGGGAATCGGTTGAAAAATCACGATACTCATCTTCAACTAGAATTTTAAAGGTGTGGCTGTTGATTACTACTTCCACAAAAAAGAGATCATTTCTTACAAATTCTTTATGGGCAGAAATAACTATGTGATAAAGCTCAAAATGTTGTTTGAGTTTTTCAACTTCTCTGTGTTTTGATGAATTTTGCTCCTTCACATCAACTAATATAATACGTTTTTATAAAATTGATACCTAGAATGAATTTATTGAACATTTAAACGCTGTTGTTGAACAATGAAATCAAAGGACAATTCAGATAAATTTTTACCATTTACAGTGGCACTCCATGCTGAATGTCCAGCCCCTTCAAGCGGTATTAATTCAGCATAAGCACCAGAAGCATCATATTTGTTTTTTAATTCTAAAGCGCTGCTATATGGAGTGTTTACATTGGCATCTGCAGTACCATGAATAATTAATAAAGAAGGATCATTGCTATCAAAACGTTCTTGTTTATATATATTTTCTACAGCATCTACACCAACCTTTGTGCCCCAAAAATCAATAATCGATTGTATGGTATAAGATTGATTAAGGTTTGTGGTTGATAATGTTGAATCTTCACTTATATTGAGCTCATCTCTATAATCTTCTTGATTAGACACCCCTACTGTAATAGAAGTAATTGCTCCTGCTGAACCTCCCCCAACAGTAATATAGTTTGTATTGATATTGTAGGTGCTAGCATTAGCAACTATCCAACGTAAAGCTGCTTTAGCATCTCTATGAGCAGGATACATTGCTAAGAATTGAGAAACTGATTGAGTAGGAAGATTTGTAGAAAAATCTATCCATTCTTGAGGTATTGTTCCAATATCATCTCTTACTCTGTAGTCAATAGAAATAAATACCCAACCTCTTGAGGCAAAATAGTTGGCTATTTGTGTGATATGTCCAGATTTTCTTGAGCCACCTATGAATCCACCACCATGAATAAACATATAAACAGGTCTATTCGTATTCGCATTGTTAGGGGTATAAACGTCTAGTTTTAGTTCTAATTCAGTACTTACTATACTATTTAAACTTTGATGGCTTAACCCTTTGGCATAAGTAACGTTTTCTTGGGTATGAACTCCAAAAGTAGCATTGGTTGTAACTGTAGGTATGTTAGTTTCAGGACTTGTAGAAATGTTCTCTTCTGTGTTACAAGCTACTAAAACTAGCAATGAAATGACAATTAAATACATAGAGTTTTTCATCGGTTGCGTATTAAGATAGTTATGTATAAGACTATGAGCTTGTTGGAAGGTTTAATTAACTCTTCGTTTTAGAAAATACATAAAGATCCCAGTTGAAAGAATAAAGAAGCTTGAAACCCATAACCAATATCCAACATCAAGATAAGCAATAGAGGCTTTAGTTCCCCCTTCATTAATTAGTATTTGTTTCCATTGTGTAAAAACAAGACTTATCATTACGATTAATAGGCTTAGTATTTTTGATTTTTTGTTTTCTTTAGTAAATAAATAAATTGTTATAAAATATATAGGATTCGTTAACCAGATTAACCATTCATGAAATGCACCTCCCAAAACTCCAAATGCACCACTCAGAAAAGTTGATACAGAAGAGAAGTATTTGTAACCACCCTGTCCATTTACCACTATTGAATTTTGACTAAAAGAAAACATATAAAGAAGCAGGCTTATAACTATAACAATTATTCTTTTATTTTTCTTATTTCTTACGGATTGGAGTAAGTCACTTTTCTTCATGTCAATTCATTATTATACTTCCGAGTTATTCGTCTATTCTATTTTGAATAGTCAATTCAGAATAGTTTAGTAAATCATTAATAATGGTAGCTTCAATTCCACTACAATGGCTATGTTCATAATCTATAGAGTTGAATAAAGAACCAATTCTTATATATTCACTTGAACTACACCCACCATAATCTTCTTTACCAATTTTTGCTTTTAAATAATTTTTTAAAGAATCCATGTTTACTTTTGAAACCATATGACTTTCTCCAGTTTTCTTTGATTTCAAAAGATATTCATCACTTTTTAAGGTAACAATAAAATGTTCTTCACTATTGTGGAAGCATCCCCAGTTTTTAATTTCAATTTGAAAACTAGTCATGTTAAAAACTTTTTCTAATGTTTCTGTATTATTTTTAATTCTTGGTTGACAAGAATAAAATAGAATAACTGCAATTGTTTGGAGTAATAGCTTTTTTATTTTCAAGTTTTGAAGTTTAATTACTTTCGTTTTTAATACACCTACACGAAAAAGCATTTTTTTTAACAAAAGGTGCATTGTTAGAATATATCCTTTTGTCTTCAGGTCTAAACCAAATAGACATTCCGTAATCAGAAAATTTAGAACCGTAATTCCCAGCAAAAGTTTCGTTTAACCTTTTTTCAGCTTCTTTTGTACCGGTTTTTTCTGAGCTTGTCCAGTAAAACCCATTCATTCGGTAGAAATAGCCATGGGGATTTCTATTTCCTCCAATTAAAGCGTCAAATTTACTTTCACCTCCTTTAATTAATTTGGCATATCTAATTCTTATTACTTCGTAATAGTTCGTATTTAGAGAGTCATTTTCTTTTTGAACTACGTCTAGCATTTTTGTCCATTCTTCTTGGTTAGGCAAACGCCAACCTTTCGGACAAGCATTTAAAGATGCTTTCCAAGTATATAACCTTCCATATACAGAACAGCTTTTTTCTTCATTATTTAAGCAAAAAGAATTTGGTTTTGCAAAGTTTAAGTTTTTAGCCATCCACCAAGTACCACCTATTTTAACAATTGGATATTGTTGCCTATCTCTTTTATCAATTAACACTGAGGTAAGTGCTGATGATTGACAAAAAATATTTTGCGAAATTGTAGCCAAAAAAAGAAAGACACAAATCGATTTAAAAGAGGTCATGAGTATTTTGAGTTTTATTTATAGTTAACAATTTTAATGTTTGTTACCAGCGTTAAAATTAGTTTTTTCTATTTCTTTTAGCAACTCAATAATTTCATTATTAATAATAGCAGCATTGTTTTTATGTGTAAAAATAGTTTGGTGGTTACCATCAATCAAAATTTGCTTTCCAATAGACGAAACGTTTATAAACTCTTTTTGAGCAGCAATCAACTCTTTTAGGTATTTATCAGGATCGATACCTCTTTCAATGTAAGAAGCTCTATTCATTTCAACAGCAGTAAACACTCTAACTGGTATGGGGCCAAGTTGATTAGCTTTTTGCGCTAGTTTTAAATTAGTATGGTAATTTTCTAATTCACCTTTATAAGCTCTAAGACCTTTTCCGTCTAATAACATATCTCGCATACGACTGTTTATTTCATCAGGAAGCCCTTTAGCGGCAAATGTAGGTCCTGTAAAACTTTCAATCAACCCTAAAACACCAGTGTCTGCAAAGAATGTAGCAACGTTTATTCCCCAAACGGCGGTTTTAAATCTAAATGAAGATTCTGGTGCAGCATTGAATCTTTCTACCTGTTCAGGGTGGGTAGCGTCTATAAAGACTAAACCAACAACTTCATCAGGATATAGTTGTGTAAAAACTCTAATATATGGGCCTCCTAATGAATGTCCGGCTAAAATATAAGGTGGTGATTCACCAGATTCCTTTAGCAAGTCATGTAGTTCTCTTGCAATTGTTTTTGCATCTCTAGGGGTGTCATTTAACTCACTATATCCAACGCCAGCTCTATCGTAACGTACAACTCGTATGCTATCTTTTAAACCTTCATTTAACCAGTGGTAGTATTCTGTTGGTAAACCACCTCCTGCTTCGATTATTAATGTGGGTTTATTATTTTTCTTTCCAGAAGAATTAATGTGAAATTTTGTGTCGTTTACACTAACCAATCTTCCCTTTGCTTCATAGGGCTTAGGACCAAACAAACGAAAGAGCAAGCCAGCTAAGATTAATAATACTAAAAGCGCTCCAATGAACTGAAAGCTCCTTTTAAACATTTTCTTAAGCAGTTTTATCATTTTAACTGTAGTTTAGTTCATAACTATGAGTAAAACGCTCTTGTAATTAAATTGTTACATTTTTTTTACAATTCATTTAACTATATTTCTATAACTAGAAGGACACTGAAAACTATTGAAGAGATTAAAAAAGGAATACTTGTGTAAAAAGCAATTTCATGCGCAGAATCGTAAATCCAATCTCCATTGGTTAAGAAATATACAGAGATCCATAGCATTATAACTCCAATGATTTCCGATACTCTTTTGTAGTTTTCAGATTTTATAAAAAAACTTGTAATGAGTAATAGTTTTCCTATTAAAGAAATGAGTCCAATAGACATAATTTTATCACTAAAACTCCCATTCAATGCAAAACCATACCCACTTATTAAATTAGGAATGCTGGCGATGTCGAACATAGCCATGATTCCAATTCCATGACCGACTCCAATAATTATAAATGAATGGAGAATGATGGTGTAGATTTTTGTTGTTTTCAATAGCTCAATTTTTCAATATTTTTATGTCTTATATAAGCTATTTTAAGCCAATAACATTTTCACGAATTTCATTTCTCCAAACCTTTCCATACCTTTTGTCAAGGTAAAGGAATATAGTTTGATTATATGCTTCTTCATTTTCATTTTTGCCATTTCGAAGGCACCCTTGACTATAAAATTTAACTGAGTATTTTTTTTGAAAGAAAGTATCTTTCTCATTATTAAAATCAGGTATTCCCATTAACCCTCCTGCAAATAGTATCTTGATATTGTCATTTGCAATATCTTTTTTTGCTCCCTTTGAATTGAAATGAGATTCAGGTTGATAAGAAAATTTAAAGATAGATTTATTTATCTGATTGGTTTCGTTTTCTGAATCTTGAGCATTGATTTCTAATATTGAAAGGAAACAAAATGCAATTAAATTTATTAGCAATTTTATTTTCATAGTTTTTTACAGATGTTATAATATATAAATTACTTTTTACGGGTACTATACCGGATGTATTTTTCTACCACGATAGCGGTTACTATAGCAATATAAAACTGACCTACTAGTCCTACTAAAATCGCTGCTTTTTGGGCAATAGGAGTTGCTGGTATAATTTCTCCATAACCTATGGTGAGTAAGGTAATATAAGCATAGTACATAATGGAGTCGGTAAGGGCATTGATATCACTCCCTTCTGTAATTAATACTCCTTGAAATGACCCAGGGTTCCATATTTCTATAGACATAAACAGGAAAAAAGCTAAGAATCCTAAAGAAATATAACCACTCATTAAACCTAAAATTACTTTTTTATCTACCGTTTTTTCATGCCATACTTGTTTGATAATGCTCCAAGTAACCATGATGTAAAACACAAAGTAAATGGTAAGTCGAAGTTGTCCTAGTTCTTCAGATTCATTTCCTTTTTGAATCATTTTCCCTCCAAAAACAAAGGCAGAAATAATAAAAAGTCCCATAAAAAACCATAAATGCTTTTTATGTTTTGAAATCATTAGCATTCCTGTAATAATATTAAACAAGAAAAAAATAGGAAGTACAACTTCTTCATAAAACTCAAAGGGAAATATAAGAGAACCGAATAAAATGAGCACTTGAGATAACAAGAAGATCTCAAACCGGTGTTTATATAAATCCTTTAGCATATGTTTCATTGTTAGTTAATTTCTTTTTTAGCCGCTTCGAATTCTTCTGGAGTATTAATGTTTCTAATAAATTCATCATCAATTTCTACAATTTCAACATCAGAATTAATTAACATTTTACGCGGACAAGAATATCCTTGTGCTAAATATTGCAATAGTTTTCCGTAAGCTTTTGGTTCGTAAATGGTAATCAAAGGTTCTGGAAACTCTTTACCTTTCCCTTTAACCGTGGTTGCTACTTTACTCGGATTCCTTTTTTGTAATACCAATTGAATTAATTCAGAGTTAACAAAAGGTACATCTGTGGCTAATACAAACCAAGCTGAATTTGGGTCTTGCTGTAATGCAGAACAAATTCCACCAAACGGACCTAAATTTAAGAAAGTATCATGAATTTCTTCTGAGTTGTTGTTGTTTTGAGCAACTGAATAAAAGGTTTTTAACGAGTTCTCTTCTAATAATTCCTTTACATATTCTTTTTGAGGTTTGCCAAAATAGTTTAATTGGGCCTTATCAGTTCCCATTCGAGTACTTTTCCCTCCTGTTAATACCAAACCTTTTACTGGAGCAATAGTTTCTTTAATTAGATTATGAATATGATTGGTGATTTTATCAATTTCGTTAATCGAGTAACTCGTGATATTTTCAATATTTGGAAATTTCTCTTTTAAGCAATCAAAATACGGTGTGTTTGTATCTAGCTTAATGGTAAATTGAATGCTGGTAATTTGATCTATCCTCTTTTTAATAGAAGCTTCTTTTTCTGGATCTAAAATCAAAATTTGCTTGGCTCCTGGATAGTGATTTCCATTTACAAATACATAATCATAGTTGTAAAATTGTAACCGTTGCTCGTATTTGTTAATATAAGAGGAGGTGGTGAGTTGTAGGTTTCCTTCGTGATGGAAGGTGTATTCAGACAAGCTATTTGGCTCCACATCTTTTGCATGGGATGCATCAAAATAAGCCAAATTATAGTTGGATAATTTGTTCGAAACCTGAGTAACAATATCGGCAATAATTCCACATTTAGCTCCTAAAAGAACTACTTCGTTGGGAGCATTGGTATCGTTGTGTTTTCTTGCTAAGTTGGTGTGTTTTTGATGCTTTTTATCCATTTTTTATATCGGATTTCCCTCCTGTTTTTTCAATTAATTGTACTTCTTTGATTACCATTTTTTGACTAATGGCCTTACACATATCATAAATAGTTAGGCAAGTAGCAGAAGCTCCAGTTAAGGCTTCCATTTCTACTCCTGTTTTTCCTTCAATAGTTACTTTGCAAAACACTTCAATATGTTCATTGTCGGTAATATCTATATCAATGTCAACTCCGTTGATTAGTAATGGATGACACATTGGAATGATATCTGAGGTTTTCTTTACTGCTTGGATTCCAGCAATGATAGCCGTTTGAAAAACTGGACCTTTTTTGGTAATCAGTTCATCGTTGTTAAAATGACCTATAATTTCAGAGCCTAAAAACATGGTGGCTTTGGCAATAGCAACTCGTTTCGTGATTTTTTTATCAGAAACATTGACCATTTTAGGTTGGTTTTGTTCGTTTATGTGGGTAAAATTGTTCATTTTTAAGTTCTTAGTTCTTAGTTCTTAGTTCTTAGTTCTTAGTTCTTAGTTCTTAGTTCTTAGTTCTTAGTTCTTAGTTAGATTTTGTTGCGACGTTTTTACAATTGCCGTTAATAACTTTATGAGTTCATGTATATCATTAAGTAAGTTCGTAACATTAATTTTTGTTAAATCACTTTCTTTTAGTAATCGTAACCAATATTTTGTTTCTCGTGCTTCTTTTGAAGAAATGGACATCTTTGCTATAAAATCGCGCTTGCTCTGTCCTGCAAGAGCTTCTTCAATATTTGCTCCTATAGAAGTTCCACTTCTTAACACTTGTTTTGAAATTATAAACTCTTTTTCTTTTTGTAGTTTTTTGTATAGAGAAATTACTTTTAACGAAAACTGAAAACTCTTTTTTTGAACTATACTTTCTTTAATATTTAATTTTTAACTCAAAACTAATCATTAAAAATTAAAACTTTGTTATTTCACTAAACACTAAACACTAAACACTAAACA